>NZ_JBFAHQ010000007.1:67148-70636 GCF_040654235.1 Nocardia sp. NPDC050718 | reverse complement strand
CGCGAGGTCTTCGAGACCAATGTCTTCGGTGCCGTCGCGGTCACCAACGCGATGCTGCCGCTGCTGCTCCGGGGCTCAGCCCTTGGCGCTGCCCAGGCAGAACGTGGTCTTCGGGTCGTTGACGACCAGCACCGAGTCGGCGTCCGCGCCGCACAGCTGCTCGTCGACCTGACCGTCGATCCGCGAGACGACCTTGAAGTCGGCCTCGGTGGCGGTGCACGGCACGAACTTGTAGCCGGTCATCATGCCCTCGTTGTAGCAGCTGCCCTCCTTGAAGTTGGGGGCCAGACAGAGGAACGCGAGGGTGCCGCCGCTGCCGAAGGTCTCCTCGTAGGAGGTGTAGTCCTCGTGGCACTCGACCTTCTGATCGTGCACCTGGACGACCTTGTAGACGGCGGTCTCGGCCGAGCAATCGACCGGCTCGGTCTTGGAGTCGATCATCGACGCCGAGATCACGTTGATGCAGTCACCGACCTTCGAGCGGGCGGTGTCGGACTTGCCCGCGTCCTTGGCCACCTCGGTGACCTTGTCCACGGCCGAGCAGCCAGCGGCACCGAGTGCCGAGACCGCCAGCAGTGCGAGCGCGAACCGCGAAACCTTGCCCTTGCCGGTGAATGTCATGCGAACCTTCTTTCTGAAGAACCTCACCGCGGACCCTTCGGCGGTGATCGGCCTCGCCCACCCAACCCCACGGCCGTCTCCGGAGCATCCGGGAAACCACGGCATTCGCGCGTCGGCGGCCCGGGTTAGGCTCACCCCGGACAATCCGGGCAGGAGAGGGGGTGGTGACGGTGATCGAACGCGCCTTCGTCGGCCGGGCTCCCGAACTCGCCACGCTGACCTCGACGTTCACCGGCCCCGACGCCCCCTGGCTGCTGCTGGTGGAGGGGCCCGCCGGAATCGGCAAGTCCCGCTTGATCACCCATTTCGCCCAGGCCGCACCGTGCCGGGTGTTCTCGATCACCGGTGCCGAGGACGCCCGCACCCAACCGCGCTATCTCGCCGACGATCTCGTCGAACAGCTGGGCGATGTCGATGCGGGCGACGGGTCGGGCTCCGCGACCACGGGCGCTCTGCCGGTCGACGACCCGGAGGTCGCCGTGCCCGCGGCGGAACTGCTGGCCGACCTCCCGCTCGCCCGGTGGCTGCGGCGCGCGCTCGGCACGGCGGAGACGTTGCTGGTCGTCGACGACGCGCAATGGGCCGACGCGGAATCGGTTCGGCTGTTGGCCTTCCTGATCCGCAATCGGCCGGTGGGCGGGTTCCGGTTGCTCCTGGCGTTCCGCGACGGCGGTTGTCCGCCATCGATCGCCCGGTTGCTGCGGGCACCGCGGGTCCGCTCGGCGCAGGTCCGGGTGCCGCCGTTCACCCGGGTCGAGGTCGACGGTCTGCTGCCGGGGGAGGACCCGCGGCGGCGCGCGCGGTTGCTCGACGCGTCCCAGGGCAATCCGCTGTACCTGTCCCTGCTGGCCGACCTGCCCGATCGGGAGCTGGACCGGGCGCTGCGCGGGGAGAACCCGGATCCCGCGTCGACCGACTACGCGGCCGTCGACCGGACGATCCGCGCCGAACTGGCCCAGCTGCCCGAGCTCGAACGGTCGGTCGCGCAAGCCGTCGCCGTGTGCGGTGCGCCGCCCGACCTCGAACTGCTGTCGGCGACAGCGGATCTCTCCGCCGCGTCGGTGGCGGGCGCGCTCGACGGTCTGGCCGCACGCGGTGTCGTCCGCGCGGTCGACGGCACGGTGACCTTCGTCCACCCGCTGATCCGCACCGCCGCCTACCGCCTGGCCGGGCAGGGCTGGCTGACGCTGGCCCACCGCCGCACCGCACTGGCCCTGCGCGCCCGCGACGCGCCGATGACCGCGCGAGCCACGCAACTCGAACACGCGCTGCTCGGCACGGACGAGATCGCGGGAGCCGAATTGCGGCTGGCCGCCGACCAGGTCCTCGCCGACACCCCGGCCTCGGCCGCGCGCTGGCTCGCGCTCGCGCACCGGATCGCGCCCTCGGTCGCCGATCCGCTCGCCGACGCGGTGGCGCTCGGCCGGGCGCTGCTGCTGGCGGGCGCGGGCGAGCGCGCGGCGGCGGCGCTCGACCCGGCCGCCGCCGAACCGGGCCCCCACCAGCTGGAAGCGCTGCTGCTCTCGGCCCGGTGCGCCCGCATGCGCGGCCGGGTCGAGCAGGCCAGGACGCTGCTCGCGACCGCCGCGACCCTGCCCCGCCGCGCCGGTGACGGCCCGGTCCAGCTGGAACTGGCCATCCTGGAATTGCAGGACCACCGCGACGCCGAGGGCCACGCTCGCCTCAACGCCCTGTTCGGGTCCGCCGAGATCGAGGACCCGGCGGTCCGCGCCGCCGCGCTGGCGTTGCGCTGTCTCGGTTTCGTCGCCGACGGCCAGATCCGGACCGCGGCCGACCTCTATCCCGGGTGCCATCGGGCCTTCGAGGACCTCACCGACGCCGGATTCCGCGAGGTCGTCCACGCGATCCCCGCCCTGGGCTGGTGCGCCTACTTCCTCGACCACGACCGCGACGGTCTCGTCCACCTCGACCGCGCGCTGCGGGTCAGCCACCGCTTCGGCCGCAGCTACGCCCTCGCCGAACTCCAGACCGTCCGCGCGTACTCGCTGGCCAAACTCGGTCGCCTGCACGCCGCGATCGCCGCCGCCGACGACGCGACCGAGGCCGCCACCACCTTCCACCACCCCGACCTGCTCTCCTTCGCCGGCGCGGTCAAACTCCGCACCCTGCTGCTGACCGCCCCCACCGACACCGTCACCACCCAGTGGCACGCCGTCGCCGCCCTGCCGCGCCCCGCCATGCGCTGGTGGCGCCAGGTCGTCGAGACCACCCTCGCCGAAACCGCCCGCCTCCTGGTCCTCCCGTCCTCGGACCTTCGACCGCCCGGTGACCAGGTCTCCGACCTGGGTCGCCCGCCCACCGTTCCGCCGGTCCCGGGTGTTCCGGCGCCCGGCGTCCCCGCGCTTCCCAGGGATTCGGCACCGACTCTGCCCACCCTCGACACCCGCCCCGGCCCGCTGCATCCCACGCATCTCGCCAGGGCAGCCCACGCCGCCATCGCCGACGGTGATCTCACGAGAGCCGCTGACCTCGTCGCCCGGGCCGCCGCCGCGGCGACCGCCCAGATGTCGGCCATCGGTGTCGGTGAAACCGTCGCGGGCGGTGACGGCTCCACCCCGGGAGACCAGCGGCCGAGCAGTCCGGGTCGCGCCGCGCGGCCGACCGTGGTCGGTGCCGCGCGCGTCGCGGGCGGTGCTCCCGGCGTGCCGCACACCGCACCGGATGGCTCGGCCGTCGGTGCGCACGCGCCGCATCCGGCTGATGGCAGTCGGAGCATCGCAGTCGAGGGCTCGGCCGTCGGTGTGCACACGTCGCATCCGGCTGATGGCAGTCGGAGCATCGCAGTCGAGGGCTCGGCCGTCGGTGTGCACACGTCGCATCCGGCTGATGGCAGTCGGAGCATCGCA
>NZ_JBFAHQ010000007.1:0-67049 GCF_040654235.1 Nocardia sp. NPDC050718 | reverse complement strand
AGTCGAGGGCTCGGCCGTCGGTGTGCACACGTCGCATCCGGCCGACGACAGTCGGAGCACCGCGCACGAGGACCCGGGCGGCGCCTTCGTGTCGCACGGGGGTCTGGGCAGTCAGGTCGGGTCGGCCGCGCTGGCCATGGCCGACTATGCCGCCGCCATCGGTGATCTCGGTGCCGCCGCGGCGGCGGCCGAGCAGGCGATCGCCGCGTTCACCCGCGCCGGAATGGCGGTCAACCGCGCGCAGGCCGAACTGCTGGCCGGCACCGTCGCGGGCCGTCGCGGCGATTTCGGTGAGGCGACCAGCCGATTCGCCTCGGCGCGGGCGGCTTTCGCCGACGCGGGCGCGCAGCGCCTGCTGGCCGAGACCACCACCGCCCAGCGCCGCCTGGCCGGTAGTTGCTCACCCACTGTCTCCATCCTGACCAGGCGCGAACGCGAAGTCGCCGACCTGGCGGCGCTGGGCTACGCGAACAAGGACATCGCCGCGCACCTGTACCTGAGCCCCCGCACCGTCGAGGACCACCTCGGCCGCGTCCTGCGCAAGCTCGGCCTCACCAGTCGCGCGGGCATCGCCCGCAAGCTCGACGAGCTGAGCGGCCCGAGCACCCCGTCCGTCCCCTCGGCCCCGCGCCACTGAGCTGTGCTCGGTGCCGAGCGGTGCCGAGCGGTGCCGAGCGGTGCCGAGCGGTGCCGAGCGGTGCCGAGCGGTGCCGAGCGGTGCCGAGCGGTGCCGAGCGGTGCCGAGCACGCAGCGCGCGGACCGGGCTCGCCTCCGGCGTCCGGTGCCGGGTCGGCACGGCGCACCGGGGTTGACCGACGTCACCACCCACGGGCGCCGCGCCCCGCCCGGACGGCACTACGCTCGAAGTCATGACTTCCGCACCTCCCACCGTGACCGTTCGCCGGGTGACCACCACCCGCGCCGGTGGCTTCTCCGCCGCCCCGTACGACTCGTTCAACCTGGGCGATCACGTCGGCGACGATCCGGAAGCCGTGCGCCGCAACCGGGTTCGGCTGGCCGAGGGGATCGGGCTCACCCCGGACCGGCTGGTGTGGATGGAGCAGGTGCACGGGCGCGCCGTGGAGATCGTCGACGGGCCGCGCGCCGAACCGGTCCCGGTCACCGACGCGCTGGTCACCACCGTGCCGAACCTCGCCCTGGTGGTGCTCACCGCCGACTGCGTGCCGATCCTGCTCTCCGACGACGAGGCGGGTGTCATCGCCGCGGTGCACGCGGGCCGCATCGGCGCCCGGATCGGGATCGTGCCGCGGGTGCTCGAGGCGATGGTGTCGGTGGGCGCGCGGGTCGAGCGGATCGGCGCCTTCCTCGGCCCCGCCGCCTCCGGCCGCCAGTACGAGGTCCCCGCCGCGATGCGCGCCGACGTCGAGGCCCACCTGCCCGGCAGCGCCACCACCACGGTCCGCAAGACCCCCGGTCTGGACCTGCGCGCCGGCATCAGCACGCAGCTCACCGAGGCGGGCGTCGGCGGCATCGCGCTGGACCCGCGCTGCACGATCGAGGACAAGACCCTGTTCAGCCACCGCCGCGGCGCCCCGACCGGCCGCATCGCCGGCGTGATCTGGATGGACCCCACCGCGTGAGCGCGGCGCGCGAGACCACCCGCGCCCAGGAACTCTCGGCCCGCCTCGACGGCCTGCTGGCCCGCATCGATGCCGCCGTGGCGGCCGCGGGCCGACCGGCCGGTGCGGTCCGGCTGCTGCCGGTGACGAAGTTCTTCCCCGCCGCCGACGTCGACATCCTCTACGGCCTCGGCAGGCGCGAGTTCGGCGAGTCGCGGGAGCAGGAGGCCTCGGCCAAGGTCACCGAGCTGGGTTACGACGACGTCGAATGGCACATGATCGGCCGTCTACAGCGGAACAAGGCGCGCGCGGTGGCGCGCTGGGCGCACACCGTGCACTCGGTCGACAGCGAACGCCTGGCAACCGCCCTGGACCGGGCCGCGCAGGACGCCATGGCAGCCGGCGAGCGTACCGCGCCCCTGCGCGTCCTGCTCCAGGTGAGCCTGAACGACGACCCCGGTCGCGGGGGTGTCCCACCGGCCGATCTGCCCGCCTTGGCCGACCTCGTGGCGAAGGCCCCCGGCCTGCATCTGGCCGGTCTGATGGCGATTCCGCCCCTTGACGCCGCCAGTGATGCGTCCTTTGCGAATCTTGCGACTTTGCACACTTCGCTGCTGGCTCGACACGCCGACGCCACCGAACTTTCTGCAGGTATGTCGGGTGATTTGGAAGTTGCGGTCGAACACGGTTCGACGTGTGTGCGTGTCGGTACCGCCTTGATGGGCGCGCGACCGATAACCTCGGCGTAGCAAAGAAACCTCATCAGTCACATTCGACACATACGATTGGGCCGACGAGGCGCTGAGCAAGAACTTCAACACCCGGCCGCCACCGGGGCCGAAGGAAGGTCGACCAGATGAGCACGCTGCACAAGTTCAAGGCGTACTTCGGCATGGTTCCGCTCGACGAGTACGAAGACGATTACGTCGACGATCACGCCCCTCGCGGCGCCGACGAGCGCGCGGGCCGCACTCGCCCGCGCAGCTACGACCGCTACGCCGAAGACCGATACGGCGCCGACCGTTTCGAGGACGAGGCCGACGACTACCCGCAGCCGGCCTACAAGTCGGCCTACCAGGCGCGTCGTGACGATTACGTCGCCGACACCTACGCCGACGATCGTTATGAGACGCCACGTCGCCCCACCAGGATCGAGACCGCGCCGTCATCGGGGCGCTCGTTCCGGGCGGGCGGTGTCGCACCCGGCATGCGCGGTTCCACCCGTGGCGCGCTCGCGGTCGATCCCGACGCCGAGGAGCGCAGGCTGGAGGAGCGCATGCGCCCCGAGCCTGCCGCCGCGCGGCGGCCTGGGATCTTCGAGGACGGAGGTCCCTTGTCCAAGATCACCACGCTGCGTCCGCGGGACTACAGCGAGGCCAGGATCATCGGTGAGCGTTTCCGTGAGGGCAACCCGGTGATCATGGATCTGGTCGACCTGAGCAATGCCGATGCGAAACGGCTGGTCGATTTCGCGGCCGGGCTCGCGTTCGCGCTGCGTGGTTCGTTCGACAAGGTGGCGACGAAGGTGTTCCTGCTCTCACCGGCTGATGTCGACGTATCAGCGGAAGAGCGCCGCCGGATCGCCGAAAACGGCTTCTACAACCAGAAATAGCGACCACCTCCGCACCGCCGTGATGGCCGCCCGCGCACTGCGCGGCGCGGCCATTTTGCACGCCGCCGATTTTGCGGCAGAGTGAAGACGTGGCCCTGTTCGCGGTTCTGTACCTGGTGCTTTTCATCTTCTGGCTGTTGCTGATCAGCCGGGTGATCGTCGAGTTCATTCGCAGTTTCGCGCGCGATTGGCGCCCGACCGGTGTGGTGGTGATCATCCTCGAGGTGATCTTCACGGTCACCGACCCACCGGTGAAACTCCTGAGGCGGTTGATACCTCCTGTGAATCTCGGGGGTATTCGGCTCGATCTGTCGATAATGGTCCTGCTCTTCGTGGTGTTCATCCTGATGTCCATCGTGGGTAGGCTCGGGCAGCCCGTGACCTCCGTGTGACATACTGAATCGAGAAGACCGCTTGCTAGTTCTCCAAAAGACGCGTGAAGGGATCCTTCGATGCCGCTGACTCCCGCCGATGTGCATAACGTCGCGTTCAGCAAACCGCCGATCGGTAAGCGCGGCTACAACGAGGACGAGGTAGATGCCTTCCTGGATCTCGTCGAGCAGGAGCTCTCGCGCCTGATCGAAGAGAACGCCGACCTGCGTCAGCGGGTCGCCGAACTCGACACCGAGCTGGCCGACGCCAAGAAGAACCGCGCGTCCGCGCCGGTCAACGCCGTCAAGGCGCCTGTCCAACAGGCCCCGCCACCGGCTCCGGAACCGATCGCGCCGCCGGTGCCACCCGCACCGCCCGCGCCGATGCCGGTCGCCGCTCCGGTGCGCGACAACTCGGGCCCGGACGCGAACATGCAGGCCGCGAAGGTGCTCACCCTGGCGCAGGAAATGGCCGACCGGCTCACCACCGACGCCAAGACCGAGGCCGAGGGCCTGCTCTCGAACGCGCGGGCAAACTCCGAGCGACTGGTCGGCGACGCCCGCACCCGCTCGGAAGCGATGATCGCCGACGCGCGCCAGAAGTCCGACGCGATGCTGACCGACGCGCAGAACCGCTCCGACACCCAGATCCGGCAGGCCAAGGACAAGGCCGAGGCGCTGACCGCCGACGCCGAGCGCCAGCACGCCGAGATCATGGCCACCATCACCCAGCAGCGCACGGTGCTGGAGAGCCGCATCGAGCAGCTGAAGACCTTCGAGCGCGAGTACCGCGTGCGGCTGAAGTCGTACCTGGAGTCGCAGCTGGAGGAGCTGGAGAACCGCGGCTCGGCCGTCCCGGTCGACGGTGGCGAGTTCGCCGGCGAAACCAACGGTTCGGCCAACAGTCTGGCTCCCGCCTCCTTCGCCAAGGGCGCCAAGTAAACTGGACCCTGGTCACACGGCACGCTGTGTGACCAGGGAAACGCCCAGCTTTCGTCGGGCTGCTCGGGTTCTTGGGAGTCAGCATGCTCGTCTTGACGCTCGTCCTCGCGGCTATCGGTTTCGGTCTGCTCGTCGCGGCGCTCGCCACCGGTTCGGTGCTGTGGGCGTGGGGGTGCATTCTGATCTGTGTCGTCGGTGCCGCCACCCTGCTGGTGAGCGCGCTGGCCACCCGAAAACCCGAGAACGACCCGGTCCCACCCGGCCGACACGCCCGGCGGGACTGACGGCGCGAAATATCCGCTGGACGGTCCCGGTTAGAATCGAACTACACACGGCATAGATCCGGCCATCACCGGGGAGCCTTCGGAAGAACGGCGTCCGCGCTCAGTAGAACCGAACGGGTGAGCCCGTCACAGCTCACACAACGAGAGGCCCGCGCCGCTCCCTCGGGACAGAACGGGCAAACGGGGTGGTACCGCGGTACGGCGCACCGGCGCCGGCATCGTCCCCGTGCCCAGGATTCGCGCCGACGGCGCGGCGGCACGAGGAGCAGATCCGCGATGGCGGACGAGACAACCACCGGTGCGTACCCCCGGGTCGACTTCGGCGCCGGTTCCGGCGCGTCGTTCCCGGAACTGGAACAGCGGGTACTCGACTACTGGGCGCGCGACGACACCTTCCGCGCCAGCCTGGCCAACCGCGAGGGCGACACCGAGTTCGTCTTCTACGACGGCCCGCCCTTCGCCAACGGCCTGCCGCACTACGGCCACCTGCTCACCGGCTACGTCAAGGACCTGATCCCGCGCTTCCAGACCATGCGCGGCCACAAGGTCGACCGCCGCTTCGGCTGGGACACCCACGGCCTGCCCGCCGAGATCGAAGCCGAGAAGCAGCTCGGCATCACCGACAAGTCGCAGATCGACGAGATGGGGCTGGCCGAGTTCAACGCCGCCTGTAAGTCCTCGGTGCTGCGCTACACCGGCGAGTGGCGCGACTACGTGACCCGCCAGGCCCGCTGGGTCGACTTCGACAACGACTACAAGACCCTCGATCTCGACTTCATGGAGTCGGTGATGTGGGCGTTCAAGTCGCTCTACGACAAGGGCCTGATCTACCAGGGCTTCCGCGTGCTGCCCTACAGCTGGTACGAGCAGACGCCGCTGTCGAACCAGGAGACCCGCCTCGACGACGCGTACAAGATGCGCCAGGACCCGGCGGTCACCGTCGACATGGTGCTGAGCGTGCCCGCCGAGCACCCCTTCGCCGCGCTCGACGGCGCGAACGCGCTGATCTGGACCACCACGCCGTGGACCCTGCCGTCCAACCTGGCGATCGCGGTGCACCCCGACGTGCGCTACGTGCACCTGCGCGCCGCCGACGGCAAGCGCTATGTGCTGGCCGCCGAACGGGTCTCGCACTACGCGCGGGAATTCGGCGAGGAGCCCGAGGTGCTCGGCGAGTACGACGGCGCGGCGCTGGCCGACCTGTCCTACGCGCCGCCGTTCGACTTCTTCGTCGGTCACCCGAACGCGCACCGCGTGCTCACCGCCGACTACGTCACCACCGACTCCGGCACCGGCATCGTCCACCTCGCCCCGGCGTTCGGTGAGGAGGACATGGACGTCGCCTCGGCGAACGGGATCGAGATCGTCCAGCCGCTGGACCCGGCGGGCAAGTTCACCTCGATGGTGCCGCCCTACGAGGGCCTGATGGTCTTCGACGCCAACCCGGTGATCATCAAGGACCTCAAGGCCGCCGGAAAGCTGTTGCGGCACGAGACGATCGAGCACTCCTACCCGCACAGCTGGCGTTCCGGCCAGCCGCTGATCTACATGGCCGTTCCGTCCTGGTTCGTCGCGGTCACCAAGTTCCGCGACCGGATGGTCGAGCTGAACCAGCAGATCAGCTGGGTGCCCGAGCACATCCGCGACGGCCAGTTCGGCAAGTGGCTCGAGGGCGCGCGCGACTGGAACATCAGCCGTAACCGCTATTGGGGCAGCCCGATCCCGGTGTGGGTCTCCGACGACCCGGCCTACCCGCGCCTGGACGTCTACGGCTCGCTCGACGAGCTGGCGGCCGATTTCGGCGTGCGCCCGACCGACCTGCACCGCCCCTACATCGACGAGCTGACCCGGCCGAATCCCGATGACCCGACCGGCAAGTCGACCATGCGCCGGGTCTCGGAGGTGCTCGACTGCTGGTTCGAGTCGGGCTCGATGCCGTTCGCCCAGGTGCACTACCCGTTCGAGAACAAGGAGTGGTTCGACAGTCACTTCCCCGGCGATTTCATCGTCGAGTACAACGGTCAGACCCGCGGCTGGTTCTACACGCTGCACGTGCTCTCGACCGCGCTGTTCGACTCGCCGTCGTTCAAAACCGTTGCCGCGCACGGCATCGTGCTGGGTGACGACGGCCTGAAGATGTCGAAGTCGAAGGGCAACTACCCCGACGTCAACGAGGTCTTCGACCGCGACGGCTCCGACGCGATGCGCTGGTTCCTGATGAGCTCGCCGATCCTGCGCGGCGGCAATCTCATCGTCACCGAGCGCGGCATCCGCGAAGGCGTCAGCCACGCGCTGCGCCCGCTGTGGAACGCGTGGACCTTCCTGCAGCTCTACGCCTCGAAGCCCGGTGTGTGGCGCACGGATTCGCCGCACGTGCTCGACCGGTACATCCTGGCCAAGCTCGCGGTCACCCGGGACGTGATCACCGAGGCGCTGGAGAGCTACGACATCGCCGGTGCCACCGACGAGTTGCGCTCGTTCGCCGACGCGCTCACCAATTGGTATGTGCGCCGGTCCCGGTCGCGGTTCTGGTCCGAGGACCGGGACGCGGTGGACACGCTGCACACGGTGCTCGAGGTGGTCACCCGCCTCGCCGCGCCGCTGCTGCCGCTGATCAGCGAGGTGATCTGGCGTGGGCTCACCGGGGAGCGCTCGGTGCACCTGACCGACTGGCCCGCCGAGACCGAGCTGCCGCACGACCCGGAGCTGGTCGCCGCGATGGACGAGGTGCGGGTGGTCTGCTCGACCGTGCTGAGCCTGCGCAAGGCGCAGAACCTGCGGGTGCGGCTGCCGCTGGCCGAGGTCACCATCGCCGCGGCCGACGCCGAGCGGCTCACGCCGTTCGCCGAGCTGATCGCCGACGAGGTCAACGTCAAGAAGGTCGACCTGACCACCGATGTCGACGCGCACGGCCGTTTCGAGCTGGTCGTCAACGCGCGTGCCGCCGGTCCGCGGCTGGGCAAGCAGGTCCAGACGGTGATCAAGGCGGTCAAGGCCGGGGAGTGGAGCGAATCCGCCGAGGGTGTCGTCACCGCCGCCGGGATCACCCTGCTGCCCGAGGAGTACACCCAGCGCCTGGTGGCCGCGGAACCCGAGTCCACCGCCGCGCTGCCCGCCAATGCCGGTCTGGTGGTACTGAACTCGGTGGTCACCGAGGAGCTGGAGGCCGAGGGCTGGGCTCGCGATCTCATCCGTGATCTCCAGGAGACCCGCAAGGCGCAGGGCCTCGAGGTGTCGGACCGGATCGCCGTCACCCTGGAGGTCCCGGCCGAGCGGCTGGCCTGGGCGCAGACCCACCGCGAGCTGATCGCCGGTGAAGTCCTCGCCACCACGCTCGATTTCGGTGCGGCGGAAGCGGACGCGGCCGAGCTCACCGGCGGCGTGAAGGCGGTCGTTCGCAAGGCTTGATCGACGACTACGACGGGGCGGGACCGACTTTCGGTCCCGCCCCGTTCGTGTGCGCCCGCCCGGCCGATGATAACGATGCTGACAAGTTGCTGAATGTGTGTGACAGCTCGGTGATCTTCGCGCACAATCGACAGTGTTACTGCTGATGCGCATGGAACCCGCTGAGGCGGCAGTAGCTGTGTGTTACGTCTGATCTCGTCCGAACACGGGTAGTTCGCCGGGTCACCCCGGTACCGGGTCGTCGGCTCGGCGAGCTGCTCGCCACGCTCTTACGTCCGGTAGGAAACGCGGGGAGGCGGAACAGCATATGCGGCGAAAAGTCTTGCGACGGTTGGCCTTCGGGTTCGTCGCCACCACCATCACCACGCTGGTCCTCGCCGGGCCCGCCTGGTCGCAAACCGGGAGCGCGTCCGGCTCGGGTGGTTCCTCGTCCGGTAGCTCCAGCGGCTCCGGCGCGCTCCCGTTACCCAGCGCGACCGGGATCGGCGCGCTCACCGCCGCGTTCACCCAGATCGGCAAACCCTACGAGTGGGGCGCCGTGGGGCCCCACTCGTGGGACTGCTCCGCGCTGGTGCAGTGGGCGTTCCGGCAGGTCGGGGTTGACCTGCCGCGCACCACCTGGGAGCAGGCGAAGGTCGGCATGCCGGTGACCTTCCGCGGGCTCGCGCCCGGCGATGTGGTCATCCTCAACGGCGACGGCTCGCACGTCGGCATCTACGCGGGGCTCGGCCAGATCCTCGACGCCCACGACTGGGGCGTTCCGGTCGGGCTGCATCCCCTGCGGGAATTCGACATCTTCACGATCCGGCGCTTCTGAGCGTCAGTCGACCAGCTGCCGCAGCAGCGGCCCGTACTCGGGGTGGGCCAGCGCGGAGGCGAACTGGGCGACCAGATAGTCGGCCGGGTTGCCGGTGTCGTACCAGCGACCCTGGATGACCTGGCCGTACACCGCGTGGTTGGCGGCGTAGGTGTTGATCGCGTCGGTCAGGTACACCTCGCCGGTCCGGTGGGTGTACCAGTTGTCGGTCTGCGTCCTCAGCTCGTCGATGATGCCGGGCGTCACCACGTAGCCGCCGATCGCCGCGAACGCCGAGGGGGCGTCCTCGGGCTTGGGCTTCTCCATCAGGCCGGAGATGCGCAGCAGGCCGTTGTCGAGGTCCTCGCGGACCACCGGAACGCCGTAGCGCTGCGACTCGCCTGGTGCCATCGGCAGCAGGGCCAGCACGGGGCAGCCGGTGGACTCGTAGGCGGTGATGAGCTGCTGGGCGCGCGGGACCTCGGCGACGAAGACGTCGTCGGGCCACAGCACCAGCATCGGCTCGTCGCCGAGGTGCCGGGCGGCGTTGAGCACCGGGGTGCCGTTGCCGTACGGGCCGTGCTGGTCGAGGTAGGTGATGTGACCGGCGCGCGAGAGCTCACCGACTTCCTCGACCGCGTCGGCGTAGGCGGACTTGCCGTCGGCGCGCAGCTGCGCGACCAGCGCCGGGTTGGGGCGGAAGTGGTCCTGGATCAGCGACTTGCCGCTGCTCACGACGATGGTGATATCGGTGATCCCGGAGGAGACCAGTTCACGGACGGTGTGCTCGATGACCGGCTTGTCGCCGACCGGCAGCATCTCCTTCGGCGTCGCCTTGGTCAGCGGAAGGAGCCGGGAGCCGATTCCCGCAGCCGGAATGACAGCCTTGCGGATCTTCATCCACCGATCATCACATATCCGACTGGGTGATCGCTGTGCCACGGCTGTCGACCTGCTGTCGGAAATATGTCGGCGGCGCCGCGTAGATTGCGGGCGTGCGCACCGATGCCGACACCGCCGGCGTCCCGGCCAGGGCAGATGCGGCGGTCACCGCCCGCCGCTGGGTGCTGCACATCGATATGGACGCGTTCTTCGCCTCGGTCGAACAGCTCACCCGCCCGACGCTGCGCGGCAGGCCGGTGCTCGTCGGCGGCGCGGGGCAGCGCGGGGTGGTCGCCGGGGCCAGCTACGAGGCGCGGGTCTTCGGCGCGCGCTCGGCGATGCCGATGCATCAGGCCCGGCGGTTGATCGGGGCGTCGGCCGTGGTGGTGCCGCCCCGCGGCGCGGTGTACTCGGTGCTCAGCGCCGCGGTGTTCGACACGCTGCGCGGCCGGATCCCGGTGCTGGAGACGCTGTCGTTCGACGAGGCGTTCGCCGAGCCCGCCGAACTGGCCGGCGCGAGCGTCACCGAGGTCGAGCAGTACTGCGCGATGCTGCGCGCCCTGGTCACCGCGCGGACCGGACTCACCGCCTCGATCGGCGCGGGCACCGGCAAGCAGCTGGCCAAGATCGGCTCCGGCCTGGCCAAACCCGACGGCATGCGGGTGATCTCGCCCGCCGAACAGGGCGGACTGTTGGCCGGGCTGCCGGTGCGCAAGCTGTGGGGGATCGGTCCGGTGGCCGAGGGCAGGTTGCGCAGTCTCGGCATCGAGACGGTCGGCGCCTTCGCCGCGCTGCCGGAATCGGAGGCCGCCTCGATCCTGGGCGGCAGTGTCGGCGCGGCCCTGCACCGGCTCGCCCGCGGCGTCGACGACCGCCCGGTCG
The DNA here is from genome assembly GCF_040654235.1 of Nocardia sp. NPDC050718. Taxonomy (NCBI): domain Bacteria; kingdom Bacillati; phylum Actinomycetota; class Actinomycetes; order Mycobacteriales; family Nocardiaceae; genus Nocardia; species Nocardia sp. NPDC050718. Next base: position 56,291 of record NZ_JBFAHQ010000007.1, on the reverse strand, counting down.
CCGAGCGCGCCGAGGCCAAGCAGATCAGCGCCGAGAACACCTACGAGCGCGACATCGTCACCCTGCCCGATCTGCGCGCCGCCGTCACCGCCATGGCGGCGGCCGCGCACCGCAGGCTCGAGCGCGACGGCCGCGCCGCCCGGACCGTGGTGCTCAAGCTCAAGAAGTCCGATATGAGCATCGTGACCAGGTCGTTCACCCTGCCCTACGCCACCGCCGACCTGACCACCCTGGCCGCGGCCGCACAGCGCTCGGCGATCGACCCGGCCGAACTCGGCCCGATCCGGCTCGTCGGCGTCGGCTACGGCGGATTGTCGCTGGTGCGTCAGGAATCGCTGTTCCCGGAACTGGATCAGGCGGTGCCGGAGGATCTGGGCGCCGATCCGGTCACCGAGCCGTCACCGGTACCGGAGCCCGAGGAGGCGCGGAATCCGCCTGCGGGACAGTGGTTTCCGGGGATGGATGTGCGCCATCCCGACTTCGGGCACGGCTGGGTGCAGGGCGCGGGCTACGGCGTGGTGACGGTGCGGTTCGAGACCAGTTCGACCGGCCCCGGCCCGGCGCGGACCTTCGCCGCCGACGACGAGAACCTCGTCAGGGCCGACCCGCTCGACAGCCTCGCGTGAGCGCGCGGGCGGGGCCGAACTCCGGTCTGCGCCTGCGCAAGTTGCCCGTCGGTCCGCACGCCGAGCGATCTCCGGTAGCCTCGGCAACCGCGATGGAACCCTCCCACCGAACGCAAAGGACGAGCAGTTGAAGCTTCGTACGACCGGACGTGTCGCGATCGCCGGACTGGCCGTTGTCGCCGCACTTGGCCTGAGCGCGTGCAGCGACGACAAGGGTGACAAGCCCGCCGCCAAGACCACCACCAGCGTGAAGACCTCGGCCTCGGCCGCCGCGAACCTGCCCGCGGTGCCGACCGTGGAGCAGCTGAACGCGCAGCTGAACACCGCGCTCGACCCCTCGGTGCCCAACGAGGAGAAGCTGGACTTCGTGCAGGGCGGCTCGGCCGACCCGGAGCTGCCGAACCGCTTGGCCCAGGCGGCCAAGGACGCCAATGTGCAGGTGCAGGTCACCGAGGTGACCTCGTTCGGTGACAGCGTGAACGCGAAGGCGAACTTCACGGTCAACGGTCAGACCAATGTGGTCGATGTGCCGTTCGTCGCCGAGGACGGCAAGTGGAAGGTCCAGAAGGCCTGGGCGTGCACCATGCTGACCAACCTGGGTCAGCAGTCGGTCGCCTGCGTCTGACCGCCCGCCGCGAACCCCGGCCCCGACCTCGTCGCGGCCGGGGTTCGCGCGTTCGGCGATCGCGAGTGACCAGCACGTGTTTCGCGGGCCGTCGGCGGCGCAGCTACTATCGGGCCCCGTGGTAGAGACGATCGTGCGGCAGGGGCATCCGCCCGAGGATGTTTCGGACTCCGCGCGACGGGCCGGGCCCGACCGCTGGGTCCGCGTCGTCGCGATCGTGGCCGCGCTGGTCGGCGTCCTCAGCGCGATCGCCATCCCGTTCCTGCCGGTCCGCGTCGACACCGCCACGGTGTCCTGGCCGCAGCGCGGCGCGACCACCTCGATCGAATCCCCGCTGGTCGCCTACGCGCCCGCCGAGCTGACGGCGACCGTGCCGTGCGCGGCGTTGAGCTCGCTCGCCGAGACCGGCGGCGTCGCGGTGTCGACGATCCCGCACCAGTCGGCCGACATGGAGAAGTACGGCTTCGTCGTCAAGGTCGTCGCCGACACGCCCGAGCGCGCGGGTCGCGTCGACGTGGTGTCCCGCTCGACGCTGCTGTGGACGGTGCCGCTGGCCGAGGTCCTCGGTAGTGGCTGCGCGCTCTCGGTCGCCCTCACGCCGCAGGAAGCCGCCGTCACCACGACGGGTCTCGGGGCGTCCGGCGCGGTGGTGCCGAACGATCTGCGTCCCCAGGTGGTCGGCGTCTTCAGCGAGCTGACCGGCGCGCCGCCCGCCGGCCTGGATGTTCGGGTGGTGGCCGACTCGCGCTACACCACCTCGCCGACCTGGCTCAAGCTCGGTGTGATCGCGCTGTGCCTGCTCGCGACCGCGCTCTCGCTGTTCGCGCTGCACCGCCTGGACGCGCTCGACGGGCGCTCGGCCCGCCGATTCCTGCCGCAGCGCTGGTGGCGGCTGCGGCCGGTGGACTGGCTGGTGTTCGCGGTGCTGGTCGTCTGGCATTTCATCGGCGCCAACACCTCCGACGACGGCTACATCCTCGGCATGGCCAGGGGCGCTCGCTCCTCGGGCACCATGTCGAACTACTACCGCTGGTTCAGCGTCGACGAGGGGCCGTTCTACACGCCCTACACCGACATCATCGGCTGGATCACCCATATTTCGGCCGTCAGCCCGCTGGTGCGGCTGCCCGCGCTCGGCGCGGGCCTGCTGACCTGGTGGTTGATCAGCCGTGAGGTGCTGCCCCGGCTCGGGACGGCGGTGCGCCGTCAGCGGGTCGCGACCTGGACCGCGGCACTGGTGTTCCTGGCCTTCTGGCTGCCCTACAACAACGGCCTGCGCGCGGAGTTCGTCGTCGCGCTGGGTGTGCTGGTCACCTGGGTCTCGGTCGAGCGGGCCATCGCGACCCGGCGGCTGCTGCCGTTCGCGGTCGCGGTGATCGTCGCGGCGTTCACCCTCACCGGCGCGCCGTCGGGCCTGATCTGCCTGGGCGCGCTGGTGGCCGGTGCCCGCGTCGTCACCGCGGTGATCGTGCGGCGGGCGAAGACGGTGGGCTACCTGGCGCAGCTGCTGCCGATCCTGGCCGCGGGCACGCTGGTGCTGACCGTCGTGTTCGCCGACCGGACCCTGGCCGGTGTGCGCGAGATGTTCGAGGTGCACGGCAAGATCGGGCCGGGGGAGTCCTGGTTCTTCGAGTTCCTGCGCTACCAGTACCTGCTCCAGCTCAATGCCGACGGCTGGCTGACCCGCCGCTTCGGTGTCTTCGCCATGCTGCTCGGGCTGATCGTCTGCGCGGCCACCATGCTGCGCCGCGGCGGGCACATCCCCGGCACGGCGGTCGGCCCGACCCGCAGGCTGCTGGGCATCACCCTCGCCGCCATGGTGCTGATGATGTTCTCGCCGACCAAGTGGACCCACCAGTTCGGCGTGTTCGCCGGTCTGGCCACCTGCGTCGCCGCGGTGACCGCGGTGGCGGTGAGCCCGGCCGTGCTGCGGCCGCTGCGCAACCGCGCGCTGTTCGCCGCCGCGGTGTTCTTCGCGCTCTCGATGACCTTCGTCGGCGCCAACGGCTACTGGTACGTCTCGTCGTGGGGCATCCCGTGGTGGGACAAGCCGCCGAGTATCGCGGGCTACGGCATCTCGACCGCCTTCGTCGGCCTGACCGTGCTATGCCTGGCGATCGCGGCGTGGTTCCACATCCATCCGAGCCCGGCCACCCGGTCGGGGCGGCTGGCGCGGGTGCCGGTGCTGGCGGTGGTCGCCGCGATGATGGTGCTGTTCGAGGTGGCCTCGTTCGCGAAGGCGACCCTTGCGCAGTACCCGGCGTACTCGCTGGCCGGCTCGAATCTCGAGGCCGCCTTCGGCGGTGGCTGCGGCATGGCCGACGAGGTGCTCGTCGAGACCGACCCGAACGCGTCGATGCTGGCGCCGCTGACCGGCGACGTGGCGAGCGCCATGGCCGGTGACTCGACCGGGTTCCGCCCCGACGGCGTGGCGCCGGTCCTGACCTCCGACGAGGTGGAATCGACCACGGGTCAGGCGAATTCGGTCTCCGACGATCCCGACAAGCTGCGGGACGCGTCGACCTCGGCCGGTTCGGAGTCCCGGCAGGGTTCGCTGGCGCTGCCGTTCGGCCTCGACCCCGCGACCACGCCCGTGCTCGGCAGCTACCGCGCGGGCGCGCAGGAGCCCGCCGCGCTGACCACCGGCTGGTTCCGCCTGCCCGAGGGTCCGCGTGGCCCGATCCTCGCGGTGTCGGTGGCGGGCCGGATCCGCTCGGTGGACGCGGACGGCATCGTGCACCCCGGCCAGGAATTGGCCGTGGAGTACGGCACCGCGGCCGCCGACGGCACCGTCACGGTGACCGGGCAGGTGGCGCCCATCGACATCGGTCCCGCGCCCATGTGGCGTAACCTGCGTGTCCCGCTGGACCAGCTGCCCGCCGACACGAGCGTGGTGCGATTGGTCGCCCAGGACAAGGACCTGGGCCCGGACCAGTGGCTGGCGCTCACCCCGCCGCGTATGCCGCGCACCACCACGCTCAACGCCCTCGTCGGCAGCGAGACACCGGTGCTGCTGGATTGGGCGGTGGGCCTGCACTTCCCATGCCAGAACCACCTCCCGACCTACAACGGCATCGCCCAGCTGCCCACCTACCGCATCCTGCCCGACCGCAACGGCGCCACCATCACCAACCTGTGGCAGGGCCACGACGGTGGCGGTCCGCTCGGCTGGACCCAGCTGCTGTTCACCGCCCGCACCCTGCCGACCTACCTGAACAACGACTGGGATCGGGACTGGGGTTCGATCGAGCAGTACCTGCCCCTGGACACCACCGCGGTGCCCGCGCGCCCGCAGGTGGACTCCGAGAACCGCTGGGGGACCTGGACTCCCGGCCCGATCATCACCGCCTGGTAGTCGGGTAACCCGGCGCGGAGGTGTACCCGCGCCGGGAGATCGGCGGTGTCGGGGCGGGTGATCTGTCGTCCGCTCGGAGCGGCAGCGTCGATGTCGGCATGGCCGACCCGTGGGAGGTTGCGCCGTGCGGTCCCGTCAGCGGGAGTGAGCGGCGATGCGCTGTGCCAGGTCCGGGAGATCGGCGCCGGTCAGTCCGGGATAGCCGTGCAGTAGTGCCCGCCAGCGCGCGGGCACCGCGGACGCTCCCCAGCGGGCGCCGAGCAGCCCACCCGCGATGGCGGCGGTGGTGTCGGTGTCGTTGCCCGCGCGCACGCAGGCTTCCAGCGCGCGGGGCAGGTGCTCGGGCGTCGACCGGTCGGTGCTGGTGATCGCCCACCAGGCCGTCTGCAGGGCGTGCACCACCCAGCCGTTGTTCGGGAAGTCGGCGGGGGTGCCCTTCTCGGCTTCGTCGAGGCGTTCGTTCCAGTACGCGGCTTGTGGTGAGCCACAGACATATTCGCGCACACCGTCGAAATCGGCGTGCAGCACCGCGTGCCGCACGGCGTAGGTCCAGATCTTGCACGCCTCGATGGCGTGCTCGTCGAAGTGCGTCAGCATCCCGATCCGGCCCGCCGCCGCGACACAGGCTGCGGGATCGTCGAGATAGGCGAGCGCGACCGGCGCGGTCCGCATGAGCGAGCCGTTGCCGCCGGTGCGACCCGACAGCGACATCGCCACCGCCTGCATGCTCAGCGCCGACGAAGGCCGGGCCGACAACACATTCCGCGTCTGGTTCCCGATATCGGGCGGCACGCTGTCGTACCAGGCGACGAACCCCGCGGCGACCGCGTCCAGGTCGATCCCGGGCCCGTTCACCGCCGCCAGCACGATCGCCAGCGCCATCGAGGTGTCGTCGGTCCACTCACCCGGTGCCCAGTGGAACGGCCCGCCGCCGACCATGTCGATCACCGCCCCCGGACCCGGCACGGTGAACTCGTAGCCCGCGCCCAGCGCGTCCCCCGCGGCCCCGCCGACGAGCACCCCCGCGACCCGATCAGAGAACCCCGCATCATGCACCGAACCCACCCCTCTCGGGCGCCCGCTCGCCGTTTGTCCAGCTGTCGACCCTACCGGTCGGATTGTGAGACACACCAAGCTTTCGCCCCCCGGCGCGCCCGTGTCGCGCGGCGGATTCGGCCCGGTCAGGGCGTGGTGACCTCGTCGGCGGGCGCGGGGACCGCGCTCGCGCGGCGCGTCCGTCGCGCGCGGCGCAGGGCGTCGGTGGTGAAGACGGCCAGCGCGGCCCAGATGAGGGCGAATCCGGCCCACCGGGAGGCGGGCATCGGCTCGTGCATGACGGCCACGCCCCAGGCCATCTGGAGGGCCGGCGTGAGGTACTGGAGGATGCCCATGGTCGACAGCGGGACCCGCTGGGCGGCGACCGCGAACAGCAGCAGCGGGATCAGGGTGACCGGTCCGGTGGCCAGCATCAGACCGAAATGGGCGGGGGTGGAGGTGAATTCGGTGCGGCCGGTGGCCATCAGCGCGATCAGGAAAGCCACCGCGAACGGCACCGCGACGATGCCCTCGGCGGCGATGCCGCGCAGCGCGTCGAGCGGGATCACCTTCTTGACCAGACCGTAGGTGGCGAACGAACAGGCCAGCACCAGCGCGATCACCGGCGGCCTGCCGTAGTCGACGGTGAGCACCACCACGGCCAGCGCGCCGAGTCCCAGCGCCACCCATTGCGCGCGGGCCAGCCGCTCCCGGAACAGCACGACGCCGAACGCCACGGTGACGAGCGGATTGATGAAGTACCCCAGCGCGCACTCCACGACATGCCCGGAATTCACGCCGTACACATAGGTGCCCCAATTGATCGCGATGGCCGCCGAGGCCGCCGCCGCCAGCCGCCAGGTCCGCGCGTCGATCCCGCGCATCGCCCGCAGTCGCCCGGTCAGCGCCAGCACGATCAGCACAACGACCAGCGTCCAGATGATGCGCTGGGCCACCACCTCGGCCGCCGACGCGAACGCCAGCAACCCGAAGAACGCGGGGAACAGACCCCAGATCAGATAGGCGCCGGTACCGAAGACGACACCGGGCGGGGAGGGGCTGCGCTGCATTCATCCCATGTTACGGCTGACGTAGCCTGACGAGCATGTCCATTTCCGTGCAGGAGCCCGCGGCGACCGGGCTCACCGCAGCACAGGTCGAGGAACGACGCCGCGACGGGCGAACCAACGATGTCCCGGCCAGAGCGAGCCGGTCCGTGCGCGAGATCGTGCGCGCGAACGTCTTCACCCGGATCAATGCCATTCTCGGTGTGCTGTTCCTGCTGGTGCTGTCCACCGGCTCGATCATCGACGGCATGTTCGGCCTGCTCATCGTGGCCAACAGCGCGGTCGGCATCATCCAGGAGATCCGGGCCAAACGGACGCTGGATCAGCTGGCGATCGTCAGCCAGGCCAAGCCGACGGTGCGCCGCGACGGCGTCGCCGAGCAGGTCGCGCCGGGCGAGGTGGTGCTCGACGACCTGATCGAGCTGGGCCCGGGCGACCAGATCGTCGTCGACGGCGAGGTCGAGGAGGCCGCCGCGCTCGAGGTCGACGAATCGCTGCTCACCGGTGAGGCCGACCCGATCGACAAGGGCGTCGGCGCCCCGGTGATGTCGGGCAGCTTCGTGGTGTCGGGGTCGGGCGCCTACCGCGCGACCAAGGTCGGCAAGGACGCCTACGCGGCCAAGCTGGCCGAGGAGGCCAGCAAGTTCACCCTGGTGCACTCGGAGCTGCGCTCCGGCATCGACAAGATCCTCAAGTTCATCACCTACCTGCTGATCCCGGCCGGGGCGCTGAGCATCTACAACCAGCTGGTCTCGAGCAAGGAGTCCTGGCGGCCCGCCGTCACCGGCATGGTCGCGGCGCTGGTGCCGATGGTGCCCGAGGGTCTGGTCCTGATGACCTCCATCGCGTTCGCGGTGGGCGTGGTGCGTCTGGGCAAACGCAACTGCCTGGTGCAGGAACTGCCCGCGATCGAGGGCCTGGCCCGCGTCGACGTGGTGTGCGCCGACAAGACCGGCACCCTCACCGAGAACGGCATGCGGCTGTCGCAGATCGAACCGCTCGGCGCCTTCGACGAGGACCAGGTGCGGCAGGTGCTGGCTGCCCTCGCCGGCGACGACCCGCGCCCGAACGCGAGCGTGCAGGCCATCGCCGAAGCTTTCCCGGAGTCACCGGACTGGTCGCAGACCGCCATCGCCCCGTTCTCCTCGGCCAAGAAGTGGAGCGGCATCTCCTATGGCGCCCACGGTGATTGGCTGCTCGGCGCGCCCGACGTGCTGCTCGACCCCAGCTCCGCCGACGCCGAGCGGGCCGAACACCTCGGCTCCTCGGGCCTGCGCGTGCTGCTGCTGGCCCGCTCCGACCGCCCGGTCGACGCCGACGACGCGCCCGGCCGGGTCGAGCCCGCCGCGCTCGTCGTGCTCGAACAGCGGGTCCGCCCCGACGCCAAGGGCACGCTGGAATACTTCGCGAGCCAGCACGTCTCGATCAAGGTGATCTCCGGCGACAACGCCGTCTCGGTCGGCGCGGTGGCCTCCTCGCTGGACCTGCCCGGCGGCGATCACGCCGTCGACGCGCGGTCGCTGCCCGAGGACCGCGACGCGCTCGCCGACGTCCTCGAGCGCGACACCACCTTCGGCCGCGTGCGCCCGGATCAGAAGCGCGCCATGGTCGGCGCGCTGCAGTCGCGCGGGCACACCGTCGCCATGACCGGCGACGGCGTCAACGACGTGCTCGCGCTCAAGGACGCCGATATCGGCGTCGCGATGGGCGCGGGCAGCCCGGCGACGCGCGCGGTGGCCCAGATCGTGTTGCTGGACAACAAGTTCGCCACGCTGCCGTATGTGGTGGGCGAGGGCCGCCGGGTGATCGGCAATATCGAGCGGGTCTCGAATCTGTTCCTCACCAAGACTGTGTACTCGGTGCTGCTGGCGTTCCTGGTCGGCCTGGCCGGGGTCGGTTCGCAGATCTTCGGCTACGACCCGATCGGTTATCCGTTCCTGCCGCGCCACGTCACCATCGCGGCCTGGTTCACCATCGGCATCCCGGCGTTCATCCTGTCACTGGCGCCGAACAACGAGCGGGCCCGCACCGGGTTCGTCGGCCGGGTCATGCGCCTGGCGGTGCCCTCGGGTGTGGTGATCGGCGTGGCGACGTTCGTGGCCTACCTCATCGCCTACGCCGGGCCGGAAGCCACGGAGACGCAGAAGATCCAGGCGGGCACCACCGCGCTGATCACCCTGATCATGATCGCGGTGTGGGTGCTGGCGCTCGTCGCCCGGCCGTACACCTGGTGGAAGGTGGTGCTGATCGCGGTGTCGGTGCTCGCCTACATCGCGCTGTTCACGATTCCGTTCACCCGGGAGTTCTTCAAGCTCGACCCGTCGAACCCCCGGCTGACGCTGGCCGCGTTCGTCTGCGGCGCGGTGGGCATCGTGCTGGTGGAGCTGGCGTGGTGGGTGCAGGCGCGACTGTCCGGCAACGCGGGCAAGTTCGCGCCCGCGGTGGGTGCCCAGGGCGCCTGAGACCGCGCTGACCAGGCCGGGTTTGCCTCGAGAACCCTTGCGCCGGACGCACATTCGGTGTTGGAGTACCTTTGCGCACTATGGAGGTATTGCTGCACCAGATCGACGCGTTCACCGACGCACCGTTCTCGGGCAACCCGGCCGCGGTCATGCCGCTGCCCCGCTGGCTGCCGGACGCGCTGCTGCAACAGCTGGCCGAGGAGAACAACCTCGCCGAGACCGCGTTCTACACCTCCGAGTTACCCCCGGACGCCGGCGGCCCGCCCGGCGAATGGCCCGCGTTCCACCTGCGCTGGTTCACCCCGGCGGTCGAGGTGGACATGTGCGGGCACGCGACGTTGGCCTCGGCCACCCAGATCATCGAGGACCTGCACCCCGAGCACGATCGGGTCAGCTTCTACACCCGCTCGGGCTGGCTGCACGTCGACCGCACCGATGACGACGAGTACGTCCTGGATCTGCCCGCGCTCGCCTCGGTGCGGGTCGACCCCGACCCGGCCCTGGTCGCCGCGCTCGGCGTCACCCCGGTTCGCGCCTACACCGGCCAGGACGAGGTGATCGTCCTGGCCTCCGAGGACGAAGTCCGCTCCGCCGCACCGAATCTCGGCGCCTTTCCGGCCCTGGCCCGCGGCGCGATCATCACCGCGCCCGGCACCGCCACCGATGTCGTCTCGCGCCTGTTCGCCCCCGGTGTCGGCATCCCGGAGGACCCCGTCACCGGTTCGGCGCACGCCCAGCTGGTCCCGCTGTGGAGCCGCGAGCTCGGCCGCACGACGCTGACCGCCCGTCAGCTCTCCCGGCGCGGCGGCACGCTGCGCGCCGAACTCGCCGACGACCGGGTACTGCTGCTCGGACGCTGCCGCCGCTACCTCGACGGTGTGGTCACCCTGCCCGACTGAGCCGGGGCGCACGCCGCATCCCACGCACACGAGCGGCGCCCCTCCGGTCGGGACGGGCGCCGTCGTACCGCGCTGGTGGCGCTAGGTGACCCGGGACAGGCTGTCCGCCACCGACTCCCGGCGATCCTCCCGGACGACCGATCGGGTCGGCCTGCCCATCGGCCACCACACCCGATCACCCGCGAGGAAGGTCAGCGCCGGGACCAGCACCGTGCGCACGAGCAGCGTGTCGAGCAGGACGCCGAACGCGACCGTGAAGCCCAGCTGCGCCAGCGAGACCACCGGCAGCGTGGTGAGGACGGCGAAGGTGGCGGCCAGCACGATGCCCGCCGAGGTGATGACCCCGCCGGTGACGCTGAGGCTGCGCAGCATGCCCGCCTTGGTTCCCCCTTCCGCCGCTTCCTCGCGCGCCCGGCTGACCAGGAAGATGTTGTAGTCGACGCCGAGGGCGACCAGGAACAGGAACGCCATCAGCACCAATCCGGAATCCAGCCCCTGGAATCCGAAGACGTGCTCGAACACGAACACGCTCGCCCCCAGCGCCGCCGCGAAGGACGCCACCACGGTGAGCACCAACCCGATCGGCGCGACCAGCGCGCGCAGCAGCACCGCGAGCACCACCGTGACCACCAGCAGTACGAGCGGGATGACGACCCTGCGGTCGTGCGCCGAGGCCTCGGCGGTGTCCAGGTTCGCCGCGCTCGGCCCGCCGACGACGGTGCCGGGCGCGGTCGTGGCGAGGGCACCGCGCAGCCGGTCGATGGTCGCGGTCTCGGCCGGGGTGCCGGCGAGATCGCGCGGGAGCGCGGTGATTTCGCTGATCCCGGCGCCGCTGCGCCCGTCCTCGACCTCGGCGATGCCGGGATCGGCGCGGACCGCCGCCACGACCGCGTCCCGTGATCCGGTGGGGCTCACGATGGTCAGCGGGGTGCCCGCGCGGGCTGGGAAGTGGTCGGCGATCACCCGCAGACCGGTCACCGACTCGGGCGCGTTCACGAATTGGTCGGCGCGAGACAGCGAGTCGGTGTTGCCGAGCAGGCCCAGACTCAGCCCGCCCAGCACCGCCAGGGCGGCGAGCGCGCTGATCGCGGGCTTGTCGGCGATGACGGTCCCGATCCGGACCCACAGCCCCGAGGCGGTCGGCGCGGCGGTGCCCGGTCGCGGAATGCGCGGCCAGAAGATCCACCGCCCGCACACCACCAGGATGGCCGGGAACAGCGTCACCATCACCACGACCGTGCAGACGATGCCCGCCGCCCCGACCGGCCCCATGCCCGCCGCGCTGTTCATGTCCGCCGCCAGCAGGCACAGCAGGCCCAGGCTCACCGTGGCCGCCGACGCGGCGATCGCGGGGACGGTGCGCCGCAACGCCGCGACCATGGCCGCCCCGACCTCGGCCGTGGTGCGCAGCTCTTCGCGATACCGGGCGACGATCAGCAGCGCGTAATCGGTGCCGACGCCGAACACCAGGATGGTCAGCACCGCCGCGCTCTGGTCGTTGACGGTGATGCCGAACGCGCGCGTCAGCCCGTACACCGCCGCCATCGCGGCCACATTCGCCACCGCCACCGAGACCAGCGGGAGCAGCCACAGCAGCGGACTGCGGTAGGTCAGCAGCAGGATCACCGTGACGACGAGCACGGTGACGATCAGCAACCGCTCGTCGATCCCGTCGAACGCGCCCTCGAAATCGCCGTCGAGCGCACCGGGCCCGGTCACCGAAACCTCCAATCCCGCAGGATGTTCGGCAACCGCCGAGCGCAGATCGGCGAGGTACTCGGCGGGTTCGCCGTGGCTCGCCGCGACCAGGAGCGGATACATCACCGCCGCACCGTCCTCGGCGGCCACGGGCTGCTCGGGACCCGCGGTGCTGCCGTATTCCGCACGGAGCGCGGCGTAGTGGCCGGTCGCCGCCTGCCGGTCGGCCGCGGTGAGCCCGCCCGGCCGGTGGTACACCACCAGGAAGGTGTTCTCGGTGCCGCCGGGCAGCGCCGCCGAGAGTTCCTCGGCCAGGGTGGATTGCGCCGCCGCCGGGAGATAGTCGGTTTCTTTGTCGGACTTCGCCGCGTCGAGCGAACCGGCGAGCGGGAACAGGGCGAGTACCGCCGCGACCCACAGCCCGATCAGCAGCCACGCGCGTGCTTTCGAGGAGAACAGGAATCTCATGCGAGCAGCGTCGCGCCGGATCCGCGCCGAATCGTCCGCCCACGGGCCGGTCTCGCGGATACTCCGCGCGGAGTACGCACGGCGGTCGCGGCTGCCGGACAATGAACGGCGATGCACAGGCGATGGTGGACCGACGGCGCGCTCGCCGCGGCGGTGTTCGTCGGGGAGCTGGTCCTCGCGCGGGCGTTCGCCGAACAGCGCCCGCTCGACGCGGTCGGGGTGGCGCTGCTGGCCGGCACGACGGTGCCGCTGGTCGCCCGGCGCCGGGCGCCGATGATCGTGCTGGCCGTGCACGTGCTGTTCGCGCTCGGCTATCACACGCTCGAGTACCCGCACGAGGCCGCGTTCCCGTCGACGATGGTCGCGCTGTACACCGTGGCGGCCGACGGGAATCGCCGCCGCACGTTCGTGGTGATCACGGCGGTGGTCCTGCTCGGGGTCGGTGGCATGCTCGCCTCGCCCGAACTGGGCGAGAATCTGCCGCTGCAGGCCTTCGGCACGACCGGCTGGATCGTGGTGTCGTGCGTGGCGGGCGAGGCCGTCCGGCTGCATCGCGCCTACCTCGGTGAGGTGCTGGCCCGCGCCGAACGCGCCGAGCGGTCCCGCGACGAGGAGGCCGAGCGCCGGGTCGCCGAGGAACGGCTGCGCATCGCCCGTGACCTGCACGACCTGCTCGCCCACACGATCACCGTCATCCAGGTGCAGGCCGGGGTCGCCGGGCACCTGCTCGCCGAGGGGCACGACGACCCGGCCGTGCTCGGCGCCGCGCTCGACACGATCACCGACGCGTGCGTCGACGCCAGGGCCGAACTCCGGGCCACCGTGGGTGTCTTGCGCGCGCCCGGCGGCGATTCGCGCTCGCCGCTGCCGACGCTCGAGCACCTCCCGGTGCTCACCGACACGGTCGCGGCGGCGGGCGTCGTGGTGACCACGACCGGCACCGGCCGGGTCCGGGCCCTGTCGCCCACCGTGGAGCTGGTCGCCTACCGGATCATCGGTGAAGCGCTGACGAATGTCGTCAAACATTCGGGCGCGCGGGCTGTCCGGGTCGGCCTGGACTATCGCGACACCCGGCTGATCGTCACCGTCGCCGACAACGGCCGCGGAACACGATCGACGACCACCGGATTCGGGATCAGGGGGATGACCGAGCGCGCCGAGGCGATCGGTGGCACCCTGCGGGTGGACGGCACGCCCACCGGCTGCACGGTGACCGCGGACCTGCCGTTGTCCTCGGTGGCGGCCGAATCCGGCGGGGACGCACCATGATCCGGGTCGTTCTCGCCGACGATCAGGCGCTGGTCCGCGAAGCTTTCGCGCTGCTGGTCGACTCGGCACCGGACCTGACCGTCGTCGGGCAGGCCGCCACCGGCGCCGAGGCGATCGCGCTGGCCCGGTCCGAACGCGCCGATGTCGTCGTGATGGACATCCGGATGCCCGAACTCGACGGCATCGCTGCCACCGCCCGGATCGCCGCCGACGAGGACCTGGCCGGGGTGCGCGTGCTGGTGCTCACCACCTACGACACCGACGACAACGTCCTGGCCGCCCTGCGCGCGGGCGCCAGCGGATTCCTCATCAAGGACACCAGGCCCGCCGCCCTGCTCGCCGCGATCCGCACGGTCGCCGCCGGGGAGTCGCTGCTCTCGCCGAGCGCCACCGCCGCCGTCATCGCCCGGGTCAGGGCCGTGCCCGATCCCGCGCCGCGACCGTCGCTGGGCACTCTCACCGACCGCGAACTCGATGTGCTGATCCTCGTCGCCAAGGGGATGTCGAACGCCGAGGTCGCCGAGACCCTGGTGGTGAGCCCGCTGACGGTGAAGACCCATGTCAGCCGGATCCTGGCCAAACTGCTCGCCCGCGACCGGGTACAGCTCGTCATCGCCGCCTACGAAGCCGGATTGGTCATCCCGGGTCCGGGCTAGGCCGGTCAACGGGGTCGCGAAAAGGCTGCTTCATCTGCGAAAACGTGGTGGACGCCGATTCGGGCTTGTGTATACGTATACTTCTACATATAATTGGGGCATAGCCGGAGCGACACCACATCGAGTCAGCCCGGGACGTTCCTTCCACACCTTCCGAGGAGTATCGCCATGCCTACCTTCCAGACCCCGGACCCGATCACCGTCACCGTCGACGTGCCGTGTGGTGACGTGGTCGTCACCGCCGCCGACCGCGCCGACACCGTCGTCGAGATCCGCCCCACCGATCCGTCCAGCAAGAGCGACATCCGCGCCGCCGAGCAGATGACGGCCGAGTTCGTCGCGGGCGCGCTGACCGTGCGCTCGCCGAAGAGCAAGTGGTACTCCGGTGCGTTCAGCGGCAAGTCCTCGGTCCAGGTGCGCATCGAGGTTCCGGCCGGTTCCGAACTGAAGGCCTCGACCGCGCTCGGTCGCCTGGTCGGCGCGGGCGATCTCGGCGAGTGCGACCTGGAAGTGGCCGCCGGTGACATCACGGTCGAGCGCCCGCGCGGGTCGGTGACCGCGAAGACGGCCAAGGGCGACATCCGGATCGGCGAAGCCGCCCGCGGGGTATTCCAGCTGGAGACGTCGATGGGTGAGCTGGTGGTGGGTGTCCGGGCCGGTACCGCCGCGCACCTGGAGACGTTCGCCGCCTACGGTTCGATCACCAACGACGTCGCCGCGGCCGCCGCGGCGGGCGACGACACGGTGCGCGTCTTCGCCCGGAACATGTACGGCGACATCACCATCGGTCACGCCACCGTCGCGGCGTGACGCGCTGCCCGGTGGCGGCCGCTCCCGGTGCGGACGGCCGCCGACCGGGTCGGGCTACTCGGCGGGGACCGGGCCGTCGTCGGGCGTCGGCGCGATCACCCCGGTCGACTCCGGCAGCAGCGGAGCCACGGCGAAGCGGCCCGCGATCGCGTCGGCGGGCAGCGCCTGCACCGCGCGGACACCGGGTCGCGTTGCCAGCTCCCGCAATTGGGGGAGGGTGCCGCGCACGACCAGCCCGGCCGTGCACGCGCAGCCCGCGCGCAACCTGGCCTCGGTGACCCGGGCGATATCGGCACTGCGCTGATCCCGGAACCGCTGGGCGGCCACCAGTCCCGCCGCCGCGTCGGCGGAGCGCACGGCCGGTTCGTTACCGGCCGGGGTCGCGACGGTGATCACCGGAGTCTGGACCCGGTCGATCGGGACGTGCTGGATCACACCCGCGACCCGCAGGCCGTCGGCGGCGGCCGGGATCTGTTGCGCGGTCAGGTAGTCGGTGAACGACACCAGCGCCCAGTGCGGATCGGTGTCGGCGCCGTCGAGCGAGGCGCGCGCCTCGCGCAGATAGTCCTCGACCTGCTCGCCCTGGGCGGGACCGAGCCGATCGGTCGTCACGCCCATCGGCGGGCGGGGATTGAGGATGCCGAGCACGACGACGACCACGGCCAGCACCACGGCCGCGGCGACGAACAGCGCCGTCCGCCCCGATACGCGGCGATCCCCGGCGCTCCCGCGGTCGTCCGGTGCCGGGTCCGGCACCGGTTCGGACGACCGCGGGTCGTCAGGCATTGCGCAGTACGTCCAGTGCGCCCGCCAGGTCGTCGGGGTACTCGCTGGTGATCTCCAGCCAGCGACCGTCGGCGGGATGGTGGAAACCGAGCTGACGCGCGTGCAGCCACTGCCGTTCCAGCCCGAGGCGCTTGGCCAGGGTCGGGTCGGCGCCGTAGGTCAGGTCACCGGCGCAGGGGTGGCGGACGGCCGAGAAGTGCACCCGGATCTGGTGGGTGCGGCCGGTCTCCAGGTGGACATCGAGCAGGCTGGCCGACTGGAAGGCTTCGATCGTGTCGTAGTGGGTGACACTGGGCCTGCCGTCGCCGGTGACCGCGAACTTCCAGTCGTTGCCGCGCGCCCGCCCGATCGGCGCGTCGATGGTGCCGCTGCTCGGATCGGGATGTCCCTGCACCAGCGCATGGTATTGCTTGTCCACCGTGCGCTGCTTGAAGGCGCGCTTGAGCATCGTGTAGGCGTGTTCGGACTGGGCGACCACCATCACGCCCGAGGTGCCGACATCCAGGCGATGCACGATGCCCTGCCGCTCGTGCGCGCCCGAGGTGGAGATCCGGTAGCCCATCGCGGCCAGGCCGCCGACCACGGTCGGGCCGGTCCAGCCGACGCCGGTGTGCGCGGCGACGCCGATCGGCTTGTCCACCGCGACGATGTCGTCGTCGGCGTAGAGGATCTTCATCCCCTCCACCGGGGTGGCCTCCACCGTCAGCTCGCGCTTCGGTTCGGGGAACACCACTTCCAGCCACGCGCCCGCGGTCAGCCGGTCCGACTTGCCCGCGGCGACGCCGTCGAGCTGCACCGAGCCCTCCTCGGCCAGCGCGGCGACCGCGGTCCGCGACAACCCGAGCAGCCGGGACAGGCCCGCGTCGACCCGCATCCCGTCCAGCCCGTCGGGAACGGGCATCGTCCTGGTTTCCCTCACGCGGTCTCCTCCGGGTGTTTGCGACCGCTGCGGGTGCCGTCCGGCTCGAACCCGAACACGGTGAGTGCGACGAGCAGGATCGCGCCGCAGACGATGGCGGAGTCGGCGACGTTGAACACCGGCCACCAGCCGACGGCGACGAAGTCGACGACATGGCCCTGCAGCGGGCCGGGGTAGCGGAAGATCCGGTCGACCAGATTGCCCAGCGCGCCGCCGAGCACCATGCCCAGGCCGATCGCCCACCACAGCGAGCGCAGCGTGCGCCCGATCCGGATGACGCCGATCACCACGGCCGCGGCGATCAGGGTCAGCAGCCAGGTCATGCCGGTCGCCATCGAGAACGCCGCGCCCGGGTTGCGCACCAGGGTGAACCGCGCGAAATCGCCGATGATCGGCACCGATTCGCCGGGATCGATGAAGGCCACGGCGAGGCACTTGGTCAGCAGGTCGAGCCCGAACAGTACGACGGCGATGATCAGCAGCGTCGTCAACCGGCGGCGACCAGCGGGTTTGTCCGTTCCGGTGGGCTCGGGCGCGGCGTCGGGGGCCGGTGCCGCCGAGTCGTCGCCCGTCTCGGGAACGGCAGCGTTGTCGGATGGCCGGTCTTCACTCACGCGACCATCATTCCCTAGTGGCGATCCGCGCTGCGCCGCGGTGCCCGGGAGTCCCAGCTGTTACTCAGGAAGCGGTCGTACCCTGATGGCTGTGACGGTGTTGTCTAGTTCTCGCTTACCCCGCATCGCGCGTCCCGGGGTGTTACTCGTGGCGCTCGTGCTCGGGTTCGCGACCTTCGGCGCGGGGTGCGCCGACCGGTCGGCATCGCCCGCCGATGTCGAGGGCACCGAGCCGCTCGGCATCGGTAAGGAAGTGACGGTGCCGATCACGGCCGCCGTCACCACCCTGGTCTCGGCCGGCGACGAGCCGCGCGATCTGCTGCGTCCCCGCTACCCGGCGGGCACCACGCAGGAGGTGACGCTGTGCACCGACTACCGGATCCAGCAGCAGGTCAACGATCAGCCCGCCCGCGACTTCTCGCCCGCCGCGCTGACCATCCCGATGACCGCCCGCGCCGGCACCGACGGGGTCGATGTCACCGTCGGCACCGTCACCACGCCGGACCCGGTCCTGAACAAGGCGTTCACCACCGCCGACGGTTCGCACGCGGGCCTGGAGATGAGCGACCTCGGCGCGATCACCGAACTGCGCCTCGCGCCGTCGCCGGATACCCCCAACACGGCGCGCGCCGCCCTGGAACAGGCCTTCTACCAGGCCGTGTACCGCTCGATCGCGTTCCCCGACGCGCCGGTCGGCGTGGGTGCGGTGTGGACGGTGCACCAGGAGATCACCGGCGGCGTCACCCTCGACCAGATCACCACCGCCACCCTGACCAGCCGCGACGGCGACCGGCTCACCATCGACCTGCAGGTGACCCAGACCCCGACCGAGAAGGTGTGGATGCTGCCCAACAACGCGGGCTCGCTCGAGATCGAGGGCTACGTCATGGAGGGCACCGGCACGATCACCGTCGATCTCGGTCTCCCGCTGCCGGTCTCGGGGGCCATCGATGTCGGCGGTCAGCAGATCTACCGCGACGCGCGCAGCGTGAGCACCCTCGTGCAGACCCAGTCGACGCGCGTCTCCTGGACCGAATGATGCGGTCGGCCCTGCTGCGCGCGAGCGCGGCCGCGTCGGCCTGCGCCGCGCTCGCCGGTGTCGTCGGCTGTGGTTCCGACGACGAGCCCGCCGGTTCCTTCCCCGCGGCCGCCACGGCGGCGCCGGGCAGCGGCACGGTGGTGCGCGATCCCGCCCAGCTCGCGGCCGGGCTGCTGGCGGCACCGGATCTGCCCGGCGACTTCAGTGTGGTCCCGCCGCGCACCGGCGACGACGGCCCGGCCGTGCCGCCCGCGGCACCCACCGATCCGCCGGACTGCGGCCGGCTGCTCAGCCCGCTCGCCGAGCAGCGGCCGGGATCGTCGGCGGCCGCGTCGGTCCAGTTCGCCGGGCCGAGCTACGCCACGATCGATATCGATGCCGCGAGCTATCCCGATGCCGCGCTGGCGGCCGCCTTCGACGCGGTACAGGCGCAGCCGCGGCGCTGTGCCGCCTACACCGGCGACGACGCGGGCGTGCACATCGACTACCGCGCCACCGCCCTCGCCCAGCCGCCCGCGGGTGACGCGAGCTCGGCCTTCACCCTGACCGCCACCAGCGAAGGCTTGACGCTCACCTCCGCGACGGCCCTGGTGCAGGTCGGCAACACCCTGGTCCAGGTCGTGGTCACCGCGCCGGAGACCGTGGACCCGGGGGTGCTCGCCGACCTCACCGCCGCGCAGGTGCGCAAGCTGCGCGGCTGAGGCGCCTCAGCTGGCGGCGGGCACCGGCGGCGCGATCTTGCCGCCGAGATGGGCGATGTAGCCGCGCACCTCGTCGGCGGAGCGGTCCGGCATCCCGAAGACCACCTCGGTGACGCCGAGTTCTTCCCACTGCGCGAGCTGAGCGGCGTCGTAGCGGCCGGCCAGCGCGATCACGCGTGGCGTGCCCTCGCGGCCCGCCTCCCGCCAGACCCGGTGCAGCAGCGCGATCTTCTCACCGAGGTCGCCCTCGGTCGGGGTGGTGATCCAGCCGTCGGCGTGCTGGGCCAGCCAGCCGAAGGACTTCTCGGTGCCGCCGGCGCCGAGCAGGACCGGGATCGTCGGGCTGGTCGGCTTCGGCCACGACCAGCTCGGCCCGAACCGCACGAATTCGCCCTCGAACTCGGCTTCCTCCTGCGACCAGATCGTGCGCATCGCGTCGAGGTGCTCGCGCAGCACGGTGCGCCGCTTCTTGGGCGGGACGCCGTGGTGGGCGAGTTCGTCGGTGTTCCAGCCGAATCCGACGCCGAGCTCGACCCGGCCGCCGGCCAGATGATCGAGCGAGGCGATGGTCTTGGCGAGGGTGATCGGATGGTGCTCGGCGGGCAGCGCGACCGCCGTCGACAGGGTGATCCGCTCGGTCACCGCGGCCGCCGTCGCCAGCGCGACCCACGGATCGAGGGTGCGCAGGTAGCGGTCGTCGGGCAGTGAGGAGTCTCCGGTCTGCGGATGTGCCGCGGCCCGCACCACCGGGATATGGGTGTGCTCGGGGACGTAGAACGCGTCGAAGCCCGCGTTCTCGGCCGCCAGCGCGGCGTCGGCGGGCGTGATGCCCCGGTCACTGGTGAACAACACGAGCCCGTAGCGCATGTTCCGGCCCTCCGGATCAGACAACAAAACTGAAACAAGTTCTACCAGTCTTTCGGGCCTGCCGGAAGACCGTTCACCGGATGACCTTTCCCCGGCGAGTGGAGGGAATAGGCTCTGAACGGTCCGAGCATCAACCTCGACCCGGAGGTATCCGATGTCTGATGTTTCCCCGTTTCCCGCTGGTTATCCGCGTATCTGTCCTGGCATCTCGTGTGCGGGCGCCGGTGCCGCGATCGATTTCTACATCGCCGTGTTCGGCGCCACCGAGCGCATGCGCATGCCAGGTCCGGACGGCACCGTCGCGCACTGTGAACTCCTCGTCGGCGACTCTGTTCTCATGGTCGGCGACCCGGCGCCGGAGATCGGGTTCCCCGATCCGAAAGAGGTCGGTGGTTCGCCGGTCAACCTGATGGTCTACGTCCCCGATGCCGACGCCGCGTTCGCCGCCGCCCTCGGCGCGGGCGCCACCGAGATCAACCCCATGACCGACCAGTTCTACGGCGACCGCAGCGGCTCCTTCGAGGACCCGTGGGGCCACCGCTGGACGGTGGCGACCCACATCGAAGACGTCACACCGGAAGAGATGCAGCGCCGCATGGACGAGATGATGAACGCGGCGGGCTGATCGCGGCCTCAGGCGGGCACGATCGAATCACCCTCCACCCGTACCGGTTTCGCCGGCAGCGGCGCCGTGGCAGGACCCGCGGTGACGCTGCCGTCGAGCCCGAACCGGCTCCCGTGGCACGGGCAGTTGATCGAGCCGTCGGCGACCGAGCCGACCCGGCAGCCCGCGTGCGTGCACGTCGAGGACAACCCGACGAAGGTCCCCGCCGACGGCTGGGTGATCACCGTGTCCCCGACGATCACCCCGCCCCCCACCGGCACATCGGCGGTCTTCGCCAACGCCCCCGTCGGCCCGCCGACGGGGGCCTGCGCCGCCGCGGGCGCACTCTCGTCCTTGCCCGCGCAGGCGGCCACGGTCGCGGCCGCGGCGAGCACCCCCGCGCCGACGACTACGGTCCTGCGGTCGAGCTGTATCTCGTTACTGGTCATCGTGGAACTCCGATCGGAACTAGCGACGTAGGCGGTGGCCGGGCGGTCCGACCGCTCCTTATCGGTTCAACGGGATCGGCGGGTCCCCGGTTCGAACTCCCGGCGGATGATCCGGGACCATTTCTCGGGGACTTCCCCGATGTGGGTGGGACCGGCGCGGGCCTACTGTCACGCACGTGAAGGCGATCGTGCAGCAGGTATACGGATCTTCGGCGATGCTGGAGGTCGCGGAGGTCGAGCGGCCCGTGGCGGGGGACGGGCAGGTGCTGGTGCGGGTACGCGGGGCGTCGGTGAACGCGCGGGACTGGCACATCATGCGGGGCGATCCGAAGATCGTGCGGTGGGTGGACCGGTCGGTGTTCGGGCGGCGCGGTCCCGCGCAGCCGATCCACGGCGGCGACTTCGCGGGGACCGTCGAGTCGGTCGGCGCCGGGGTGACGGATCTACGGCCGGGTGACGAGGTGTACGGCGAGTCGACCAGCGGCGCGTTCGCCGAGTACCTGGCGGTGGACCGGTCGGTGGTGGGTCTCAAACCCGCGGGGCTGAGCTTCGCCGAGGCGGCGGCCGTCCCGCTGGCCGCCAACACCGCGCTGACCTGCCTGCGGCATGTGACAGCGGGGGAGCGGGTGCTGATCATCGGGGCGTCCGGTGGGGTCGGCACCTTCGCCGTGCAGCTCGCGCTCGCCGCGGGCGCCGAGGTCACCGGGGTGTGCAGCACCCGCAATGTCGAGCTGATCCGCGGGCTCGGCGCCGCCCGGGTCGTCGACTACACCCGCGACACGGTGACCGGTCGCTACGACACCGTCCTCGATCTGGCGGGCAGCCGGGGTCTGCGCGAGCTGCTTCGCCTAGTCGAGCCGACCGGGACCCTGGTGCTGTCCGGCGGCGGAAACTACACCGGCGGGAGCCTTTTCGGCCCGATCGGGCTCATGGCCCGCGCCCAGCTCAGCCGCCCGTTCGTGCGCCCCACCCTCCGGGTGCCGACGGCGAAGCAGAGCAGCGCGGCGCTCGACGAACTCCGTGCCCTGATCGACGCGGGCCGGGTACGGCCGATCATCGACCGGACGTACCCCCTCGACGAGGTCCCGGCCGCCATCCATTACCTGGAGACCGAGCACGCCAGGGCGAAGGTCGCGATCACCGTCGGCTGAGCGCCGTCACTGCAGGCGGAACTCCATCATCGCGATCGCGTCGTCGACCGCGACGATGAGATTCTCCAGCCGGGTGTACGGGTCGGGCGCCGACAGCGCCGCCTGCCGGTCGGTCGGCCCGATCGGCAGGCGCGCGGCCAGCTCGTAGGAGCGCACCGTCGGGTCGTCGGAGAGGTCCTCCAGCGACGCCGACGGCGGTGGCCGCCGGATCCCGGAGCGGCGCGCGAGCTGCGCGGTGAGCGTGTGCAGCCGATCGGCGCGTTTGCGCAGGTCGGCCAGCAGTTCGCTGTCGTCGGCGCCGATCTCGTCGGGCCACGCCGTCACCTCGGCGCGCGGGTAGGGCGCGTCGGGGAGCCATTCGTCGACCCGGATCCGCTCGGTGCCCGCGCAGCGCAACCGGAACCGTGAGCCCGACAGCTCGACGACATCGGTGATCCGGGCCAGGACGCCGAGATCGGTACGAACCTCACCGCCACCGACCTCGTGTCCCCGCGCGATCAGGACCACACCGAACTCCGGCTCCCGCCTGCCGTCGAGGCAGTCCTCGACCAGCGCGACATAGCGCGGCTCGAAGATCTGCAACGACAGCGGCTCGCCGGGCAGCAGGACCGCGCCCAGCGGGAACATAGGGATCTCCACCCTCACAGCATGCCCGCTGTCACGGACACCGTGCCCCTCCGACATGCGTGCGCGACGGATCGCCGGGTCATCCCTTCGCGATCGCTTCGAACACGGTCGGGTCGACCAGCGTGGACGTGTCACCGAGTTCGCGGCCCTCGGCCACGTCACGCAACAGCCGTCGCATGATCTTGCCGCTGCGGGTCTTGGGCAGCTCGGGGACGAGGTGGATCTCGCGCGGCCGGGCGATCGGGCTGATCTCCAGCGAGACGGCGGCCTTCAGCTCGGTGACCAGCGCGTCGGTGCGCTCGGCCGACCCGGTGAGGATGACGAAGGCGACGATCCCCTGCCCCGTGGTCGCGTCGCTGGCGCCGACGACGGCGGCCTCGGCCACGGCCGGGTGCCCGACGAGCGCGGACTCGACCTCGGCGGTGGAGATCCGGTGGCCGGACACGTTCATCACGTCGTCGACCCGGCCGAGGATCCACAGGTCGCCGTCGGTGTCGAGCTTGGCGCCGTCACCGGCGAAGTACCAGCCTTCGGAAGCGAAACGCTGCCAATAGGTTTCACGGAACCGATCCATGTCGTTCCAGATGCCGCGCAGCATCGACGGCCACGGCTGATCCAGCACGAGCAAGCCCGAGGCGTCGTTGCCCAGCGGGGTGCCGTCGTCGTCGACGACCTTCGCCGAGATACCGGGCAGCGGTGCGGTGGCCGCGCCGGGCTTGGTGTCGGTGACGCCGGGCAGTGGGGAGATCATGATGGCGCCGGTTTCGGTTTGCCACCAGGTGTCGACGATGGGGGTCTTGTTGGCGCCGATGACGTCGCGGTACCAGCGCCAGGCTTCGGGGTTGATCGGTTCACCGACGGAGCCGAGCAGGCGCAGGGTGGTCAGGTTGTGGGCGTCGGGGATCTCGCGTCCCCATTTCATGAAGGTTCGGATGAGGGTGGGGGCGGTGTAGTAGATGGTGACGCCGTACTTCTCGATGATGTCGAAGTGGCGGTGTTCGTTGGGGGAGTTGGGGGTGCCTTCGTAGACGACCTGGGTGGCGCGGTTGGCGAGGGGTCCGTAGACGATGTAGCTGTGTCCGGTGACCCAGCCGATGTCGGCGGTGCACCAGTAGACGTCCTGGCCTGCTTTGTGGTCGAAGACGTTGTGGTGGGTGTAGGCGGCTTGGGTGAGGTAGCCGCCGGTGGTGTGCAGGATGCCTTTGGGTTTTCCGGTGGTGCCGGAGGTGTAGAGGATGAAGAGGGGGTGTTCGGCGGGGAAGGGCTGGGCCTCATGGGAAGGCGAAGCGAGCGATACGGTTTCGTCCCACCACAGATCGCGCACCGGCGTCCACGGCACGTCCAGCCCGGTGCGCCGCACCACCAGCACGTGCTCGACCGAGGTCGGCTCGTCGCCGAGGGCCTCGTCCACCGCCGACTTCAGCGGGGCGGGCTTGCCGCGCCGCCACTGTCCGTCGGTCGTCACGATCAGGCGCGCCTGCGCGTCGTCGACGCGCTGCCGCAGGGCCGTCGGCGAGAACCCGGCGAACACCACCGAATGGGTGAGCCCCAGGCGCGCGCAGGCCAGCATCGAGACGATCGCCTCGGGAACCATCGGCATGTAGATCGCGACGCGATCGCCCGCCACCAGCCCGAGCGCGGTGAACGCGTTGGCGGCGCGCGAGACTTCCTCGAGCAGTTCGCGATAGGTGATGTCGCGTGAGTCGCCGGGTTCGCCTTCCCAGTGGATGGCGACCTGGTCGCCGTGTCCGTCGATGACGTGGCGGTCGACGCAGTTGTAGGCGACATTGAGCTCGCCGTCGGCGAACCAGCGCGCGACCGGGGCGTCGCTCCAGTCCAGTACCTGGGTGAAGGGTGTGTGCCAGTGCAGCCGGTTCGCCTGCTCGGCCCAGAAACCGGCACGATCGGTGGTGGCCCGCTCGGCGAGCGAGGCATCGGCATTCGCCCGCGCGACGAAGTCCGCGGCGGGCGGGTAGCTGGTCGCGTGGTCGGGCCGGGTGGGGTCGGTGACTGCACCGGTCACAAGAAATCTCCTTCGAACGAACAGGGGTGAAGCCCGTGCCGGTGGTGGGAGGGCACCGGCACGGGCTGGGGCAACGTCAGTGCGAGATCGCCTTCTCCGCACCGACGCCGGTCAGTGCCCGGACTTCCATCTCCGCGGCCTTGGCGGTGTCGACCTGCTCGCCGCGGCCACCGGCATAGGTGCCGACGATGCCGAGCGCGAAGGCCAGCGGGATGGACACGATGCCCGGGTTGGACAGCGGGAACCAGTGGAAATCGGTCCCGGTGATCATCGAGGTCTTGGTGCCCGACACCGCCGGGGAGAACACGATGAGCACGATGGTCGAGATCAGGCCGCCGTACATCGACCACAGCGCGCCGGTGGTGTTGAAGCGCTTCCAGAACAGCGAGTACAGGATCGTCGGAAGGTTCGCCGCCGCCGCCACCGCGAACGCCAGCGCCACCAGGAACGCGATGTTCTGGCCGTTGGCGAGGATGCCGAGCCCGATCGCGAGCACGCCGATCACCACGGCGGTGATCCGCGAGACCCGCACCTGCTTGCGCTCGTCGACATCGCCCTTCTTGATCACGCTGGCGTAGATGTCGTGGGCGAACGAGGCCGACGCGGTGATCGTCAGACCGGCGACCACCGCCAGGATCGTCGCGAACGCGACCGCCGAGATCACGCCGAGCAGGATGACACCGCCGAGCTCGAACGCCAGCAGCGGCGCCGCCGAGTTCTGGCCACCCGCCGCGGCGAGGATCTTGTCCGGGCCGACGATGGCCGCCGCGCCGTACCCGAGCACCAGAGTGAACAGGTAGAACGCGCCGATCAGGCTGATCGCCCAGACCACCGAGCGCCGCGCCTCTTTCGCGGTCGGGACCGTGTAGAAGCGCATCAGCACGTGCGGCAGACCCGCGGTGCCCAGCACCAGCGCCAGACCCAGCGACAGGAAGTTCAGCTTCGAGGTGTCGCTGCCGCCGTACTGGGCGCCGGGCGCGAGCACATCACGCGCGGCGACGGCCTTGTTGGTCGACTCGCTCACCGATTCCTGGGCGGCGCCGAGGATGTCGGAGAAGTTGAAGCCGAACTTGGCCAGCACCAGCACCGTCATCAGCGCGGCGCCCGCGATCAGCAGCACCGCCTTGATGATCTGCACCCAGGTGGTGCCCTTCATGCCACCGACCAGTACGTAGACGATCATCAGCACGCCGACGATCGCGATCACGACCGATTGGCCCGCGCGGCTGGAGATGTCGAGCAGCAGCGCGACCAGGCCACCCGCGCCCGCCATCTGCGCCAGCAGATAGAACAGCGACACGGTCAGCGTGGTCAGCGCGGCCGCGGTGCGCACCGGGCCCTCCTTCAACCGGAAGCTGAGCACGTCGGCCATGGTGAATTTGCCGGTGTTGCGCAGCATCTCGGCCACCAGCAGCAGCGCGACCAGCCAGGCGACGAGGAAGCCGATCGAGTACAGGAACCCGTCGTAGCCGTAGACGGCGATCGCGCCGGCGATGCCGAGGAAGCTGGCCGCCGACAGGTAGTCACCGGCGATGGCGATGCCGTTCTGTGGACCGGAGAAGCCACGGCCGCCGGTGAAATAGTCGGCGGCACTGGCGTTGTTGCGGCTGGCCCGGATCACCACGACCATGGTGACCGCGACGAACAGCGCGAAGATGGCGATATTGGCGACGGGGTTACCCACCGTCGTGTCCGCGGCAAGAATGGTCACGCGCGGCCTTCCTCGAGAGATTCGCGAATGGCCGCGGCGCGCGGATCCAGCTCACGATTGGCGAAACGGACGTAGAGCCCGGTGATGAGGAATGTGGACACGAACTGCCCGAGGCCGAGCAGCAGACCCACATTGATGTTGCCGAAGACCTTCGTGGCCATGAAGTCGTGCGCGTACGCGCCGAGCACCACATAGCTCAGGTACCACAGCAGGAACAGCGCGGTCATCGGGAAGACGAAGCGGCGCAGGCGATTGCGCAGATCCTGGAACTGCGGGCTCGCCTGCACGGCGAGCCATTCGTCGGCACTCGGCGTGCGCCGGTCGGGCGCTTCTTCGGTGTCGGTTTCGGTCATGCCTGATGGTCCTAGCGTGAGGAGTGTCGTGCGTGCGATGACCGTAAGACGCGGAGTATGAGCGTGTAATGATGTGGCGTGGGTCACTCGGTGAAGGTGGCCGCCGGTGCGGTGAACGGTCGCTGTGGCGCGACGAACGGTCGGGGCGAGATCAGCGGTCGACGGCGGTTTCCGGCTCGCGGTCGGCGCTCATGCCGAGGCGTTCGGGTGCGTGCAGGCGCAGGAAGATCCCCGCGACCGTGCGCTGATCCTGCCCCTTGGTCACCAGGCTGACCACGATCGTCACCGCGAACGCCAGCGGCACGCTCACCGCGCCCGGATAGTCCACGATCGCCGACGGCCAGCCACCGGCCAGCTCGGGCGAGACGCCGCCGAGAACCGCGAGCACCGTCGCGCCACCCGCGGTGATACCGCCGGTGAGCAGCCCGCTCGCCGCACCCGCCGCGGTCAGCCCGCGCCACCAGATGCCGAGTACCAGCAGCGGACACAGGGTCGAGGCGGCCACCGAGAAGGCGAGCGCGACCGTGCGGGACAGGTCGAGCGAGGCGACGGTGAGCGCCAGCGTCAGCGGGACGAGCCCGGCGACCAGCGCGGCGGCCCGGAAATCCCGGATCCGCCCGCGCAGCACATCGGTGCTGAGCACGCCGGCGAGACTGACCAGCAGCCCCGACGAGGTCGACAGGAACGCCGCGATCGCCCCCGCCGCCGCGAGCGCCGCCAGCAGCTGTCCGCCGAGTCCGCCGAGCACCGCGCCCGGCAACAGGACCACCGCGGCGTCGGAGGCGCCGGTGATCAGCAATTGCGGCACGTACAGGCGGGCGAAGACGCCGAGCAGGATCGGGAACAGGTAGAAGACCCCGACCAGCCCGATCACCGTCAGCGCCGTCCGGCGGGCCGACGGACCGTCCCGATTGGTGTAGAAGCGGACCAGCACATGCGGTAGGCCCATGGTGCCGAGGAAGGTCGCCACGATCAGCGAGAACACCTGGTACTGCGGATGTTCGCCACCGAACCCGCCGCCCGGCGCCACCCAGCTCGCGCCGTCGGCGGGCGCGCCGGCGACCACCGGCACCGCCGAGCCCGGCTCCAGGATCAGCTCGGAGCCCTCGGTCAGGGTGTGGTCGCCGGGGGTGAGCAGGACCGGCCCGTCCTCGGCCCGGCCGTCGAGGGTGCCGGTGACGCGCACCTGCTGCGACACGTCGAGGTGCACCACCACATCGGTCGAGATGTCGACGGTGGTGCGCTGGTCGACCGTCGGTGGCGCGGGGGTGCCGACCGGCCGCTCGTCGGCCAGGAAGTGCAGACCGAGCACCAGGGCGGGCACCGCCACCGCCGTCAGCTTCAGCCAGTACTGGAACGCCTGCACCAGGGTCACCGACCGCATACCGCCGCCGATCACATTCGCCAGCACGATCGCCCCGACCGCGACGGCCCCCACCCACGGCGGGGCCCCGAGCAGCAGGTGCAGGGTCAGCCCCGCGCCCTGGAACTGCGGGATGAGATACACCGCGCAGACCACGACCACCAGCCCGGCGGCCATGCGCCGCAACCGGATCGACCCGAGCCGGAACTCCGCGAAGTCGGGGACGGTGTAGGCGCCGGAGCGGCGCAGGGGAGCGGCGACGAACATCAGCAGGCCGAGATATCCCGCGGTGAAACCCACCGGATACCAGAGCGCGTCGGCGCCGTACTTGGCGATCAGGCCCGCGACGCCGAGAAACGAAGCGGCCGACAGGTATTCGCCCGAGATCGCGGCGGCATTCCACCGCGAACCCACCGTGCGCGAGGCCACCAGGAAGTCGGAGGTGGTGCGCGAGAGCCGGACTCCGTAGAAGCCGATCCCGATGGTGGCGAGCGCGGCCAGCAGCAGGGCCGCGATGGTGAGCGCCGGACTGTCCGGTGTCATCGGTGTCGCCTCGTGGTCCGCACGCGTCAGTCCCCGGCCAGTTCGAGGAAGTCGTCCTCGTTGCGCTGCGCCAGCCGCACGTAGAGGCGGCCCACCGCGTACAGGGCGGGGAACGCGAGGGCGCCGAGCACGATCCAGGGCAGCCGGATGCCGAGGACGGTCGTCGCGGCGATCGCGTCGATGCCGAACAGCACGGGCAGCGAGCCGAACACCGCGACCACGACCAGGCTCAGGCGCAGGGCCAACCCCAGTTGCGCCCGGATCAGGCCCCCGATCAGCGCCGCACCGAGATCGGTCTGCTCCACCACCTCGGTCCGGGTGCGGATCTGGCGGGCACCTCGCCGCTGCGCCAGCACCACCCGTTCCCTGGGCGGCCGCTGCGGACCCGTCACCGCTGGGACCAGTTCTGCCGCGGCCCGTGCACCAGCCGCTGCTTGAGTTCGCGCACCTGGCGCCTGCTCACCGGCAGTTCCACCGCGCCGCCCGCGCCCTCGGCCCGCAGACAGACCACGGTCCCCGTTCCGGTGCTGCGCATCCCGGTGACCAGCCGCAAGGCCACCAGGTACGACCGGTGTACGCGCAGGAATCCCGCGTCCTCCCACCGGGCTTCGAGCGCCGAGAGCGGAATCCGCACCAGATGCGAGCCCGTGCCGGTGTGCAGCCGCGCGTAGTCACCGTCGGCCTCGACCCACGCGACATCGGCCCGGTTCACCAGCGTGGTCACCCCGCCCAGCTCGACCGGGATCACCTCGCTCGGATGCGCGGGTTCCGGCGGCGCCGCCGTGGGCACCGGCACCCGGGCCGCCACGATCCGCCGCACCGCCTCGGCCAGCCGCGCCCCGCGCAGCGGCTTGAGCAGATAATCCACCGCCCCCAGATCGAACGCCGCCACCGCGTGATCGTCGTGCGCCGTCACGAACACCACCGCGGGCGGCTCGGCGAACTCCGACAGAATCCCCGCCAGCTCCATCCCCGTGAGCCCCGGCATATCGATATCCAGGAACACCGCGTCGATCGGATGCGCCCGCAACAACCGCAGCGCCCCGGTAGCCTCCCCCGCCCGATGAATCTCCCCGACCCCCACCTGCGTACTCAGCAGATACACCAACTCGTCGAGCGCCGGCTTCTCGTCATCGACAGCGAGCACCCGCAGTGCGGTCGAGTTCTCATCGGTGTTCCAGGTCACAACCTGTCCATGGTAACCGGGCGAGTCGCCGAACTCCGCCGGAACCCTCGGCGGCGCCGGGTAGGGGGAGCGTACGCCCGTGAGCGATGTCGTTCGGGGGCGGTCAGGCGTGGATGCCCGGGCGGAATTTCGGGACGCGCATGCTGACTTTGGTGCCCGCGCCGGGGGCGGTTTCCACGACCAGGCCGTAGTCGTTGCCGAAGGCGGCGCGGAGGCGGTCGTCGACGTTGGCGAGGCCGACGTGGGCGGCTTCGCCGGTGCGGGCGGGGCCGGTGTCGGTGTCGACGGCGTCCAAGGCGCCGGAGCGCAGGAGGTCGGGGTCCATGCCGATGCCGTCGTCCTCGACGCTGATCAGGCAGTCGGTGCCGGCGTCGGTGGCGACGATGCTGAGCTGGCCGCCGCGCCCGCCGCCGCCGAGCCCGTGCCGCACCGCGTTCTCCACCAGGGGTTGCAGCGCCAGGAACGGCAGCACCACGCCGAGCACCTCCGGCGCGATCCGCAGGCGGACCTCCAGGGCGTCGCCGAAGCGTGCCTGTTCGAGGGCCAGATAGCGCTCGATATTGCGCAGTTCGTCGGCGAGGACGGTGAATTCGCCCGCGGCACGGAAGGAGTAGCGGGTGAAGTCGGCGAATTCGAGAATGAGTTCCCGGGCCCGATCCGGATCGGTCCGCACGAACGACGCGATCGTATTGAGCGCGTTGTAGATGAAATGCGGACTGATCTGCGCCCGCAGCGCCCGCAATTCGGCTCGATCGACCCGGGCTCGCGAGGCGTCCAGCTCGGCCAGCTCGAGCTGCCCGCACGCGTACCGGGCCACCTCGCCCGCCGCCCCGAGCATCCCTGGCCCCGGCTTCCCGGTGGTCACCATCCCGAGCGCCCCCACCGCCGCCCCCGTGTCGATCAGCAGCGGCTGCGCGATGAGCGAATGCTCGTCCCCGCTGACCAGCACCGCCCGCTCCTCGGCGATCGCCCGCCGCGCCGCCTCGTCGAACACTGCGGCCATCCCCGCGTGCGGCCCGTCCCACGCCAGCAGCGTCGCGTCGGCGTCCATCACCCCCAGCGCCTCGGCCCCGGCCAGCGCCCGCAGATGCGGCGCCGCCTCCCTGGCCGCCTCCTCGGTCAACCCCCGCCGCAACGGCACCGCCGCCAGCGACGCGGTGTGCAGGGCCTGATGCACCGCCCGCTGCGCCGGCGTGGTCACCACCCGCTGCGTCCGCCGCCACACCAGCCACGCGACGACCACCACGATCGCGACACCCGCCAGCACCACCGCCGTGGTCGTCACCGGTCACTCCCGCCTACTCGCACCGCGAACCGGCCCGGTTCGACGACGGCCGCACCCCGTGTGCGGACATCCGCCGATTATCGCCGCCCGCGGTCTCGGTGGTCCGATGATCGCCGACGGGCACGCGTGCGTGGTTTCCGATCATGAACTAGCGGAAAACAGACGGTTGCTGCGGACTCGCCGGTGACGTTCGCCACGACACGCCGAACCAGGCCAGGGCGGGGGCGCGATGCCCGTGTGGCACGCGAAAAGTTGTCGGACCCACGTGCCTAGAATGCCTAGGCCAACCCCCGTCGACACCATGGGAGGAAGGACCGTCTTGGCTCCGTCCGGATCGTTCGTTCACCTGCACAACCACACCGAGTACTCCATGCTCGATGGTGCGGCGAAGATTTCGCCGCTGTTCGCGGAGGCGGAACGGCTGGGCATGACCGCCGTCGGCATGACCGACCACGGCAACATGTACGGCGCCTCGGAGTTCTACAACAGCGCCAAGAAGGCGGGCATCAAGCCGATCATCGGCATCGAGGCCTACATCGCACCGGGCTCGCGGTTCGACACCAAGCGGGTGCAGTGGGGTGATCCCGGCCAGAAGAGCGACGACGTCTCGGGTTCTGGTGCCTACACCCATATGACGATGGTCGCCGAGAACGCGACCGGTCTGCGCAACCTGTTCAAGCTGTCGAGCCTGGCCTCCATCGAGGGCCAGCTGGGCAAGTGGGCGCGCATGGACGAGGAGATCATCGCGCAGTACGCGGAGGGCATCATCGCCACGACGGGCTGCCCGTCGGGTGAGGTGCAGACCCGGCTGCGCCTCGGTCACGAACGCGAGGCGCTCGAGGCCGCCGCGAAGTGGCAGGAGATCTTCGGCAAGGACAACTTCTTCCTCGAGGTGATGGACCACGGTCTGTCGATCGAGCGCCGGGTCCGCGAGGGCCTGATCAATGTCAGCAAGCAGCTCGACATCCCGCCGATCGCCACCAACGACTGCCACTACGTCACCAAGGACCAGTCGACCAATCACGAAGCGCTGCTGTGCATCCAGACCGGCAAGACGCTCTCGGACCCGACCCGCTTCAAGTTCGACGGTGACGGCTACTACCTGAAGTCGGCCGCGGAGATGCGCGCCATCTGGGACGCGGAGGTCCCCGGCGCCTGCGACAACACCGAGCTCATCGGCGAGCGGGTGCAGTCCTACGACGACGTGTGGGCCCACCGCGACCGGATGCCGATCTTCCCGGTGCCCGAAGGCCACACCCAGGCCACCTGGCTGCGCAAGGAAGTCCTCGACGGCCTCGACCGCCGGTTCCCCGACGGCCCCCCGCAGGACTACCTCGCCCGCGCCGACTACGAACTCGGCGTCATCTGCGAGATGGGTTTCCCCGCCTACTTCCTCGTCGTCGGTGACCTGATCCGGCACGCCCTCGACGTCGGCATCCGCGTCGGCCCCGGCCGTGGTTCGGCCGCGGGCTCGCTGGTCGCCTACGCGATGGGCATCACCAATATCGACCCGATCCCGCATGGCCTGCTGTTCGAGCGGTTCCTCAACCCCGAGCGCGTGTCGATGCCCGATATCGATATCGACTTCGACGATCGCCGCCGCGGTGAGATGGTCCGCTACGCCACCGAGAAGTGGGGCAGCGACCGCGTCGCCCAGGTGATCACCTTCGGCACCATCAAGACCAAGGCCGCGATCAAGGACTCCGCGCGAGTCCTGTTCGGCCAGCCCGGTTTCGCCATCGCCGACCAGATCACCAAGGCGCTGCCGCCGCCGATCATGGCCAAGGACATCTCGGTCTCGGGCATCACCGACCCCGACCACGAGCGGTACAAGGAAGCCGCCGAGGTCCGCGAGCTCATCGGCTCCAACCCCGATGTCGCCAAGATCTACGAGACCGCCCGTGGCCTGGAGGGCCTGATCCGCAACGCGGGCGTGCACGCCTGCGCGGTCATCATGTCCTCCGAGCCGCTCACCGACGCGATCCCGGTGTGGAAGCGCGCGCAGGACGGCGCGATCATCACCGGCTGGGACTACCCGTCGTGCGAGGCCATCGGCCTGCTGAAGATGGACTTCCTCGGTCTGCGCAACCTCACCGTCATCGGTGACGCCCTGGAGAACATCCAGGCCAACCGCGGCGTCGATCTCGACATGGATCACCTGCCGCTCAACGACCCGGCCACCTACGAACTGCTCGCCCGCGGCGACACCCTCGGCGTGTTCCAGCTCGACGGCAGTGCCATGCGCGATCTGCTGCGCCGCATGCAGCCCACCGGCTTCGAGGACATCGTCGCCGTCCTCGCGCTGTACCGCCCCGGCCCGATGGGCATGAACGCCCACAACGACTACGCCGACCGTAAGAACGGCCGCCAAGAGGTCAAACCGATCCACCCCGAGCTCGAAGAGCCGCTGAAAGAGATCCTGGCCGACACCTTCGGCCTGATCGTCTATCAGGAACAGATCATGCAGATCGCGCAGAAGGTCGCCGGGTACTCGCTCGGCCAGGCCGACATCCTGCGCCGCGCCATGGGTAAGAAGAAGCTCTCGGTGCTGGAGGAAGCCTACGCGGGCTTCCGCGAGGGCATGCTCAAGAACGACTTCTCCGAGCCCGCGATCAAGGCGCTCTGGGACACCATCCTCCCGTTCGCCGGCTACGCGTTCAACAAATCGCACGCCGCGGGCTACGGCCTGGTCTCCTTCTGGACCGCCTACCTCAAGGCCAACTACCCGGCCGAGTACATGGCCGGTCTGCTCACCTCCGTCGGTGACGACAAGGACAAGGCCGCGATCTACCTGTCGGACTGCCGCAAGATGGGCATCACGGTGCTGCCGCCGGATGTCAACGAGTCCGAGCAGAACTTCGCCTCGGTCGGCAAGGACATCCGCTTCGGTCTCGGCGCGGTCCGCAATGTCGGCGCCAACGTGGTGTCCTCGATCATCGCCGCGCGCAAGGAGAAGTCGAAGTTCACCGACTTCTCCGACTACCTGAACAAGATCGACGCGATCGCCTGCTCCAAGAAGGTCACCGAATCGCTCATCAAGGCAGGTGGTTTCGACTCGCTAGGGCATCCCCGCAAGGGCCTGCTGCTGATCCACTCCGACGCGATCGACGCGGTGATGTCGACGAAGAAGGCCGAGGCGATCGGCCAGTTCGACCTCTTCGGCGGCCTGGACGACGGCGACGACTCGGTCGCCTCGGTGTTCAACGTGAAGGTCCCCGAGGACGAATGGGAGACCAAGCACAAGCTCGCCCTCGAACGAGAGATGCTGGGCCTCTACGTCTCCGGGCATCCGCTCAACGGCGTCGAGCACGTGTTGGCCGCCCAGGTCGACACCCCGATTCCGGCGATCCTGGAAGGCGACGTCAAGGACGGCGCGCAGGTGACCATCGGCGGCATCCTCGCCTCGGTCAACCGGCGGATCAACAAGAACGGCCTGGCCTGGGCCTCGGCCCAGCTCGAGGACCTCACCGGTGGCGTCGAGGTGCTGTTCTTCCCGCAGTCGTACTCGGTCTACGGCATGGACGTGGTCGAAGACGCGGTGGTGCTGGTCAAGGCGCGCGTGTCGGTGCGCGATGACCGCATCTCGCTGATCGCCAACGACCTCGTGGTGCCGGATCTCTCGGCGATCGGGGTGGCGAAGCCGGTGGCGGTGGTCATGACGACCCGGATGTGCACGCCGGACAAGATCGGTGAGCTCAAGAAGGTGCTCTCCCGCCATCCCGGCACCTCCGACGTGCATGTCCGCCATGTCGGCGCACGGGAGAAGACCACCCTGCTCAAGCTCGACGACAGCTGGCGGGTGAGCCCGTCCTCGGCGCTGATGGGTGACCTGAAGGCACTGCTCGGTCCCGGCTGCCTGGGCTGAGCCGGAGGCGATCGCGGTCGAGGATCTCGCAGTGCGGCCGCGTTCTCGGTGGTCGGGTAGCGCTGGGAGCGCGGTCGGGCCGGGTGTGCTCGCGGTGTCTCGGCGGGTGCTGATCGAAACCCGGCGGGCGACGGGCTAGCGTCGAGAGGCGTGACGTCAGCGACTCGGCTCGATTCGCCCCCACACCCCGTGCGACTCGCACACCCGCGCCCGCGCGTACCGCCGCGGGCCGTACTGCTCGTCGCGGCCGCGCTGATCGTGGCCCAGCTGGTCCTGCGCGGCTGGGTCGCGGCGTCGGGATTCTTCTACTGGGACGACTTCATCCTGATCGGTGAGGTGGGCCGGCATCCGCTGTGGTCGACCGAATTGCTGTTCACCAGCCACGACGGCCACGTGATGCCGTTGGCGTTCGCGCTGACCTGGGCGGTGACCGCGATCGCGCCGTTCGAGTGGAGCGTGGCGGCGGCCGTCCTGGTGCTGTTGCAGCTGCTCGCTTCGCTCGCGGTGCTGCGGCTGTCGGTCGTGCTGCTCGGGACCGGGCCGCGGCTGCTGGTCCCGTTGACCTGCTACCTGTTCGTTCCGCTGACGGTGCCCGCCTTCGCCTGGTGGTCGGCCGCGGTGAACGCGCTGCCATTGCAGATCGCGCTCGCCTGGGTGAGCGCGGACGCGGTCCAGCTCGTGCGGACCGGGCGCGGGCGGTACGCGGTCTCGGGCGCGGCGGTCTCCGCGGTGGCGCTGCTGTGCTTCGAGAAGGCGGTGGTGGTGCTGCCGGTCGCGGTCGCGGTGGTGGCGCTGTCGGCCTACGTCGCCGGAGAATCGGTGCGCGCTGCCGTCCGCCGCGGCGCCGCGCTGTGGACCGCGGCGGGTGCGGTGCTGCTGGCCTGGTCGGCGTTCTTCCTGCTGGTCATCCAGCGTCCGCGCGGACTGTCGCGCCCCGAACAACCCACCGCCCTGCTGAGCCGAGCCCTCTCGGACGGACTGGTCCCCGCCCTGTCCGGCGGACCCTGGCGATGGGAACGCTGGCAGCCCGCCACCCCGTGGGCCGACCCGCCCGGCGTGGCCGTCGCCCTGTGCTGGACGGCACTGATCCTGTTCGCGGCGTGGACGATCCGCACCCGCGCCAGGGTCGGCGTGATCTGGGTGTGCGCGGCCGCCTACGTCGTCGCGACCGTCGCGCCCGTCGTGGTCCTCCGCGACGGCCCCGGCACCGCGGCGCTGTTGCTCCAATCCATCCGCTACTTCGCGGACGTCGCCGTCATCGCCTGCCTCGGCCTCGTCCTGATCATGACCGCCCCACGCCGCGCGCCCCGCGACCTGCGAAGCGGTGCCACCGCACGTGGCCTGCTCCTGGCGCGGGGTCTTCCGGTGCGAGCTGTCGTGGCGGTGGTGGCGACCGTGATCTTCCTCGTGAGCAGCGTGTATTCGACCGTCACCTTCACCCGCTCGTGGGAGCCGAGTCCGGCGCGCGCCTACGTCACCGGGGTGCGCACCGCGCTGCCGGGTGCCGGCGCGCCGCTGCTGCCGCAGGAGGTTCCGTGGAATGTGCTGAATCCCTTGGCCTTTCCGCAGAACATGACCGACCAGGTGTTCGCCGCGCTCGCCGGGCCGGACACCTTCGCCCGGTCGACACCGCACCTGCGGATGTTCACCGACGAGGGGGAACTCGTCGACGCGCAGGTGTGGTGGAACCGCTCGATCGTGCCCGCCCCGGAACCCGGCTGCGGCTACCGGATGACGCCCGGCGAGGCGGTCCGGCTGCCCTTGGACGGGCCGATGCAGATCCGCGAGTGGACCGCCCAGCTGAACTACCTGGCCGACCGCGACGGCGCCATCGCCGTCTCGTTCGAGGGCGCCGCCGAGACCGTCGCCGAGGTCAGGTCCGGGCTGCACCCGGTCTACGTCCGCATGCTCGGCGGTGGCACGGCCTTGCGTGTCCGCGCGCTGACTCCCGGCCTCGAATTGTGCTTCGGCGCGGGGCCGGTCGGAGTCGTCGCCCACGACTGATCGCCGACTGCACGTGCGGGGCGGCGCCGAAGACGCACCGGCGGCCGGTTCGCACCGAGCGCCCGAGCAGACCACCGCGCTTCGGGTACTCGCGTCGACCGACCCGTGCCGGGCATGGCGGAAGCCGGGCAGCGCGGTGACACCGGTCGCCCTGCCCGATGCCCGCCCGCATGCGATGCTGGGGCCATGAGGCAGTTTCGGGTGTGGGCGCCGGAGGCGGGGGCGGTGCGGCTGCAACTGGACGGGGTGATCCATGCGATGCGGCGCAATGGGGGCGGGCGCTGGTCGGTCACCGTCGACGCAGGTCAGGGCGCCCGCTACGGGTTCCTGATCGACGACGACCCGACGGTACTGCCCGACCCGTGCTCCCCGCGCCAGCCCGACGGCGTCCACGCACTCTCCGCCGTGCACGACCTCGATCCGGCGGTCTGGACCGACCGGCGGTGGACCGGCAGGCAGCTGGCCGGTTCGGTGTTCTACGAACTGCACATCGGCACCTTCACGCCGGACGGCACCTTCGACGCGGCGATCGAACGGCTCGACCACCTGGTCGGCCTCGGCGTCACCACGGTCGAGTTGATGCCGGTCAACGCTTTCGACGGCACCCACAACTGGGGTTACGACGGCGTGCTCTGGTACGCGGTGCAGGAGAGCTACGGCGGACCCGACGGCCTGCAGCGCTTCGTCGACGCCTGCCACGCGCGCGGTCTGGCGGTCTGCCTGGACGTGGTCTACAACCACCTCGGCCCGTCCGGCAACTACCTGCCCCGCTTCGGCCCCTACCTCGCCGCGGGCCGCAACACGTGGGGGCAGAGCCTGAATCTCGACGGTCCCGGCTCCGACGCCGTCCGCCGCCACATCATCGACAACGCCCTGCGCTGGCTGCGCGACTTCCACATCGACGCGCTGCGCATCGACGCCGTGCACGCGCTGGTCGACCGCACCGCGACCCATCTGCTCGAGGAACTCGTCGTCGAGACCACCGCGCTGGCAGCGCATCTGGGCCGCCCGCTGAGCCTGATCGCCGAGAGCGACCTCAACGATCCCCGCCTGATCACGCCGCGCGCGGCGGGCGGCTTCGGCCTGACCGGCCAGTGGAACGACGACCTGCACCATGCCGTGCACACCGCCGTCTCCGGCGAACGGCAGGGCTACTACGCCGATTTCGGCTCCCTGGCCTGCCTGGCCCAGACCCTCACCCACGGCTTCTTCCACGCCGGAACCTATTCCAGCTTCCGCGGCCGCACCCACGGCACGCCGATCCCGCGCGACCTGATCCCCGGCAGCGCCCTGCTCGGCTACACCTGCACCCATGACCAGATCGGCAACCGGGCCGTCGGCGACCGCCCCAGCGCCTACCTCACCCCGGGACAGCTCGCGGTGAAGGCGGCGCTGGTGCTGCTCTCGGCGAGCACGCCGATGCTGTTCATGGGCGAGGAATGGGGCGCGCGCACCCCGTTCCAGTTCTTCACCTCGCACACCGACCCGGCCGTCGGCGCGGCCACCGCGACCGGACGCCGGGCCGAGTTCGCCGACCACGGCTGGGCCGCCGACGACGTCCCCGACCCGCAGGACCCGGACACCTTCACCCGCTCCAAGCTGGACTGGACCGAACCGACGCGCGAACCGCACGCCCGGCTGCTCGCCTGCTATCGCGCCCTGCTCGCGCTGCGCGCGGCCAGGTCCGAGTTCACCGACCCCTGGCTGGAACGGGTCTGGGCCGACTACGACGAGGCGAACCGCTGGTTCGTACTGCGGCGCGGCCGGATCTCGGTGGTCTGCAACCTGTCCGAGGACGAGGCCGTGATCCCGGTGCACGGAAGGGTATTGCTGGCCTGGGCGCCCGCCACCGAATCCGGTGCGGGAATACTCATCTCGGGCCACAGCTTCGCCGTGCTGGAGGAGGGTGACGGCGCGGGGGCCGTGGTCACCGCGTGATCCGGCCAGGGCACGGCTCGGCCACGGTCGGCGGCCGACCGTTGCCCAGGCGAACAGACGTCCGTACGGTTGAACGATGAGCAACGACGCTTACGGGCAGGACAGTGCTGCCCTTCCGGCCGGTGTCGGCGGTTTCGCCGCGGCCGGATTCGGTCCGCTGGTGCGCGCCTTCGCCACCTTGATCGGCCATCGCCGCGCCGCGGGTGGCGCCATCGCGATCTATCGGCACGGCGAACCCCTGGCCCATCTGTGGACCGGCAGCGCGGGCGACCGGCCGTGGACCGCGGACACCGCGCCCATCGTGTTCTCCGCGACCAAAGGCGTCACCGCCACCGTCATCCACCGGCTCGCCGATCGCGGCCTGATCGACTACCAGGCGCCGGTCGCCGAATACTGGCCCCGATTCGCGGCGCACGGCAAGGGCGCGATCACCGTCGCCGACGTGCTCACCCACCGCGCGGGCCTGTCTTCGCTGCCCGCGGTCGCCGCCACCGCCGCCGAATCCCTCGACCACGAACTCATGGAGGACCGGCTCGCGCTGGCCACCCCCGACCGGCTGCTCGGCACCCCGACCTACCACGCGCTGACCTACGGCTGGCTGCTGGCCGGGGTGGCCAGGGCCGTCACCGGGCAGAGCATGAGCGAGCTCATCCGCAGCGAGGTCACCGATCCGCTCGGCATCGACGGCATCCACCTTGGTCGTCCGGCCGCCGGTTCGCCGACGGAGTACGCGCGGCTGGCGGGCACGCACCTGAGCGTGGTGGGCAACCCGATCACCGCCGGATTCCTCGACCGGATCGGCCAGCGGATCCCCGGCCCGCTCGGCGCGGCGGCCCGCTGCCTGTTCGTGCCGGGCCTGGACAGCATTCTCGACGGCGACGACCCGGCGATCCTCGACTCCGAGATGCCCGCGGGCAACGGCGTGTGCACCGCGCCGGGGCTGGCCAGGATGTACGCGGCGCTGGCCGACGGGCTCACCGTCGACGGCAGGCCGTTCCTGACGCCGGGGACCCACCGGTCGATCCGGCGCGTGCAGACCTACCGCCTCGACCACGCCCTGTTCTACTTCCCGATGATGTGGCACCTCGGCTATCACTCGATGCCGGTGCCCGGCGCGCGCAACGCCTTCGGCCACATCGGGCTCGGCGGATCCTTCGGCTGGGTCGACCCGCAGTCGGGACTCTCGATCGCCTTCGTGCACAACCGGCTCGACCAGGGCCTGCTGCCCTACGACCAGCTGGCGATGAGCTGGCTGCTGCCGCTGGCCGTGGCGGGCGCCCGCGCGTCCCGCTCCGGCACGCAGCGCCCGGACCGCGTCGCGGCGTAGTCCGGGCCTGGGCGAGCCCCGCCTAGGTGAGGTAGCGATACGCGGGAGAACCCGGTTCCAGGCGTTCGGCCTGGATCGGGGACTCCTCGATGCGATGCAGCAGCGACGCCAGATCGTCGGTGGCGCCGAGTTCGATGCCGACCAGCGCCGCCCCGGTCTCCCGGTTGTTGCGCTTGACGTACTCGAACATGGTGATGTCGTCGTCGGGGCCGAGCACGTCGTCGAGGAAGCGGCGCAGCGCGCCGGGTTCCTGCGGGAAGTCGACGAGGAAGTAGTGCTTGAGGCCCCGGTGTACCAGCGAGCGCTCGATGATCTCGCCGTAGCGGGAGACATCGTTGTTGCCGCCGGAGACCAGCACGACCACGGTCGAACCGGGCTCGATCTCGATCTCGGCCAGTGCCGCGGTGGCCAGCGCGCCCGCGGGCTCGGCGATGATGCCCTCGCTCTGGTACAGGTCGAGCATCGCGGTGCAGATCGCACCCTCGTCGACCTGCATCATCCGGAAAGAGGCTGTGCCGGTGGGGGATTCGGTGGTGGTGAGCAGCGGCAGCGAGGCGTGCGAGACCACCCGGCCGCCGAACGAGGACGCCGCCTGGTACGGCAGGTCGCCGATGCGGCGCACCGCGGCGCCGTCGACGAACGGGTCGATCTCGGGCAGCGTCACCGGGCCGCCCGCCACCAGCGCGGCGGTCATCGAGGCCGCGCCCGCGGGCTCGACGCCGAGCAGGCCGGCCTGCGGCGCGCGTTCGCGCAGGTAGGTGCCGATGCCGGCCAGGCACCCGCCGCCACCGACCGGGACGATGACCAGATCGGGCGCGGCACCCAGCTGCTCGAGGAACTCGGCGGCGATGGTGCCCTGGCCCGCGGCGGTGCGCGGATCGTCGAACGGCGGCACCATGGTCGCGCCGGTGCGGGCGACGTCGTCGGCGGCGGCCGCGGCGGCCGCGTCGTAGGTCTCGCCGACGGCGATCAGCTCGACGAACTCGCCGCCGTGCACGCGGATGCGATCGCGCTTCTGCTTCGGGGTGGTGGTCGGCACGTAGATGCGCCCGCGCACGCCCATGGCCCGGCAGGCGAAGGCCACGCCCTGGGCGTGGTTGCCCGCGCTGGCCGCCACCACACCGGCCGCGCGTTCGGCGGCGGTGAGCTGGACCATCAGGTTGTAGGCGCCGCGCAGCTTGTACGAGCGCACCGCGGTGAGGTCTTCGCGCTTGAGGTAGACCTGCGCACCGGTGCTCGCCGACAGCCGCGCGGAGTACTGCAGCGGTGTCGGCTCGATGATGTCGGAAATTCGCTTGGCGGCGGCGTCGATCTCGTCCGCGGTCAGCGGCGGACGGGTTACGGACACTTCAGCGACGTCAGCGATGGGGGACACCCGCTAAATGCTACCGAGGGGGTCGGGCGTGCCGAGAGCGCGCCTCCCGTCGCCGGATCCGCCGCGACGACGGGCCCGGCGACCGGGGCGTCAGCGCGGGGTGAGGACGAAGACGGGGATCTGGCGATCGGTCTTCTTCTGGTACTCGGCGTAGTCGGGCCACACCGCGACCGCCCGCTCCCACCACAGCGCCTTCTCGTCGCCGGTGACCTCGCGGGCGGTGTAGTCCTTGCTGACGGTGCCGTCGCGCAGTTCGACGTGCGGCTCGGCCTTGATGTTGAAGTACCAGACCGGGTGCTTGGGCGCGCCGCCCAGCGAGGCGACGACGGCGTACTCGCCGTCGTGCTCGACGCGCATCAGCGGGGTCTTGCGGAGCTTGCCGGTCTTGGCGCCCTTGGTGGTCAGCAGGATGACCGGCTTGCCCTGTAGCGAGGTGCCCTCGGCTCCGCCGGAGTTCTCGTAGGTCTCGGCCTGGGTGCGAGCCCAGTCCGAAGTGCTCGGTGCGTACTCTCCAGTCAGTGGCATGACCTGCACAACGATCCGTCGTGGTGTGATGTTCCCGATAGGCCCGGACGGGAAAGTTCGGTAGCCCGAACTTCGATGTCCGTCTATCCTGTGTGCATGGCAGTGGTCACCCCATCGGCAGCAATCGCGACGGTCGACATCGCGGGCAGTGCCTGGCCGGTCTACAAGCTCGAGGCGCTGGTCGCCGGGCTCGTCGTCGGCGCCCTGCTGCTGTTGATCCTCGGCTCGGTCCAGTCGGCCGTGCTCGCCGCGGCCGCCGTGGCCGCGCTGCGCTGGTCGGTCGGTGCCGCCAGGGCGCACTCACTCCGCTAGGTCGAGCTCGCGCAGCTCCCCGCGGGAGAGCACCCCCAATTTCGGATACGCCTTGTACAGGTGGTGCCCGACCGTGCGGTGACTCAGGAACAACCGCGCCGCGATCTCCCTGTTCGACAGGCCCTGCGCCGCCAGCCGCACGATCTGCGATTCCTGCGGGGTGAGCACGCTGAGCGGGCCGCCCGCCGGGCGGGCGGCGGCGCCGACGCCGAGCGCGGCGAGTTCGGTGCGGGTGCGTTCCCGCCACGGCGCGGCGTCGAGCCGGTCGAACAGCTCCAGTGCCTGTTCGAGCTGGGTCCGCGCGTCGACCTTGCGTTTGTCCCGGCGCAGCCACTCGCCGTAGAGCAGCCGGGTGCGGGCCTCGTCGAACGGGCGCTGGGCCGGGAGCGCGGCGAGGTAGTGCCGCTCGGCGTCGGCGCCCTCGGCGAGGATCGCCGCGGCCCTGGCGGCCAGGGCCGCGATCCACTCCTGACCGGCGCGCGCCGACCACGCGTCGAGCTGTTCGCGCGCCGCGACGGCCCGGTCGGTGTCGCCGAGCCGCGCGGCCACCTCGACCTGGTCGGCCAGGGTGCGCAGCCCGCTGACGTGATGCCGGGCCGGTTCGACGGTCATGTGGTCCAGCTCGGCCTGCGCCTGATCCAGCCTGCCCTGCCCGAGCGCGAGCAGCGCCAGCGCCGCGTGCGCCCACGGCGCGCCCACCGCCTGGGCCCCGCCGAAGGCCTCGGCGACCGCGCGATCGGCGTAGTCACGGCAGGACTGTTCGTCGCCACGCAGCGCGGCCGCGTAGGCCAGGAACGCGGTGAGCTGACTGATCCACTGCGGCTGGCCGATGTCCTCGGCGATCCGCAGCCCCTCCTCGGCGGCGATCCGGCTCTCGCCGGGGCGGCCACCGAACAGTTCGGCT
The DNA here is from genome assembly GCF_040654235.1 of Nocardia sp. NPDC050718. NCBI lineage: Bacteria > Bacillati > Actinomycetota > Actinomycetes > Mycobacteriales > Nocardiaceae > Nocardia > Nocardia sp. NPDC050718. Next base: position 12,850 of record NZ_JBFAHQ010000007.1, on the reverse strand, counting down.
TCGGCGCGGAAGAACAGCAGCGGTGCGAGCAGCGCGATCCGGCCCTGCTCCCTGGCTTCGCCGATGAGCACGTCGGCCAGCTCGCCGACCTGGTCGTCCTGACCGACGACGAGTCCGCTGCCGCACAGCTGGACCAGGTCGGCGGGACTGTCGGCGCCGTTCGCGCGGGCCGCGTCCGCCGCTGTCCGCAGGTCGACCGTGCGCAGCCCGGCCACCGAGCCGGTCAGGTAGCGCACGATCGGCGTGACCGGATCGTCCGCGTCGAGCCGCAGCGTGGCGAGCAAGGCCGCCACCTCGTCGAGCTCGGCGGGACCGAGGTACCAGGCGGTGTGCACCGCCCGGGTGACGATGCGCGCCGCGGCCCGCGGATCGGTCTCCCGCGCCGCCACCGCCATCAGCCGCCGATGCGCGGAACCCGGCTTGCCCGCGGCGAATTCGGCCTGCGCGCGCACCAGTTCGAGGCGCGATTCGAGCGCCGCGTCGGTCGACATCGACGCGGCGCGCTCGGCCAGCCGCGCGGCCTGGTCGGTGAGCCCGGCCTCGGTGGCGGTCTCGGCGGCCAGGACGAGCCTGCGCAACCGGGCGTCGGCGTCGGCACTGAGTGCCGCGGCGCGGTCGTAGGCGGCGACCGCGCCGTGGAATCCGGTGCGCCGCCTGGCCCGATCGGCGGTGCGCTCCAGCGCGGTGGCCGCGGCTTCGTCGGGTCCGGTCGCGGCGCAGGCGAGATGCCAGGCCCGTAGGTCGGCGGAGTCGGCGTCGTCGAGCGCGGCGGCGAGGGCGCGGTGCGCGGCCAGCCGCGCGGTGAGCGCCGAACCCTGGTAGACGGCGGCCCGGGAGAGCGGATGACGCCAGGTCAGCACCTGCCCGTCGGTGCGCACCAGATCGGCGTCCTGGGCCCGCTGCAGGTCGTCGAGTCCCGCGCCGAGGGTCGCGGCGGCGCGCAGTACCGGCGCCAGATCCTCGGCGCCCGCGGCCGCGGCGATCAGCAGGATCGTCCGGGTCGGCGCGGGCAGCCGGGCGACCCGGCCGTGGAAGGCCAGCTGGAGTCGCTGGGTCAGCGGCAGCGGATTCGGATCCTCCGCGTTGCCCGCTGCGGCCGGAAGTTCCAGCAGGGCAAGGGGATTGCCCCCCGATTCGGCGAGCAGGCGATAGCGCGTCGTGGGCGAGAGCCGGGTCGGGCCCGCGTCGAGCAGCGCGGCGGCGGCCTCGGCCCGCAGCCCCGACAGGGCCAGTTCGGGCAGTCCCGGCGCCGGGAAGTCGTCGGGGCCGGACCGGGTGGCGAACAGGATCACCACCCCCTCGGCGTCGAGCCGGCGCGCGGCGAACAGCAGGGTTTGCGCCGTCGCCCGATCCAGCCAGTGCGCGTCGTCGATCAGGACCAGCAGCGGGCCGTCGGCCGCTTCCTCGGCCAGCAGCGTCAGCACGGCCAGGCCGATCAGCATCAGGTCCGCGGGCGTGCTGTCGCCCAGGCCGAACGCGGCGTCCATCGCGTCGCGCTGCCGTGGCGGCAGCCGCCGGACCAACTCCATCGCCGGGCGCACCAGCAGATGCAGTGCCGCGAAAGGCAATTCGGCCTCGGACTCGATCCCGGCACTGCGAATCGCCGGAATGCCCTGCGCCGCCGCGTACTCCAGCAGGGCGGACTTGCCGATCCCGGCCTCGCCGCGCAGCACCAGCGCCCCGCTGCGCCCGGCGCGCGCGCCCGTGAGCAGGTCGTCGATCGTGGCCTGTTCGGGTTCGCGTCCGTGCAGCATGCGCACCACGGTAGCGCCGTACCGGTACCGGCGGTTCGCGTGTCGCGAGAAGTACCTATAGACGACTGATTCGACCTACCCCCGTCGCGCCATAACGTAGGTGTCATCGCAGGAACAACCCGCGAAACACCAGCTCACAGCACATTTTCGGAGGTCGAGATGAACACCGTCGTCGCGCAGTACCTGGAGGCATGGAACACCCGCGAGCCCGGTGCCCGCCGCGCCGCGGTCACCCGCCTGTTCACCCCCGAGGCGCGCTACGTCGACCCGCTGGTCGCCGTCACCGGCCACGCCGAACTCGAGGCCGCCATCGCCGGCGTGCAGACCCAGTTCCCCGACTGGACCTTCCGCCTGGCAGGCCCGGTCGACGCCCACCACGACCAGGTGCGCTTCACCTGGGGACTCGGCCCCGCCGACGGTGACGCCGTGGTGATCGGCTTCGACGTCGCCGTCCTCGCCGACGGTCGCATCGACAGCGTCTACGGCTTCCTCGACCAGGTCCCCGCGTCCGCCTGATACTTCCGACACCGCCAAGGAGATCCGCCATGACCACCGCCACCGCCCCGTCCCGCCTGTCCACCCTGCTCACCCCGGGCGAGCCGCTGCTGCTGCTCTCGCTGCGCCTCGACGCCGTCGTCACCACCGTCAACGGCGTCGCCTACCTCGCCCTGGCACCGCTGCTGGAGCGGCTGCTCGGTCTCGACACCCGGGCCGGCCTCGCGATCGGCGCCTTCCTCACCGCCTACGGCCTCGCGGTCGCGGTGGTCGGCCGGAAGTCGCCGGTGGTCCGGTACCAGGCGGCGGCGGTCGCGATCGGCAACGCGACCTGGGTGGTCGCGAGCCTGGTCGCCGTGGTCACCGGAGTCCTCGGACTGACCGTGGCCGGGTCGGTGTGGGGAGTGCTGCAAGCCGTCACCGTCGGCGCCTTCGCCGCCCTGCAGTACCGCGGTCTGCGCGGCACCGGCCACTGAGCAGCGAATCTCGAAACGCGGGGCCACGACCATCGTGGCCTCGCGTTTCGCGCGGCGTAGCGTCGGAGGTATGGCCGTTCCCGACGATCAGCTACCGTCCTTCCACGTCGACGCCGCCGGTGCGGCCGACGACCTGCTGATCACCCTGCTGGACCGGCAGGCCGAGCTGTCCGGCGTCGTCCGGATGCGGCGCTGGGTGCTCGACGTCCTGGCACCGCGACCCGGCGACACCGCCCTCGACATCGGCTCCGGGACCGGCTCGGAGGTCCTCGCCTTCGCCGCCCGGGTGGGCCCGCACGGCCGGGCCGTCGGCGTCGACGCGAACCCGGCCATGCTCACGATCGCCCGCGAGCGGGCGCGCGGCACCGCCGCCGAATTCGCCGAGGGCACCGCCGCCGCGCTCCCGCTGCCGGACGATTCCGTCGATCTGGTCCGCTGCGAGCGGGTCTTCCAGCACCTCGACGACCCCGCCGCCGCCACCGCCGAGATCGCCCGCGTCCTGCGTCCTGGCGGCCGGGTCTGCCTCGTCGACAGCGACTGGTACACCGCGATCCTGCACCCCGGTGACCCGGCCGTGGTCGCCGCGCTGTCGGAACGGATGCGGGCCGACACCGCCAACCCGGGCTCCGGCCGCCGCCTGCGCGGGCTGCTGGTCCGGGCCGGATTCGTCATCGACGACCAGGCCTCCCAGGCGGTGATCTGGGACGCGGACACCGCGATACCGCTGGTCGGGCAGATGGTCGCCACCGGCCGCGCCACGGGCGTGATCACCGCCGCGCAGGCCGACGAGCTGACCGCCGCGATCGCGCACGGCGTCGCCACCGGCGACTACCACATGTCGGTCACCATGTTCGCGGTGCTCGCGCACCGGCCGTGACGCCGCTCAGCGCACCAGCAGGGCCACCGGCAGCCGGGTGAACAGCTTGTCCAGCCGGACACTGCCCGCGAACGTGGAGCCGGTGAGCCGGTCGACCCACGTGCCTTCCGGCAGGTGCAGGGTGGTGTCGAGCCAGCCGGTCGCGGCCAGCCCGACCGAGTGTCTGGTCGCCGCGACGATCACCTCGGGCGCCTCACCCGCCGGTCCGCGCCCGAAGGCGACCAGCCGCTGCGCGTGCTCCCCGGCGCCGTAGAGCGGCCGGTACATCCCGCCGACGAAGCACTCCGGCCGTTCCCGGCGCAACCACAGCGCGTAGGCGACCACCCACATCTTCGCCGCCCCTGTGGTGTCCAATGTCGGTGGCTCGGTGAGGGATTGGAGCAGCCCGGCGCGCACGGCGAAGTTCACCGGGCGGCGGTTGTCCGGGTCGACGAGGGAGTCCTCCCACAGTTCGGTGCCCTGATAGATGTCCGGGATACCGGGCCCGCACAGCTGCAACAGCTTCTGCGACACCGCGTCCGACCAGGCGTGCGGGGCCAGCTCGTGCGCCAGGTCGCCGATGCCGGTGCCGACCGGGCCGTCGATCACCGCGTCCAGCCAGCCGTGCACCGACGATTCGAACTCAGCGTCCGGTTCCTCCCAGGACGTCTTGGTCCCGGCCTCGCGAATCGACTTCTCCGCGAACAGATGCAGCCGATCCCGCAAGCCCGGCACCGAGGACGCGGGCCGCCCGTCGGCGGGCCAGACCCCGAACATGTTCTGCAACAAGAACAGTGCCGTCGCGCCGTCGGGCGCGGGCGTCGTCTCCAGCCAGCCGCGCACCCGCTGCGACCAGATCTCGGCGACCTGCGACAGCACCCCGATCCGGGCGCGCACATCCTCGCCGCGCTTGGTGTCGTGGGTCGACAGGGTCGTCATGGTGGCGGGCCAGCGCTGCGAGCGCTCGCTGTTGGACAGGTGGAAGTCGTTGACGGTGTGGCCGAAGCGCGCCGGATTGCCGCCCACCTCCTGCAGCGACACCAGCCGCGCGCCCTGATAGAACATGGTGTCCTCGACCGACTTCGCGGTGATCGCGCCGCACACCTGGGAGAACCGGATCGCCGCCTCCCCACCCACCGACAGTGCGGTCACCAGCACCGACAGCGGCGCCGTCAGCTCGGCGTTGCGCTTCTCCACCTCCGCGACGACGGCCGCGGTGATCCCGGCCAGCGGCGCGTAGTCCACCCGGTACACCGGCATGAACGCCAGCACCTCGATGGTCGCGTTGCTTACCGCGAGGGTGTCGAAGCTGCCCGCGTTGCCGTCGCGTTTGATCGCGGCGACCAGCCGCCGGATCTCCGGCGCCAGAATGGTTTCCGCGACGGCGCGCTTGATCCGGTGCTCGGTCTCACCGAACCAGGCGCGGTCGCTGCCGTGCCCGGCGACGTGCTGGGACAGCTCGGTCATCGCGGCCTCGCCGGCCGGATCGATCAGGACACCGCCGAGATCGGCGAGCGCGTCGTAGCCGGTGGTGCCGTCGACCGGCAGCGTCGCGTCGAGCGGCTCCCGGTTGGCGAGGATCTTCTCCACCAGCAGCAGCCGCTGCGGGCCGATCAGCCTGCGCAGCCGGGTCAGGTAGGCGCTCGGGTGCGACAACCCGTCGGGGTGATCCACCCGCACACCGTCGATGAGATCGTGTTCGCACCAGGCGGCCAGCTCGCGGTGGGTCGCCTCGAAGACCTCGGGATCCTCCTGCCGGACCGCGGCCAGGCTGCTCACCGCGAAGAATCGCCGGTAGGTGCACACGCCGGCCTTCCAGCTCACCAGCCGGTAGTGCTGGCGATCGTGGATGCGCAACGCGTTGTCGCCGTCGGTGCCCGGTGCGATCGGGAAGCGCAGATCGTGCAGCGCCAGCATCGGTTCGTGACCGGACCGGTCGACCGACAGCGCGGCCGGATCGTTCTCGCTCTGCAACACCGGCAGCGCGAGCCGTCCACCCGCGCCGTTGCCCGGACTCCAGTCGATGTCGAAGTACTTGGCGTACTTGGACTGCTGACCGTTGCGCAGCACATCCCACCACCACGGGTTCTGCCGCGGATCGGCCACGCCGACGTGATTGGGCACCAGATCGACGATCAAGCCCATCCCGCGACTGCGCACCTCGTCCGAGAGTGCCTTGAGCCCCGTCGGCCCGCCCAGCGCGGCCGAGACCGTGGTGGGATCGGTGACGTCGTAGCCGTGCGTCGAGCCGTGCGCCGCGGTCAGGATCGGCGACAGATACAGATGCGAGATCCCCAGCTGCTGCAGGTATTCGGCGATGGCGCGGGCATCGGCGAAGGTGAGCGCGTCCGGGCGCAGTTGCAGCCGGTAGGTGCTGCGCACCGTGCTCGGCCGGATGGGCGCGCGGTGCAGCAGGGTCAGCGGATCGGTCACGTAGGTCTCGGTCATCGTTTCGGCTAGGCGGTTCGGCGCAGGACGAGCAGGCAGCGGCTGGGGACGGGGAGGGTCGCGGCCGCGGGAAAGACCCCGTCGGCCGTTCCGGTGGGGGTCGAGCAATCCAGGGCCGGTGTCCATTCGGCACCGAACTCCGGTCCTGGCAGCACGAAATCGAGTGCTTCGTCGTGCGCATTGAAGCACAGCAGGAACGAGTCGTCGCTGATCCGTTCGCCGCGCGGTCCCGGCTCGGGAATGCCGTCGCCGTCGAGCAGCACGGCCAGGGACTTTCCGAAGCCGCTGTGCCAGTCGTCGGTGGTCATCTCGGCCCCGGCCGGGGTGAACCAGGCGATCTCGCGATTGCGGCCCTCGCCGTCACCCGGCCCGGCGGCGAGGAAGCGGCGGCGCCGGAAGATCGGATGCGCGGTGCGCAGCGCGATCGCCGAGCGGGTGAACTCGAGCAGATCGGCGTTGGTCTGCGCCAGCGACCAGTCCATCCACGACAGCGGCGAATCCTGGCAGTACACATTGTTGTTGCCGAGCTGGGTGCGCCCGATCTCGTCGCCGTGCGCCAGCATCGGCGTGCCCTGGCTCAGGATCAGCGTGGCCAGCAGATTGCGCTGCTGGCGCGCCCGCAGTTCCAGGATCGCCGGATCATCGGTCGGCCCTTCGACGCCGCAGTTCCACGACCGGTTGTGGCTCTCGCCGTCGCGGTTGCCCTCGCCGTTGGCGTCGTTGTGTTTCTCGTTGTAGGACACCAGGTCCCGCAGGGTGAAGCCGTCGTGCGCGGTGACGAAGTTGATGCTGGCGCTCGGGCGGCGTCCGGTCGACTCGTACAGGTCCGAGGATCCGGTGAGCCGATACGCGAACTCGCCCAGCGTCGCGGGCTCACCACGCCAGTAGTCGCGCACGGTGTCGCGGTATTTGCCGTTCCACTCCGTCCACAGACTCGGGAAGTTGCCGACCTGGTAGCCGCCCTCGCCGACGTCCCACGGTTCGGCGATGAGCTTGACCTGGCTCACCACCGGGTCCTGGTGCACCAGGTCGAAGAACGCGGAAAGCCGGTCCACATCGTGCAATTCGCGGGCCAGCGTGGCGGCGAGGTCGAACCGGAAGCCGTCGACGTGCATGTCCAGGATCCAGTAGCGCAGGGAGTCCATGATCAGCTGCAGGGTGTGCGGATGCCGCACGTTGAGGCTGTTGCCGGTGCCGGTGTAGTCCTTGTAGTGCGCGGGCTCGGTCTCGTCGAGGCGGTAGTAGGCGGCGTTGTCGATGCCGCGCAGGCTCAGCGTCGGCCCGAGGTGGTTGCCCTCGCCGGTGTGGTTGTAGACCACGTCGAGGATCACCTCGATGCCCTCGGCGTGCATCGCGCGCACCAGCGCCTTGAATTCGGCGACCGCGGCGTCGCCGCGCGGGCGGGCCGAGTACTGGTTGTGCGGGGCCAGGTAGCCGATGCTGTTGTAGCCCCAGTAGTTGCGCAGTCCCTGATCGGTCAGCACGTGGTCGTGGAAGAACTGGTGCACCGGCATGAGCTCGATCGCGGTGACGCCCAGGCTCTTCAGATGCCCGATGATCGCCGGATGCGCGAGACCCGCGTATGTGCCGCGCAGTTCCTCCGGCACGTCGGGATGGGTCATCGTCATGCCCTTGACGTGCGCCTCGTAGATCACCGTCTCGTGGTAGGGCCGGTTCGGCGGCCGGTCGGCGCCCCAGTCGAAGAACGGGTTGATCACCACGCCGGTCATGGTGTGGCCCAGCGAATCCAGGCCGTAGGTGTACAGCGACGGATCGTTGACGAACTGCCCGTCGAAGGCCTTCCCGTACGGATCGAGCAGCAGCTTGCTGGGATCGCAGCGCAGTCCGAGCTCGGGCTCGTACGGGCCGTGGACGCGGAAACCGTAGCGCTGGCCCGGCGTGATCGCGGGGAGGTAGGCGTGCCAGACGTACCCGTCGACCTCGTCGAGCTCGACCCGGGTCTCGGCGCCGTCCTTGGCGATCAGGCTCAGTTCCACCCTCGTGGCGACCTCGGAGAACACCGAGAAATTCGTGCCCGCGCCGTCGTAGGTGGCGCCCAGCGGATACGCGGTGCCCGGCCACACGCCCAGTGGGGTCACCTCACCGGATCGGTCGTACGGGCTCGACATGCTACGACAGTAGAGGAATCCGGTCCCCGCCCGCGCGCGGTGCGCGTGGGTGCTTCGTCACCCCTGGTCAGCGGCCGCGAGCAGGCGCCGGGCATAGCCGGTGCGCCGGGCCAGCGCGGCCAGGCCGCCGAAGATCAGCCGCTGCAGCGGAACGGGCGGCCCGGCCAGGTAGCCGTCCTGGTACTCCCAGAGCAGGCCGAGGGCGAGCGGATTGCGCGGCAGTCTGCTCGCGGTGGTCCGGCCGCTGTTGTCCAGGCCGCTCCAGAACTCGAACATCGCCCAGTGCCGCAGCGGCGGGCGGATGACATGGTCCATGACGGTGTTCTCGGCCTCGTTCCAGAACTCGTGCACGGCGCGCGGCGGTGCCGTCACCGTGTCGCCCGGTCCGGCGACGATCTCGGTGCCGTCGACGCGGAACCGGATGCGGCCTGCCCGCACGGTCCAGGTCTCGGCGATCTCGGGATGCCAGTGCGGGCCCGCCTGCCTGCCGGGGCGGGGGAGCACGTGCTCGAGCCGGAGGTAGGCGCCCTCGGCGTCGGCGCCGCGGTCGACGAGCGTCACGCGGTGCCCGTTGCGAAAGGTGAGGACGGTGCCGATGTCAGCCATCCTCCAGGTATAAAGGTAACCTTCCTATTATGTCAACGGACAGTACGCCCACGCTGCTGAAACTGCTGGTCCAGGCGGCCGACGCCTACGAGCGTGAGCTGGACCGGGAGCTGCGCGCCGAACTCGGCCCCGAGCTGCGGCCCGCGCACTACGCGGTCTTCCGGTACCTGGAACCGGCCGGCTCCCGGGTGACCGCCCTCGCCGAGGCGGCGGGGATGACCCAGCAGTCGATGGGCGAGCTGGTCACCCACCTCGAGCGGTGCGGCTATGTGGAACGCCGCCCCGATCCCGCCGACCGCAGGGCGCGCCTGATCGTGACCACCGCGGCGGGCGGTGCGGCGCTCGCGCTGGCGGGCAAGCACATCCGCCGGATCGAGGCGGCCGTCGCGGCGGCGCTCGGCGGTCCCGAGCTCGCCGCGGTGCGGGCGGCGCTGGCGCGCATTCCCGCGGCGATTGCCGATCGGCCGCTCGATCCCTGAGCGCGGGTGCTAACTTGAACGGTGTTCAAGGCCGTCGGAGACGGCAACCGGGCGACGACGAGGAAACCCTGTGGACCTGACCCCCGAGCAGATCAGTGCCCTCGATGCCGAGCACGTCTGGCATCCCTACGGCGGCTTCCCGGCGACCACCGAACCGCTGGTCGTCGCGAGCGCGGCGGGCACCAGACTGACGCTGGCCGACGGCCGCGAGCTGGTCGACGGGATGAGTTCGTGGTGGGCGGCGGTGCACGGCTACCGGCACCCGGTCCTCGACGCGGCGCTGCTCGCGCAGTCGCAGCGGATGAGCCACGTCATGTTCGGCGGCCTCACCCACGCCCCGGCCACCCGGCTCACCCAGCTGCTCGTCGAGCTCACGCCGACCGGTCTGGACAAGGTCTTCCTCTGCGATTCCGGCTCGGTCTCGGTCGAGGTCGCCGCGAAGATGTGCCTGCAGTACTGGCGCGGGGTCGGCAAGCCGGGCAAGCACCGGCTGCTCACCTGGCGCGGCGGCTACCACGGCGACACCTTCACCCCGATGAGCGTGTGCGACCCCGACGGCGGCATGCACGCGCTGTGGACCGACGTCCTCACCGAGCAGGTCTTCGTCCCCGCGCCGCCCGTCGGCTTCGACGCCGACTATGTCGCCGAGCTCGACCGGGCGGTCGCGAGTCATCGGGACGAGCTGGCCGCGGTGATCGTCGAACCGGTGGTCCAGGGCGCGGGCGGGATGCGCTGGCACGACCCGCGCTATCTCACCGAACTGCGCCGGATCTGCGACGAGAACGACGTGCTGCTCGTCTTCGACGAGATCGCCACCGGCTTCGGCCGCACCGGCGAGCTGTTCGCCGCCGACCACGTCGGCGTCGCCCCCGACGTGATGTGCGTCGGCAAGGCGCTGACCGGCGGTTATCTCACCCTGGCCGCCACCCTGTGCACCGCGCGGATCGCCGAGACGATCAGCGCCGCGCACGGCGGGCTCATGCACGGGCCGACCTTCATGGGCAATCCGCTGGCCTGCGCCGTGGCGATCGCCTCGATCGAGCTGCTGCGCTCGCGGGACTGGCGGGGCGAGGTCGCCCGGATCGAGTCCGAGCTGCGGGTGGGTCTGGAGCCGCTGGCCGCGCTGCCCGGTGTCGCCGACGTGCGGGCGCTTGGCGCGATCGGGGTCGTCGAGCTCGACGCACCCGTCGACATGCGGGCCGCCACCGACGCGGCCGTCGACGCGGGCGCGTGGCTGCGCCCGTTCCGCACCCTCGTCTACACGATGCCGCCGTTCATCAGCACCACCGAGGACATCGCCACCATCACCGGCGCCGTGCGCGCCGCGGTGAAGGCGAGCCTCGGATGACGCCGCGACCGCATCCCCTGAACGGCGTTCAAGTAAGCTCCCCAGCTGTGAGTACGGATCCGTTGAGCTGGTTGGACGAGCGCGCTGCCGAGCGGGTCGACGCCGGGCTGCGCCGACACCTGCGCCCGCGCGCCGCCGAGTCGTCCGCGATCGACCTCGCGTCCAACGACTACCTGGGCCTGGTCCGCCATCCCGAGGTCGTCGAGGGCGCCATCGCGGCCGTGCGCCGCTGGGGCGCCGGGTCCACCGGTTCGCGCCTCGTCACCGGGACCACCGCCGAGCACGCCCAGCTCGAGGCCGAACTGGCCGAATTCGTCGGCGCCGAAAGCGGATTGGTGTTCGCCTCCGGCTACGCCGCCAATCTCGGCGCGGTGACCGCGCTGGCCGGTCGCGGCACCCTCGTCGTCTCCGACGCGGGCAGTCACGCGTCCCTGGTCGACGCGTGCCGGCTGTCCCGGGCCAGGGTGGAGATCGCCCCGCACCGGGATGTCGCCGCGGTCGAACGCCTGCTCGCCGAACGCGCCGAGGAGCGCGCGCTGGTCCTCACCGACTCCGTCTTCAGCGCCGACGGCGACCTCGCCCCGCTCGCCGACCTGCACCGGGTGTGCCGGGCGCACGGCGCGGTGCTGATCGTCGACGAGGCGCACGGGCTCGGCGTCCGCGGCACGGGCGGTCGCGGACTGGTGCACGAGATGGGCCTGGCCGGTGAACCCGACCTGGTCATCACCGCCACCCTGTCCAAGGCCTTCGCCGCGCAGGGTGGTGTCGTCCTGGCCGACGCGCGCATCCGCGCCCACCTCATCGACGCCGCCCGCACCTTCATCTTCGACACCGGCCTTGCGCCCGCCGCGGTCGGCGCGGCCCGCGCGGCCCTCGCTCTGCTGCGCCGCGATCCCGCGATGGCGTCGCGGGTGCTCGACCGCGCTGCCGATATCGCCCGCATCGCCGGGGTGCCCGAGCCGGACTCCGCCGTCGTCTCGGTGGTCCTCGGCGAAGCGCAGCTCGCCTTCGACGCCGCGCAGGCCTGCCGCGCCCGCGGCCTCGACGTCGGCTGCTTCCGCCCGCCGTCGGTCCCCGAGGGCACCTCGCGCCTGCGGCTGACCGCGCGCGCCAACCTCACCCCCGCCGAACTCGACACCATCGCCGAGGTCCTCGGCGACGTGCTCGCCGCGGCCCGTGGCAAGGAACCGGTGACGGCATGAGCCTCCTGCTGATCAGCGGCACCTCGACCGACGTCGGCAAGACCGTCGTCACCGCGGCCGTGGCCGCCGCCGCGCACGCCGCGGGCCGCTCGGTCGCGGTGTGCAAACCCGCGCAGACCGGCATCGCCCCCGGCGCCCCGGGTGACCTCGCCGAGGTCACCCGCCTCACCGGGCTGACCCGCACCGTCGAGCTGGCCCGCTACCCGGAACCGCTCGCCCCCGACACCGCAGCCCGACGCGCCGGTATGCCGCTGCTGTCCCTGGACGAGACCGTCGCCGCGATCGACGCGCAGCGCGATGCCGACCTGGTCCTCATCGAAGGCGCCGGCGGCCTGCTCGTGCGGATGGGGGAGTTCACCCTCCTCGACCTGGCGCAGAAACTCGGCGCCCCCGTCCTCGTCGTGGCGGCCGCCGGACTCGGCACCCTCAACCACAGTGAACTCACCACCCGCGCCCTGGCCGCCGCCGGTGTGCCCTGCGCCGGACTGGTCATCGGTTCCTGGCCGTTCGAGCCCGACCTCGCCTCGCAGTGCAATCGCGACGATCTGCCGCGCGTCACCGAGACCCCGTTGCTCGGCGCGATCCCCGCCGGCGCCGGGGGATGGGACCGCGAGCGGTTCACCGCGACCGCCCCGAGCTGGTTCCCCGCCGGCTGGCGGCCCTGAGTGGCGCCCCGATGATCACCGATCGTCGACGAAACGCCCGCTGACCAGCCGATTTGACTTCATGATCGGCGATGCGTAACTTAATTCGAGTCAGAGCGACACGGACACCGACCCGGTGCCGAACCGCCGAGCCTCTCGAGGCTAGCGGATCGCACAGGGAAACGAGGTAGGACGATGAGCGCCTGACTGATCATGTGTGCGGGCTCACTGTCTTCCGGACTTGCTTCGGTAGATCGCCCGCGCTAAAGTTTGAACCCTTGCCCTGCTGAAGCCCCTACGAAATGTTGTGGGTGGATGCTTGTGCGTGTGTTCTTTGAGAACTCAATAGTGTGTCGATGAATGTCAGTGCCAATATTATTATTGGTTCCGGCCTCTCATACCCCCCGGTTGAC
>NZ_JBFAHQ010000006.1:99037-363921 GCF_040654235.1 Nocardia sp. NPDC050718 | reverse complement strand
TCATTGACCCACCGCCCCCCCCCTTGCACCGTCCCCGCGGGGCCGCGGCCCCACACCGGCGCCCGCCCGCCCCCCGCCGCTCCTCGCGGCGAGTTTCCCCCGATCCACTGACCGATCGTCGGTAGCTTGGTGCCGACAGCACAGGGGCTCCCGTCCGGGACGGCCGCCCCGGAGAGGACGACCGTGCGCTCGACCCTGATCTCCCGCCGGGACCTGGACTTCCTGCTCTACGAGTGGCTGCGCGTGGCGGAGTTGACCACGGCCCCGCGGTTCGCCGAACACTCCAAGCAGACCTTCGACGGTTTCCTGGAGCTGTGCGAGGACATCGCGACGCGCTACTTCGCCCCGCACAACAAGCGCAACGACAGCAACGAGCCCACCTTCGACGGCACGACGGTCACCATGATCCCCGAGGTGGGCGCCGCGGTCGAGGCGTTCACCAAAGCCAACCTCGTCGGCGCGAGCATGGACGAGGAGCTCGGCGGGCTGCAACTGCCCGCGACCGTGCAGGCCGCGGGCATGAGCTGGTTCCAGGCCGCCAATGTCGGCACCACCGCCTACGTGTTCCTGACCATCGGCAACGCGAATCTGATCGCGGCCCACGGCAGCGCCGACCAGATCACGCGGTTCGTCCGCCCGATGATCGAGGGCACCGCCACCGGCACCATGTGCCTGTCCGAGCCCCAGGCCGGGAGCTCGCTGGCCGATATCGTCACCCGCGCCGAGCCGCAGGACGACGGCACCTACCGGCTGTTCGGGTCCAAGATGTGGATCTCCGGCGGTGACCACGAACTGACCGAGAACATCGTGCATCTGGTGCTGGCGAAGATCCCGGGCGGGCCCGCGGGCACCAAGGGCATCTCGCTGTTCATCGTGCCGAAGTTCCTCGTCGCCGAGGACGGGTCGCGCGGCGAACGCAACGACGTCGTCCTGGCCGGGCTCAACCACAAGATGGGCTATCGGGGCACCACCAACACCGTCCTCAATTTCGGCGAGGGCCGCCACACTCCGGACGGCGCGCCCGGCGCGGTCGGCTATCTCGTCGGCGAGCCGCACCGCGGCCTGTCCTACATGTTCACGATGATGAACGAGGCCCGCCTCGGCGTCGGCCTGGGCGCGACCGCGCTCGGCTACACCGGCTATCTGAAATCCGTCGAGTACGCGCGCACCCGCCACCAGGGCCGTGCCCTCACCACCAGGGACCCGGCCACCGCGCAGATCCCGATCATCGCGCACCCCGACGTGAAGCGCATGCTGCTGGCGCAGAAGGCCTACAGCGAGGGCGCGCTGGCACTGCTGCTGTACTGCAACCGGCTCATCGATCTCGAGCGCACCGACACCGATCCCGAGTCCGCCCGCGCGCACACCCGGCTGCTGGAGATCCTCACCGGCGTGGCCAAGAGCTGGCCGTCGCAGTGGTGTCTGGAAGCCAACAACCTGGCCATCCAGGTCCACGGCGGCTACGGCTACACCCGCGAATATGACGTCGAGCAGTACTACCGCGACAACCGCCTCAACCCCATCCACGAGGGCACGCACGGCATCCAGGGCCTGGATCTGCTGGGCCGCAAGGTGATCCAGCACGACGGCGCGTCACTGCTCCTGCTGACCGAGCACATCGCGGCCACCGTGTCCGCCGCCCGCGCGGCAGGCGGACAACCCGCCGCGCACGCCGAACTCCTCGACACCGCCTGGCAACGCCTGCTCACCGTCACCGCCGCCATGTTCGCCGCAGGCGACCCGGCCGCGGCCATGGCCAACGCCGCGGTCTACCTCGAGGCGTTCGGGCACCTCGTCCTCGCCTGGATCTGGCTCGAACAGGAACTGGCGACCGTCGGCAAGGACGGCGATTTCTACGACGGCAAGCGCGCGGCCGCCCGCTACTACTTCCGCTACGAGCTGCCGAAGACCGCACCGCAATTGGATCTACTCGCCGCGTTGGACCGCACCACCCTCGACACCGACGAGAACTGGTTCTGACCCGGCAGGTCACCCGCGCAGGCGCAGGACCGCGAGGACCCGGCGGTGGTGGGTGTCCGAGGGTGGCAGGTCGAGTTTGGTGAAGATGTTGCCGATGTGCTTCTCGACCGCGCGTTCGGTGACGGTGAGGGCGGCGGCGATCGCGTTGTTGGTCAGGCCCTGGGCCATCAGTTCGAGTACCTCGCGCTCGCGGGGCGTGAGCCGGGTCAGGCTGTCCTGCTGCCGGGAGGCGCCCATCAGCTGTTTCACCACCTCCGGGTCGAGCGCGGTGCCGCCGGTCGCGACCCGGTGCAGAGCGTCGACGAAATCGGCGACGTCGGCGACCCGGTCCTTGAGCAGGTAGCCGACACCGCCCGCGCCCGCGGCGAGAAGTTCTGTCGCGTACCGGGTTTCGATCCACTGGGAGAAGACGAGCACACCGCTGTCCGGGTGGGTCCGGCGCAGTTCGATCGCGGCCAGCAGTCCCTCGTCGGTGAAGGTGGGCGGCATCCGCACGTCCACCACCGTGACGTCGGGCCGGTGCGCGCCGACCACCTCGGACAGGGACGTGGCGTCGCCGACCATCGCCACCACCTCGTGGCCGCGTTCGGTGAGCAGGCCGGCCAGGCCGTCGCGCAGGATCGCACTGTCCTCGGCGATCACCACCCGCAGCGGTCGCGGCGCGCTCACCGCGGACCCGTCGTCGGCAACACCATGGTCACCACGGTAGGCCCACCGGCGGGACTGTCGACGGTGAGTGTGCCGTCGACGGCGTGGGCACGGGCGGCGAGACCGGCCAGCCCGCTGCCGGCCGCCGCGTCGGCCCCGGCCGGGCGCGCGCCACCGATCCCGTTGTCGCGCACGGTGATCGCGACCGAACGCAGGCTGTCGGGGAGCACCGTGACGGTGACCTCCGTCGCCCGCGCGTGTTTGACCACATTGGTGAGCAGTTCGGCGACCGAGAAATAGGCGATGGCCTCGATGGCGGGGCTCGGCCGTCGCGGCAGGTGGACGCGCAACTCGACCGGCACGGCGCAGCGGGCGGTGAGCGTCTCCAGGGCGGGCCCGAGGCCGAGTTCGAGTGCGGGCGGGTGGATGCCACGGACCAGTTCGCGCAGCTCGATCAGCGCCTCCTTCGCGCCGGCGCGAGCCTCGGCGATGAGATCGCCGGGGTCCCCGCCTGCGGCCAGGCGTTCCTCGGCCCGGCCCAGGGCCATCGCGATGGTGACCAGCCGCGCCTGGGTGCCGTCGTGCAGGTCGCGCTCGACCCGGCGCAGTGTCGCGGCGGCGTCGTCGACCGCGGCCCGCCTGCTCGCGCGCAGCTCGGCCAGCTGCCGGTCTCGCGATGTCGCCGCCAGCAGGTGCGTGATCAGCATCCCGTGCACCCAGCAGACACCACGGATCAGCCACGGCAGCGCGAAACACAGGGCGATGCCGAGGCCGGACATGGCCAGCACCCGGGGCCAGGTGTCGACATAGAAGGAACCGAACTGCACCAGGCTGTGCCGCTCGATGCCGCTCTCGTCCACCTGGACCGGGTCGACCAGCAGCCACGGGATCGGCGAGATCGCGGTGAAGGCGACCATCGCGGTCACCACGAGCACCACGTAGCCGACCACCACACCCAGCACGGACTGCGCGAGCAGGAACAGCGTGGCCCGCCAGCTCACCCGGTCGGTGAACGCGCTCTTCAGGAAACCGATCAGGCCCGGCGCGCGGACGAACGCCGGTGGCGCCTCGACCCGGACACCGAGCAGTTCCCTGCCGAGCCAACGGTAGATCCGTCCCCACACCCGGCCGCCGAGCAGGATCAGCGCCAGCAGCGGGATACCGACGAGGAAGATCGACGCGTACAGCCCGCCGCCGAAACCGAAGAACAGGTAGCACACGGCCACACAGCCGAGCACGAACGACAGGATCAGATAGCCGAGTTCCTTCCAGGTCCGGAGCTGGAAGGGCGCCCGGGCGATGGCGGCGGGCACCCCGCCACGGGGACGCGCGGGCTCGTGGCGGCCGTCGAGGACGGCGATCTGCTCGCCGGAATCCTTGATGACCAGGGTCGGCTCGGTTGGCGTGTGGGTCATGACTCCCATGGTCGTCGTGGCGGGCCTCGATCTCGATGGAGCTGCCCACCGGGTCGGTGGTGTAGCTGGCACCACCTTTCCACCCGCCCGGCGGCGCGTCTGTTCACGCTGCGGCCGACGCGAACGATGATCACCGCATGAGCACCCTGTGGTTCGTCGTCGTCCTGGTCGCCGGGATTCTCGCCCTCCTCGCGATCGTCTCGATCCCGGTCATCGTGTGGCTGCGGCGACGCGGCGCGCGCGTCACCGAGGAGCTGACCCGCGAGCTGCGCCACGACACCGTCGTGCGCGGACCGGAGAAGGCCCTCTACCGAGGCGCGACCGCGCCGGGATTCCCGGCCGTGAAGGGCAACGGCGTCGTCGCGCTCACCGCCACCTCGCTGCGGTTCCGGCCTTACGTCGGAACGGCTTTCGTCGTGCCGGTGGCCGAGATCGTGTCCGCGCACGAGGCGAAGGTCTTCCAGGGCGCGGTGACCGGCGGCCGCACCCACCTGGTCGTCGACACCCGAGCGGGCGAGATCGGCTTCTTCGTCGAGGACACCGCGGCGTGGCTGCGAGCGATCGAGCGGGCGGCCGGGTGAGACGCCGGCACCCGCGCGCCGCTGTGGCATCATGAACTAGAACGAGTTCTAGAAATGCCGAGGAGGTCGACGTGGGAACTGCGCGATCAGTGCGGACGGGGCCGTTCGTCGTCCCCGCCGTCGACGAGATCCCCGGCGGACGGATGCTCGACCTGCCGGGGCGCGGCCGGACCTACGTGGTGGACATCCCGGGACCGGCCGGTGCGCCCGTCCTGATCCTGCTGCACGGCACCGCCTGCACAGCGGCCCTGAATTGGTTTCCGGCACTGGAGACCTTGAGCGCGCGGTATCGCGTGGTGCTGTTCGATCAGCGCTGGCATGGGCGCGGAATCCAGTCGGCCCGATTCCGGCTCGACGACTGCGCCGACGACGTGGTCGCGGTCGCCGACGCGCTCGGGCTGGACCGCTTCGTCTGTGTCGGCTATTCCCTGGGCGGCATCGTCTCCCTGCTCACCGCCCACCGGCATCCGGACCGGGTGGCCGGGCTGGTGCTCTGCGCGACGCCGTATCGCTTCCAGGAGAAGTGGCGTGAGCGGGCGTTCCATCGCGGCTTCGCCGGCGTCGCCGAGGCGCTGGGCGACTATCCGTATCGCCGGGCCCGGCGGCTCCTGCGCGCGCTGCCGGAACTGCCGGACGCGCTGGTGCCGGGGCACCTACGACAGTGGGCGGTGGGCGAATTCCGCAGTACGAGCGGATGGGCGCTGGCGCCGGTGCTGGCCGAGATCGGAACCTTCGACGCCACCACGTGGCTGCCGGAATTGCGGGTGCCGACCGCGGTGGTCATTACGACCAAGGACCGGGCGATCCCGGTGTATCGGCAGATCGAGCTCGCCGCCGCGATTCCCGGGTCGAGTGTGCATCCGGTCGCGGCGGGTCATGCGGCGTGCGCTGTCGCGCCGGACCGGTTCGTGCCGGTACTGGCCGACGCGTGCCGGGCGGTGACCGCGCGGCGGTAGTCGACGACCCTGTTCGACGCCGGTGGCGAACAGGGCGGACATGCGGAGTGGGCGATCAGCCCCTGGCGCGGGCCGCGGCCAGCAGTTCGTCGATCACGGCGGGCACCGCGTCGGCCAGCGCGTCGACATCGGGCACCAGGTCACGACAGGCGATGAAGCCGAAATCGAGGTCGCCGCAGTTCGACAGCACGGTGACGGTGAGCCCGGCGCCGTGGAAGACCGGCCCGAACGGATACATGCCGTCCACCCGGACACCGAGGAAGTACAGCGGCATCGGCGGACCGGGCACGTTCGAGACCACCAGGTTGTGCACCACCGGATGCCGTTCGGCCAGCTTCAGCGACGAGTAGACGCGCGAGGCGAGGCGGAAGGTGTTGGGCGGGGCGTACTTCGACCAGTCCTGGAGGAAGTCGGCACCGATCAGATCGTGCTCGGCCTTGGCGTCCCGGTTGGCGACGGCCAGTTGCTCCAGCCGCTCGACCGGATCGGCGATATCGGTGCCGAGCCGGCAGAACAGGGTCGAGACCTTGTTGATTCCCTCGGTGTGCCGGGTGGATTCGTGCACCGACACCGGCACCGAGGCGACCAGCGAGCGATCGGGCAGCTCGTCGTGATCGGCCAGGTAGCGGCGCAGCACGCCACCGACCACGGTCAGCACGACATCGTTCACCTTCACCCCGAACGCGGCCTTGATCTCCTTGATCACGCCGAGATCGGTCTTGGTGAACGAGACCGCCCTGGTCGCGGTCACGGCCTGGTTGAACGGCGTGCGCGGCGCGGAGAACGGCAGCGCCATCCCCGCCTCGTTGTTCCGCCGCCGTTGCGCGAAACCCGCGACCATGCCGAGCGTCTTGGGCACCATGCCGAGCATCCCGGCCCTGGCGGGAAAGCGGACCGCGGCGCGCGCGATGAGCTCGAGATCGCCGGGCACCGGTTCCGGGTGCCACGGTTCGGGTTCCGGCCTGCTGAGCCCCGGCTCCAGATCACACAGGTGCATCATCATGTTGGTGCCGGTGATGCCGTCGACCGCCGAATGGTGGTACTTGCAGACCACCGCGACCTTGCCGTCGTCGAGCCCCTCCACCACCGACATCTCCCACAGCGGCCGGTTCTGGTCCATCGGCGTACTCGCGACCTCGCCGATGAGCGCGGCCAGCCCGGCCTGCCCGCCCGGCTCCGGCAGCTCGACGCGCCGGATGTGGTTGTCGATGTCGAAGTCGGGGTCGTCGACCCAGAGCGGATGGTCGAGGTTGAACGGCACCGGATGGACCCGGCGGCGCATATGCGGGATGAGGGGCAGGCGCCTGCGCAGCTCGTCGCGCAGGTGGTCGAACGAGTACGGCCCGTCGGCCGGATCGAGAATCAACAGGGCACACACGTGTAGATGCTGGGTATCGGTCTCCAGATAGAGGAAACTGGCATCCAATCCAGTAAGTCGTTCCATAGCCGAACCCTACTAGAACACGTTCTATTTTTGCTGGCTCGCGCGGCCGAAATAGACGACTCTCACACCGATTACAGCGGCAGCCCCTGCTCGAGCAGATCGACCGCCTCCAGTACCAGCCGGTAGACATCGTCGCCGGGTTCGTAGGTGCTGTTGGCGATGTGGAACATCACCCCGCCCGCGGCGGCGATGAACACGCGCAGCCGCTGATTGTCCGGTTCGACGCCGAGGTAGTCGGCGAAGAACTCGAGTGCCTCGGAAATGGCCCGGTCGGATTCGATCTGATACGCCGTGCGCAAGGCCGGTTCGGCGTGGATCAGCTTCATCCGCTCGGGATTGGCCGTCCACGGATTCTCGAGAGCGAGCCGATTGAGCTCGTGCAGGATCGCGCGGAGCAGATCGAAGTGACCCAGCCCGCGGGGCAGCGCGGCGATCGCGGCTTCCCGTTGGTCGGCGAGGTCGTCGTTGATGACCACCTGCTCCTTGGACGCGAAGTAGCGGAAGAAGGTGGTGTGGGAGACGTCGGCCGCCTTGGCGATCTGCTCGACCGTCGTGTTCGCGTACCCCTGCTGCTCGAACAGGCGCATCGCGGCCTCGCGGATCGCGGTTCGCGTGCGCATCTTGTGCTTCTCACGCAGCCCGACCCGACGCCCCGGGCTCACGCCCGGGGTCGTCGTGTTCGTCATCTCGGCTCCTTCATCGGCGGTGCCCGGGTCAGCTCCTCACTTCGACCAGCTCGGCCGGGGCCGGGCTGTCCGCGTCCGCGGGAATGCCGCGGTTGCGGACGGCGCCGCCTTCGATGTCGAAGTTCGGCACGAGCCTATCGAGCCACGTCGGCAGGCCCCAGGCCCGGTCACCGAGCATCGCGATGACGGCGGGCACCACCATCATGCGAATGATGAAGGCGTCGAAGAACACCGCGATACCGAGGGCGAAGCCCAGCATCTTCATCGTGGTGTCGGGGGCGAGCATGAACGCCGCGAAGACGCTGACCATGATGATCGCCGCGGAGGTCACCACCCGCGCCCCGTGCCGATACCCGGCGATGATGGCGTCCTTCGCGGTCATCCCGTGGATGTATTCCTCGCGCATGCGGGTCATCAGGAACACCTGATAGTCCATGGCCAGGCCGAAGACGACACCGATGAGGAAGATCGGCAGGAACGACACGATCGGCTGGGTGTTGTCGATCAGACCGAGGGCGCCCTCCTGGAAGATGGCCACCGTCGCGCCGAAGGTCGCCAGGACCGAGAAGACGAAGCCGAGCGTGCCGATCAGCGGCACCCAGATCGACCGGAACACCCCGATCATGATCAGGAACGCCAGCCCGACGACGACCACCAGATACGGCAGCAGCGCACGGTCCAGCTTGGCCGACAGATCCGACATGATCGCGGTCTGTCCGCCGACGTGCAGTTCCGCGCCCACCCGCTCGGCGGCGGGGGCGTAGTCGCGGATGCGTTCCATCAGCGCGTGGGTGGCCTCGTCCGAGGGTGCGCTGGTCGGTGTGACCATGATCAGCGCGGTGTCCGCGTCGAGGTTCGGCTGGGCGGCGCCGTTGCCGGTCCATACCAGGGTGTCCACGTTGGCGACGTCGGGCAATGTCTTGATGTAGGCCACGCTCGCGTCGGCCGCCGCGCTCACGTCGCCGTCGTCGTGGTGCACCACGACGAGCAGCGGGCCGTTGATGCCCTGGCCGAAACCGCGCTGCAGCAATGTCATCGCGCGCGCTTCGTCGGGGGTGTTCATCGTCATGGCCAGTTCGAGCTTGCTCATCGGCAGCGCCGCCAGCACCAGGACGGCCAGGCCGGCGAAGATGAACGGCAGCGGCTTGCGCACCACCATGCGCCCGAACTTCACCCCGGCGGTCTCCGCGGTCTCCGACTGCTCGGCGTGCTTGATCCACGGGATCCGCGGCGTGAACGCGAAACGGCCCACCGCACCGAGGATCGCCGGGATCAGCGTCAGCGCGGCCAGGACCGCGATGGCTACCGCGACCGCGGCGCCGATCCCCATCTGGGTGATCAGCGGGATACCGATCACCGTCAGCGCGACGACGGCGATGATCACGGTCAGCCCGGCGAACACCACCGCCGAGCCTGCGGTGCCGACCGCGCGACCCGCGGCCTCGGCGCGTTCGCCGCCCCGCGCCACCTCACTGCGATACCGCGACACGATGAACAGGGCGTAGTCGATCGACACCGCGATGCCCAGCATCGTGACGATGCCGGTCGCGCTCTGATTGACGCTGATGAACTCCGAGCTCAGGGTCACCAGCAGGATCGTGATCAGCACCCCGACCACGCCGGTGACCAGCGGGATGAAC
Organism: Nocardia sp. NPDC050718; assembly: GCF_040654235.1. Taxonomy (NCBI): domain Bacteria; kingdom Bacillati; phylum Actinomycetota; class Actinomycetes; order Mycobacteriales; family Nocardiaceae; genus Nocardia; species Nocardia sp. NPDC050718. The sequence goes on along the minus strand of NZ_JBFAHQ010000006.1, from coordinate 354,571 downwards.
GCGGCGACCAGCGCGCCGAAGGCCACGATCATCACCACGAAGGCGAGCGCGAAACCGATCAGCTCGGCCTTGCCCGGCTCCTCCATGATCTGCATCAGCGAGCCGGTGGCCTCCACCTGCAGGCCGTCACCGTTGTGCCGGTCGAGGATGTCCTGGAGTTCGTGTTTCTGGTCCGACTTCAGGTCCATCACGTCGATGTTCTGGCGGACCTGGATGAGGCCGACCTTGCCGTTGTCGCCCACCACCGACGCCGCCAGCGCGGGCTCGACCTGGGCGACCAGGACCGGGTCGACGACGGTGGCCGGATCGGTCAGCTCGGGCAGGGTCCGCAGGTCCGTCACCAGCGCGTCGATCTGCGCCGTGTGGTTCGCGATCCCGTCCTCGGCCGCGACGAGGACGCTCGTCGAGGCCTTCATCTGCTGCTGCATGACCTCGGGGAAGTACTTCTCCACCTGGCTCGTCGCCGTGCCGGAGTCCGTTCCGGGCAGGTCGAAGTCCTTGGCGAACTTCGGGTTCAGCGCACCGACCAGCCCGGCCACCGCCGTCGCGGCGATCAGCCAGGCGGCGATCACCTGCCATTTGTGCCGGAACGAGTACCGGCCGAGCCGGTACAACCATGACGCCATCGCACTTCCTCCACTCCCGGGCCGTCCGCCGACCACCGCGTGCACAAATCTGTTAGTGACTACCACTTGTTAGTCACTAACACGATAGCGCTTCCGCGGTAGGGGGCGGCTATGACGGCTGTCACCCGCGACCGGGTAACGCACTACTCTGTTCGGCCGCGCCGGTTTGCCGGACAATTGCCCCATCGGACGAAATCGCGTCCACCTCGAAGGAGGGAGCAGCGCATGTCTCCCCGCAGCGAACACTCCGGCGAACCGACGGCGGACGCCGCGACGATGACGTGCGATGTGTGCGTCGTCGGTGCGGGCGCCGCCGGGCTCAACGCGCTGTATGTCGCGAGTCGCTATCTGAGCCGCGACCACCGTGTCGTGCTGGTCGACAGCCGGAAACGGGTGGGCGGCATGTGGACCGACACCTATCCGTACGTGCGCTTGCATCAGCCGCACGGCATGTTCACCGCGGGCGATATCCCGTGGACCCTCGGTCAGGACCGTTCCTATCTGGCGTCCAAGGACGAGGTGCTCGACCATCTCGAACACTGCCTGGCCGAGATCGAGCAGCGCGTGCATGTCGACGAGCTCTTCGGCTGGACGATGACCGCGCAGGACGAGTCGGCGGGCACCGTCCGGATCACCTGCGAGTCCGCGGACGGCCGCTCGGTCGTGATCGACACGCGGCGGCTGATCAAGGCCTACGGCTTCCGCATCGCCCCGAACACACCGCTCACCCTGTCCAGCACCCGGGTCAGGTCGGTGTCACCCGATGACTGCGACCTGCGCGGCGACGGCCTGCGCGCCAGTACCGATCCCGTCTGGATCATCGGCGGCGGCAAGACCGCCATGGACACCGCCTACGAACTCGTCACCGCACAGCCCGGTCGCGAGGTGAATCTGGTCGCCGGTCGGGGCACCTTCTTCCACAGCCGCGAGAAGTTCTTCCCCTCAGGCACCCGGCGATGGTGGGGCGGTGCGCTGCCCAGCGGTCTGCTCCGCGAGGTCAACCGGCGATTCGACGGCAGCAACGAGGCCGCCGTCTGGGACTGGCATCGCACGACGTTCGGCACCGCGGTGACACCCGAGGCCGGAAACTTCCTGCTGGGCATCCTGTCGGAAGCCGAAGCGGCGACGATCGCCGCGGGATTGCGCACGGTGGTCATGGACTATCTCGTGGACGCCGTCGACGACGGCGACGACACCCGCCTCGTCTTCCGCGGCGGCACGTCCGCGCCCCTCCGGCCCGGCAGCTGGGTGGTGAACTGCACCGGCTACGTCATGCGCCACGAGCATCCCTACGAGCCCTACCTGTCGAGCGACGGCACCGTCCTGTCCATCCAGCCGCGCTCGGCCACGCTCTACCTGACGACGATGATCGCGTATTTCCTGACCCATCTGATGTTCCTGGACCGCATCACCGACACCCCGCTCTACGAACTCGACGTCCAGGACCTCCTCGGCAAGTCGAAAACAGTTGTCCCGTACGCGCTGTTCACCCTCACCCAGTACAACATGAGCCGCATCTACGACAGCGTCCCGACCGCGATCTTCCGCGACTGCGGCCTCGACCTCGATCGCTGGTATCCCCTCCCCCGCCGCATGGCGGCCATGGCCCGGTTCGCCCTCACCCACCACCGCGAACGCGAGCACTTGCGCCGGTCCCTGGACACCATCCGCACCCGATTCGACGTCCGGTGCGGGCCACTGGATCACATGCGCGAGCACACCGGCGTGGCCTGAGGCGACGGCCATTCGTGCAGTCGCCGGTGCGGACCGAAGCGGCTGGACCCGCGTGTGGTCGGCGGAGAAGTCCGGGTCACCACCCGGACCGCCGCAAGCCCTAGGGTGCCCGGTAGGTCGAAGCGTCGGTGGTGAATTCGGCGTGGCCGAGCCGTGCCAGGTACCGATCGATCTTGCGCACAAGGCGAGCGTCGGCGATCGACCTCGTCGCGGGGATGCGCAGCAGCAGGCGATAGATGACCAGGCGGCAGCCCGCGTAGCCGAAGGCGACCGCCGCGCGGAGTTTGTCGGCGGCCGTCACCTCGATCCCCATGGCAGCGGCTCGTTCGGTGCTGCCGGACAGCACCGCCTGCACGAAGAAGACCTTGGCGGCGCTGCGTTCCACGCGGTCGTGCAGCCGGCTGGCGAGACCGCGATCAGGCTCGGTGTAGGCCGCCATGGTCGCGCGGACGAGCGCACCGCAGGTCGTGTCGTCGTAGGCCCGGCGCAGGGTGGCCTGCCGGGTGGCCAGAACATCGACGATCTCGCGAGGCGTGGCCGGGAGCAGATCCTCGGGCAGGCCGAGCAGATAGCAACGGTAGCGGGCGAATTCGACCTGGGCCCGTTCGGCGGGGGTGAAGTGGTCGCGGCCCCGGTCGAGGACCCGCAGGGCCAGCAGCATGGTCGGAATGAGTCCGGCGGGCATCTGATCCGATTGCGGGATCGGGATGCCGTACACCGCGGCGTCCCAGTCGCGACGCAGGATGTTGAACCGGACCATCGAATGCATGAGCCGGACCTTGGCCGCCGCCCGGAATCCGACACCGTGCCGGGCCAAAGCGCCGGGCAGGGTGGTGCAGGCGAAGAACGACGCGGTCTCCGTCATCCGCCGTCCGGCGGTCCTGGTGCCGAGTGACCCGGTGATCGCCATCGGCAGCGCCGCATAGGAATTCATGAAGGTGCCGACGAACGACCCGCGGATCAGGAACGGCATGAGGTGCGCGGTCATGTTCCGTTCGATCCGGGCGCCCTCCTCGACCAGAGCCATGTCGAGCCAGGTGGGGATCCGCTCCATCTCCGCGAGGAGCGCGATCAGCTCGGCGGGCGGATGCTCGATGCTGCCGATCCCGTCGGCGCACGCCTGGTCGAGCATCTCGACCAGGCGCCGGAAGCCGTACTCGGGCATGAGCGCCGCGTAGGCATCGGCGGCGAGATCGCCGAGCATCGTGTACGCCTCGATGGTGGCGACACGGTCGCTGTCGGCGAGCAGTCGTGGCCGCAGGGACTCCAGTTCGGCGCGGATCGCGGTCTCGGCGTCCGGCGCGTCGGTGAATCGTTCCGGGCGCCGGGTGAAGTCGATGGCGCCGTACATGCCGGGCAGCAGGAACTTCTGCTGGGCGATCCGTGCACGGATCTCGGCCGGAGCGGTGGTCATTGGGCGTGAACCTTTCGAAGGGGCGGTGGACGCCACGGGCATTCCTCGCTACAGCTCGTCGAGGAATGTCCGCAGCGCGACCGCGAAGACGTCGTTGTCGTCGCCGGCGACCATGTGCCCGGCGCCGCTGATATCGGCGACCACGGCGTGCGGGATCAGCCGGTGCAGCAGCGCGACCCCACTGTCGGTGGCGATATCGGAGGCCGTGCCGCGAATCAGCAGGGTGGGCACTGCGATACGCTGCGCCGCCCGTTCCAGCCGTCGTTGCAGCCCCTGGGCCGTCACCTCGCGGCGGACCTGGAAGAACGCCGGATCCCAGTGCCAGTACCACCGGCCGTCCGCGCCGCGGCGCACGTTCTTTCGCAGGCCGTCCGGGGTGGCGGGCGTGCGACGGTGCGGGTTGTAGGCCGAGACGGCACGGGCCACCTCGTCGAGATCACCGAATCCGTTCGGCGCACCGGTCACGAAGCGATGGACCCGGCTGACCCCGTCCGGCTCGACCTTCGGTGTGACATCGACCAGCACCAGCGCCGCCGCCAGTCCCGGATCGGCGGCCAGGGCCAGCAGGGCGGCGATCCCACCCATCGACGCACCGACCAGCACCGGTCGGCCCACACCGGTGCGCCACCGCACCTGCGCGACGACGTCGGCGAGGTCGCCGGTGAGATCGTCGAACGAGTACTCCGCTGCGGTGGACCAGTCGCTGTCGCCGTGGCCCCTGGCGTCGAAGGTCGCGACGGTATGGCCGTGGCGATGCAGGTCGGCGGCCGTGCGCCGCCACGAGTGCCGGGTCTGGCCACCGCCGTGCGCCAGCACGACCGCCGCGCGGCCCGACCCGCCCCACAGGTCGCCCGCGAGGCGGCCCGCGCCACCGGTGAAGGCGACCCCGGTGGTGTCGGCGTCCCTCGTCGCGCTCATCGCCCGGCTCCGATCACTCGCGTCGAGACGCGCGGTGCGCGGTGAGCTGCCGAATCGCGGTTCATCCGCTACTCCCCCGCCCGCAGGATGTGGACGGCGCAGACCGCGCCGAGGCCGACCATGTGCGCCAGCCCGGTGCGCGCGCCACGGTGCTGGCGGGGTCCGGCCTCGCCGCGGAGCTGGGTGGTGATCTCACCGATCTGACCGACCCCGGTGGGACCGATCGGATGCCCCGCCCCCAGCAGTCCGCCGGACGGGCTGACCGCCACCCGGCCGCCGAGGTCGAACTCACCCCGCGCCAGGGCAGCCGCGGCTTTGCCTTCCTCGACCAGCCCCATCGCTTCGACGTACTGCAGTTCTTCGATCGTGAACGCGTCGTGGAGTTCGACCACGTCCAGATCCTCCGGCTCGATCCCCGCCTGGTCGTAGGCGGAGCACACCGTCGCCCGGGTGAGTTCGGCATCGAAACTCCGTGCGCCGTAAAGTTCTTCGCTGCGCAGGACCGAGGCCAGCACCCGCACACAGCGCGAGCGGTCCAGACCGAGCGCATCGATGGCGTCGTCGGAGACGACGATCGCCGCCGCCGCGCCTTCGCCGAGCGGACAGCATTGCAGACGGGTCAGCGGACCGGCCAGCAACGGACCGGCCAGCACCTCCTCGATGGTGCGCGCCTTCGGCCGCTGCGCGTCCGGGTTCAGCGCCGCGTTGGCGTAGTTCTTCACCGCGACCGCGGCCAGCTGATCGGGCGTCGCGCCGTAGCGGTCGAGGTACTCCGAGGCCAGCAGCGCGAAGTGCGCCATCGGCGGTACATAGGCGGCCGCCGGAGTCGGAACACCGGTCGGGGCGGGTACCACACCGGCGGCCGGGAGCTTGTCGACCCCGAGGACCAGCGAGATGTCGCTCGTCCCCGCGGCCACGTCGTGGCAGGCGAGCCGGAAGGCGGTGGACCCGGACGCCGACGCGTTCTCCACCTGCGTCATCGGTACCCCGGTCACGCCGAGGTGTTTGAACAAGGGCCGCGACACCGCCATCCCGAGCATCGCGGTCGCGGTGTACACGCTGTCGACGGCGGGCCACGCGACGCCCGCGTCACCGAGCGCCGCCCGGACCGCGGTCAGCCCCAGCCGGACATAGGGTGTGTCGCCGGGCTTCTGGTAGCGATGCCTGCCGACACCGGCGACGTAGACCGGTCGCTGCTGGGCGAGCGTGATCTTCACCTGTCCCCCTGGATGATCGGCAGGAACCGCACCTCGGCGACCTGCTCGCCCCCGCGTTCGATCGGCACGGTGACCGCCCGCACGCGCGTGCCGATTCCGGCGTCGTCGGCATCGATCAGCACCGCGCGCACCATCGGTCCCTCGTCGAGCACGATCGAGGCCAGCGTGTAGGGAGCGTCGACGGAAGGATGCGGCGCGAGCTGGACCGTGGTGACGGCCGTGATCGTGCCGGTGCCCGCCAGGGCCACTCGCCGGACGAGTTCGCCGTGGTCGCCGTTGTTCTCGGAGCCGTATGGCTGGAAGGGATAGGACACGAATCCACTGGAGTCCCGCAGGCCGAACAATCGGGGCACTCCGTCGTCGTCGACGTCGTAGAGGGCGGGCTCCGCCGACACGGTGGTCATGCCGTCGCTCCCTTGTTCGCCGCGTAGTGGGCGCGCAGGACCCGTTTGAGTTTCTTGCCCATAGAGTTGGTCGGAATCTCGTCGATGAACTCGATCTCCCTGGGCCACTTGTATTTGGCGAGCTTGCCGTCGCAGTAGGCCAGGACCTCAGCGGCGGTCAGGCTCGCGCCGGGAACGGTCTGGACGAAGGCGATCGGTTGTTCGCCGTGGTCGTCATCGGGCGCCCCGATGACCGCGACATCGACCACCTGCGGGTGTGTCACGATCACGGCTTCGCTCTCGGCGGGATAGATGTTCACCCCGCCGGCGATGATCATGTCGGTGATCCGGTCGGACAGGAAGAGCACACCCTCGTCGTCGAGATAGCCGACGTCGCCGGTGTAGTAGAAGCCGTCCGCGTCGATCTCGTCCTCGGTCAGTGGTCCGCGGCCGAGGTAGCCGCTGATGACGGCGGGAGTCTTCGCGATGATCTCCCCGGCGGTGCCCGCGGGGACGGGACGCCGCGAGTCGTCGACGATGCGCACCTCGACCTGCCGGAACGGGAAGCCGGTCGCGGCGGGCTTGCGCCGCAACAGTTCCGGGGTCGCGCCCGCGATCATGCCCGCCTCGGTCGCACCGTAGACCTCGTAGACGACATCGCCGAAGGCCTCGATGGCCTGCCGCTTGAGCTGGGCGCTGAACGGCGCAGCGCCGCCGCCGAGGAATCGCAGCGTCGAGGTCTCGTAGCGGGCGCGGACCTCGGCGGGCAGTTTGAGGACGCGGTGCAGCATGGTCGGGACCGAGATCCAATGGGTCACCCCGTGTCCGGCGATCAACGCCAGTACCTCTTCGGCGTCGAAGCGCCGCTGGAAGACCACGGTGCCGCCGGTCGCGAGGGCGAACTCGGTGTAGGACGGACCGGCGCCGTGATGCATCGGCAGGTTGATCAGGGTCCGGTTGCCCGGACCGCCCGCGGCGAAGTCGAATTGCACCGAGGTCCGGTAGTCCCGGAGAACGGCCTCGTCGACATCGGTCTGAAAGCCGGCCAGCGGTGCGCCTTTGGGCGCGCCGGTGGTGCCGGAGGAATAGATGATCAGCGGCGCCAGCGACGCCGCCGCCCGGTCGCGCTCCGCGCCCTCGGCGATCAGCTCGGCCAGCAGTTCGGTGCCGTCGGCCGCGACGTCGATCGACACGATGACCTTCAGCTCCAGCGGTGCCCACGCCTCGACGACGGTGGTGGGATCCGCGTCGTCGACGACGGCGGCCGTCACCGCGCAGTCGGTGGCGATGTACAGCGTTTCCGGTGGCGAGAGCCGGTAGTTCACCGCGACGATGACCGCTTTCAACTTGGCCAGCGCCAGCGAGACGACCAGCCATTCCAGGCGGGTGTGCATCCGCACCGCGACGCGGTCGCCCTCGGACACGCCGCGCCGGGCCAGCGAGTCGGCGAGCCGGTCGGCGCGCGAATTCCAGTCGCGCCAGGTGAGTGTGCGGTCGCCCTCGGTGGCGCAGACGGCATCGAGATCAGCGGGCGCGTACGCGGGTGACGGGGTCGGCGAGTATGTGGACATGATGGCTCCTCTTCGAGCGATGCGAGCGGTCGAGCGAGGTCAGGACAGTCCGCCGCGGGCGCCGCCGCTGACGGGGATGACCTGACCGGTCACGAAATCGGACAGTGGCGAGGCGAGCCAGAAGATGGCGTCGGCGGCCTCCCGGATGGTTCCGGTGCGGCCCAGCGCGGCGCCGAACATCGGGCGTGGCGCGAACAGGTCACGCTCCTCGGTGGGGTCGAAACCCATGGCCGCGAGCGTCTTGTCGGGCACCCCGAGTGCCACCTCGCGCCCGTCCACGGTGATGGTCTGTCCGGCGGATCGCGGTGCGCCGAACCGGGTCTGGATCACGCCGAACGCGACGGCGTTGACATTGACGTTGGCCGAGCCCCATTCGGTGGCGAGCGTCTTGGTCAGGCCGATCAGGCCCGCTTTCGCCGCCGCGTAGTTGGCGGCTCCGGCCGTGCCGAAACTGGCGGCCAGGGAGGTGACATTGACGATCTTGCGGTGCCGGACGGCGCCGCCGCTCGCCTCCGCGCGACCGGCGTCGCGGAAGTAGGGCGCGGCGGCCCGGCAGATCCGGAACGGTGCCAGCAGGTGGATGTCGAGCATCGCCTGGAACTGCTCGTCGGTCATCCGGTGCACGGGGGCGTCCCAGAAGTAGCCCGCGCTGTTGACGATGATGTCGATGCCCTGGCCGAGGGCGGCCGCGGCGGCGACGAGCTTGTCCGGGACCGACGGGTCGGTGAGGTCACCGGCGAACGGCACCGCGTCGTTGCCGAGTTCGCCGGCGACCTCGCTCGCGAGATCGGCGTCGAGGTCGGCGACGACGACGCGGGCGCCGCTGGCGGCCAGCGCCTCGGCGGTCGCGCGGCCGATGCCGTTGCCCGCGCCGGTGACGATCGCGGTTCTGCCCGCGAGCAACGTGCTGGTGAGAGTCGGGGTGGTCAGCATGTCAGCGGCCTTTCCATTGCGGCGCGCGCTTGTCGATGAACGCGCGAATTCCTTCTCGGGTGTCTTCCGACTGAATCGCGGGGCCGGCGAACTCCCACTGCCGCTGCCAGGCCTCGTCGTCGGACCACTCGTAGCTGTGCTCGACGATCGCCTTGCTCGCCACGACGGCCAGCGGTCCCGCCGCCACGATCTGCTCGGCCAGCTCCAGCGCGGTCGCCACGGCCTGGCCCACCGGCACCAGCCGATTGACCAGCCCCATCCGGTGGAATTCCGCGGCGGGCAACGGCTTTCCGGTCAGGGCCAGTTCCATGGCGACGTTGAACGGGATCTTGCGCGGCAGCCGGAACAGCCCGCCGCCGACCGCGACCAGCGCCCTGGCCGCCTCGGGCAGGCCCATCCGGGTCGCCTCGGTGGCGACGATCAGGTCGCACGCCAGGCACAGCTCGAAGCCACCGGCGAGCGCGTCGCCCTCCACCGCGGCGATGAGCGGTTTGGCCGGCGGCTTCGCCAGCACACCGAACCCGCCGCGGCGCGCGGACACTCCCATGTCGCCGACCGCGGCGGCCACGAGGTCCTGTCCGGCCGAGAACGTCGGTCCCGCGCCGGTGACGACCGCGACCCGGAGTGTGTCGTCGGCCTCGTAGTCGTCGATGACGGCTTCCATGGCTCGCGCGGTCGCGCCGTCGAAAGCATTGCGGCGCTGTACCCGGTCGATCGTGATCAGCAGCACCTGATCGTCGGATCGTCGCTCGGTGCGGATGACGCTGTCGGAGCCATCGGTCATGTGTCGTTCCTTCGGTGGTCGGGCGCCGTGGTCGGCGTCACAGTCGAGCCAACCATAGATACTTACTGACCGTCAAGCAAGTTTCTTCCGTGTCGAACGGTCAGCAAGTTGCCTGCTACCGTTCTCCACATGACCGGAAATCAGGGGAAGACCAGCAAGAAGCCACCCGCGAGCTCCGGAACGACGACGACCGCCGCACCCCGCCGCACCCAGCAGGAACGGACCGCGCAAGCCGAACAGGCACTGCTCGACGCCGCGGCGGCACTGTTCGCGCGGCGCGGTGTCGACCGGACTTCGCTCGCCGATGTGGGACTGGAGGCGGGCTACAGCCGCGGTCTGGTCAACCACCACTTCGGCAGCAAGGCCGCGCTCATCGATCGGCTGGCCCACGACATCCAGGCGCGGTTCGTCGCCGGGATCGTCACCAAGATGACCGAATCAGGCGACGACGCCGTCCAGACCCTGGTCGGCCTGGTCCAGGACTACCTGTCGGCGCTGGTCTCCGAACCCGACGCGGGTCGAGCCTTCTTCGTCATGTGGTCCTCCGCGATCCCGGACGAGGCGACCCTGCGGTCGATCTTCGCCGCCGACGACGCGCTGTTCCGGCTTGGCGTGGAGACCGTGGTGCGCGCGGGACAGGCCGAAGCGACCGTGGACAGCGCGCTCGACCCGGCCGCGACCGCGGTGACCCTCGTCGGCATGCTGCGCGGCGTCGGCGCGCAGTACCTCATCGCGCCGGACGCCGTCGCGCTGACGGCCGCGATCGAGGCCGGTCAGCGCTTCGTCCGGCAGAGCCTGTCCCCCACGACGCAGCGAAAACCGTCCCGCGCGAAGTGAATTCACCCTCGCCGCAACAGAACGACGCCGCCGCCCCGCAGGGCGGGGACGACGGCGTCGGATATCGGTCGGGTCAGAAGTCGGTGCTGCCCGCGGTGAGGTCGAGCAGCGCCTGACACAGGGGGTTGTGCGTCGGGCTGTCGCCGTCGGCGAAGCAGGCGCCGAACAGTACGAAGCCCAGCGGCCAGGCCAGCAGGATGCGCGCGGATCCCGATGCCGATCCGGTCGGCGAGTCGGCGACCGGCGCGATCACCGCCGGCGCGGCCTGCGCCGGTGCCAGCGTCACTCCGGCGGAGAGTGCCACCGCGACAAGGGATGTGGTGAGTATTCGGCCCATGAAGGAGTACCTCGGATCAGGTAGGGGATGTTCCGGGATCAGGCCGGGTCGGATTCGGAACTGCCGTGGCCGATCTCGTAGATCAGGGCGCAGACCGGGCCGTTCGGTTCGGCGTCGCAGAGCAGGATGTAGAGCGCGCCGAGCGGAATGGTGATCAGTGGCGCCAGCGAGGAGCCGGAATCGCCGGAACCCGACGCGGATCCGGATTCCGCGATCGGAGCGACGGGGGCTGGGGCCGCGTGCGCCGGACCCAGGGATGCGCCTAGCATGACGCCCGAAAGAGCAGTGACGGCAAGAGTTTTGGCGAGTAGATGAGTCATGGCTACCTCCTATGAATGTGCTCGCCGACACTAGTCGAGTCCCGGTATTGTGAAATACCCCAATTTTACTGTCTGTCACCGCGGGCGGCGCCGTGAGAACGTGCGCGAACCCGGTCTGTCCGGCCCCACATCGCCCCTCGGCGCAATACAGTGGGCGGCATGCGTGGACGATCCCGAATCCTGCTGCGTTCGGCGGCGACAGTCACGGCGACACTGGCGCTCACGGCCCTCCCGACCGCGGCGGCCGAGCCGTCCACGGGCCCGACCGGCTGCGCGGAGGTGCGCGTCGTCACGGTCCGGGGCACCCTCGAACCGCAGATCGGCAGCTTGCTCCTGACCCCGCTGGGCAAGCGGATCGCCCAGGAATCCGGGCGCACGACCACCGTGACCGAGCTGGAGTACCCGGCCTCGATGGCGCCGGACAGCTCCGTGCGCGGAGTCGAGAACCTGACCGCGCTGCTGAACACGACCGCCGCGGCCTGCCCGGACCAGCAGCTCGTCCTGCTCGGCTACTCGCAGGGCGCCCGCGTCATCGGCAACACCCTCGCCGCCCGCGCCGCGGTGACCGACCAGGCCGCAGCGCGGATCGACGCCATCGCCCTGTTCGGCAGCCCGCTGTTCAACGGCGCCGAACCCTACGATCGCGGCAGCTACGATCCCGCCCTGTCCGGCACCGGTGCGCTCCCCGTGGGCGCCCTCGCCGAATTCGCCGACCGCCTGCGCGACTACTGCAACGCGGGCGACCGGGTCTGCCAGGGCGGCAACCCGGCCGCCGGCTTCGGAAACGCGCTGAGCTACGGCCATTTCGCGTACTTCGTCAACGACAACCGCGACCAGGCCGCGGCCTTCGTGCACGAGCGGCTCGGCGCCTGACCTGTCGGTCGAGCGCCGGGCCGCTCGGCTCAGGGCCGGTCGATGTCGGCGAGAATGGTCTCGGGCTTGAAGATCACCTTGTAGTGATAGCGGCTCACCTCGGCGGATTCGAGCTGTTCCACGAAGTAGCTCACGTTGTCGGAGAGCCCGAGGAAGTGCTTCTTGTACTCGTCGTCACCGGTCTTACAGGTGACCTCGAGCTGGTTGTTCTCGTCCTTGATCGAGCACTTGCCCTCGATGGACAGCAGGTACTTGTCGGTGATCCCGTTGAAGAACACCACCCGGCGGTCGATCTTGAACTGGTCCGAGTCCTTGGACAGATTCTTCGACACCACATCGGCGTCGCTCGAACACCCGGTCGCGACGACGGCGCCCGCGGCCAAGGCCACCGCGGCGACGGCGATTCTCGGATTCATGTCCTACCCCCTGTTGTCCGAGCCCGGACGACGGTCCCGGACTCCTCCCCCTCGAAGATAGCCGACCGCAACACCTTTCGACCGTGCTCCGACGGTCGATCGATTCAGCTCATCGCGGACGCCCACCGCGCGGGCCGAGCGCGCCGCGGTCATCGCCCGGACGTCTGCTCCGGAAGGCCGAGGGCGGTGACGGCGATCGCGGCCAAGGGACCGCTCAGCAGTCGGACATCGGAAAACGTGCTGTCCCTGGCGATGTCGTTCATCGCCATGAGCGTGGCCTGCACGGTGACCAGGGCTTGCTCACGGGTCAGGGCGGGGCGCGCCGCGCGGCAGAGCCTGACCCATTCGCTGACGTAGTCACGCTGGGCCTGTAACAGCGGTTCCGCCTGGGCGCCGAGGCTGCGGACCTCGGTGACCAGGATGTCGACCAGGGCCGGGTGCCGCAGGGTGAAGTCGGCGTAGACCCCGGCCAGCGCGCGCAGCGCGGCGCCCTCGTCGGGCGCGGCCAGCAGCGTGTCGTCCAGGGTCACCTGGAGATAGCCGTTGGCCCGGTGCAGGGCGACGTCGAGGATCTCCAGCTTGCTGGTGAAGTGGTTGTAGACACTCGAGGTGGACAGGCCGACGGCCTCGCCGATCTCCTCCATCCCGGTGCTCGCGTAGGTCTGATCGGCGAAGATCCGCAGGGCCGCGTGCAGAATCTGTTCGCGCTTGCTGCCGCGGGCCAACCCCGCCGGTGGTGGCACCAGTGGTGGCGCGGGCACGTCCACCTCGGTATCCAGCACCGCGGCGGCGATGCCGACCAGGGTCGACCGGAATTCCTCGACGGGCAGCGTGGTGCCGTGGAAGGCCGGGCTGAGCAGCGCGGCCAGCGCCATGCGCGCGCGCAACCGCGCATCGGGGCCGACGGCGTCGCCGGTCGTCGCCACCGCGAACGCCTCGCACAACCGGTCGAGCCGGGCGACCACATCCAGGCGCTGTGGGCGCGGGAGGTGGCGTGCCTCGCGCACCCACAGCAGTGGCGCGGTGCGCCGGCCGACCGCGAAATCGGCGACCGCGTCCAGGACGTCGGGGCCGTCGAGCGTGCTCGCGAACCGGTCGAGCGTCTGCTCGATGGCGGCGCGCAGCAGGTCGTCCTTGCCGGTGAAGTGCCGGTAGAGCGCCGAGGGGCCGACACCGACCGCGGCCGCGACATCACTCATCGCGACGTTCTCGAAACCGCTGTCGGCGAACAGCGACGCGGCCGCGTCGACGATCAGTTCGCGACGGTTGGCCGGACGTTTGCGGCGCACGGCGGCGGACGGTGGGGACACCACGGGGATGCTACCGCTCAGCCCAACCGCAGTGATCGGCCGATGATCTCCTGCATGATCTCGCTCGTGCCGCCGTAGATGCGGGCGATCCGCGAATCGAGATAGGCCCGGGCGATCGGGTATTCGAGCATGTACCCGTAGCCGCCGTGCAATTGCACGCAGGCGTCGATCACCCGGCTCTGGAGTTCGGTCGCCCAGAGCTTGGCCTTGGCCGCGTCGACCGCGCTCAACCGGCCCGCGTTCAATGCGGTGATGCCGCGGTCGACGTAGGTCTGGGTGATCTCGACCTCGGTGACCAGGTCCGCGAGCCGGAACCGGGTCGCCTGGAAATCGCCGATCGCGCGCCCGAACGCCCGGCGCTCGCGCACGTAGTCGATCGTCTCGCGCAGCGCGGTGGTCGCACCGGCCATGGCCGCGACCGCGATCGACAACCGCTCCTGGGGCAGGTTGTTGCTGAGCCCGAAGAACCCCGTGCCCTCCTCGCCGAGCAGGTTGGCCACCGGAACCCGCGCGCCGGCGAAAGACAGCTCCGCGGTGTCCTGGGCGTGCATGCCGACCTTCTCCAGGTTGCGCCCACGGGTGAATCCCTCGGTGCCGCGCTCGACCACGATCAGGCTGATACCGCGGTGCGGGTGCTCGCCGGTGCGCACCGCGGTGATCACCAGATCGGCGTTGATGCCGTTGGTGATGAAGGTCTTCGCGCCGTCGAGCACATAGTGCTCGCCCTCGCGGACGGCCTTGGTGCGGATACCGGACAGGTCGGACCCGGTCCCCGGCTCGGTCATGGCGATCGCGACGATCGTCTCGCCGGTGGCGACGCCGGGCAGCCAGCGCGCCTTCTGCTCGTCGTCGGTCAGCTCGAGCAGATACGGCATGCACACGTCGGCCTGCAGTGTCGGACCGAGGACCGCGGGGGCGACATCGACCGCCGCGGCCTCCTCGATCAGGATCGCGTTGAACCGGAAGTCCCGCACCCCCGCGCCGCCGAACCGCTCGGGCACCGCCATGAACGCGCCGAGCTCGGCGATGTCGGTGAACAGCGAGCGTGGGACGATGCCCGCCCGCTCCCATTCCGGATAGCCCGGCACGACGTGCTTGGCCAGGAATTGCCGCACGCTGTCGCGGTAGGCGTCGTGCTCGGGTTCGAAGATCTCCCGGTCCATCGTGGCGTCCCCTCTCAGATGGTGTATCCGCCGCCGCAGACCAGGGTCTGGGCGCTGATGTAATCGGATTCGGGGCGGCACAGCAGATAGACGGCCCCCGCCGCCTCGGCCGGGGTGCCCGCGCGGCCGAGCGGGATCTGCTGCGACATCGCGTCGAGCAGTGCCGGGTTCACGCCGACGGCGAGTTCCCGGCCGCCCACGTCGATGGTGGCGCTGCCGTCGGCGGGCGCCTCGGTGAGGCGCGTGGTGATCAGGCCGAAGGCGACCGTGTTGACGGTGACGTTGAGCCTGCCCCATTCCTTGGCCAGGGTCTTGGTCAGCCCCGTGATGCCCGCCTTGGCCGCGGCGTAGTTGGCCTGACCGGCGTTGCCACCGAGCCCGGCGATCGAGGAGATGTTGACGACCTTGCGGCACGGCACGGTCTCCCCGGCGGCCCTGGCCCGCTTGACCTCGGTGGAGATGATCGGCTGGGCCGCGCGCAGGATCCGGAACGGTGCCTTGAGGTGGACGTCGAGGATGGCGTCCCACTGCTCGTCGGTCATCTTCTGGATGACGGTGTCCCAGGTGTAGCCCGCGTTGTTGACGATGATGTCGATGCCGCCGAACTCGTCGACCGCGGTCTGCACGAATCGGTCCGCGAAGTCGTCGTCGGTGACGCTGCCCGCGCACGCGACCGCCGAGCCGCCCGCGGCGCGGATATCGGCGACGGTCTGCTCGGCCGGGTCCTTGTCGAGGTCGTTGACGACCACGGACGCGCCGTCGGCGGCGAACTTCAGCGCGATCTCGCGCCCGATGCCGCGACCGGATCCGGTGATGATGGCAACCTTGCCGTCGAGTGTTCCCATGCTGGTGTGACTCCTGATCAGTAGGTTCCCGGCACCGCGACGACCGCGGTGCCGAGCAGGGTGGAGGTGCCGTCGGCGAGGGTGACGGCAAGGCTGAGGGTGGCGAGTCCGTCCGCGACGGCGGTGACCGTCGCGGTGCAGGTCGGCTCCGCGTGGATCGGGGTGATCGCGGTGAAGCGCACCGCGAAGGACCGGATGTCGCGCTGGGGCACCCAGCCGGTCAGCAGGCGGCCGAGGTAGGCCATGGAGAGCATGCCGTGGGCGAAGACGTCGTCGAAGCCCGCGGAGCGCGCGTTGTCGAGGTCGATGTGGATCGGATTGTGGTCACCACTGGCACCGGCGAACAACGCGAGCGTGGTGCGGGAGATGGGCGGCAGGGCCAGGGGCGGCAGCTCGGTGCCGACGGTCGGCGGCGCGGTGCTCACGCGGTCACCTCCGGGTTGCGGACGACGGCCACATTGGTGGCCTTGGCGAGAAGTTCGGTGCCACGGCGGAATTCGGTCTCCTTGGTGACGAACTCGAGGGCGCCACCGCGTTTGACGGTCACGTCCACGACGCGCTCGCTGATCTCGACGGTGTCCCCGGCGTAGGCCATGGCGACGTACTCGAAGGCCTGCTCGCCGTGCAGGACCCGGCGCAGGTCGATGTCGAGCTCGTCGAAATAACCGAAGGGCGACGGCGCTTCGAGGATGAGGCTGAAGAAGAAGGTCGGCGGGACGGGCAGGTCCGGGTGGCCCGCCGCCCGCGCGGCCTCGACATCGGTGTAGATCGGGTCGGTCTCGCCGATGACCCGCGCGAACAGCCGCAACCGGCCGCGCTCGACGTCGACGGTGAAGGTGGGCAGGGTGAGCGCCAGCGCGCGTTCGATATCGACGGCCATCAGCCGACCTTCTCGTACAGCGTGACCACGGCGGCGCCGCCGAGACCGATGTTGTGCTGTAGCGCCACGGTCACACCGTCGACCTGCCGCGCGTCGGCCTGACCGCGCAATTGCCAGGTGAGCTCGGCACATTGGGCCAGACCGGTCGCGCCGAGCGGATGCCCCTTCGACAGCAGTCCGCCCGAGGGGTTGGTGACCACGCGGCCGCCGTAGGTGTTGTCGCCGTCGCGGATGAACTTCTCCGCGGTGCCCTCGGGGGTCAACCGGAGCGCTTCGTAGCTGAGCAGTTCGTTCGCGGTGAAGCAGTCGTGCAGTTCGACCACCCGGATGTCGGCGGGATCGACGCCGGCGGCCTCGTAGACCTGGTCGGCCGCGCGCCGGGCCATGTCGTAGCCGACCAGCTTGGGCAGGTCGTCGAAGGTGTCGGGGGTATCGGTCGTCATCGCCTGCGCGGTGATGGCGACGTCGGTGCGCAGGCCGTGGCGCCGGGCGAAGTCCTCGCTGGTGATGATCGCGGCGGCCGCGCCACAGGTGGGCGGGCAGCACTGCAACCGGGTCAGCGGACCGAAGATCTGCGGCGATTCGAGCACCCGCTCGACGGTCACCGCGTCGCGGAACACGGCGAACGGATTGTTCTTCGCGTGAGCGCGCGCCTTGACCGAGATCATCGCGAAGGTCGCGGGATCGGTGCCGTACCGCTCGGCGTACGCGGCGCCAGCGCCGCCGAAAAGCTGTGCGGCGAACGGGGCTTCACTCGGTCCGTTGTGCTGATGCGCCACCGCCATGAAGTCGACGAACGGGCTCGGCCGGTCGGGCCACTTCATGGCGAGCGCGCCGCGTTCCATCTGCTCGAAGCCGAAGGCGAGCACGCAATCGGCGGCGCCGCTGGCGACGGCCTGGCGCGCCAGCCACAACGCCGACGACCCGGTCGAACAGTTGTTGTTGACATTGACCACGGGGATACCGGTCATGCCCACGCTGTAGAGCGCGCGCTGACCACTCGTCGAGTCACCGTAGACGTAGCCCGCGTAGGCCTGCTGCACCTGGTCGATACCGATTCCGGCGTCGCGCAGTGCGTTGCGGACCGCGTCCGCGGCCAGGACGTCGTAGGGCTCACTCCTGCTCGGCGTCGAGAACGGCACCATCCCGACTCCGGCGACCTGCACCCGTTGCATCACACCACCACCTAACTTGGCGAATCAATATTCACTTCATGGTTACACGACCCTTGACATTCCCTCAAGAGCGGCAACAATGTCACGTAGATCACACAGATCGGTATTCACAACAGAGGAGTTGGCCGTGCACATCACGCAATCACTGCACGCGGCGCTGCAACGCGATCCCGACCGGATCGTGACCATCTTCGGCACCCGCCGCCGCACGGTCGCCGAATCGGTCGATCGCATCGCACGGCTGGCGGGGGCACTGCGCGCGCTCGGGGTCGGGTCCGGTGATCGCGTCGGGATCTACGCCCTCAACAGCGACCGCTACCACGAACTGCTGCTGGCGGTGCCGTGGGCGGACGCAGTGGTCAACCCGGTCAACATCCGCTGGAGCGCGGCCGAGGTCGCCTACTCGCTCGTCGATTGCGGCACCGATGTCCTCGTGGTCGACGACGCCTTCGCCGGCGCCGTCGACGCGCTGCGCGCCGCGGCGCCGAACCTGCGCACGGTCGTCTTCGCCGGCGACGGTCCGACACCCGAGGGCATGCTCGCCTACGAAGACCTCATCGCCGCCACGGCGCCGATCCCCGACGCCCGGCGCGGCGGCGACGCGCTCTACGGCGTCTTCTACACCGGCGGGACAACGGGTTTCCCCAAGGGCGTGATGCTGTCGCATCGGGCCTGCCTCACCTCGGCGATGGGCAGTCTGGTCACCACCGACATGCTCACCCGCGGCGGCATGTTGCTGCACGTCGCGCCGATGTTCCACCTGGCCGACATCGCGGCGTGGAACGTCGGCAATCTGACCGGCGCCACCCACGTGATCGTGCCGTCGTTCACCCCGGCGGCCACCGTCGACGCCATCGTCACCCACCGGGTGACCGACGCGCTGCTGGTACCGACGATGATCCAGCTGCTCGTCGACTCCCCCGCCGCGGCCGACGCGGATCTGTCCAGCCTCACCCGCGTGCTCTACGGCGCCTCACCGATCTCCGAGACGGTGATGGCCAAGGCGCGGGCCGTGCTCGCGAACGCGCGATTCACCCAGGCCTACGGGATGACCGAACTCGCGCCGGTCGCCACCCTGCTCACCGCGCAGGACCACGACGATCCCGCGCTGACCAGGTCGTGCGGGCGCGCGGCGGTTCACGCCGAGGTCCGCGTCGTCGGCGAGGACGACACCGAACTGGCACGGGGTGAGATCGGCGAGATCGTCGTCCGGGGCGATCACGTGATGTCCGGTTACTGGAACCGGCCCGAGGAGACCGCGGCGGCGCTACGCGGGGGCTGGATGCACACCGGCGACGCCGGGTACATGGACGAGCGCGGCTATGTCTTCGTCGTCGACCGGCTCAAGGACATGATCGTCACCGGCGGCGAGAACGTCTATTCGGTCGAGGTCGAGAACGCGGTGGCCAAGCACCCGGCCGTCGCCCAGGTCGCGGTCATCGGCGTGCCCGATCAGGACTGGGGTGAGCGCGTGCACGCGGTGATCGTCCTGGCGCCGGGACAGACCGCGGCCGAGGCCGACATCCGGGAGTTCTGTCGCGAGCACATCGCCAACTACAAGCTGCCGCGCAGCGTGGAATTCCTTGACGCGCTACCGGTTTCCGGGGCGGGCAAAGTGCTCAAGCGCGATCTGCGCAAGCTGCACTGGCAGGACACCGACCGCGCGGTCCACTAGGGACCGGCGCCCGGAATCGGCCGGGGCGATCATCCGCCCCGGCCGACCGCCGGCGCTACGATGGCGACCGAGACGGCTCGGTATTGCCGCGAGCCACCCGGGCCCGGGGACGCCCCGGCACTCGCCTAGGAGGAACTCATGCGTGCGACGGTGGTCAGCAAAGGCGAATTCAGCGTCGAGGACCTGCCGACTCCGCGACCAGGGCCGGGCCAGATCCTCGTCACCGTGACCCGCTGCGGTATCTGCGGCTCGGACCTGCACGCCCGGACACACTGCGACGAGCTCGCCGACCTGGCCGTCGCCACCGGCTACAGCGGCTTCATGCGATCGGACCAGCGGATCGTCCTCGGACACGAGTTCACCGGCGAGATCGCCGAATACGGCCCGCGCACCCACCGGCGCTGGAAGCCGGGCACGCCGGTGGTCGCGATGCCCATCCTGCGCAACGAGCGCGAACCGCAGCTCACCGGGTTGTCCGTGAACGCGCCCGGCGGGTACGCCGAACAGGTGCTGACGCAGGAGTCGGTGACCTTCGCGGTGCCCAACGGGCTCTCCCCCGACCTCGCCGCGCTCACCGAGCCGATGGCGGTGGGTTGGCACGCCGTGCGCAAGAGCCGGATCACCAAGGGCCAGACCGCGTTCGTCATCGGCTGCGGACCGATCGGACTGGCCGTCGTCACCATGCTCAAGGCGGCGGGCGTGCGCACCGTGGTCGCCGGCGACTTCTCGGCGCGCCGCCGGGAACTGGCCCGCGCCTGCGGCGCCGATGTGGTGGTCGATCCGACCACCGAATCCGCCTGGGCGGCGGCGCCGAAGCCGCCGCGCATCGCCGGCGCCCCGGATCTGCTGAACCTGGCCTTCGATGTCATGGAACGGGTGCGCCGGATACCGAAGGTGCCGTGGTGGTACCTGTTCCGCGCGGCACACACCCTCGATCGCGGCCCGGCGGGCCCGGTCGTCTTCGAATGCGTCGGCGTGCCCGGCATCATCGACCAGATCCTCACCGACGCACCGCCGTCGACCCGCGTCGTGGTCGTGGGTGTGTGCATGCAGCAGGACACGTTCCATCCCGCCAACGCCATCAACAAGGAGATCGAACTGCGGTTCGTCCTCGGCTACGACCCCGGCGAATTCCGCGACACCCTGCACATGATCGCCGACGGGACCGTCGACCCCAGCCCGCTGATCACCGGCACCGTCGGCCTCGACGGCGTCGACGCGGCCTTCACCGCCCTGGGCTCCCCGGACCACCACGCCAAGATCCTCATCGATCCGCGCAGCGACAACGTCACGCTCTGAGCCCGGCGAGGAATCGACCGCACAGCGGGCCGAGGTCAGCGACGGAGTTGGGTCCAGGCGTGGCAGGCGGTGACCAGCTCCGCGATGCCGCCGGGTTCGGCCAGGCTGCGCCCGGTGAGTTCCTCGAGCCGGCGCAGCCGCTTGCGCACGGTGTTCGGATGGCAGTGCAGCCGCTGCGCGGTGCGGTCCGCCGAGCCCGCGGCCGACACCCACTCCCGCAGCGTGGCGAGCAGGGTCTGCTGGGTCTCGCCGGGCGCGTCCAGCAGGCCGCCGAGCACCGTCCGCGCGGTGGTGCGGGCGGCGTCGCGGCCGCCGGCCACGAGCACGTTCAGCGGGGTGTTCTCGAATTGTTCGACCGTCGGCGCGCCCGGCATGCCGTCGCGCACCAGTTCGGCGAGGCCCAGCGCCCAGGCGGTCTGCCGCAGTGACCCGAAGACCGGGCTTACGCCCACCGGACCGGTCGTGTGTCTCCGCAGCACCGCCATCGCCTGGTCGGCACGGGCCGGCTTGCGCACCGACAGCACCCCGACCGCGGTGTCGTAGCGGATCCGCCACACCATCGTCACGTCGATCGCCGCCAATGCCGACACGACCCGCGGCATCGGGTCCTGGCCGCGATCACTCACCGTGGCGATCGCCAGAAACGACCCGTCGACGGGAAGGCGTAGCGCGCGAGCGACTTCGAGCAGGGTGGCCAGCCCGGGATCCTCGGAGACCAGGACGTCGATGTAGGCCGCGCGTTCTCGCTCGCGCTGCGACATCAGGTAGTGCGCCTCCTCGCGGTAGGCGTCGACCATCGCGTCGGCGTCGAGGCCGTGGTTGCGGAACAGCGCCTGCAGCAGCTCGATGACGATCTCCGCGGGGACCGCCGGCGCCTGCGCACCGGCACGGACGACGGCGTTCGACAGCACCAGATAGCCGAGGCGATAGGCGCACAGCACGTCGGCCAGCGGCGCGTCCTGTCCGGCCCGGAGCCTGCCGGTCTCGGCGGGTGGCCCCGGCGCGTGCCCGACGCCGAGCAGACTGGACAGTCCGGCCTCGAGATTCACCCGCAATCGGGCCCGCACCTCCGCCACGGTGCCCGCCCCGCCGCCGCGATAGAACGGGATCTCGGTGAACATCCGGCCGGTGATGTGGTCGACCATCGCCGGCAACTCCCGCCGGACCCGGCCGACCACTTCGTGCACCAGCGCGGTATCCGCGGAACCGACCGAATCGAGCATTGCTGAATCCCTTTGTCGAGTGTGACGGCCGACACTGTGTGCCGCCGTTCGGTGTTCGCACGACCACTGACCTGCGCGGGCCGGGAACCTAGCGTTCGAGCGGTACCAGTGGAACGGCATCCGCCCTGGTGGATGCGCACAATCGAAGGAGACCGGCGATGACGACGAGCTCAGGGCGCCCGCCCACAGTCAACGAGGCCGATGTCCGCAAAGTGGCCTTGGTCAGCCTCGTCGGCGCCAGTGTCGAGTGGTTCGACTTCTTCCTCTTCGGCACCGCGGCGGCGCTGGTGTTCCCCAAGCTGTTCTTCCCCAGCACCGACCCGGTCACCGGCGTGCTGGCCTCCTTCGGCGTCTTCGGCATCGGCTTCATCGCGCGACCGGTCGGCGGCGTCGTGTGGGGCCACTTCGGCGACCGGGTGGGCCGCAAGAAGGCCTTCATCGCCGCCCTGACCCTGATGGCGGTGGCGAGCGCGCTCATCGGACTGCTGCCCACCTACGCCACCATCGGCATCGCGGCCCCGGTCGCACTGACCCTGCTGCGCTTCGCCCAGGGTCTCGCGGTCGGCGGCCAGTGGGGCGGCGCCGCCCTGATGGCGACCGAATCCGCACCGGCGCACAAGCGCGGGTTCTACGGCAGCTTCGCCCAGCTCGGTGTGCCCATCGGCGTGCTGCTCGGAGTGTCGGCCTACTTCCTGCTCTCGGTATCCTTGGGCGCCGAGGCTTTTCGCAGCTACGGCTGGCGCATCCCGTTCCTGATCAGCATTCTGTTCGTCGGTGTCGTCCTCTACGTGCACCACCGGCTCGAGGAAACCCCCGCCTTCCAGAACCTGCAGCGGGCATCGGCGGAGCAGGCGGCGTCGGCGCAGTCGATCAGCAAGTCGCCGGTGCTCGACGTACTGCGCGAGCACTGGGGACGGGTGGCGCTGGCGGGCGGCGCCTTCATCGTCGTGAACGCGACGTTCTACCTCTACATCACGTTCATGCTCGACTACGGGACCCGCACCCTGAAACTGACGATGGCCGATGTCCTGCTGCCGCTCAGCCTGGCGACCACCCTGCTGCTCGTCTGCATGCCGCTGTTCGCGGCGCTGTCCGACCGTGTCGGCCGCAGGCCGCTGTACACCGCGGGCGCGCTGCTCACCGCGCTGTGGGCCTTCCCCTTCTTCACCCTGGTGGACACGAAGACCTTCCTCGGGCTGACGGCCGGGCTCGCCGTCGGCATGACGTTCCTGACGATGATGTACGGCCCGCTGGCCGCGTTCTTCGGCGAGCTGTTCCCGCCCGAGGTGCGCTACAGCGGAGCATCGCTGGGCTACCAGCTGGGGTCGGTGATCGGCGGCGCCGCGACGCCACTGATCGCGGTCGAGCTGCTCGACCGCACCGGCTCGACGACCGCGCTGTCGCTCATGCTGATCGGGCTGTCGCTGCTGGCGGTGGTGTGCATCCGGCTGCTCGCCGGAATGCACACACAGGACGGCCACGAGCGCTGACCCGATCGACCGGCTGAGCCGCCGCTTCGCCCGGGACCGCCGCGCCTGTGACGCGGTGCCCCGGGCGAATCCGTTGCGCCCCATGCTCATCGGCCGGTGATCGCCCGGACCATGCCGAGGGCGGCCACCGGCACCGCCGCTGACCCGTGGGCGAATCGGGTGGTGAGACGACGCCATCGCCACGGAGGGGCGCTGGGTCGCCAGCACCGGGTGGATACCGGCGGCGCGGATGTCATCGGTGCCCCTCCGGCGCATCGAAGGTATGCGTGACGGGCGCATCGGCGCGGTAGGCAGGCCATCCCGGATCGCCGTCGGTGGCGAAATCGACCCACGCGCGATGCATCTCGTCGGCCAGCCGCTGCGGCGGGTGCTCGCCGGTCAGGGCGTGCGCGCGGTCGAGGGTGTCGAAGACGAACGGCAGTTCCAGCGCGTGGCACGCGCCGAGTCCCAGCACCTCGGTGGACCAGCCGAATTCGTAGAGATACGCGGAACCCCCGGCGGCCTCGGCCAGCTCACGGGCAGGTTCACCGAAGATCCGGTCGGTGACGATCTCGCAGAAGACATCGCCGGGCACGGAGTTCGCTCGCCGCGGCGTCCACGCGGCGACGGCCGCCGGGCCGATGCCCGCGCGGGCCAGCATCATGGGCAGCGTCTGCTCGTCGATCCCGGCCACGAGCCCCAGTGGCACCGCGAAGAAACGGAACTCCTCGGCATTGGTGCCGACGAGGAGCGGAACGCCGCGCCGCGCGCCCGCACGCACCAGGTCCAGCGGCGCCCCGGTCACGAGCTCGCCGTCGATGACCGGGAACATGCTCATCAGACCGGCTCCGCCCGCGATCACCGAGGCACCCCAGCGCGCCGGATCGGGGTCGAGCGCCAGTGCCGTTCCCACGTCGGTCTGAGCTTGCAGCAGGCGCTCCGGCGACAGCTCGCCGAAGTCCGCCGCGGTCGCGGAGGTGGCCAGCAGCTGCGCTGCTTCGGCGGTCGCTCGGGCGGCATCCGTCGCGGTGGCCACCGCCGAGGCGTTGCCGCTCTGCAGGATGGCGCGGTGGAACAGGCCGGCGGCGGGCGCGGCGGTCAGCAGACACGCCACGCTGATCGCGCCCGCGGACTCGCCGAACACGGTGACATTGCCGGGATCGCCGCCGAACGCGGCGATGTTCTCCGACACCCAGCGCAGTGCCAGCACCTGGTCGTGGAGACCGCGATTGAGCGGGGCGCCGGAAAGCACGGCGAAGCCAGGAATGCCGAGCCGGTAGTTGATCGACACCAGCACCACACCGTCGCGGGCGAACGCGGCACCGTCGTAGAGCGGATGCGAGTTCCCGCCGCGAGTGAACGCGCCCCCATGGATCCAGACCAGCACCGGCAGGCCGGCGCCCGCCGGGTCCGGCGTCCAGACATTGAGGTTCAGGCACTCCTCGCCCGCGATCGCCGGGCCGCCGATGAGGGCCTGCATCGGTCCCGGATAGGGCAACTGGGGGCAGGTCGGCCCGAACTCGTGCGCGTCCCGCACGCCGTCCCAGGGCGTCGCGGGTTCGGGCAGCCGGAATCGCGCCGGACCCACCGGCGGGGCGGCGTACGGAATGCCGAGAAAGCTCGTCACACCGTCGGCGCTGGTGCGGCCCCGTATCCGTCCGCCACTGGTGGACACGATCGGTTCCGCCACGGTCTTCGTCATCCTGACCCACCTCTCCCTACCGATCGATCGATCGGCTTCGTGATCAGGGTCACAGACGGGCCGGTACACTGTCAACCGATCGATCGTCAGGGAGACAAGGAGTGGGCATGCCAGGACCCGACGTGCGGGAGATCGCCTTGCGGCAGCGCAGGCTGGCCGCCGAGGCGCCGACGCTGCCCGAGGCAGCGACCCCGCCCGGGACCCGGGGCGCGATCCTGCGAGCCGGGCTGGCCCTGTTCGCCGAGCACGGCTTCCACGGCAGTTCCATCCGGCAACTCGCCGCGGCCGTCGGCATCACCACCGCCACCCTGTACGCGCACTACCCGTCCAAGGACGACGTGCTCGTCGAACTGGTCCGGATCGGGCACGAGGAGATGTGGCACCGGCTCAGCGCGGCGGCGGCCGACGTCGCCGCACCGACCGCGCGGCTGACGGCCCTGGTCGAAGCCCACGTCCGGCTGCACATCGACTACGCACCGCTGGCGGTCGTCGTCAACAACGAACTCCACGCCCTGGCCCCCGAGCGTGCGGAACCGGCGCTCACGATGCGCGACAAGTGCTTTCAGCTACTCGTCGACACGATCCGGGACGGCGCGGACGCCGGCGAGTTCACGGTCGACGATCCGTACCTGGCGGCCATCGCGATCGCCAGCATGAACATGCGGGTAGCCAACTGGTACGACCCGAACCTGAACTACCGCCCCGAGCAGGTCACCGCCCGCTACGCCGGGTTCGCGCGCGACATCGTCCGCGCCGGGTGACCCGGCCGGGAATCGCGATTCAGTGCTCCGAGGAGCCCGGTTCGCCGCCCGTTTTCCGCTCGACCGGCCCGACCCTGCGTGGCTTCATGGTCGGCCGTTGCCCCGCGGGCGACGACTCCGTCCCGGCGCGTTTCCGGCGCGACGCGCCGAAGTCGATGACATTGCGTTCGTGCTCGACGCTCCCGCCGCCCGGCGGCACCGGCCGCCCCTGCGCGTCGGCCGACCACGAGCCGGTCTCCCCCTGCAACTCCGCACGGGTCACCGGGCGGGTCGGCGCCGGGTCGTACACGGCCTCCGGATACCAGGGCAGGTGCCGGGCCTCGCCGGCGTCCTCACGGCCTCGCCGCGGCCGCCGCGGCAGCCGGACGACATTCGACGCTCCGGCCTCGGCCGCACCGGATCCACCGTCGGCGGCCTTCGACTCTTCCCACTTCCGACGCAGCTGCTCCACCGCGTCGAATCGATTTCCACCAGGCCCCGACCCGGCTTCCTGGTCCGACATCGAACTAACCGCGAACAGGCGTCGCGACACCCATCGATCCCACAGCGGCGGACACTCCGAACTCCCTCTCAGGTCTTTCCTTCACCTTCACATTCTGCATCAAGACACCCATGACTCGTCTTCGACCCGGCTCGGGCCGCCTAGGTCCGGGTCTTCGGGGTCGTCGGTGGGGTCCTGGCCTCGCTGCGGTACTGGTCCCACCAGGAGGCGCTCTCGTTCGGCGCGGCGCTCGGCTCCTTCGGAGGGGCCGACGGGCTGGGGATGCCGAGGGCCCGCAGCCGCCAGTCGTCCTCGGGGATCGCGGCGACGATGCGGACGGGGACGACGGCCGTGAGCAGCAGGTAGTTGCCCACGCAGATCATCAGGCAGACCGGCGGGATGGCGACGACGGTCGCGATCCCCAGGGTGCCCAGCTCGATCGGCTCCCTGGCGATGGCGATCACGTTCCCGAAGACGCTCGCCAGCACGGCGGCGACGAGCAGCAGCTCGTAGACCCGCACCAGCGAGGTGGCCTTCTCGTCACGGATACCCACGAGGGTGATGAAGGTACAGGCCACCAGCGCGACGGTGAGCCCGGCGACGACCGGCCACAGCCAGGTCAGGTCCTCGGGGACGCCCGCGATCCGCGCGAGGGTGGAGGTGAAAGTGAAGGAGGCGATCGCCGCGGCGACGACAAGTAACAGCCCTAGGCCCACAAGCAGCTTCGGCACGGTGAACGGAACAGGTCGAGGGAAAGGGTCCGTGTGGTCCATCAGGCTCCATCCTACGGGCTACGGCCACCAAACATGCAGGCCCTCAACAGGGTACGGCCACGCGCGCGGTAGACACCGTCCAACGATCACCCCGCCATGAGGTGTTCGATCAGACGGATCAGGACCTGCTCCGCTCGGTATCGCTCAGCGGGAGCTGACGCAGACGACGTAGCGGCGCTGGCCGTAGACGACGCCGCGGTCGCCCGCCGTGCAGATGTTCACGTCGGTGGTGTCGTGACGGATTTCGAGGACGCGGACCCGGCCAGGTACGGCGGCAGTGCATTCCACGTGCCGGACCGCGCCGCCGGACAGGTCGACGCAGCCGCCGACCGTCCAGTCGATGTCCAGGCAGAGGGTCTCCTGGAGGCCGCCGGGGAGGGTGCGGGGTTGGGAACGGTCGACGTCGCCGGGGCAGTGGGCACCCGCCGCCGCCAATTCCGTGACCTTGTAGTGAGAATTCGCGCTGCCGCACGCGGCTTGCTGAATATCGGCCGCGCCCAAATCCACACAATCGCCGACGCTCAGATCCACGCGGGGAATCCGGGACGCGGATTTACTCAGTGTGGACGCGACTCCACCGGACAGCTCGAGAATAGTACCCAGCGGCTGAGTTCCCGAAACCTCGGTAAAGGAAGTTGTTGCGGCAGAATCGTCCTCCGCCGGTCCGGACATCCGCGCGCCCAGCCCCGCGATCACCGATAGCGCCCCGTAGAACGTCCCTGCCAGGGCAAACACCGCCACCACCGACACGCCAGCCATGGCCAAGTTCTTTCGACGCGCCATCTGTGTTGTTCCTACTCGTCCGCTGGACGCCTCCCGACCGACGCCCCACTGCTTGACAGTTCATACACGGCCGCGCACGAACGTGTCGAATTGTGAATCTGCGCAGTTTTACAGCGGAAAGCTGGTCCGCCGCCCAATTGGGGACAGATAACTATCCGGCGAAAAAGGGTGCTAGGGTCTGCCCGATCTCACTGGCGGACACCACGGTTCGTGCCCCGCGGCACGCCGGTCGGCCGGGCTGTCTTCGTCATGCGTAAAGGAAATCCCTGATGAAACTCGGTCTTTTCCCTGCTACCGCGCTCCTGGTCGGCACCGCCGTCTGGATCACCTCCGGTGCCGCCGCCGCGGAGCCGGCCGCGCCGACGCCCCAGGCCACCACGTCCGGGGTCGACCGGTCCGTGCGCTACGAGGCCACCCTCACCGAGTTCTCCCGCGTGCTGACCACCACCGTCACCGGCGGCACCTTCACCACCACCGCGGGCAACACGGCGGTCACCCTCACCTCCGACGCGGGCGAGGTCGTCACCCACATCCCGCTCACCTACGAGATCTCCGGCGCGAAGATGCGGGTCGCGCAGACGATCTCCGACAACGGGCGCCACCTCGTGCTCACCCCGCAGGCGAACGCCACCGAGATCGGCGAGATGCAGACCATCAGCCCCATGTCCCAGCTGACGAACGAGATCAACCGCAATGTGGTCGGCGTGGTCGTCGGCGGCCTGCTCGGCGGCCTCATCGGCACGGTCCTCGGCTTCGGCTTCCTGAGCATCATCACCGGCCCGGTCGGCCTGGTCCTCGGCGCGATCGCCGGCGGCTACGCGATGGGCGGCCAGCCCTTCCTCGACGCCGTCACCGCCGTCGTCAGCGGTCAGCCCTGACCGACGCCGATGCCGCGCCGCTCGCGGATCGACCCTCCCGAGCGGCGCGAATCGCACGGTAGACGGCCGCTCCTCCCTGGGTCGAGCACCAGCCACGAAGGCACCCGTCGGCGGGATATCCTGACTCTGTCCCTGGTAGATCCGAGTAGCCGATGGCCGACAGCGATGATCCGTCCCGAACACAGCGTGATGCCGGGTTCGATGTCATCACGGAGCTGAGCACTGCCGGTTTCGAGGACGCCGAGGAGATCGGGCGGGGCGGGTTCGGCGCGGTCTACCGGTGCAGGCAGGTCGGCGTCGAGCGCACGGTGGCGGTGAAGGTGATCACCGAGGAGCTCGACGACAACCATGACCGGTTCCTGCGCGAACAGCAGGCGATGGGACAGCTGACCGGACATCCGAACATCGTGTCCCTGCTGGTGGTCGGCACCACCGAGCACGGTCACCCGTATCTGGTCATGCCGTACTACGAGCGCGGCTCGATCCAGCAGTGCCTGCACCGCGACGGCCCGCTCCCGCTCCAGGACGTGCTCCACCTCGGCGTGAAACTCGCGGGCGCGCTCGAGACGGCCCATCGCACCGGCATTCTGCACCGCGACATCAAACCGGCGAACATCCTGCTGACCGACTACGACGAGCCGGCACTGACCGATTTCGGCATCGCCCACATGACCGGCGGATTCGAGACAACGACCGGGGTCATCACCGGTTCCCCGGCCTTCACCGCTCCCGAGGTCCTCACCGGGGACGCGCCCAGCCGGGCCGCCGATGTCTACAGCCTGGGGGCCACCCTGTTCTGCGTGCTGACCGGGCACGCGGCCTTCGAGCGGCGCAGCGGGGAACAGCTGGTCGCGCAATTCCTGCGGATCACCGAGCAACCCGCTCCCCCACTGCGCGACAGCGGTTTTCCCGACGACGTGTGCGCCGTCATCGAGGACGCGATGGCGCGAGATCCCGCCGATCGACCCGACGCCGCGACGGTGGGCGATCGGCTCCGCGAGGCGCAGCGCGGCCACGGTTTCCCGGTCGACCGGATGCCCGTGCGGTCCGCACCCGGATCCGCGCCGACCGGGCCACCCGAGCCCGCGGCGGCTCGTGACGGCGGGAACCTGCCGATCGAGCTGACCAGTTTCGTCGGTCGCCGGACCGAGCTGGCCGAGGTCACGCAGTTGCTGGCGCGGTCGTCGCTGGTGACGCTCACCGGGATCGGCGGAGTCGGGAAGTCACGGCTCGCCCTCCATGTCGCGCATGAGGTGATGGGAGATTTCGCCGACGGCGTGTGGCTGGTGGAGCTGGGTGAGGTGCGCGATCCGGCCCTGCTGGTCGACGTGGTCGCCGGCGCCCTCGGACTGCGGGGCCGAGGGGCCGGACCGACCGTCGACGTGCTGGCGGGCTATCTGTCCGCCCGTCGTCTGCTGCTGGTGCTGGACAACTGCGAGCAGGTGATCGACGCCGTCACGTCGCTGACCGAAACCCTGCTCGGCGCCTGCCCGCACCTGCGGATCCTGGCGACCAGCCGCGAAGCGCTCGACATCGGCGGCGAAGCGGTGCTCGCGGTGCCACCACTCACGATTCCCGACCCGGCACTCGCGCCGACGCCGAGCACCGCCGGGGACAGCGCCCTGGCGTTGTTCGCCGAACGAGCCGCCGCGGCGGTGCCCGGATTCGGCATCGCCGAGGGCAACCGGGCCTGCGTGACCCGGATCTGCGCCCGCCTCGACGGGCTCCCGCTGGCGATCGAACTCGCCGCGGCCCGGCTCCGGACACTGTCGCCGGAGCAGATCCTGTCCCGGCTCGACGATCGCTACGGCCTGTTGACGCGCGGCCGCCGTGGTGCCCCGCTGCGGCAGCAGACCCTGCGCTGGTGCATCGGCTGGAGCTACGACCTGTGTACGCCGGACGAGCAGCGCTGGTGGCGCCGGTTGTCGGTGTTCGCCGGTGGCTTCGAGCTCGACGCCGCGGCCCGGCTCTGTGGCGACGATCCGGCCGCCGCGGACATGCTCGACGCGGTTTCCGGGTTGGTCGACAAGTCGATCGTGATCCGCGAAGACCTCGGTGACACGGTTCGGTTCCGGATGCTGGAGACCGTCGGGGAGTACGGCAGGCAGCGGGCCCAGGACGACGGTGAATACGTGGAATGGTCACGGCGACACCGTGAGTGGGCTCTCGACCTGGTGCTGCGCGCGGAGACGGAGTGGATCGGCCCGCACCAGCTCACGTGGGTCGCCCGGCTCGAGCGCGAACTGCCCAATGTGCGCACCGCGCTGGAATCCGCCGTCGCCGAGGCGGACGAGACCGCGGTGCGGATGTCCAACGCCCTGTATCCCTTCTGGATGATGCGGGGACGCCTCAGCGAAGGCCGCCGCTGGTATGCCCGGGCGCTGACCACCCCGTCGACCGGTGCGCCGCTCATCGAACAGGCCAAGGCGCTGCACGCCGCCGTGGCGATGGCGGTGTTGCAGCGCGACTTCACCGAAGCCACCCACAGACTCGCCCAGCTCCGGCAGCTGGCCGAGCAGTCCACCGACCCGCTGGTCGGCGCCTTGCACGCGCAGGCCGAGGGCACCGCCGTGCTCATGACCGCCGACGCCGATCCGGCGCGCGCCGCCGGACTCCTGACCGACGCCCTCGAGATCTACACCGCACTGGGCGAACTCAGCATGCGATTGGACGTGCTGATCTCGCTGGGATGGTCGTGTGTCCTGCTCGGTGACGCGGCCAGGGCGACCGACTGCTTCGACCAGGTGCTCACCACCACCGAGGCCGCGGGCGAAACGATGCTCCGCTCGTGGGCATTGGCGGCAGCGGGGTATGTCGCCTGGCGCGCAGCGGCGACCTACCGCGCGGTTGACCTGTTGGAGAAGGGGATTCGAGCGGCCCGGCAGGTGCCGGACCCCTTGGTCGCCGCCGCCTGCGTGGAAGAGCTGGCGTGGATCACCGCCGAGCGCGACCGGCACCGGCGCGCGACAGTGCTGATGGGAGCGGCGGACTCGCTGGCCGGTGTCACCGGCAGCTCCCCGTTCGTCTTCCCCGCGCTCCTGCGCCACCGCACGGAATGCGAGCTCGCCTGCCGGGACGCGCTGAGCTCGCGGGTATTCGAGACGAGCCTGCGCCGGGGCGCGGCGATGACCTTCGACGCCGCGGTCGAGTACGCGCTCGGCGAGCGCGCCACCGCTCCGGCATCGCGGCGACACGAATAGCCGCGGCGTGGCGCCGACCCTAGACTCGGGTCCCATGGCGACGCGGCTGGTCCAGATCCATCTGAAGGCTCGCGATGACGTCGCGCTCGGCGGATTCTGGGCGGCGGCGCTCTGCTGGCGGATGGACAGCGAGGCGCCCGGGGTGGCCAATCTCGAGCCCGTCGGCTTCGTCTATCCCGATCCCGCCGCGGTCTGTCTCGACATCGTGATCGATCCGGCACCCAAGACGACGCAGAACCGCGTACACATCGACCTCGCCACCGGCTCCGGCACCGAACAGGCGGAGCTGGTCGCGCGGCTGCGCGCGCTCGGTGCGACGCCCGCGGACGTGGGCCAGGGCGACGTGCCCTGGACGGTTCTCGCCGACCCGGAGGGCAACGAATTCTGTGTGCTCGAGCCTCGGCCGGTGTACCGCGACACCGGGCCGATCGCCGCGGTGGTCGTCGACTGCGGCGATCCGCGGGCCATGGCCCGATTCTGGGGCGCGGCGATGGACTGGACTGTGCACGAGGTGTCCGACGACTTCGCGACGCTGCGGTCCGCCGCGGGTATCGGTCCCTACCTGGAGTTCCTCCGCAAGCCGGAGCCGAAGACCGTCCGCAACCGGCTCCACCTCGACCTGCGGCCCTATCCCGGCGACGACCACACCGCGGAGGTGGACCGCCTGCGCACGCTGGGCGCCACCGACCTCGACATCGGCCAGGGTGACGTGCCGTGGACGGTCCTGGCCGATCCGGAGGGCAACGAGTTCTGCGTGCTCACCCCGGCGTGACGTCCCGCGATCCGGCAAACGCCCTGTGATGGGGTCGTGACTCCCCCTGTTACGTTCGAAAAGAGGCTCGTCCCGGCTGGATCGCAATCCACGATGGAGGCGTCATGAGCGTGTTGTCCAGTGATCTGCAAACACTGAGCTACGAAGCGTATGTCTACCTGTACTCGCTGGTGACGATGGATGTCACCCGTCAGCAGCAGACGAACGCCCCGGCGGACTCCACCCCGGGTTTCGGACCGCCGAACCGGTTCCATCACATGCGCTCCTTCCCGGATGTCGATTTTCGCGCGGTCGTGCGGCCGAATTTCGACACGCTGTACTCCTCGGCCTGGCTGGATCTGACCCGCGGCCCGGTCCGCGTCCACGTTCCCGACAGCGGCGACCGGTTCTACATGCTCCCGATCCTGGACGCCTGGACCGATGTCTTCGCCAACCCGGGCAAGCGGACCACCGGCACCGCCGAACAGGACTTCGTCGTCGTGGGGCCCGGGTACGGCGGTGAACTGCCCGCCGGTGTCCCGGTGATCCACTCCCCGACCCCGCACGCCTGGATGATCGGTCGCACCCAGACCAACGGGCCCGCCGACTACGCGGCGGTGCACGAGTTCCAGGACGGACTGCGGATCACCGAACTGGGCGACCCGGCACCGTTTCAGCCGGACCCCGCCCTGGTCACCGAGATCGAGCCGCTGCGGCAGGTCAACGCGATGTCGGCCACGGAGTTCTTCGAGCGGGCCGCCACGGCATTGCGGGTCGACCCGCCGCACAGCACCGATTTCTCCCAGCTCGCGCGCATCGCGCTGCTGGGCATCGTGCCCGGCCGGGACTTCGACGCGTCCCGTTTCTCCGCCGCGGACCGCGCCGCGATCGATGCGGGCGTCACCGCGGCGCGCGCCGCGGTGCTGGCGGCGCCGATGGAACTCGCCCAGCCGGTCAACGGGTGGGTCAGTGTGCTGGGCACGATCGGCGTCTACGGCAACAACTACTTCACCCGGTCCGCCATCACGCTGGCGGGCCTGGGCGCCAACCCGCCCGAAGACGCGATCTATCCACTGCTGGCCGCCGACGCCGACGGCGATCCGCTCGTCGGCGACAACGACTACCTGATCCACTTCGACGCGGGGAAACTGCCGCCCGCGGCGGCGTTCTGGTCGATCACCATGTACAACGCCGAAGGGTTCCAGATCCCCAACGAACTCGATCGCTTCGCCATCGGCGACCGAGATCCCTTGCAGTACAACCC
The DNA here is from genome assembly GCF_040654235.1 of Nocardia sp. NPDC050718. Classification (NCBI taxonomy): domain Bacteria; kingdom Bacillati; phylum Actinomycetota; class Actinomycetes; order Mycobacteriales; family Nocardiaceae; genus Nocardia; species Nocardia sp. NPDC050718. The sequence goes on along the minus strand of NZ_JBFAHQ010000006.1, from coordinate 320,576 downwards.
GGATGGCTCACTCGACATCCACGTCTCCCGGAAGAACCCGGGACCCGACCGGGAAGCGAACTGGCTGCCCGCGCCGAGCGGGCCACTGGGCATCACCATGCGCCTCTACGCACCGCGCGCCGAAGCCCTCGACGGGACGTGGGCCCCACCACCGGTACAGCGGCGCCGGGACTGACCGCCGCCCGCGTCGCTGCCGTCCCCGCGGCGCGGCGCGGGCCATAGTGGTCGCATGGGTAACCAGACCACGGTCGCCGCCGCGTTCGAACCCCTGCTGCACGCCACCCTGGGGCCACGCCCCGCGGTGGGACTCGCATTCTGGGACGGCAGCACGATCCAGCCCGACGGCGTGAGCCCCGGCACCCTGCGCGTGCGCTCCGCGGCGGCGCTGCGGCACCTGATCTGGGCGCCCGGCGAACTCGGCCTGGCGCGCGCTTTCGTCTCCGGCACAGTGGATCTCGACGGCGACATCTTCACGATGTTGCGCGCCCTCCAGTCCACCGCACCGAACGACGCCCGCCTCGGCGTCGGCGCGGCCTGGCAGGCGATCGGCGCGACGCGACGGCTCGGCGCGCTCGGCCGCCGCCCGCCCCCGCCGCCGGAGGAAGCGCGGCCGCGGCGCGGCGCGTTGCACACCAGACGGCGCGACGCGGCGGCGATCAGCCATCACTACGACGTCGGCAACGACTTCTACCGGCTGGTGCTCGGCCCGAGCATGACCTACTCCTGCGCGCGGTTCGTCCCGGGCGAGGACGGCTCGCTGGCGCAGGCCCAGCGCGCCAAACACGACCTGGTCTGCCGGAAGCTGGGATTGGCCGAGCAGCCGGGGATGCGCCTGCTCGACGTGGGATGCGGGTGGGGATCGATGGCGATGCACGCGGCCGCCACCTACGGGGCGCGGGTCGTCGGCGTCACGATCAGCGGCGCTCAGGTCGACCTCGCTCGCAGCCGAGTCGCCGAGGCGGGGCTGTCCGGCAGTGTCGAGATCCGGCTCGCCGACTACCGGGACCTGCGCGGCGAGGAATTCGATGCCATCTCCTCGATCGGCATGTTCGAACACGTCGGCTCCCGGCGCGCCGCCGAGTATTTCGACACCCTGCGCGCCCTGCTGCACCCGCGCGGGCGGCTGCTCAACCACGCCATCTCCTCGCCGGGCGGCTCCACCATGCGGAACCGCTCCTTCATCGGGCGCTATGTCTTCCCGGACGGCGAACTCCTCGACGTGGGCGAGGTCGTCCTGGCCATGGAGCGCGCCGGATTCGAGGTTCGCGACGTCGAGTCCTTGCGCGAGCATTACGCGCGCACCCTGCGCCAGTGGGTCGCGAATCTCGAAAATGATTGGGAGCAGGCGGTTTCCCTCGTCGGCGAGGGACGAGCACGCGTCTGGCGGCTCTATATGGCCGCCTCCGCGCTGGGCTTCGAGGACGGCGGACTCGGCATCCACCAGGTCCTCGGCGTCGTCCCGGAAGCGAGGGGCGAGGCCGCCATGCCCCCGACCCGACGGCTCTGGGAACAGGAGACGGGGTGATCCCGCAGCCCGCTGCCGCGCTTCATCCGCTCCGGGTCGTCCGGGCCTGCGCGCCCGCGGGCCAGTCACGCGGAATGCCCAGGATGGCGCTCGCCCCACGGATCGCCGCCAGCACGGCGTGCAGGTCGTCGAATCCCTGTCCGAAGACCTCGGTGCGATCGTCGATGCGGAACGGGCACAGGCAGGTGTGCGGGCTGGACGGGTCCCGGCGGGGGCGACCGAGCACGATCACCACCGGTCCGGTGGCGGTGTCGACGGCACGCGCCCCCAGCGGCGGACCGAACTCGCGGGCGGTCGCCCCTGAGGTGCCGCGCGGGCGGCCTGCCACGGGGTCACGCCGCCGATGCGGGTCGGCCACGAGGTCGGTGGAGCCGAATCGGGCTGTCGCACCGGGGATATCGATCAGCGCCGCGTAGACGGCCGCCAACCGGTCCGGGCCCCGGACGCGATGGGTGCGCGTGCCCGCGACGCGATAGGTGCAGTGCCAGTCCTGCGTCATGGTGTCCTGCCGCGGATCGGCGATCTCCACGCCGATCTCGTTGTCGCCGTCGCGGACGGTGCTTGCTACGACTACTTCGCCCAGCTCACTGTTCACAGTTCCTCCTGATGGGTCCGTGGTCCGACGACGTACCTCGGACCGTTTGTGCCCGCGGTGCGGAGGGAGTTCGCGCCGCGCCCGTCGGGAGATGGGTGGAGATCGTGGACTCGCGTGCTCAGCGCACGGTCACCACCCGGGTGTGCCTGCCGGTGGCGCCGTCGGGGAACGGGGTGGTGCGGGCCTCGGTCTGGACGACGCCGGCGCCGTCGACGGCGCGGACCCGCAGCGTGTGGGTTCCCGGCGTGGCCGCCCATGTCCAGGTCCACTGGCGCCAGGTGTCGAGGGAGTAGGCCGTGGCGAGGGTGGCGGGCTGCCACGGCCCGTCGTCCACCTGCACGTCGACGGCGGTGATCCCGCGTCCCTGCGCCCAGGCGACTCCGGCCACCGTCACCGGCCCGGCGGCGAGAGTCGCGAACGCGGCGGGGACATCGATCCGCGACGCGGTCTTGATGGGAGCGCGTTCCGACCAGCCGCGCTCGGTCCAATACGCGCGAGCCAGGTCGAACCGGGTGAGTTCCAGGTCGACGACCCATTTGGTGGCCGAGACGTAACCGTAGAGACCGGGCACGATCATCCGCACCGGATAGCCGTGCGCGACGGGCAGCGCCGCGCCGTTCATGGCCACCGCCAGCAGGGCGTCCGGGTTGCCGAGGACCGCGGCCAGCGGGGTTCCGGCGGTGAAACCGTCCACGCTGCGCGACAGGATCATGTCGGCGCCGGGCGCGGGCCCCGCCTCCGCCAGGAGGTCGGCGAGGCGATAGCCCGTCCAGGTGGCGGTACCGGCGAGCGTGCCGCCGACTTCGTTCGACACACAGGTCAGCGTGATCAGGGACTCGACGGCGCGGCGAGCGCTCAGGGTGTCGAAGTCCAGCACGATCTCCCGGTCCACCATCCCGTGGACGCGCAGCCGCCACTGCGCGCGGGTCAGTGACGGCAGCTGCAACGCCGTATCGATGCGATAGAACTCCGCGGTCGGCGTGACGAACCGGGTCAGACCGGGCACCGGAAGGTCCATCTCGGGCAGGACCGGCGGTGCCGGATCGGCGACGCGCGGTGGCACGAAAGCCGCGCGGTCGGCACCGATATCGCGCAGCCGGGCACCGACGACCCGACCGGCGGCACCCGCCGCGATCGCCCCGGCGGTCACCCCGGCGACGGCCAGCAGGAAGCCCCGCCGGGTGAGCCCGTCCCCGGGCCGCCGAGCGGCCGGAACGACGAACAGCACGCAGAGCGCGGCGATTCCCGCGCCGGTTCCCGCCAGCGCGGGCAGCGCGAAGTCCGGGCCCGCGCCCGGCCTGCGCACCGCGAGCACGGCGACAGCCACCCCCAGCGCCCCCAGGACCGCGGCACCGGCCACCGGGCTGCGACGGGCGAGCAGCCCGATCAGCGCGGCGGCGGCCGCCATCACCACGACCATCGTGATCGCCAGCGCCAGTTTGTCGTTCGTGCCGAACCAGCGGATAGCGCTGTCTTTCAACCACTTTGGTGTGTGGTCGACGACGGTGTCCCCGAGGACGAAGAACGGGGAGGCGGCCGGATCGACGAACACCGCGACGAGATGCCCGACCCCGATCACCATCGCGGCGGCGGCCGTCGCCGCCGACGCGGCGACGATGCGCCCCGGTGGCCGTGGGGAGAGCGCGAAACGGCGGACCATGCTGTCACTCCTGAGGGGTCGAGTGCCGGCGTGGCCCGCCGTGTGCGGGTCAGCCGACGGTCATGCTGACGATCGCCGGGGTGGTCGGACCCGCCGATCCACCGGCGGGTTCGACCGTCACCGCGAGGGTGTCGGCGGTGTCGACGGCGGTCACCACGGCGGCGGGCCCGTCCATGACCGCTACCGAGCGGGGCGCGCCGCCCGCGGGCACCCGCCACAGCTGGTAGGCGCGGTCGGCGGGCAGTGCGGGCATGTCGTGGAACGACACCGCCGCGGCGCCCAGTGCCGTGGATTGATGCACCGTCATCTCGCCGCCGCCGGTGATCGCGACCGACGACTCCCGGCTGTCGGGCTCGTCGAGAACCTGCTGCGCGGTGATCGCGCCGGTGCCGACGTTCGCGCGGTCGAGCACGACCGCCACCCCGGCGCCGACACCGACCGCCACGACCGCGGCCGCGGCGACGGCCAGCCGGCGCCACCGCCGGCGATTGCCGAGCGGGTCCCGCCGGGCGAGCGGACGCACCTGCGGATCGAGCTGGTCCAGTGCCCGCAGCAGCGCGGATTCCAGCCGGGCGGGCGGCGGCACCGAGTCGGACACGGTCAACGCGGCCATGGTCTCCCGGATGCGGTGCACGGCGTCGAGGAACGCCGCCGCGCGCTCGGGATCCGCCGCGGCGAGTTCGTCGTCGACGGCGCGCCGCTGGCGGGGATCGAGCGCGTCGAGGGCGTAGGGATAGGGGTCGTCGAGCCACGGCCGAGGGGTCCGCCGATCTGTCTCGCTCATCGGGAATTCCCTCCGGTCAAACAGTTTTCGAGTCGTTTCAAGCCGTCCCTGATCCGGCTCTTCACCGTCGGCAACGGCACGTCCAGGGTCTCGGAGACCTCGGCGTAGGTGCGCCCGCTGTAGTAGGCCAGCGCCACCGCCTCACGCTGCAGGTCGGTCATCGTCGCGAGACAGTCCTGGACCGACTGCTCGTCGAGCCGCTGGGTCACCTCCTCGGCCACGATGTCGTGGTCACGGCCGAGGTGGGTGTGCCCGAACACCAGGTCACGGCTGGTCGCGGACTGTTCGGCGCGGACCCGGTCGACCGCGCGGCGGTGTGTCAGCATCATCAACCAGCCGATCGGGCTGGCCTTGCCCGCGTCGTACTCGCCCGCCAGCGACCAGGCCTGCAGGAACACCTCCTGCGCGATGTCCTCGGCGGCGCCGTGGTTGCGCACCACCCGCAGCGCGAGCCCGAACACCCGCGGGCTGGTGGCCCGATAGAACTCGGCGAAGGCCGTCCGGTCCCCGGACGCGATCTCGCCGAGCAGCGTCACCAGGCGCGCTTGCACCGCGTGGTCGGTCCGGGTCGGCGCCGGGCAGGCGGGCGCCGGATCGGCGACCACGCGCAGCCGGATCGGCGAGGAGCCCGGACGGTTCGTCATCGTGTGGTCCCTGCGTGCGTCAGCATGAGAGGGACTTCGGCCAGCCCCGCGGTACGGATGGGCGCCACCGAAGACTTTCTCTCGTGACTCTACGGCCCTCGGCGGCGTGACCATCGTCGACCTCACGCCGCGGGTGGCAGGAGCACGCTGTCGATCAGGTAGACCGTCGCGTTCGCCGTGCGCACGCCGCCGCAGATCACGGACGCGCCGTCGACCTGCAGGTTGTCACCGGAACCGGTCACCGTGACGTCGGCGCCCTCGACGGTCTTGTGGGTGCCCGTGACCTGCGACGGCGACAGCTGACCCGGCACCACGTGGTAGGTCAGGATCTGGGTGAGCGTGGCCGAATCGGTCTTCAGCGCTTCGACGGTGGCCGGATCGACCTTCGCGAACGCGGAGTCGACGGGCGCGAAGACGGTGAACTGGCCGCCGTTGAGGGTGTCGACCAGGTTGACCTGCGGGTTGAGCTTCCCCGACACCGCCGCGACGAGGGTGGTGAGCATCGGGTTGTTGGACGCGGCGACGGCCACCGGGTCCTGGGCCATGCCGCTCACCGAGCCAGGGCCGGTGGGGACCTGGGCGGCGTACTCGGCGCAGCCGGGGCCGACCAGGCCCGACGCGTCGGCGCCGGTCGCGGCGGAGGTGGTGGTCATCGGTGCGGACGAGGTCGCCGACGAGGTGGTCGAATCGTCGTCGGAACAGGCGGCGGCGCCCAGCACCGAGCCGAGGAGTGCTGCCGCCAGGAGTGTGCTGCGCAGGGATCGCATGGTGGTTTCCGTCGCTTCCGGGAGGGCGGCGAGCTGCCGCGCTGGAGTGGATGCAACGGAGTTCGGCCAGCCCACCCGGCCGGATGGCTCGGGTCGGAATCCGGATCCGGACTCGCGGCGGGCGCCGAGGTGGGCGGGGGCTCATCCCCCCGCGGGCCGCGATTCGTGCAGTATGGGTGTTATGCCCCATTCGAATCCTGTAGCCGCGTGGAAGTCCCTGCGTGATGGAAACGACCGTTTCGTCACCGATACCCTGCAGCATCCCAGCCAGGGTGCCGCCGATCGCGCCAAGCTGGCCGGTGGCCAGCAGCCCTCGGCGATCCTGTTCGGATGTGGTGACTCCCGGGTCGCCGCCGAGATCATCTTCGACCGCGGGCTCGGGGACATGTTCGTCGTGCGCACCGCCGGTCACGTGGTGGACAGCTCGGTGCTCGGTTCGATCGAGTACGGCGTCGGCGTGCTGCAGGTGCCGCTGATCGTCGTCCTCGGCCACGACTCCTGCGGCGCGGTCGCCGCCACCATCGACGCCCTCGACAACGGGACGGTGCCCGGTGGGTTCATCCGCAGCGTCGTCGAGCGTGTCACGCCGTCGATCCTGCTCGGGCGCCGGGAGGGCCTGACCAACGTCGACGAGCTGGAAGCCCGCCACGTCGAGGAGACCGCGCGCCTGCTCATGCAGCGGTCGTCGACGATCTCCGAGCGCGTCGAGGCCGGCGCGCTGGCCATCGCCTGTGTGACCTACAACCTCACCGACGGGCGCGCCCAGTTGCGCAGCGTCATCGGCGATATCGGCGAGATCGCCTGACGGCGCGTGCCGGTCACCTCCCCCGGGGACCGGCACGGCCGCGTCAGGCGTATTCGGGACAGAACTGCATCTGCGCCGCGACGACGAGATAGGCGGCGTCCCGGCTGGAATACCCCTTCTCGGTGAGCGCGGTGGCCATCTCGACATCGGTCGCGCCCGCGGCCCGTTCCTCGCAGATCGCCACCCCCATGTCGAGCGCGGCCTGGCGGGACGAGTAGTAGATCCCTTCACGATCCAGGGTCGCGATGAACTCGTCCTGCTTCTCCGGGATCTTGCTGTTGCTCAACGCGTTCGGTGTCGAGGGCGCCGTGCGCGGCGCGCTGGAGCGGGGTGCGCCCGACGCCGGTGGCGGCTCGGCGGGTCCGCCTGCGGGCGGAGTGCTCACCGTCGACCGGCCGACGTCGGAGACGTCGCCCGCGGCGAGCAACACCGAGGTGGCGCACCCGCCACAGACCAGGAGCAGGACCCCCAGCACCGCGAGCACCACCCACAGGGTCGTGTTGGTGCGGCGCGGCGGCTGCGGTGGATAGGCCGGGTAGGGCGCGGACGGATACTGCGGTGGTATCGGAGGCTGAGTCACGAATCTCCTTCGGTGCGAGACGAACAGCGGTTCAAGATCGCCATCCAGCACACCGGCGTTATCGACGACTCCCGACTACGGGATGAGCGGGCTCGGCCCGGCGATCAGTGCGCCGGATTCGGATCGTGCACCCGGGTCAGCTTGGCGGGGTTGGTGACCGAGTAGATCCCGAGGACGGTGTCGTCGGGGGCGACGTCGAGGACGACGACCGCGAGCGGCGCGGCACCGTCGAAGATCACCGCGCACGGATCACCGCTGACCGTGCGCCAGCCCACCCGGTAGCCGTCGAGGCCACCGGCGGCGACGGCGAGGAACACCTCGGCGACGGCGGTTCGCCCGTGGACCGGCTGCAAGGAGGTGGCGGGTCCGCTGCCGCCGCCGTCGGTCCAGAGGGTGACCTCCGGGGCCAGGACCGCCAGGAGTTTCTCGAGGTCACCGCCCATCGCGGCGTCGACGAAACGCTCGGTCACCTCCCGGCGGATCCGCGGGTCCACCTGGGTGCGTGGCCTGCGCGCCTGGACGTGGACCCGGGCGCGATGGGCGATCTGGCGGACGGCGGCGGGTGAGCGGTCGACCATGTCGGCGATCTCGGTGTGCGGATAGGCGAAGACCTCGTTGAGCACGAACACCGCCCGCTCGAGCGGCGTCAGCGACTCCAGGACCACCAGCATCGCCATCGACGACGATTCGGCGCGCACCACGCTCGCCGCGCCGTCGCCCACGGCGGTGTCGGCGTCGAGCAGCGGCTCCGGAAGCCATTGCCCCACATAGTCTTCGCGGCGCCGGGCCAGCGCGGACCGCCGGGCCAGCGCCTGGTTCACCGCGATCCGGGTGAGATAGGCGCGGACATTGTCGATCGGCTCGCCACCGCGAACGCGGGCCTGCCACGCCAGCCACGCCTCCTGCAGGACGTCCTCGGTGTCGGCGACGCTGCCGAGCATGTTGTAGACCACCGAGAACAGCAGTTCGCGGTAGCCGAGGAAGGTCTCGGTGGCGGTATCGACGGCATCGGTCATGGCGGTCCTCCGGTCCGGCGGGATGGTCGTTCTACGAAGAGGTGCGCGGCACCGCCGAGTGTGACAAGCGCGCCGGAATCTGTGATCCACCCCACAGGATCACCCCATCGGCGTCACGTTCTGCCCGCAACGCGCACTCCTCGTCGGCGAAATCTCTTCCACCATCCCCGACCAGGAGCTCCCATGCGAACCCGCATCAGCAATGTCCGTGTCTTCGACGGCGAGCGGCGCATCGATCGAACGACGGTGCTGCTCGACGACGACCGGATCGTCGCCACCGACGACGCGTCCGCCGAGGTGGAGATCGACGGGTCCGGCCGCACCCTGTTGCCGGGTCTCATCGATGCCCACACCCACGTCTTCGACGGCGACCTGGCCCGAGCGCTCGCGTTCGGTGTCACCACCGAGCTCGACATGTTCTGTCTCCCCGACGTGCTGACCGCGCAGCGGGCGGCCGCACGGCGACGTGACGATGTCGCCGATCTCCGCAGCGCGGGCACCCTGGCCACGGCGCCGGGCGGCCATCCGAGTCAGCTGCTGGCCGCACCGGAGATCGCCGCGCTCGGCCTCGCACCGTTCGACACCATCGCCGGCCCCGAGCAGGCGGCCGATTTCGTGCGGGCCAGGCTGGCGGAGGGCGCCGACTACCTCAAGATCGTCATCGACGACGGCAGCGTGCACAGCACGAGCCTGCCGGTGCTGTCCGAGCAGACCGCGCGAGCACTGACCGCCCACGCCCATGACGCCGGATTGCAGGTCATCGCGCACGCGATCACCGAGTCCGAAGTGCTGATCGCGCTCGAGGCAGGTGTCGACGGGCTCGCCCACGTGTGGACCGATGTCACCGGCGGCACCGATGACCTGGCCGACCGGATCGCCGCGCAGGACGTGTTCGTGGTGAGCACCCTGGTGTACTTCGAAGCCATCACCGGGCAGCGCGAGCGCACCGCCGACTGCGCGGTGCCCGGCTCGTTCGACGACGCGATGCGGGTGACCCGGGCGCTGCATCGGGCCGGCGCGCCTCTGCTCGCGGGCACCGACGCGACCCCGTACGTGCCCGCCCACGGCAGTGGCCTGCATCGGGAGCTGGAGCTGCTGACCGCAGCGGGGCTGAGTCCGCTGGACGTGCTCACGGCCGCGACCAGCAGGACCGCCGATCGCTTCGGGCTGTCCGATCGAGGACGTGTCGCATCGGGCCTGCGCGCGGATCTTGTTCTCGTGGAAGGCGATCGGACCACCGATATCACCGCCACATCCGCGATCGCCGAGGTGTGGCGACGCGGCGTGCGCCAGGTCCGCCGATGACCGCGGCGGTCGTCGCCCGGTGGCCGCTGCCGCTGTTCCGGGCGACGGTGACGACGGCGGCGGTCCTGGTGTTCGCGCAGGCCGCCTTGGCGGGCGGTTTCCTCGCTGGGCACTTCGAGGCATTGGCGATGCACAGCCGCAACGGCGGCATCGTGGCGCTGGTGTTTCTCGGTCAGCTCGGCTGCGCGATTCTGCTGTGGCGCAAGGGCGGCGGGCCCGCGTGGCCCGCGCGGACCGCGGTGCTCCAGTTGTCCATCGCGGCGGCGCTGATCCCGCTCGGCGAGGAACGTGTGCTGGCGGTGCATATTCCGCTCGCGGTCGGGTTGGCCATCGGCACGGCGCTGCTGGTGAGCTGGGCGTGGCGGTGGCGGCGATGAGCATCGGCAGACGCGGATTCCTGCGCGCCGGAGCCGGTGTGGGAGCGGCCGTCGCGCTCGGCGGCGCGGGCTGGGCGGCGGTACCGAGCATCGTGCGACCCGGTGAGCCGGGTCGGCTGCTGCCCAGCGCCGCGCCGCTGCCGCGACCGTTCCAGGCGCGGCTGCCGATGCCACCGGAGCTGACGCCCGTCCGGTCCGATCTGTCCACCGACTACTACGAGATCACCCAGCGCACAGCGCATCTCGACATCCTGCCGGGGCTGCGCACCGAGGCGTGGACCTACCACGGCAGCTTTCCCGGGCCGACCATCCGGGCGAGGTCCGGCCGGGCGACCTCGGTGCGCCATCGCAACGAACTTCCCCATCCGACGGTGGTGCACCTGCACGGCGGGCACACCCCCGCCGACAGCGACGGCTACCCGATGGATCTGGTCCTGCCGGTCGGCACGAGCACCGCGCCCCCGCCGAACAACGGTCACGGTGTCGCCACGACGACCGGCGCGCTCGTCCACGGCGAACGCACCTACCGGTATCCGAATCGTCAACGTGCCGCGTCGCTCTGGTACCACGACCACCGGCACAGCTTCACCGGCCCGGCGGTCTGGCGCGGGCTGGCCGGGTTCCACCTGATCGGCGACGAGGTCGAGGACGCGCTGCCGCTCCCCCGCGGCGACCGGGACATCCCCCTGCTCATCAGCGACCGATCCTTCGCCGCCGACGGCTCGTTCTCCTATCCGCTGGTCGATCCGGAGCTGCGCACGCCCGGAGTCACCGATCGATACATGAACGGGGTCCTCGGCGACGTGGTGCTGGTCAACGGCGCGCCGTGGCCCCGGCTCGAGGTGTCGCCGGTGCGCTACCGGTTCCGGTTGCTCAATGCCTCCAACGCCCGCCGCTACCGACTGACCCTCGAATCCTCCCGTCCGGGAGGTGGTTTCGTGCAGATCGGCAGCGACGGTGGCCTGCTGGACCGGCCGCTCCGGCACGACCACATCGACATCTCCCCGGCCGAACGATTCGACGTGATCATCGATTTCGCCGCCTACCCGCCCGGCACCTCGGTCCGGCTACGCAACGCCCTCGGCGCCGGACCGGCCGCCGAGGTCCTGCGTTTCGACGTCACGGGTCCGCCGCGACGCGACGACACCGCTGTCCCCGATCGGCTCGCGCCCGTGGAGCGCCTGGATCCCGCCACCGCCGTCGCCGAACGCACGTTCCTGTTCCAGCTGGGCCCGGGCGGCTGGTCGATCAACGGCGCGCCCTACGAACCCGGTCGTGCGCTGGCGAACCCACGTCTGGGCACCGTCGAGATCTGGCGCTTCATCACCGATTTCCACCACCCGGTTCATGTGCACCTCGATCCGTTCCAGGTCGTCTCCCGGAACAATCGCCCGCCCGGGCCCTTCGACGCGGGATGGAAGGACACCGTCGACGTCCGCCCCGCCGAAGCCGTCGAGGTGGCGGTCCGTTTCACCGACTACCCCGGCCCGTTCATGCTGCACTGCCACAACCTCGAACACGAGGACATGGCGATGATGGCCGACTTCGTGGTGACGTAGTGGTCAGTAGACGGTGATCCGCAGGGCGCGCATCTTCGCATAGAGCGTGGTGCGGGAAATACCCAGGGCCTGAGCCGTTTTGACCTTGTTGCCGTCGAACTTGCGCAGCGCCTCGACGATGACGTCGCGCTCGGCGCGGTCGATCGGCATCAGCGGCCGCAGCGGCTGCTGGGTGCGATAGGCCTCGGGGAGGTCGGCGAGGACGACCGCGCCGGTGCGCCGGTGCCGGACGACCTCGGTGACGACCGCGCGGAGTTCGCGCAGATTGCCGGGCCAGTGGTGGGCCGACAGCGCCGAGAGCGCGCCGGGCGTGAAGTACAGCGAGCTGTCCGCGCCCGCTTCGCGCAGCATCGCCGCGACCAGCGCCGGGATCTCGCCGCGCCGGTTGCGCAGCGGGCCGAGTTCGACGCGGTCGGTGCATTCCGCGGCCAGCGCGGCGGCGCGGCCGGTGAGCGTGTCCACCGCTCCGGTTACCAGCACGACGCGCGGTACCTGCCGGTCGGCGACATGGGTGGCCACGAGGTCGATCAGATCGTCGGGCAGCAGGTCGAGGCCGTCGATGCAGACCGTGCCCTGCCGGGTGCGGACCAGCGCGGCGAAGTCGCGGGCGAAGACGTCGCTGCCGTCGAGCAGGGCATTGGCGGCGGTCAGGATGGTGACCGGTTGTTCGGTGGCGTGTTCGCGCGCGGCGCGCGAGCGCCCGGAACCCGGCGGGCCCGCGACCAGCAGCGGATCGCCGGGGTCGAGCGCTCGGCGAGAGTAGGCGACGCTCGCCCGTTCCCGCGGTTCGACATTGAGCAGGGTGCCCCCGGCCGGTCCGCCGACGCGGGTCGCTTCGACCCGCACCGCCAGCCCGGACTCCAGCGTCAGATCGAAGACGGAACCGCGGCGCACATCCGGGGCCATCATGCGCAGCAGCGCGACGTCGGTGGCGCCGAGCAGATCGGCGGCGGCCTGGTTGGACATGAGCAGGTCACGCCCGATCGCCAGCACCGCGCGGCGGCGCGTGCCCGCGGCCTGGAACGCGGCGAGCAGTTCCTTGTCCGAGACGCGGGAACCGTCGAGCAGCCGCTGCTCGATGTCGGCGACCGCGCGGGCGACCAGGGGCAGCAGCAGCGGGCTGGCTTCCGGGGCGACCGTGGACAGGTCGAGCACGCCCTCGATCCGGCGCGTGGTGGGGTGGAAGATGGGGTGCCCGTAGCAGCTCATGTGGCGCAGCGGAACGGCGAAATGCTCGTCGCCGTTGACGGCGATGCTGGTGCGGGTTTCCAGGGCGACGCCCGGTGCGGTGGTGCCGACCACCTCTTCCAGCAGCGACGCGCCGACATCGACACCGAGATCGTCGAAGACCTGGCGGGCGCCGCGGCTACCGCACCACTGGTGCGCGATGCGGCCCTCCCGGTCGACGACGATCGTGGTGAAGTCGGTGCCGTCGAGCCGATGCTCGAGGTCGTCGAGCACGACCGCGGCCGCGGCCATCAGCGGACTGGCGTCGTCGATGTCGACATAGCTGATCGTGTCCAGCACCGAGCCCGGCTCCAGACCCGCCATCGTCGCTCGATGCCAGGACGCCGCGATCGGTTCCCGCTTCACCTCGGGGTGCATGCGTCCACCGTAGCAATCGTGACCGGGGTCACGATTGTCCAATTTCTGAACAGTCGCGGGATCCCCCCGTTGCGAATGTGGTTCCCGTCACTCCGGACGGGGCGCATCGACGAGGATCAGGAGAACCCGCCATGAAAACCAAGGCCGCGGTCGTCTACCAACCCGGCAAGCCGATCGAGATCGAAGAGCTCGAACTCGACAAGCCACGCGAGGGAGAGGTACTCATCCGGTATCTCTATGGCGGGCTGTGCCATTCCGATGTCCATATCGCGCACGGTGACCTCGAAGCGCGGCTGCCGATGGTGCTCGGGCACGAGGGCGCGGGCATCATCGAAGAGGTCGGGCCGGGCGTGACCCGGGTCAAGCCCGGCGATCACGTGGTGTGCTCGTTCATTCCGAACTGCGGCACCTGTCGCTACTGCTCCAACGGTCAGCAGTCAATCTGCGACATGGGCGCCACGATCCTGGAGGGCTATCTGCCCGGCGGTCGCTTCCCGCTGAGGGGACCGGCCGGTGAGTACGGTGCGATGTGCATGCTCGGCACGTTCAGCCAGTACGGGGTGATCCACCAGAACTCCTGCGTCACGGTCGACGAGAACCTGCCGCTGGACAAGGCGGTGCTGGTCGGCTGCGGCGTGCCCAGCGGGTGGGGCTCGGCGGTCAACACGGCCGAGGTGAAACCCGGTGATGTGGTGGTCGTCTTCGGCATCGGCGGGCTCGGGATCAACGCGGTGCAGGGCGCCCGCTTCGCCGGCGCGCGCTACGTCGTGGCGGTCGATCCGCTGCACAACAAGCGCGAACGGGCCCTCGAACTCGGCGCCACACACGCCTTCGCCGACGCCGGTGACGCCCTCGCCACGATCAACGACCTGACCCGCGGCCAAGGCGCAGACGCCGCGATCCTGATCCCGGACCTGCTGACCGCCGAGATCGTGCGGGCCGGCTTCGACGCCGTCGGCAAGGGCGGCAAGGTCGTGCTGACCGGGCTCAACAAGCTCGACGAGATCAACATCCAGCTCCCCGGATCGATCATGACGCTGTTCCGGAAGGAATTGCGCGGCAGCCTCTTCGGCGACTGCAACCCGACCGTCGACATCCCCAAGATCCTCGGTCTCTACCAGAGCGGCGACCTGAAACTCGACGAGCTCATCACCCGCACCTACACCCTCGACCAGGTCAACCAGGGCTACGACGACCTGCTCAACGGCCAGAACATCCGTGGCGTGCTCGTGCACGACCACTCCTGACAGGGAGGCAAGACATGACCGAAGTACTCGAACCCACCACCCTCACCCCGGTGCTGCCGCAGGTCCGCGACTGGCTGTCGCGCCCGAAGCAGTTGTTCATCGGGGGCCAGTGGGTCGACGCGGCCTCGGGCCGCACCTTCCAGACCAGGGACCCGGCCACCGGACAGGTGCTGACCGAGGTCGCCCATGCCGAGGCCGTCGATGTCGACCGCGCCGTGCGCGCGGCGCGGGCCGCGTTCGAGGGCGAGTGGTCGCTGTGGACACCGGCCCAGCGCCAGCGGCTGCTGTTCCGCGCCGGTGAGGCGATCTATGCCCATGCCGAGGAGCTGGCCCAGCTGGAATCGCTGGACAACGGCAAGTCCGCCGGGGTCGCCCAGGCGGTCGACATCACCTGGGTCGCCGAGCTCTTCGAGTACTACGCGGGCTGGGCCACCAAGATCGAAGGCCGCACCATCCCGATCTCGGTGCCCTGGGCGCCCGGTACCCAGTGGCACGCGTACACCCTGCGCGAACCGATCGGCGTGTGCGGGGCGATCGTCCCGTGGAACTTCCCGCTGCTGATGGCCGCGTTCAAGATTCCCGTCGCCCTGGCGACCGGCAACACCGTCGTCCTCAAGCCCGCCGAGGACACCCCGCTCACCGCCCTGCGGCTGGCCGAGATCCTCGCCGAGGTCGGTCTGCCCGACGGCGTGCTCAATGTCGTCACCGGCTACGGCGACGCCGGTGCGGCGCTGGCCGCCCACGACGATGTCGACAAGATCGCCTTCACCGGTTCCACGGAGGTGGGCAAGCTCATCGTCGACGCCGCCAAGGGCAATCTGAAGAAGGTCAGCCTCGAGCTCGGCGGCAAGAGCCCGCAGGTCGTCTTCGCCGACGCCGATCTGGATCTGGCGATTCCGGGCACCGCGTCGGGGTTCCTGTTCAACCAGGGCCAGACCTGCACCAGCGGCACCCGGCTCCTGGTGGAGGACAAGATCTTCGACGAATTCACCCAGGGCGTCGCCGAGGCCGCCGCGGCGAGCCGGATCGGCTCGGGCCTCGACCCGGCCACCGACGTCGGCCCGCTGGTCTCACAGACCCAGCTCGACCGGGTCCTCGGCTATCTCGACGCCGGAGTACGCGCCGGGGCCAGGGCGCTGACCGGCGGGCGCCGCCACGGCGAGAGCGGCTATTTCGTCGAACCGACGGTGTTCGTCGATGTCGACGCCTCGTTCAGCGTGTACCGCGAGGAGATCTTCGGCCCGGTCGTGGTGGCGACCCCGTTCAACGCCGAGGAGGGCGTGGCCGCGGCGGCCAACGACACCCCGTACGGACTGGCCGCCTCGGTGTGGACCACCGATGTGTCCAAGGCGCATCGCACCGCCCGCCAGATCAAGGCGGGCACGGTCTGGATCAACGCGCACAACGCCTTCGACGCCGCGCTGCCCTTCGGCGGCTACAAGCAGTCCGGCTGGGGCCGCGAGCTGGGCGCCGCGGCGATCGATGCCTACACCGAGCAGAAGACGATCAACACCTTCCTCGGCTGAGCCCGCGCTCCGGCACCGATCATCGCGATCGGTGCCGGAGCCGTGCCGTCGACCGGAAGACCGGTCAGCGCGTGGCGATGATCGCCGAACCGTGGCCGAACAGGCCCTGATTCACCGCGATGCCCGCGCGCGCGTCCTCGACCTGGCGGCCCTCGGCCTGGCCGCGCAACTGCCAGGTCAGCTCGCAGACCTGAGCGATCGCCTGCGCGGGAATCGCCTCACCGAAGCAGGCCAGCCCACCACTGGGGTTCACCGGCACCCGGCCACCCAGCGTCGTCGCGCCACTGCGCAACAGGTTCTCCGCGCCGCCCTTCTCGCAGAGCCCGATGTCCTCGTACCAGTCCAGCTCCAGCGCGGTGGACAGGTCGTAGACCTCGGCGAGGGACAGGTCGTCCGGGCCGAGCCCGGCCTCCTCGTAGGCCGCGTACGCGACAGCGGAACGGAACTCGCGCGGCGGGACCTCGACGGCCACGGCGGAGTCCGTCGCGAAATCGGGCAGATCGAGCACCGTCTTCGGGAACGTCGGCGTGACCGTCGACAGCGCGCTGATCCGGACCGGGTCGGTGACGCCGTGGCGGCGCGCGTAGTCCATCGAAGTCAGCACCAGCGCGGCACCGCCGTCACTGGTGGCGCAGATGTCGAGCAGCCGCAACGGGTCCGAGACGATCGCCGAGGCGGCGACCTCCTCGGCCGACACCTCCTTGCGATAGCGGGCGTACGGGTTGTTCAAGCCGTGCCGGGCGTTCTTGACCTTGACCGCGGCGAAATCGTCGAGCGTGGCGCCGTGCAACGCCATCCGCCGCCGGGCGTAGAGCGCGAAATAGATGGGGTTCGTCGCGCCGAGCAGGTGGAAACGCAACCAGTCCGGATCGTCGCGGCGCTCGCCGCCGACCGGCTGGAAGAACCCCTTCGGCGTGGTGTCGGCGCCGACCACCAGCGCGACATCGCACAGCCCGGCCAGGATCTGGGCCCGCGCGTTGGCGATGGCCTGGGCACCGGAGGCGCAGGCGGCGTAGCTGCTCGAGATCCGGGCTCCGGTCCAGCCGAGCGCCTGGGCGAAGGTCGCGCCGGAGACGAAGCCGGGGTAGCCGTTGCGGATCGTGTCGGCGCCGGCGATGTAGCCGACGTCGCGGTGGTCCACGCCGGCGTCGGCCAGCGCGGCGCGGGCCGCCACCAGCCCGTATTCGACGAAATTGCGGCCCCACTTGCCCCACTGGTGCATGCCCGCACCGAGGACTGCGATATCGCGATCACTGGTCTCGGTCATCGACCGGCCTCCACATCCACACCGTGTGCTCCGCTTCCTCGTCCTCGTACAGCACGCCGAGGGTCAGCTCGACCGGCATGCCGACCGCCAGGTCGTCCACCGTCAGGCCACGGACCACCTGCCCGAGAATCACCATCTGCTCGACCTCGAGCTCCACGGCCGCGACGACATACGGCTCGAACGGATCGGGCGAGACATAGGGCGGTGGCGGTTTGTAGCGGGCGTCCGCGTACGACCAGATCCGGCCCCGGGTGGAGAACAGGTAATCCTCCAGCTCGGAGCCGTTGCGGGGACCCGTGCACTGCGGGTTCCGGCAGGCCAGTGCGTTGCGCGGGAAATACGGTGTGCCGCAGGCGGTACAGCGACTCCCCCGCAGACGCACGGTGCCGTCGTCCGCGGTGAACCAGTCGGCCACGGCAGGGCGTTGTTCTTTCTGCACGAGCCCGACGGTATAGGAACACGTTCTACTTTGGGGCGGAAATCCGCTTCACCGGCGTCCGCGCGGAGGTACGGTGAGACCGGATGGGAGTACCGCGACGCGATGGGCACCGAAGGCATTGAACCGCAGACGATCCGCAACGTCACCATCATCGGGGACCCCGAGGAGACGAAACGGGTCGTCCATCGGCTGACCGGCCGCGTCGCCGAATGCGGGTCCGGCACGGTGGCCACGGTCCGGTGGACGACCGACCGCGTCGAGCACACGATCCGCCTCACCCCGCTGTCGAGCCACGCGCCCATCGCGACACTGGAGCGCGCCGTCCGGATGGCCGACGGGGTGATCGCGGTGATGACCGCGGCGGCGCGGCGCGCGCCCCGGCTCGAGACATTGCTGCGAGTCGCCGACGACCACCAGGTCGCCCGGCTGTGCCTGGTGACCGGACTCGATCATCCGGCCGCGGACTTCGACCGCTGCGTCCGCACCATCGCCGGGACACACGGGGCGGTGCCGTTGACGGTGCAGATCCCGCACGGCATCGGCACGGCGTTCGAAGGCGTCGTCGATCTGGTCCCGATGTGGGCGCTCGAACCGATGGCCGCCGAATTCTACGGCGGCCATTGGCACATCGCCGAACAGTGGTATCGCCGTCTCGTCCGCGCGGTGCGGGAGCAGGACAGCGAACTCGGCGCGGGGGTGGTCGCTCCCGGGCTGCTGTACGACCGCGTCCGCGATCTCACCCATATCGGCGACGCCGCGCCCGTCCTGTGCGACGCGGCCCCGTGGAGTGATGTCGGCCCGCTGCTGGACGCCATCGTCCGGTACTTGCCGTCACCCCTGCACGTCTGCCAGCCCGAACACGCCCTCGACTACTGAGGGCCGACCGCGTTCGATCGTGACGCCGGGGCCGTGTCCTCCTGGACGAGCTTGCCCAGGATGCCCCGCAGCGCGGTGCGCTCGTCCTCGGTGAGCCGGGCGAAGAAGTCGTCGGCCTCTTTCGTCCGGGCATCGGACAGGGTGTCGAGCGTCCGGGCGCCCAGCGCGGTCACCGCCACGAGCGTCGCCCGGCGGTCGGTCGGGTCCGGCCTGCGGGTGACCAAGTCGGCCCGCTCGAGCACGTCGACGACCTCCGTGGCCGAGCGCGGGCTGATCCGCAACGCCTCGGCGACGGCCGACAACCGGAGACCGTCGTGCTCGCCCGCCACGCGCAGCGCGCGGGCCTGATGCGGGGTCAGCCCGATCGGCGCGTACGCCGCGGCCCAGCGTCGGCGCAGCGTCCTGGCCACCTGCATCAGGAGCTCGCTCTCGTTGTCGGGCATAAAACCGGCCTCTCGAAGTGTTTACACTGCCAGATAGTGAGGGAACCTCAGCATAACCGCACAACCCGAGGGGGTTGCCTGTGCAAGACCAAGACATGTCCCGCGGCGGCCGCACCCGTCGCCCCGACCCCACCGACCGCGCCCAACTGCGCGAATCCCCCGTTTCGCCGCGCCGGATCGCCGCGCTCTTCGCGCCGTACCGGCTTCGGCTCACCCTGCTGACCGGCCTGATCGTGGCGGCGTCGACGATCAGCCTCGCCTCGCCGTTCCTGCTGCGCGCGGTGATCGACGACGCGCTGCCGCACCAGGACATCGCGCTGCTGCTCTGGGCGGTGGGCGGCATGCTCGCCGTCACCGTGCTCACCGCCGTGCTCGGCGTCGGCCAGACGCTCATCTCCACCACCGTCGGACAGCAGGTCATGCATGCCCTGCGCACCGATGTGTTCCGCCACCTGCAGCGGCAGTCGCTGGCGTTCTTCACCCGCACCCGCGGCGGCGAGGTCCAGTCCCGGCTGATCAACGATGTCGGCGGGATGCAGTCCGTGGTCACCAGCACCGCGACCGCTATCGCGAGCAATGTCACCACCGTGGTCGGCACGTCGATCGCGATGGCGGTGCTGTCGTGGCGGCTGTCGCTGCTGTCGCTGGTGGTGCTGCCACCGGCGATCTGACTGACCCGGCGGGTGGCCCTGCTCCGCCGCGACATCACCGCCCGGCGCCAACGCCACCTCGCCGACCTGCACGGTCAGGTCGAGGAGGGACTCTCGGTGAGCGGTGTGCTGCTGGGCAAGACGCTCGGCACCGGTCCGGTGGCCTCCGCGCACTTCGAGCAGACCTCGCACGACCTGGTCGATCTCGAGGTGCGCTCCCAGCTGGCAGGCCGGTGGCGGATGGCCACGATGAACATCGTCTTCGCTGCGATTCCCGCCGTGCTCTACCTCGCCGCCGGATTCCCCGCGACCAGTGGCGGCATGACGATCGGCACCCTGGTCGCCTTCACCACCTTGCAGGCCGCGCTCTTCCGGCCGCTGATGAGCCTGCTCAATGTGGGCGTCGAGGTCACCAGTTCGATGGCGTTGTTCAGCCGGATCTTCGGCTACCTCGATCTCCCCGTGGAGATCGAGGAGCCCACCCGGCCGGTCGACATCGACCCGCGCGATGTCGTGGGCGAGGTCCGGTTCGACGACGTCAGCTTCCGCTACGACGCCGCGGGCCCCGACGTTCTCGACGGCGTCTCGCTCGTCGTTCCCCCCGGGTCGACGCTCGCCCTCGTCGGCGAGACCGGCTCCGGCAAGACCACCCTCGCCTCGCTCGTCGCCCGCCTGCACGACGCCACCGGCGGCCGGGTGACCATCGACGGCATCGACATCCGCGACCTGGAACTGGGCACCCTCGCCCGCATCGTCGGTGTCGTCTCGCAGGAGTCCTACCTGCTGCACACCACCGTCCGCGAAAACCTGCGCTACGCCGAGCCCGCCGCCACCGACGCCGAGATCGAGCGCGCGGCCCGCGCCGCCCAGATCCACGACCTGATCGTCTCGCTCCCCCAGGGCTACGACACCGTGGTCGGGTCGCGCGGTCACCGGTTCTCCGGCGGCGAGAAACAGCGCATCGCCCTGGCCCGCACGCTCCTGCGCGACCCGCGCATCCTGGTACTCGACGAGGCAACCAGCGCCCTCGACAACGAGACCGAGCGAGCGGTGCAGGCCGCCATCGACGTGGTCGCCCGGGGCCGCACGGTCATCACCATCGCGCACCGGCTCAGCACCATCCGCGACGCCGACCAGATCGCCGTCCTGCACCACGGCCGCGTCGTCGAACTCGGCGACCACACGACGCTGCTCGACGACGCGGGACGCTATGCCCGGCTCAACGGCACCGCCGAGATCGCGGCGGCCTGATCGGCCAGACCCTTCCGGCCATCGCCGAATACCGTTGTCCCCCAACCGATCAGCGCGACGGGACCGGGCGAACGCTGCGCGCGGACGCCCCGAGTCCTAAGACTGCGACAACAGCGAACGTCGCGAACAGCCATCGTGCGGGTGCGGCGCCGCCCGTGTCGGTCGCGTTGACGACAATGCCCGCCAGGCCCGCGCCGAAGGCCCCGCAGACCAGCTGAACCGTGTTGATCGCCGCGGCGGCGCGGGCTCCTTCGGCGGGGTCCGCGACGCTGCCCATCGCCGATGCGGTCAGGTGTGGCCAGGCCATGCCGATGCCGACACCGGTGAGCAGCAGCGCGGTGGTCCAGAGGGCGACGGTTCCCGCCGCGGCGTCGACGACCTGGCTCGACGCCGCCGCCAGCAGGCCGACCGCCATGACCAGTGGTGCCGCCCTGACCGCGCCCGCGATCACCCGTCGACGCGTCACCGAGGCGCTGATGATCTCGCTCGTCGTCCACCCGATGGCCAGGGCGACACCGAGGAAACCCGCCGCCACCGGCGGAAGGTGCGCGAGCCGCTGCCCGAAGTAGGGCACGTACATGTCGACCATGGTGGTGGCCATGAGAATGCCGAGGGTCAGGTAGATCCACTTCAGTGGACCGGGCCGAAACGCACTGGGCGGCAGGACAGCCGAGGCCGCCCGGCGGTCGACGACGAGGAATGCCCCGACCGCGCCCGCGGCGAGGGCGAGCAGTGCTGTCGTCGCGCCGGGCCGGTCCGCGATCGCCGCGACGCTGACCGCCGATGCCGCCACGGCGAGCAGGAGCAGCGACCGGACCGGAATCCGATCCCGGCTTCGCCGGACCCCACCCGGCCGGGCAGGCAGCGCGAGCGGGACCAGCGCCGCGATGATTCCGGTCGCGATCAACAGGGCACCGAAAGCCCAACGCCACGAACCGTATTGCGCGAACAGGCCGCCCGCCGCGGGCCCCAGCACCGTGCCGGTTCCCCACATGGCCGAGACGAGCGCCGACGCTTTCGTCCACAGTGGCTGCGGGAGAGCGGAATTGATCACCGAGTAGCCCAGACCGGCGAGCAGTCCGCCCGCCGCGCCCTGGAGCGTCCGGCCCGCCAGCAGGACCTCCATCGTCGGCGCCAGTGCGCACAGCGCGCCGGCCAGACCGAAGGCGGTCAGCCCGAGCAGATACGACCGGCGCGCCCCGAGCCGGGCCAGCGTCGCGCTCACGGTGGTGGCGGCCGCGACGGATGCGATCAGGTACACGGTGGTCACCCAGGCGTAGAGCCGGTGGCCGCCGATCTCGGCGACCGCGCTCGGCAGCAGGCTGATCGTCAGGAATTCGTTGGTGGCGTACAGTCCCACGCCCCCGGCCAGCACCGTGGCCACCGCGAGGTGGCGGGGTCCGAGCAGTTCTCGCCACGTGCCGCCGACAACCGTCGCGGTGGCCGTCATTGTCCGTCCTCCGCTTCGCCAGGTCGTCGACATGGTAGGGGGTCACGACCTCGAACGGGTAGCCCGATGCGAAACATGCACTAGTGGTACACACCAGTAGTGCGTACCATTGGTACATGCCGCTCCCCCGTTTTCATCGCCTCCCACCCGACCGGCAGCGCGCCATCATCGAGGTCGCGAAGGCCGAGTTCGCCGGTCATGGCCCGGACGCCGCGTCGTACAACGCGATCATCGCGACGGCGGGCATCTCGAAAACCTCTGCCTACCAGTACTTCGACGGCAAGGACGACCTGCTCGGACTGGTCCTGTCCGACGTCGTGGACCGCCTGCGACACCAGCTGGGAACATGGAAACCGGTCACCACCGCGTCCGAGTTCTGGACCGGTCTACGCCGGGATTCGGCTGGACTGACGCAGTTCCTCGAGGACAATCCGCTCGACCGCGCGCTCGCCGACGCCGCGCTGGCCCGGGTCCCGGCCGACGAGGACAACACCTGGCTGACCGAGGTGCTCGCCAATGGGATCGACCTCGGCATCGTCCGCACCGACATCGACCGCGACCTCCTCACCGCGGCCACGGCCGCGGTGCTGCGCGTCGGCGACCACTGGGCCCTGGCGGGCGGCGCCGATCCCGACCAGATCTTCGACCTGCTCGCCGGCTTGTGGGAGCCCCGCCATGCGCACTGATCTGCACCCCGATTGGACGATTCCCCCGACGTCCCCCGGCTGGGCCGGGCGCATCGAACAGTTCATGGGCCCCGGCAAGACCCGGGCGGAGTCGGCGGTCGAATACCTTGGCGGCGCCGTCTGCGTCCTGCTGCTCCTGGTCTACTGCTGGCCGGAGCTCGACGGGTGGAGCCTCGCCGAACGCGTGGTGCTCGTGGTCATCGTCCTCGACCTCGTCGGGGGCGTGCTCACCAATGCCACCAACTCCGCCAAACGCTGGTACCACCGCAGCCGGTCGTCGCGGGGCCGGTTGACCTTCGTCGCGGTCCACACCCTGCATCTCGCCGTCGTCGGCCTGTGGCTGCTCGGCGATCCGAGGTGGTTCCTCGGCAATACCGTGCTGCTGATGGGGTCCGCGCTGCTGATCGAATCCGTCCCGGCCTACCTGCGCCGACCCGTCGCCATGGCCGCCTTCATGGCCGTGTTCTCGATCAATCTGATCGTCTTCCCGGTCCCGGCGGCGCTGGTGTGGTTCATCCCGCTGTTCTCGCTCAAACTCCTGATCTGCCACCTGATCCCGGAGATCCCCGTCGGCACCGGGACACATCCCGCCCGGCAGGGTGAACCCGGGTAGTGCACCGGCTCCGCGCGGAACCGGTGCACGCACTCAGGGACTCCCGATCACATGGCCTGCGCCGACGCGTAGCCGAAGCTCGAGCGGTCCTCGTCGCGGGCCACCAGCTTGCCGTTCACGTAGACCGCGGCGTAGGCGTAGTGGGCTTCGGGGTGCGAGATCGCCGACCAGACGTAGGTTTCCTTGGGGAACCGCACGTCGACGGTGCGGCACCACCGGTCGCCCTCCATGGATTCGGTCAGCGTCACCACCTCGTCGCGCTTACCCAGCGAGTCGTAGTAGGTGATCTCGTTGCCTGCCTGCACGTCGGAGCAGAACACGTAGCGGACGTTGCCGTAGGCAGGCACTTCCGCGGCGGCGGCGACACCGGCCCCCACCACAGCGGCCCCGGCGACGGCGCCGCCCGCTCCGATCATCGCGACAATGTGCCGGATGGCAGACCGTGTCATTTTCAAGCTGTCCTTTCGCGAAACGATGTGCCGGCGAAACACTCTCGCCGGCGACAGTCCGCACGATGTCCTGCCTCGAGCGAACCGGACATTGAATCACACTCCGGCGCTTGCCTGTTCATCGGTCAGCGCGCATCGCCTCACCTCGGTGCCGTCACGGCCTCCGGAGATTCGAGCGGGGTCGGCAGCAGGCCCGCGGTGATGAAGCCGTCGACATAGCGTTGCAGGACAGCGGCATCGATCGCCGGGCATCGCACGCCGTAGTCGGCCAGGACCGCGCGGGTGCCGGTGTCGTCGACGATCAGGGCGTCGCCACCGCCGTTGAGGTAGTTGTCGGCGACGAGGGCCGCGCGCATGAGGTCGGCGTGCTGGGCGATCTGCCCGGCCAGGCGCTCGGCGGCATCGGCCACCGACACCGTCTCGACGGGGAACCCGCTGCGGCGCAGGGTGTTCAGGATGTCGCCGACATTGGTGGGCGCGCTGTTGACCAGGTGGTAGATCTCGGTGTTCGGCTGCCGCCCGGTGGCGAGCGCGACCAGCGCGCGGGCCACGTAGTCCACCGGCGCCAGGGTGACGTCGGCGGATTCGATATCGGGTGCGACCCCGAGGTGGGCGGCCGACCGGATGAGCGTCCAGAACGCGTCGTCGGCGCTGTTCGCGCCGCTGCTGATCGATCCGGCGACCAAGCCGGGCCGGTGCACGGCGACCGGCAGCCCGCGGTCGGCGGCCGCGAGGACCAGCTGCTCGGCCACCCACTTGGTGGCCAGATAGCCGTTGCGGGGCACCTCGGCGGCGGTGATCGCCGTCCGCTCGGTGACGACGCCGGTGTGCCCGGCGCCCACCGCCGCCGACACGGTGGAC
Source organism: Nocardia sp. NPDC050718 (assembly GCF_040654235.1). NCBI lineage: Bacteria > Bacillati > Actinomycetota > Actinomycetes > Mycobacteriales > Nocardiaceae > Nocardia > Nocardia sp. NPDC050718. The sequence goes on along the minus strand of NZ_JBFAHQ010000006.1, from coordinate 295,596 downwards.
ACGAAATGCAGGGTCTTCACCCTGGTCTCGACCGCCAGCCGCAGGATCTCGACGGTTCCGGCGATATTGGCCGGGCGCAGGGCGGCATACGATTCCAGATGGTTCACGCGGGCGCCGTTGTGGTAGATCACCTCGATCCGCGTGGCCAGTTCGGCCCAGGTGTCCTCGGTCAGCCCGAAGCGCGGTGCGGCGAGGTCGCCCGGCACCGGCACGACCCGGTCCGCGAGTCCCTCGGTCGCGAGTCCGTAGCGCTGGAGCGTCGTTTCGAGGCGGCGGCGCACACCGTCGGCGTCGTCGGCGCGGACCAGGCACCACACGCGCGCGGTGGTGCGGTCGAGCAGCTCGCGCAGCAGATGGATGCCGACGAAGCCGGTGGCACCGGTCAGCAGCACCTCCTCGGCCGCGAGCGGCGGCACCGGGAAGGACTCCGGCACCGTGATCGCGGGGTCCAGGCGCGCGTCGGCGATCAGCATGTCGGTCCAGTGTTCGGCCGCCGACGCACCGGACTCGGCCGTCACCGCCGCCGTCACGCCACGCGGGGTCGGCGCTTCGAACAGCATGCGGGGGTCGGCGTCGATGCCCAGCCGGGTCCGCAGCTCCGAGCGGAGCGTGAAGACCAGCAGCGAGGTGCCGCCGAGATCGAAGAAGCTGTCGTCGATCCCGACCGAATCCCGTTCCAGCACATCGGCGAACACCCGCGCGACCGCGAGCTCGCGCACGGTCGCGGGCTCGCCGTCACCGGCCGCGGCGGCGACGGTGCCGGTGCTGTCCGGTGCCACGCGTGCGGGCAGAGCGGCCGCGACGGTGCCGGACAGCTGCCCGACCGTTGCCTCGGGACGGGTGGCGATTGCGGTCAGCAGGTCGTGGAACCGCGCCGCGAACCCGGCGACCGTCGCCGCGTCGAAGAGGTCGGTGGCGTAGCGCAGGCTGCCCGTCATCCCGCCGGCGCCCGGCTGCTCACGCAGCGTCAGGCTCAGATCGAAATGGGTTGTCTCCCAAGGGATATCCAGGGTCGAGACGGCGAGGCCGCCGAGGTCGAGAGAGGGCGCCACGGGCAGGTTCTCGTAGGAGAACACGGCCTCGAACAGCGGGTGCCTGGTGGTGTCCCGGGCCGGGTTCACCGCTTCGACGATGTGGTCGAAGGGGACATCGGCATTGCCGAGCGCGGCGAGGGCGACCTCCCTGGCCCGCGCCAGCAGCGTGGTGAAGTGTTCCTGCGGATCGAGGGTCAGGCGCAGGGGCAGCGTGTTGACGAACATGCCGACCAGGCGGTCGAGGGCGGGGTGGCCACGGCCCGCGACCGGGGTCCCGACCGTCACGTCCGCGATCCCGGCCAGATCACCGAGCAGCACCGCGAACGCCGCGTACCCGGCCATGAAGGGCGTGGCGTTGTGCCGGCGAGCCAGCTCTGTCAGCGCCGTCCCGATGTCGGCGCCGATCTCGAACTCGACCACCGCGCCGGTGCCGCCCGGCCTGCCGGAGCCGGGAGTACGGACGCGATCGGTGGGCAGCGGCAGCCGGTCGGGGGCACCGGCCAGAGCGTCCACCCAGTGCGCGAGCTGCCGCGCGGCGGTGGAACGCGGATCGTGGCGATCGCCGAGCCGTCGGTGCTGCCACAGCGTGTAATCGGCGTATTGCAGCGGCAGCGGTTCCCACTGCGGCTGCTGCCGCGCCGCCCGCGCGGTGTACGCCGCGGACAGGTCGGCCACGAGCGGACCGTGCGACCAGCCGTCGGCGGCGATGTGATGGGCGACGAGCGCGAGCACGTGCTCGTCGGGGCCGAGGTGCCACAGTGCCAGCCGGATCGGCGCGTCGGTGGTGACGTCGAACGGCGCGGCGACCGCTACCGCGAGTTCGGCGTCCAGCCCGGCCGGGTCGAGGGCGCGCGCGGTCAGCGGCGCGTCACCCAGCGCCGCGTCGACGGTCAGGATGCGCACCTGCGGCCCGGCGCCGCCGGCGGGATACACGGTGCGCAGCACCTCGTGCCGGTCCACCACATCCCGCAGCGCGGCATCGAGCGCGGCCACATCGAGAGATCCCGTGAGGCGCAACGCGATCGGCAGGTGATACGCCGACGAATCCCGGTAGAGCTGGTTGAGCAGCCACATCCGCAGCTGGGCCGGGGCGGGCGCCAGCTGGTCGGGCCGGGTCTCCGCCCTCGGGGCGTCCACGACCGGGTCGTCGGCATCGGCGAGCCGCAGCGCCAGCGCCGCGACGGTCGGCGCGTCGAAGACGGCGCGGACCCCGATACCGAGCCGCGCCGCGAGCGCGGTCGCGGTGAGCGAGGTGCCGCCGAGGTCGAAGAAGTCGCTCTCGGCGCCGTCCACCTCGATCGCGAGGACCTCGGCGAAGGCCGCCGCCACCGCGCGCTCGGCATCCGTCGAGATGGGCCGGGACACGGCCTGACCGAACACCGGCGCGGGCAGCTTGCGGGTGTCGAGCTTGCCGTTGGGAGTCAGCGGCAGGGTGTCGAGGACGAGGTAGGCGCTCGGCCGCAGATACGCGGGCAGTTGCTCGGCGATCTGGAGTCGTACCCGCTCCACGTCGAGGGGACCGTCCGGCACCAGATAGGCCACCAGATGGGTGCCCCTGGCGTCCTGATGCGCGGTGACGGCGGCCCGGCCGACACCGGCGAGACCGGTGAGCGTGGTCTCGATCTCGCCCGGCTCGATGCGATGACCGCGCACCTTGATCTGGAAGTCGCTGCGACCGTGATAGATCAGCTCGGGCTCCGGACCGGCGGTGAGAGTGACCAGATCACCCGTGCGATACACCCGGCCGCCGGGCGGGCCGAACGGATCGGCGACGAATCTGGCCGCGGTCAGCGCGTGCCGTCCGTGGTAGCCGCGGGCCAGGGCCGGGCCACCGATGTACAGCTCGCCGATGACGCCGGGCGGCACCGGCCGCAACCGGGCGTCCAGCACCAGTGCGTGGAATCCGCGCAGGGGCGCGCCGATGGTCACCGGCCGGTCCGGCGTCAGCTCCGCGATGGTCGCGATGTCGGTGGCCTCGGTGGGGCCGTATCCGTTGCGCATCAACCGGGTTCGCGACCAGGCCGACACCAGATCGGCGCGGATCGCCTCCCCGCCGACGCCGAGGACCCGCAGATCGGGCAGGGTCTCGGGGTCGAGGGTGGCCAGCACCGCCGGGGTGATGATCGCGTTGGTCACGCGCTCGCGCCGCATGAGTTCGGCCAGGTCGGGTCCGGCCATGACGTAGCGCGGCGCGACCACCAGCGTCGCCGCACCGGCCAGGCCACACAGGATCTCACCGACCGCCATGTCGAACCCTGGGGAGGCGTGGTGCAGGGTGCGGGCGCCGGGGCGCAACGCGTAGCGGTCACGGCGCTCGGCCGCCAAATTCGCGAGTCCACCGTGGGTCACCAGCACGCCCTTGGGCACACCGGTCGAGCCGGAGGTGTAGATGAGGTACGCGGGGTGCTCAGGCCGCGCGACGACCGGCAGGCGCGGCTGCGCGGCGGGCATCGCGTCGGGGTCGACGATCGTCCACCGGACCGATCCGGGCAGATCCGCCGGGTGGTCCACACCGGTGACGCCGAGGACGGCACCGCAGTCACCGAGAATGTGGGCGATGCGTTCGGCCGGGTAACCCACGTCGATCGGCACGAAACCAGCCCCGGTCTTGGCGATCGCCCAGACCGCGCCGACCGAGGCGGCGGACCGTTCCATGACCATCGCGACCAAGGTCTCCGGCCCCGCGCCCGCGGCCTGCAGCGCACCGGCGAGGCGGTCGGTCCAGGTGTCGAATTCGCGGTAGGTCCAGCGCTTCTCGCCGTAGACGACGGCGATGCCGTCCGGGTTCGCCGCGACGGCGGCGGCGATCAGCGCGCCCAGGGTGGCCGGTGTCGCCGCCGCCGGGCCGCGCCACGGGACGAGCAGGTCCGCCTCGGCAGGGGTGAGGATCGGCAGCTCGGCAATCGGCATGTCATCGGCCGCGGCGGCGAACGCCGTCAGCAGGCCGACGAACCGATCCAGCTGTGCCGCGACTTCGGCCTCGGTGTAGCGATTCCGGTTGGCTTCGAATTCGACCCGCAGCCCGGAACCGCCCACCGGATACACATTGAGGGCGAGATCCTCGACCGGCCCGGTGGACAGCAGTTCGACAGTGCCGCGCGCCGCGCCGAGCATCACCTCGGTGTGGAAGTTCATGATGTTGACCGCGGGCCCGAACCCCAGCGACTCGGCGCGACGCCCGCTGTCGCGGACCATCTCGGCACCGCGATACCGCTGGTGGCGCAGCGCCCCGCCCAGCTCGGCCCGCGCGGTGGCGATGGCGGCGCCGACGGTATCGCCCGAGCAGCTCAGCGGCACGATATTCGAGGTCATGCCGCCGCATTCGCGCAGCGCGGCGACGGTGCGGGCGGTGACGGGCAAGCTCAGTGACACCGACTCGGTGTCGGTCAGCCTGCCGAGGAACGCGGCGAACGCGGCCACCAGCACGGGCGCGTGACCGGGGAAGCCTGCTCGCGTCCGCAGCTGTTCGACCAGCGCGTCGGGCAGCTCGGCGCGCGCGTGGATCGGGAGCGGATCGGGCGCACCCGGCCGGGTCGCGAGGGTGACCGGGTCGGGCAGCCCGGCGAGCCGCTCGCGCCAGTAGTCACGGTCGGCCCCATACCGCCGCGAGCTCAGGTAGCTCTCCTCCGCCGCGGTCAGCACAGCCGTCGAATCGACTGCGGCCGTGGGCAATTCGGCGCCGTCGAGGAGCGCGGTGTAATGCTTGCTCAGCAGGTGCTGCAGGCGGATGGCGCCCATGCCGTCGAGCGCCAGGTGATGGGCGCGGGTGTAGAGCAGGTGACGGTCCGAGCTCAGCCGCAGCACCGTGGTCACGATGGGCGGATCGGTGACCAGGTCGAACGGCGTGCGCTGGTCGGCCCGCATCCAGGCCAGGGCGGCGGCCTCCGGGTCGGGCTCCGCGCTCCGGTCGACGACGGCGATCCGGTCGTCGAGGCCGTCGTCGTGGACCTGGCCAGGCTGCCCGTCCACGACCGTGAAGCGCACGTAGGCACCCAGCTCACGCGCGGCCAGCTGCGCCGCGCGGCGATAGATCGCGAGGTCGAACGGTCCGCGCAGGTCGACGTACTGGGCGATGGTGAGCGGCACCGGTCCGAGCAGTTGCTGAGCGAACCACACCTCGCGTTGTGCCGCGGTGAGCGGGCGGACAGCAGGGGTCGAACCGTGGGGAATCATGGTGCCTCGAAAGCTGGGAGAGAAAAGGTGGTCGGCAGCGCCCGACCCGTCGGCCGGGCGCTGCCGGACCGGGAATTCAGGCCGGGTCGTCGGTGAGATAGCCACCGCGAGCAAAGAATTCGGCACCGTCGTGTTCGGTGCCCGCCGCCGTGCGGACGCGGGTGATCACCAGCGCCTGGTTGCCACCCCGGTGCGGCTGCGCGCCACACACGACGGCGCCGCCCCCTTCCTGCACGATGACCCGGCCCGCGGTGCCGCCGTAGCGGGCCTCGGAGATCACCGCGTCGAGGATCTCGATGCGCTCACCGCGGTAGTAGGAGAAGGCGCGCGGATACGGCGCGGACAGCGCCCGCACGAAACGCTCCAGCTCGACCGCGTCCAGAGACCAGTCGACCCGGCTGTCCCGATCGGACCGCTTGTGGAAGTAGGTGCGCTCGGCCTTGTTCTGCGGCGTCCACACCGCGGTGCCGTTCCCGAGGGCCGCGAGCGCCTCGTGCACCGCGCCCGGGATCAGTTCCATGCCGGCGAGGACGAGCTCGGTGCCGGTGGCGCCGGCCGGGATCGGCAGGCGCTTCTGGACCAGGATGTCGCCGGTGTCGAGCTGCTCGTCCATGCGGTGCACCGTGAGGCCGAACTCCTCGGCACCGCTGATCAGCGCCCACAGCACCGGGGAGAATCCGGTGAACTTCGGCAGCAGCGAATCGTGCAGGTTCAGCGTGCCGTGCGGCGGCATGTCGTAGAGCTCGGCGGGCATCCAGGTGTACCAGCTGTTGACCACGATCACATCGGGTTCGACGCTCTTGACCAGCGCGATGGTCTCGGCGTCCGCGCGCTCGGTGAGGTGCACCGGAATACCGTGCTCGTTGGCCAGTTCCTCGACCGAATCGTTCCAGATCGCCTTGTAGGACGACTCCGCGGCGGGGTGGGTGACCGCGAGGACCACCTCGTGCTCCGAGTCGATCAGAGCCTGCAGAGTCTTACGACCCCAAGTTTGGAAACCGAACGACACGATACGCATAAATCTGCCCCTACTTTCGTCTATGTGTAGGCTTACCTTACATAGTTGACCTCTGCGTGTGGCCCGGACCCGTGTCGACCGTCGGCTGACCATCCGCGCGCCGCGCGCGCCCTACACTGTCGTTACCAGGCGTGGCCCGATCACTGGCGACCTGCCCCGGTGCGACCATCGCGTCGCCATCGACGGCAGCCGCACCGTCGAGGAAAGGCGATCCGCATGACCAGTCGGCCGATCGACATCAAGCCCCGCTCCCGCGATGTCACCGACGGACTGGAGAAGACCGCCGCCCGCGGCATGCTCCGCGCCGTCGGGATGGGCGACGACGACTGGGCCAAACCGCAGATCGGCGTCGCCTCCAGCTGGAACGAGATCACCCCCTGCAACCTCTCCCTCGACCGGCTGGCCAAGGCCGTCAAGGAGGGCGTGCACGCCGGCGGCGGCTACCCGCTCGAGTTCGGGACGATCTCGGTGTCCGACGGCATCTCGATGGGTCACGAGGGCATGCATTTCTCCCTGGTCAGCCGCGAGATCATCGCCGACTCGGTCGAGACCGTGATGATGGCCGAGCGCCTCGACGGCTCGGTCCTGCTCGCCGGGTGCGACAAGAGCCTGCCGGGCATGCTGATGGCGGCGGCGCGGCTGGACCTGGCCAGCGTCTTCCTCTATGCCGGGTCGATCATGCCGGGCAATGTCGACGGCCGCGATGTCACCATCATCGACGCGTTCGAAGCCGTCGGCGCCTGCATCAAGGGACTGATCACGCGCGAGGAGGTCGATCGCATCGAGCGCGCGATCTGCCCGGGCGAAGGCGCGTGCGGCGGCATGTACACGGCCAACACCATGGCCTCGGTCGCCGAGGCGCTGGGGATGAGCCTGCCCGGCTCGGCCGCCCCGCCCGCCCCCGACCGTCGTCGCGACGACTACGCCCGCAAGTCCGGCGAGGCCGTCGTCGAGCTGCTGCGCCGGGGCATCACCGCCCGCGACATCATGACGATGGAGGCGTTCGAGAACGCCATCACCATCGTCATGGCACTCGGCGGGTCGACCAATGCCGTGCTGCACCTGCTGGCCATCGCCCGCGAAGCCGGCGTCGGGCTCACCCTCGCCGACTTCAACCGGGTCGGCGAGAAGGTGCCGCACCTGGGCGATCTCAAGCCGTTCGGCCGCTATGTCATGAACGATGTCGACAAGGTCGGCGGCATCCCGGTCGTGCTGAAGGCACTGCTGGACGCGGGCCTGCTGCACGGCGACGTCATGACGGTCACCGGCAAGACCATGGCCGAGAACCTGGCCCCGATCGAGCTCGGCCTCGACGGTGACGTCATCCGCCCACTCGACCGGCCGATCCACCGGTCCGGCGGCCTCACCATCCTGCACGGCTCCCTCGCCCCCGAGGGCGCCGTCGTGAAGAGCGCCGGCTTCGACTCCGACGTCTTCCGCGGCACGGCACGGGTTTTCGACGGGGAACGCGCCGCGATGGACGCGCTCGAGAACGGCACGATCGTGGCGGGCGACGTCGTCGTCATCCGCTACGAGGGCCCCAAGGGCGGCCCCGGCATGCGCGAGATGCTCGCCATCACCGGCGCCATCAAGGGCGCCGGCCTCGGCAAGGATGTCCTGCTCCTCACCGACGGCCGCTTCTCCGGCGGCACCACCGGCCTCTGCGTAGGCCATGTCGCCCCCGAAGCCGTCGACGGCGGCCCCATCGCCTTCGTCCGCGACGGCGACCCGATCACCCTCGACGTCGCCAACCGCATCCTCGACGTCGAGATCGCCCCCGACGACCTCGCCGCCCGCAAGATCGGCTGGGAACCACTCCCGCCCAAATACACCTCCGGCGTCCTGGCCAAATACCGCAAACTAGTCAGCTCCGCCGCCCACGGCGCCGTCACCGGCTAATCCTCGGAACTCGTCCTGACACCACAGCCATCCATTGGTCTCGCGAAGTATCGAACCTGATTGTCGAGATCGAGGCGCGCGGCGAGGACACCGAGGAATACCTCGGACCCAAGTCGTAGAGCGAGACTATGGGGCGTCCATCACCGCATGAAGACCGGTCGTCGCGTCGGCGAAATAACGCACGACGCCTGCGGCCGTGACGCATTCACGCCAATCGCCGATACGGCAATACCCGGCAGCGGCTATCGTCCGGTCGAGTCCGTCGAGATCCGGTGAAGCGTCCGGTGCCAATAGCAGTGTCCTCGACAAGTTCGCGGTGGTGTGACCGCACACCGCGCCGTCGGACGCGTGGCCGAAAGAGACCTCGCTGCAATAGATATCGACTGCGGCATCGCCGTCATCGAGGCGGGCGATGACATACAGGTCGATCCGCGCGGTCACCGCCCGCCTCGGCTACCGCCATTGAAACAAACCGGATAGTGTGAAATGGTCACCCGAGAACACCCTCCATCGTGGTCTGCGAAGCATTTCCTGGGCACCGATCCCACCACCGCAAACTTCAAGCAAATAGGGTATTAAGTCCCTTCCAGCTGGGCACATAGTCGCGAGAAAAAGCTTTGCCGAGCGAATATTCCGCGCGGTTTCGACTCACCCCGGATACCACCCCCGAAATCCATTCGGTCACCATGGCGTGTCAGCTACTGTCGAGCCGACGTGGCCGACCGTTCCCGTCGGGCCCGCTTCGTCGCGCGGCGCATTCGCAGCAGATATCGCGGTGTCGGCGGATTCCAGCCGAGTTGCATGGACATTCCGAGATCGTCCCGGTTGGCCCAGTGCTCGACGACCTTGCCGTCGACGACCCGGATCCAATGCGTCTGCGTGATCGCGAACGACTTGCCGGTGGCGGGAAAGGCTTGCGCGACATCACCGTTGACGTCGTAGGCGACGAACGGGCCGATCTGCCGTCCGGCCATCGTCACGTGCACCGCAACCACGTCGCCCTCGGTCACCACGGCGTGCACCTGCCAGCGCAGGTCGGCGAACGCCTGCCGCAGCCACAGGGCGGTGGCATAGAAGGCCGCGGGACCTTTGCCGCGACAGGCGGGCGGTTCCTGCACTCCTTCCCGGTTGTACGCCTCCGGATGGACCACCTCCTCGAAGTCGGCGAGCTCTCCCGCCCCCATGATCTGAATCGACCGCACTGCCAGGTCTGCGATCGCGCTGTGTTCGTTCGCCATGATCGTGGCCTCCCGAGATTAGAATGAACGTAGCTCTATTGGTTAGAACGTTCATCCATCAAAAATGGTTCAAGGAGATCCGTGACAGGGAAGCGGCGATACTCGACGGCCCTGCGCACCCAGCAGACCGCGCTCACCCGCGCCCGCGTCCTGGAGTCCGCCCGCACGCTGTTCCTCGAACACGGCTACCTCGGCACCACCATCACCGGGATCTCCCAGGCCGCGCAGGTCAGCGTGCAGACGATCTACAACACCGTCGGCACCAAGCCGGCGGTGTTCAAGGCCGTGTACGACACGATGCTGGCCGGTGACGACGACCCGATTCCGATGATCGATCGACCCCAGTTCCAAGCGATGCTCGCGGCCGAGACCGCCACCGAATGCCTCGCGCACTACACCGCCATCGCCCGCACCATCGCCCACCGCGTACTCCCCCTGGTGTCGATGGCCCTGGCCCAGTCCGCGACCGGCGACCCCGACCTCCGCGATTTCACCGACACCACAGAGAACGAACGCAATTTCGGCGCCACCAACCTAGCGAACCACCTGCACCGCCGATTCGGCCTGCGCCCCGGCCTCTCCCCCACCGACGCCGCGGACACCCTCTGGGCCCTCACCGCCCCCGAACTCGCCGACCGCCTGGTCAACCGCCGCGGCTGGACCTGGGACAAATATCAGAACTGGCTCTACACCGCGACCACCGAATCCCTCCTCGCCTCGCCACCGACGGGGTCGACGCGCGCCGACAAATCGGGCTGAGCATCGAGCTTTCAGAGCACTTTTCGCGAGTCACGGATCGTGGCCGCCAGCCGTTCCAGCAGTGGAGCGGTCGCGGCGTGGGAGAACCGGAAGATCGGCGACCAGGGCGCGACCTGGCCGGCCGTCACCGCGGGCAGGCTCCGCCACACCGGCCGGTCGGCCAGGGCGCTCGGCTGTAGTCCGGTGGATCGGTCGTCGAGCAGGACCAGGTCCGCCGGATAGCGGTCGGCCGTCTCCCAGCTCAGCGACTGGAAGTAGCCGCCGGCGTCCACCCGGTCGGGGACGACGAAGTCGACGCCGAGTTCGGCGAAATATCGCAGGTCGGCCGAGGAACGTGGATCGGAGACATAGAAGAGCTCCGGCGACGCCGAGGCGCCGAGTACCCGCAACCCGGGACGGGACGCCACCGCGTCCCGCACCGCCTGGGACGCGGCCGCGAAGCGCTGTTCCGCGGCGACCACCGCGGGGGCGGCGGTATCGGCGCCGAGCGCACCGGCCAACGCGCGGTACCGCGCGAGGATCTCGGCCAGGCTCCGGCCGGAGACCTCCATGGCGACGACATTCGGGTTCGCGGACTCGATCTTGCCCAGGTTGTCGTCGGGTACGTACCAGAGACGGCCCGGCACATAGGAATCGGTGACGAGCAGGTCCGGCTCCAGGGTCGCGTACTTCTCGATGTCGAACTCACCCCACGCGTCACCGACGACGGTCACCGAGGCCGCATCGAGGTCGCCGAGGAGATCCGGCGCGTGCGCTTCACCGAAGATCCCCACGATGCGCTCGCGCACCCCGTAGTCGGCCAGCGCGCCCGCCGAACCGGTGAACGCGACCACCCGGCGTGGCATCTCACCGGTTCGGACAGTGCCGCCGCGACCATCCGGAAACTCCCAGCTCCCCGCTCCGCCCTGCGCGTCGTCGGCACTGCCACATGCCGCCAGGCCCGCACTCACACCGACCATGCCCGCCACCGCGAACAATCGACGACGGCTGAGCGCACGGTCGTGCCGTTTCTCGTTCGCGATGACGATCCTCCTCCGCACGTGCCTACTGGTTCGCTGCCACTAGACCACATGAAGTAAGGCAAGGCAAACCTCACTCTCGTGACCGCAGGCGGGCAGCCGCGGCCAGAATCGGCGTGCTCACAGCGGTGGCCGCGGCGCCAAGTCGGGTGTCGGTGGCCAGGATCCACCGGACGGTCGTCATGGCCGAAGTCAGCACCTCGCTGCCGCGCGTACGCATGTCGACCTCGAAACGCGCCACGACGTCGGTGAGGATCCTCGATGCCGAGCACTGCCGGCTCACCCTCGGCGCCTGGTCCTGGGCCGGCGTCGCGGGCATCCTCGCCACCTTCGACACCGAACTCACCGAGCTACGCCCGCCGGAGCTCGTCCACACGTTCCACCGGCTCGCACGCCGATGGGCATCGTCGGCCTCACCGGATCCGTCTCCCCATGGCGGTCCCGGCGCCCCGGCCGAAGGTGTCGGCACCCTGGTCTAGGGTCTGCACCGTGTCCGACACCATCGCCTTCGGTGGCGTAACCATCGACAGCAACAACCCCGCCGAGCTCGCCGAGTTCTGGACCGCAGCCCTCGGCTACACGGTCCTGGCGGACGCCGGGGACTTCATCATGATCGCCCCGCCGGGAGTCGGTTTCGGGGAGGGCCGCTACCTCGCGTTCCAACTGGTCCCGGAACCGAAATCCACCAAGAACCGGATGCACATCGACTTCCAGACGACCACCCGGCAGAGCGAAGTCGACCGGTTGACGGCGCTCGGCGCCACCGTCCTCGGCGAACACGCACTCCCCGGCTTCGGCTGGACCGTCTTGCACGACCCACAGGGCAACGAGTTCTGCGTCGTGTCACCGACCACCTGACCGTTCGACCAGAACCCGCCGATCAGAAGGCGGCGTCCGCCGCACGCAGCCGACGAGGCACACCCTCTTGGCGCCGAATCTGAAATGAAAATGTGTCTGAAAGTGCCGATGGAACCGGCGTCGAGTGGCGAGAATTGGTCACGACGGTTCGGTGGGATTCAGCATAGCCGCGCTGTCGCGACTCCCCTTCGGCAACAGAGGAATTGGACGATGAACAGGCTGTCGAGATCCGCCGCGACGACGTTGGTTGCCGCCGTCGTCGCCGCCGGGACCGCGTCGGTCGGCGTGGCACGGGCGGAAGCGCCCGGCGCGCAGACCTGCACCCCGTACACCGCGATCTTCGGGCCGGGGACCTGGGAGACCACCCCGGGCGCCGATCCCGACGTGCCCGTCGGCATGCTCCGGCCCGTCGGCGACGGCCTGCGGCGGCAGTTCGGCGACGACATCACCGTGCTCTACGCCCCGTACGCGGCAAGCGCTTTCGACCAGGGCCTGACCTACGCGGAGTCCCTGGGCACCCTGGAATCCCGCTTGCGCCAGATGCTGCGTGGCCTGTGCGGGTCGACGCGGGTCGTCCTGGCCGGCTACAGCCAGGGTGCGGACGGCATCGGCGATCTCGCGACCGAGATCGGCAACGGCGACGGCCCGATCGAGGCCGATCGCGTCGTCGGTGTCGGGCTCCTGGCCGATCCGCATCGCGATCCGGATACCACGCTCTCCCTGGGTGATCCGCAGCCCGGCTACGGCATCGCCGGAAGCCGGGACCGGGATTTCGGTGCGCTGACCGATCGGGTCCGCACCCTGTGCGCCGACGGCGACCTGTACTGCTCCCTCGATGTCGCCACCTCCCCGTTCCTCGCTGTCGTCGGCCGGGTCCTCAGCGGTGATCCCACGCCCATCGCGAATTACCTGCCCGCCACGGCGGATCCCCGCAGCCTGATCGCTCAGGCCGTCACCATGGGCGCGGGCTGGACCGCCACCGCGGCGAACCTGCCGACCATTCTCGACGACCTCACCCGCCTGCCGGAACTGCTCGCGGCCGGTGACATCCGCGGCGCGCACGACACCGCGCAGGCCCTGAATGTCGCCCTGGCCCCGCTGGTCCAGGCCGCCGCGGGGGTGGACCGAACATTGGTCGCCCAGGTCATCCGCGCGGCCGCCGCCGTCGACCCGTCCGGTCGGACCGCGGGGGTCAGCGTCATCGCCGACGCCCTCCTGCACATCGATTTCCTGAGCATCGCCGACAGCGTCGGTCAGATCCAGGAAATCCTGTGGCGTGCGGTCGAATCCCTCGACCGCAACGACCCCATCGCGGCCGCCGTCGACCTGGCGACGGTGGCCGCCACCGGCGCCGATCTCACCGGCGCCGTGCTCGGCCCCGTCGCCGCGGGCATCCGCGCCGACCTCCGCTCGACCACCCGCACCCTGTTCAGCATCACCGACCCCGCCACCGTCGACGAGCTCGTCCAGCTGGGCCGCCAAGGCGTGGACATGGCCAACTTCTACGCCTCCGAAGCCCACGTCGACTACGGCGACGACGCCCAGATCCTCCTGAGCTACCTGAGCTCCCAGGTCGGTTCCTAGCCGCGCGGCCTCCGACCGGTCGGCTCTCGCGCCGCGTACGCTCACCCTCGTGCCCACTGGCGGTAGCAGACAGGTTCGTGCCGCGCGCAAGCGCAAGAAGCGGATGGCGCGCGTCACCCACGACCTCACCGACGCGCAGTGGGACGCGCTCCAGACGTCGTGGGGCGGCTGCGCGTACTGCGGCTCCCCCGCCACCGCGCTGCAGAAGGACTGCGTGCAGGCCATCTCGCGCGGCGGCCGCTACACCCTCGGCAATGTCGTCCCCGCCTGCGGGTCGTGCAATTCCAGCAAATGCAATGCCGAGGTGACCGGCTGGCTACGGCGCAAGAAGCTCGACGAACGCTCGTTCCTCCTGCGCCACTACGAGATCGCGGCGGACCTCACCACCCGGTTCGCGGAGAATCCGCCGGAGGACATCGATCAGCGCTCGGGTGACTCGGCCCGTAGAGCTCGATCTCCCACATCTTCTCGATCACCCGCTGCACCGCCCGGGTGAGGTGACGGCGGTAGGTGGAGAACGGCAACCCGAGCACCTCGGCGGCGCGTTCCTGCGTGGGTGCCGGTCGCAGATAGGTGCGGTCGAGTGCCCGGTAGAGCTTCTCGCCACGGGTCTCCTCGCGCAGCGATTCGACGATCGTCGTGAGCAGTTCCCGGAGCGTGCCGCCCGTGGCCGAACCCGGCCGTTCCCGCACGACCTTGGAGCGCAGCAACGGGTTTCGCTCGAGTCGCCCGCCGCGACCGAGCTCACGCAACGCCGACCGGACCGCGTCGGCGAACTCGGGCTGGGACAGCACGAGTTCGGGTACCGGTGGCGCGGGTCGCGCGAGATCCGTGCCGACGACCCGGTCATTGGTCGAGTCGAGCCATTCGGCGATGCCCCCACGCCGCCAGTCGTGGGCGTAGACCGCGTAGCGCTGTCCACCGATCTCGTAGCCGGCCTCGCTCGCACGATGGAAATCGATGTGGCGCATGAACGGCTCCCATGCGTCGGAATCCGCGAAGGCGCCGATGAATTCCCAGGTCAGATCGTGTTGCGACAGCCAGTTCTTGGTCGATCGAGCGGTGACCACATTGATCGTCGGTGACGGGAGCTGGTTCATTTCCCCGTCGACGAGGAACCGGCCCGCGAACACCGGCTCCCCCGGTCGGGGTCGGCCGTAGCGGGTCGCGTAGTCCCACATCGCGCGGGTGCCCGGGTCGGCGGCCAGGTCTGCCTCGGTCGCCTCGTGCAGGGCAAGCCGGCAGAAGAAGCCGATCGGCTCGGTGCCCGAGCCCTGGACAACGACGAAGTGCTCGGGCTGGCGGACGAGCCAGAAGTCGACCAGCTCGGCCTGTTCGGGCCCCTGGTGTCGTTTCGTCATCGCCAGGATCGATTCTCGATGCGCCGGGCGATATCGGTCGGGGAAGGCCCGGCCGAAGCTCGACCAATCCCAGTACCCGGAGATCGTCGGGTTGTGCCGATGCAGGAAAACCAGGTCCGCGACGGGCCATCGACCGTGTTCGGCGGTGGTGTCGAGCACCTCGAGGAGGTGCCCGCGCACCCGGCGATGCACCTCGAGATAGGACTCCGGATCGCGCCAGCGCAGATCCGCGTCGAGGACGTCGCGAGCGATGTCGTGCGGAGCGAGCCCGAGCGGTCCACGTTCGATGATCGCGAGCTCGCACAACCATCCGAATTCCTCCGCGCAGTCGGGTTCGTCGAGCGCGGCCCGCAGCAGCGCCTCGGTGGTGAACCGGACGTGGGCGCACACCTCGAGCGCCGCCCGATGACGTCTGCTCGGCACGGATTCGACGAACCGCGCGAGCAGAGCGCGCACCGCGTCCGGCGCGTCGACCAGCGTGGCGGGCAGCTCGCCCGCGGTCTGGGCCAGCAGATCGACGAGGAGCGACAGGGCCAGCGGATGGCCGTGGGTCAGCGCCAGCATCCGGTCGTGCTTGTCCTCGGGGACCTGCGCGACGCGAAGGTAGGTACGGGCGTCATCGGGTGCCAGGTTACGCAGCGAGACCACGCGCAGCAGTTCCCGCCAGCCGGGGTCGTTCGACCATTCCCGGGCGGGTGGATGCCGACCGGCGATCACGACCAGGACATCGGTCGCCAAGCCGGGCAGGAAGGTCTCACGGAGCCAATCCTCCAACGGCGCAAGGCGTTCGAAGCCGTCGATGACCAACACCGACATCGGCTGGTCCCCGCGCTCCGCGAGCTCGGACACGGCCGCCTCGAACGCCGCGGGCGACGGCTCGATGGTGCGTCCGTCGACCCGCACCGTGCCGCGTCCGGCGTGCGCGGCCGCCTCCAGCAGTTCGGCGAGCAGGGTCGTCTTGCCGACACCGCCCGGCCCGTGGACGAACAGCACAGAGAAGGGCGGCTCGTCCGCGTCGAGCGCCGCCAGGAACAGTTCGATTTCGCCGACGCGGCCGACGAACCGGCGCCGGCGGGCCAGCCGGAGCCGGTCGGCGACGGTTCTCGGCTGTGCTGAGGCGCTACTCACCGGCCATGTGTATCAGCTCCGTATCCGCTCTGTTCGTCTTTGCCGACACCGGTGCTCAGCGGACCGGAACTCGCTGTGCCGACACGCCCTCGACCCGCTCCGGTCGAGCCGTCCCGCGCAGTACCCGCGCGATGATCCCGGGTCGCAGCAGTCGCGCCGGATGGTCGATCAATGCCGAGACCAGCAGGAACTGCGTGGCCACCGCCGGATCGTGTCGACCCACGTCGAGCAGGTGGCGGACGTAGCGGTTGACCAGCCGGATCGAAAGTGGCCGTGGACCTTCGACGAGCGGCTGCGTCAGATCCGCGCCGATGGCCAACCGCCACGCGACACCCACCGGCCCGGCGGCGGCGCGGAAGAAGCGTCGTTCCAGATCGTCGCCGCTGTCACGCAGACAATCGCGCAGCGCGACGGCCTGCAGCGCGGCGACCGACATCCCCTGGGCGTAGATGGGATTGAAGCCGCACAGCGCGTCCCCGAGCACGATCAGGCCCCGCGGAAATCGACGCACCCGGTCGTAGCGGCGCCGACGGTTGGCGTCGTAGCGGTAGGTCACCACCTCCGACAGGGGCTCCGCGTGCCGCAGCGCGTCGACCACCCGCGGCGGGGCGAATCCCGCGACGCCGTCGACCATTTCCGCGAAACTCGTGCTCGGGTGGTGGCCCCGGTAGCCCGTCGCGGTGAACAGCCAGGTGTCGTCCTCGGTCGCGAACAACGCCATCCCTCTCGGCCGATCCGGCGCCGGACCGATCAGGACCAGCTTCTCCGGCTCGGTGCCGGGCCGCAATCGCACGGACACGCTGGAGTAGCCCATGTGGACCGACACCGATTCCTCGGTAGGCATCTCGTAGCCGAGTCCGCGCAGCCACGTCGGGGTCCGCGTCCCACGGCCCATCGCGTCCACGACGAGATCGGCGGCCAGGACCTCCTCCGCGCTCCCCGCCGCCCGAGCCATGATCCGGACACCGAGCACCCGCCCGCGGGTTTCGTCCGAGACCAGACCGACCACGTCGTTGCCGTCGGCGAACTTCACGCTCGGCAGCGCCCGAACACGTTCCCGCACAGCCCCTTCCAGGCGCGGCCTGGTCGGCAGGTAGGTCAGCACGCGCGGCTGTACCTCGGACGAGAGCCGGTTGCCCCCGACCGAGAAGTAGAACTCCGTATAGTCCTCGACCACCTTGGTGCCACCCGAGACCAGCTCGGCGAGCACACCGGGAAACAACACCTCCAGCGCCGCGGATCCACTCGGCAGCAACGCGTGCACATGCTTGCCCTGCGGTACTCCCCGACGTGGCTCGGCTCCCGTGCCGAGCCGATCCCGTTCCACCACCGTCACGCGGTCGTAGGAATCGGTCAGCACTCGTGCCGCGAGCAACCCCGCCATGCTCGCACCGAGCACCACCGCATGTTCACCTCTGCGAACCATCGCGCACCTCCTGAGTTTCGGCGATGGCGCGAGCCTGCGGCACACGATTGCTCGGTTACCAGTCCACTTCACTGCTCATGTGCCCGCCCTGACGGTTCTACTGTGCGCCCGTCAGGAAGGTGACCAGTGCCGCACCGACCTCGTCGGGGGCTTCCACCTGCGGGTAGTGCCCCACGGCCGGTGGCGTGTCGAGGACGGTGAATGCCGCGCCCGGCAGGCGGTCGCGCAGACGAACCAGGACGTGGGCGCCGCTGATCGGGTCGGCGGGGCCCCAGATGAACTGGCTGGGGCCGGGATAGGTTTCGAGGGCGTCCTGCCAGCGCCGCGCGTGGATCCGGCGTTCGTCGATGTAGCTCAGCAGCCGATGCTGAACCAGCTTGCCGTCGTCGAGGGTGATCGTGGCCCACATCGCCGACAATTCCTCGTCACCGACCGCACGGCCCATGATCTGGCCCATGACCGCGCGGAAGCTGCGTTCGCTGCCGAGTCTGCCCAGTAGTGGGCCCAGGCGGCCGTGCAGCAGTCGCTGCATCAGCACGGGACGGTGCAGGTCGGGGTAGAGACCGCCGTTGAGCCAGGTCATGGCCACGATCCGGTCGGCGTCTCGGGCCAGCAGTTCCTGGGCGACGCTCACCCCGTAGTCGTGGGCGACCAGTGCGGTCCGGTCGATCCCGAGCCGACGCCACAGCTCCTCGGTGATATCGGCCTGTTCGGTGAGGCGATAGTCGTATCCGCGGGGTTTGGCACTGGCGCCCAGACCGAGGAAGTCGAAGGTCGTCACGCGATACCCCGCCTCGACCAGACGCGGCACGATCCCCGCCCAGTCGTAGGACGAGGTCGGAAAGCCGTGCAGCAGGGTCACCGGCGGCCCGTCCGCGGGACCGTCCTGGCGGTGGAAGATGGTGTGGCCCAGCACCGTCGACCTCGTTCCGCCTGCCAGCCACTCGTCCAGCGCCCGCGCCATCGCACCAGTCCTTCCACTCAACGGATCGGGAGTACCCGACCCATCTCCGGCCCGAAACCTACCCCAGCGCCCGCAGCAACACCGGCCGCCCAGCCACAGATATTTCCGGGTCAGTGGCTTTGCGCGTCCTCGAGGAGGATCGTCGCGAGCTGACGCTGGGCCGATTCGTCGAGACCGGCGCGGGTGGCCCAGGCGTGGGCGCCGCCGTGTTCGGTGGTGAGGTGGGACAGGAATCGGCGCATGGTGTCGGCCTCGGCGGCGAAGATCCAGTCGGGCAGCGGCGCGGTGGAGTCGCGGCGGGCACGCAGGGCGGGGACATTCGGTGCCGTGGCGGCGTAGTCGGCGACGATGTCGTCGGCGCGGACGTCGAGCAGGGCCAGCAGGACGGCCACCACGACACCGGTCCGGTCTTTGCCCGCGGCGCAATGGATCAGTGCGGGCAGGTGGGCGGGCGTCGTCAGCAGGTCGAGCGCGGCGACGATGTTGTGCGCACTGTGCTCGAGGTATTCGCGGTACCGGCCGAACATGGTGTCCCCGGGGGCGACCTCGGTGAGGTCGAGGCGAGTGCGGCTCGCGCCGTAGACGTGGGCGTTGTGGTACCGCGCGACCACGTCGGCCAGCGCGCCGCGCCCATCCGTCCCGATCTCGTCGGCGCCGCGCAGATCGATCACGGTGCGCAGGGCGCAGTCGTCGACCAGGAACGCCCGGTCGTCGGGCGCCAGCTCGGTCACCAGATCCGAGCGCAGTACCAGGCGGGGCCGCACCCGGCGGCCGTCCTCGGTCCGCAATCCACCCAGATCGCGGGCGTTGACCGCGCACCGCAGCGGCAATTCCCGCTCGAACACCGTGTTCTCACCAATTCTCATCGCAATTCCCATCACCGCCGGCACACTCGCGATCGAAAGCTACTCGATCGCGACTGCGCCGCTAGACCACGCACCGCACTGTTTCCGCAGGTAGAACGGCTTCTACGGACTTTCGATGGCGAAAAGCAATGAACTCATCGCGATTTCGAATGCGAATCGGCCCGCCGATGATCCCGGCTCCCGAATCGAGATTCCGTGTCACGCTTCATCGCTGTCCCTCGGTGGCGAGCAGCGAGGACTGGAAGCGGCGCATTCCGCGCAGCCAGCGGTCGTAGTCGGAACCCTTGCGGCGGTACATCTCCAGCACGTCCGGATGGGGCAGGACGAGGAACTGTTCGGCGGCGATCGCCGCCAGGACCGCGGTGGCCACCTGCTCGGGTTCGAGCACCGCCCCCGCCGTGGTCACCGCCCGGGTCGCGGTGGCGACCTGCGGCTCCGCTTCCCGGCCGTGCAGGAGCGTGGTGTTGACGCCCATCGGGCACACGCAGCTCACGCGAATTCCCCTGTCGCCGTATGTCACACTGAGCCATTCGGCGAATCCGACCGCGGCGTGCTTGCTCACCGAGTAGGTCGCCGAGCCGATCTGGGTGAGCAGGCCGGCGGCCGACGCGGTGCTGACGAAATAGCCCGCACCGCGCTCGAGCCACCCCGGCACCAGCACCTGCGCGGCCCGGACGTGCGCGCGCAGATTGACCTCCAGCGCCCTGTCCCACTCGGCGTCGTCGCCGAGACCGGACGCTTCGAGAATCCCCGCGTTCGCGAAATACAGATCCACCGGCCCGAAGCGGCTCTCCGCCAGCGCGACCAGGCCCTCGATCGCGGCACGATCGGTCGCGTCGGCGCCGGCACCCACGGTCGCGCCCGGGTGCTCGAGATTGATCCGTTCCGAGGTCGCCAGCGCCGTCGCCTCGTGCAGATCCGACACCACGACCCGCGCACCGGCAGCAGCCAGCGCCGCCGCCGTCGCGGCCCCGATGCCCGCCCCACCACCGGTGACGACGGCCACCTTCCCAGCAATGTTCATCGGCGCTACTCCTCCGCGGATCCGCCCGGTCGACACCGGAGCCAGCGCCACCCGAATAAGTGAGCGCTTGCTTAGCTTGCGTCAACGAGGTCGCCCTGTCAATCACCGACCACCGCGGCAAGCGCCGCTCGCCCGCCTATCGCGAGTGGCCCAGACTGGCCAGCACCGCCTGCGCCGAACGCTCACCGGAGGCGGCCGCGTCGGCGAGCGACGGCACGTCGAGCTGATAGTCGCCGGCGAGATAGATGTGGCCGAGCGGGTCACGCAAGGTCGGGAGCGTCTTGCGCCGACCGGGTGCCCAGAAGGGGACGACCCGGCGGTGCCGCCGCAGAATGCCCTCCCCCAGTTTCCCGTCCAGCTCGGGCAGCAGGGTGAGCAGGTCGTTCCGGAAGCGCGACACGATCTCCTCATCGGGCAGATCGAGCAACGCGTCGGCCTTGCCACCGCCCGCGAAACAGGCCAGGGCGCCGCCCGGCTTACGATCACTGCCGTTGCGCAGCGCCGCGGCGTGATTGAACATCGCCTGGAACGACAGCTGCGGCGAGGAGATGCCGAAGTACTTGTCCCACGACTGCGGCCCGACCTCGTCGGTGAAGAAGCCGACCACCACATAACGACCGTAGGTGATGTCGTTGAACGCGTTCCGATACTGCTGCGGGAGGTCGGGAATGATCCGCTCGGTGATATCGGCGGGCGCGGTGACGATGGCCCGCGCGGCGCGCAATCGCCGGGGGCGGTCGCCGTCGAGGTAGTCGACCACCACGCCGTCACCGTCGCGGCGCACCGATCGCACCACCGAGTTCAGGCGGATGCGGTCGCCGAGATCCTCGGTCAGCACGTCGGTCAGCGTCTGGTTACCGCCGGCGGGCAGCGAGAAGTTCGGCACCTTCTCCGGGTCGGTCAGCGCGATGCCGACCGAGTAGACGAACTGCGCGGCGGCCGTCTCGTCGAGGTCGCAGCCCATCCACTGCGCCGACCACGAGCGGACGATGGTGGCGGCCAGTTCCGAGCGGACGCCGTTCAGCAGGTAGGACGCGAGCTTGGTCTCCAACCGGGCGCACACCCGCTGACCGAAACGACCCTCCGAGCCGAGGAAGGGCGCGGCCGCGAGGATGCGCGTCCCGACCACGGCCAGGCCGATCCGGTCCATCATGGACATGCGCGTGCGGAACATCAGGGCAAAGGGATTCGAGGTGTCGACCGTCGAGCCGTTCAGGTGCAGCGCGACACTCTTGCCCGCGAGCGACCCCATCTCGATGCCGTGCCGGTCGAGCGCCTCGATCAGCGTGCCGGTGCCCTCGGTGAACTGGGTACCGACATTGATCCAGTAGTCGCCCTGCCGAACGGTTTCGACGCGACCACCCGTGCGATCGGTGGACTCGAGCACCACCACCTCGGCCTGCGACGCCAGGGTGGTCGCCGCGGTCAACCCCGCCATTCCGGCGCCGATGACGACGACCTCGGTGGTTTCTTCCTGCACATCGTGCGTTGCCATCTCGGCTCCTGACTGTGTCGATCGTTCGAAAAGAGGTCCGGTGGCTTACGCGACGACCGGGGCGCCGCCGGTCATCACGGGAGCGTCGACGCGCTTGTTGTGGGCGTCGAATGCCCGGTACGCGCGGTAATACGCGAACATCTGCAGGCCCCAGGTGGACAGCGCGAAAATATAGAAGATCGTGTGCTCGGCATCGTCGCCCGGAATTCGCACGAAGTCGTAGGTCGCCGCAATGACGAAACCGCACGCAGTGGCGACGGCCGCCGAGACAGCGTGCCCGCGTTCGCCGATGTCCCACAGGCGCTTGCTGAAATAGACCAGGAAGACCGTCGTCACGACGTTGGCCGCGACCAGGTAGAGCTTGCCCGGCAGGCCGATCTCGTCATGGAAGGCGACCAGCAGCAGACCGGCCACGCCCGCCAGCGCGAACGCCCCGATATCCACCGCCACCGACGGCTTGTACCGGTGGGTGACCTGCATCAGGCCCAGAACCAGAATCAGCGTGATGCCGACCGAACGAGAGAAGGCGTCCAAAAAGGCCGCAGCGGTATACATCGGGCTGTCGTGGCCGGCTTTCAGCAGACCGTACAGCAGGAAATTCGTGCCCGACGTCGCGACGATGATCCACTCGATGCCGAGCAGATAGTTCCGGTAATTCCGGATGAACTTGATGCCGTAGGTGAAACCGACGGCGATCATCCAGATGTCCGCGACCGCGAAAAGCAGTTCCTTGATGGACATGATCTTTCTCCTTGATGGTGACGCCCGCCGACCAGCGGCAAATCGGGTCGTTTGTCAGTGCTGCCGAGCGATGGCGAATGGGAGCCATCTTGTTTCGGCAATCCGAGGCATCCGGCCGCCGAGCGGGCCATTACCCCGGCGCGGATCCGAATGTGATGCCAGTCATAACCCTACCGATAGTGGGTCATATGATCAAGCCATTTGACCCACTTATTCGGATCGGCCGATCATGCATGGGTTCGGCGGCCAGGGGCAGATCAGCCCCCGAGCTGTCCCGGCAGAGTCCGGGTGATGATCTTCCGCGCGTCGGCGAGGATCGCGTCGACCACGTCGGCGCAGCTGCCGATATCGTGGATCAACCCCTGGGCCTGACTGGCCCACCACATGCCGCCTTCGACATCGCCGTTGCCGTAGACCTGTTCACGGGCGCGGGCGCCGCTGGCCAGATGCGCGATGTCGTCGAAGGTCGCGCCGGGTTCGCGGGACACCGCGGCGATCTCCTCCGAGACCGTGTTGCGGGCGACCCGGGCGGAGTTGTGGAACTCGCGGAACACGATGACGGTGTCGCGTTCGGAGTTGTCCACGATCTGCTGCTTGACGTTGTGATGGATGGGCGCCTCGGTGGTCGCCATGAACCGGGTGCCCATATTGACTGCGGACGCGCCGAGCGCGAGAGCGGCGACAAGTCCTGCGCCGGTGGCGATTCCGCCGCTGGCGATGATCGGAATCGATAGCGCCCTGGCGGCGGCGGGGATCAGCACGAGCCCGGGAACATCGTCCTCACCGGGGTGCCCCGCGCATTCGAATCCGTCGATGCTGACCGCGTCGACACCGAGCTGTTCGGCCTTGAGCGCGTGCCGGACCGTGACCGCCTTGTGGATGACCTTCACGCCGGCGGCCTTGAAGGTGGGCAGATGCGGTTGTGGGTTGCCGCCCGCGGTTTCGACGATCGTGATGCCGCTCTCGACGATCGCGTCGCGATATTCGTCGTAGGGCACCGGCTTGATCGTCGGCAGGATCGTGAGGTTCACCCCGAACGGCTTGTCGGTGCGATCACGGCACCGGCCGATCTCCTTGACCAGCGCCTCGGGAGTGGGCTGGGTGAGGGCGGTGAGGAACCCGAGGGCTCCGGCATTTGCCACGGCCCCGATCAGATCCGCCGTGCCGACAGCGGTCATCCCACCGCAGACGATGGGGTGCTCGATGCCGAAAGTCTTGGTGAAGGTGTTGGTGAACATGTGAGTCCTGAGTAGATGTCGTTACGTCCAAGTCATGCGACCAAGTCGATTGGATCGGCCACAGACCTGCTGGGATAGGCGTTCGGCAGCGCCTGCCGTCGAGGGCGGACGCCCATCCGCCGACGACCGGCGCGAACCAGGCGGCGCTTACCTCCCGAGCGCGGCCATCCGATCGGTCGCACGGTCGGCGAGCCAGCCCAGATACAGCGCGGGGTTGCTGACGAAGCTGGGCCAGAACCGCTTGCTGCCGTGCCAGATCGCCTCCAGGTCCGCGTGGCGCGGCGCGCCGGTGACGTGGTCGGCCAGCAGGTGGCCCACGTACTGCGCCTGGGCGAAGCCGTGACCGTTGCAGGCCGCCGAGTAGAGCACGTTGTCGGAGGCCGCGCCCGCGACGGGCAGCCAGGTGGAGCTCATGCCGATCCAGCCGCCCCAGGCCTTCACCGGCTTGATGTCACGCAGTCCGGGAAAGCGGTCGCGGAATCCGCGGACAAGGTCGTCGGCGACGGTCGGCGCGGGGGTGCGATCCGGCAGCGGGTTGCGGCCCGCCTGGACCCGGCGTGTGCCGAACACGATGGTTCCGCGCGGGGTGACGCGGTAACTCTCCAGGATCATGTGCAGCGTGACCATGGGAGCCCGGCTGGTCCAGCCGATCTCGTCGAGCCGCTCGGGCGCGACGGGTTCGGTTTCGATCAGCGAGGTCCACACCGGGGTGGCGAGGTGCCTGGGTGCGATGGACAGGCTGTTGCTCGCGGCATTCGTGGTCAGTAGCGCCTTGCGGGCCCTGACCTTGCCGTGCGGAGTGTCGACGACGACCCCGTCACCGACGTCGGCGAGATCGCGCGCGGGAGTGTGCTCGTAGACGCGCACGCCCGCGGCGATCGTCGCCGCGCGCAGGCCGAGCGCGAACTTGCCCGGGTTGACGGTGCCGCCGACACCCTCACGGACACCACCGAGGAAACCCTCCGGCAGACCCGCCTCGGGGCCCTCCACGAACTCACCCGACGACCCGGCCTCGGCCAGCACCTTCGCGTTGCGGCGCACGTGCCGCAACTGCCCTTTCGACACCGCGGCCATCACGATGCCCTCCTGCCGGTAATCGCAGTCGATCGCGTGCCGCTCGATCGCGTCCTCGGCGAAGTGCACCGCGTTCTCCGCGTAGCGGTACAGCTCGCGCAACCGCTCGCGCTTCAGCAGAAATCCCAGCATCTCCGGATCGGCGGCCACCGAGTTCGTGATGTATCCGGCATTGCGCGAGGTGGCGCCCCAGCCCAGCGTGCGCGCCTCGAGCAGCACCACGTCGACGCCCTTCTCGGCGAGACGCACGGCAGCCGACATGCCGCCGCCACCGCCGCCGATCACCACGACATCGCAGTCGATATCGCCGGTCAGGGACGCTTCGACCGTCGTGGGCTGTCCGGACCAACCGGTGTCCTGGATCAGTTCCACGGTCCTACACCGTTCCGTCGGCGGGGATGACCGCGGTGCCGACCGCGCGCACCGCGATCAGGGGCGGCTCCAGCACTTCCGCGCGACCGGTGTCATCGGCGCCGCGACAGATCACCCGCAGCTCGAAAGCGACTGTGCGGCTGCGGTTTCCCTTCTTCACCAGGGTGGCCTCGGCCTCGACGACATCGCCGCCCCGGACCGGGGCGAGGAACTCCACCGACGAGTAGCCGGCGAACAGGCTTTCGTGGCCGTCCATCTCGATCGCCAGATGGGTGCCGACGTCGCCGAAGAGCTTCAAGGCGTAGGCACCGTCGACGAGGTTCCCGGCGTAGTGGGCGTCGGAGAAGGCGACATAGCGCCGGTGGACTGCCGTGCTCATGCGATCTCCTCGTGAATCGGGCCGAGTGTGCGCGACCGCGCTTCGCCGTCGAGTGCGACGCCGGGGTAGCCCCGCTTGGCGATCTCGGTGCACATGCGGCGGTACTTGCCGACACCACCGAGGTAACCCATGAAAGTGTTGGGCTTTCCTGCGATGTTGGAGCCCCGGTACCAGGAGTCCGTTGTGGCGTACAGCGTCTGGGCGACAGTCCACTCGGTGACGTCGACCCACTCCCGCTGCGCTTCGGGGGTGGCCTCGATCACCGCGGCACCGGTGTCGCGGGCGTGTTCGATGAGGTCGGCGATCCAGTCGACGGCCTGCTCGATCGTCACCACCACATTGCTGGCCAGCGCGGGGCTCAGCGGTCCACCGACCATGAAGAAGTTGGGGAAGTCCGAGGCCATGAACCCGAGGTAGGAGCGGATGCCGTCACTCCAGGCCTCCTGCAGCTTCGCACCGGAAGCCCCGGTGAGATTCAGGCCGTACAGCGGCCCGGTGAAGGCGTCGAAACCGATCGCGAGCACGATCGCGTCCACCTCGTAGGTGCCGTTCGGAGTGACGATCGCGTTCTCGGTCATGGTCTCGATCGGCTCGTCACGCAGCGATACCAACGACACGTTCGGCCGGTTGTAGGTCTCGTAGTAGTCGGTGCCGAACACGCTGCGCTTGGCACCCAGCGGGTGGTACTTGGGCACCAGCAGCTCCGCCGTAGCCGGATCCTCGACGATCTCGCGGATCTTGTCGTGGATGAACTCCGACGCGGTCCGGTTCGCCTCCACATCGAAGAGCAGGTCGACGAACTCGCCGCCGACACCCTGGAATCCGCTGCGCTCGTAGGCCTCCTCGTAGCGCCGCTTGCGTTCCTCGTCCGAGACGTCGAAGGCCCGGTCGGTGACGGGGCGATCGGGGATGCCGCCGGGCGAGTGCCTGCACTCCTCGCGGATGGCCACGTAGTCGTCCTTCACGGCGGCGACCTGCTCCGGGGAGAGTTCGGCGTTGCGCGCGGGCATCACATAGTTCGGGGTGCGCTGGAACACCGTCAGGTGCTCGGCGACCTCCGCGATCAGCGGAATGGCCTGCACGCCCGAGGATCCGGTGCCGATCACCGCGACGCGCTTGCCCGCGAGGTCGTCGAGCGAGATGTTCCACCGGCTGGTCGACACCTGCAGACCGGTGAAGTTCGACAGCCCCGGCACGTCGAAGTCCTTCGGGGTGGACAGGCCACCCGCGCCCGAGATCAGGTAGCGACCGCGCCGGATCTCCCCGTTGTCGAGCCGCACCTCCCACAGGTTGTCGTCCGCGTTCCAAGTCGAACCGACCACGCGGGTGTTGAAGGTGAAGTGCTTGCGCAGGTCGAAACGATCGGCGACATGCTCGATGTAGCCGAGGATCTCGGCCTGCGGGGCGAACCGCTGGCTCCACGTCCACTCCTGCTGGAGTGCCTCGTCGAAGGAGTACGAGTAGTAGATGCTCTCGACGTCGCAGCGCGCGCCGGGATAGGTGTTCCAGAACCAGGTACCGCCGACGCTGGGCCCGGCCTCGAAACCCGCGAAGGTCCAGCCTGCTGTCGTCAGCCGGTGCGCGAGGTAGATGCCGGTGAAGCCGGCGCCGACACCAATGACGTCGACGATCTCTGAGTGGGGAGTGGAGTTCATGGCAGAAGCCGCTTTCCTTAGTATGGTCGAACGACTGGATCAATTGGCCAGTTCGAAAGACGCCAGTGGTCCCGGTCAGTCGAGGGGTGGGGCGGAAGTAGTCCCGCGATCGCTACATCGGCAGGTCGGGAGAATCGACGCCGACCACCCGGTCGCCGCAGAACACCCGAACGGACTCACCGGGGGCGTGACCGCCGATTCCCGAAGCGCCCCAGAAGCTTTGGGCCGAACCGTCGGCCAGGTCGGCGACCTTGGCGCCGTTCACCCGCACCTCGCCCGACAGCACCCGCGAGCCGACCTCGATGGCGCGGTCCAGGTCCCCGCCGAACACGTAGGCGTCCAGACCAGAGGGGTTGGCGTTGGCCACGCGCAGGGCGTCCTCGTCGGACTCCACGGCGTGCAGACTGATGAGCGGACCGAACAGTTCGGCGGTCGCCAGCGACGCGTCGACATCCGTAGCGATCGTGGGCGACAGGAAGAAGCCGTCCGGACCGGGGAGCTTCGCGGGCTGATGGATGGTCGCGCCGTCGGCCCGCAGCCCGTCGATGCGGCTCCGCAGCGTCGCGAAGTGCGGCGCGTTCGAGATGGGGCCGAGTTCGGTGCGCTCGTCGAGCGAGTTCCCGATCTCGATGCGGGCGATGCGATCGAGCAGCGCCTCGAGCAGCGGTTCGACCAGGCTCCGGTGCGCCAGCACCTTGCCGGGCCCTTCGCACCACTGACCGTTGAGTTTGGTCATTCCGTCGAGGATGCCGTCGGCCGCCACGTCGATGTCGGTGTCGTCCAGCACCAGGGCCGGGTTGTTGCCCCCGAGCTCGAGCTGGAGCACCTTGAAGTCCTCGGCCGCCGCGCGGGCGATCGCCCGGCCCGCGTTCGGGCCGCCGGTGAAGGAGACGATCTTCACGCGCGGGTCGCCGGTGACGGCCGCGCCCACGTCGCCCGCACCGTGGAGCAGCTGCAGCGCACCGGCGGGCAGACCGGCCTTCACGAAGCTCTCGACGATGATCTGCGCGCTGCTCGGCGCGTGCTCCGACGGCTTGAGGATGACCGGGCAACCGGCGGCCAGCGCGCTCACCATCTTCGCGGCCGGAATGAAACTCGGGCCGTTCCACGGGGTGAGGATGGCGGCCGGGCCCCACGGGACCTTGTAGAGCCGCACGTCGCGCCCACCGGCCGCCAGCGCGGTGCGACGGGGGGTGGTGCGCAGATCCGCGGCCGAAGCCCGGATCCGGTGCGGCAGGAACTGCGCGACCATCCGGGCCTTGGCGATCGGGACACCGCTGGTGAGGGCATCGGTGCGGGCGATGTCCTCGATCCGTGACTCGACGATGTCGGCCGCGCGCTCGATGACGGCGGCGCGTTCCTCGCTCGCCGCGTCGTCCCAGCGCTCGAAACCGTAGGACCGCTCCGCGTGGCGCAGGGCGCGCTCCACGTCGGCGGGGGTGGTGGTGACGGCGCGGTGCACGGGCAGGCCGGTGTTGGGGTCGAGATTCCAGGCGTCCGGGATCGTCGCGCACTCGGACCACTCGTCGGCGATGTAGTTGATCGGTTGGGGCAGTTGTGGATTCGACATCCGGGGCTCCTTCGATGCTCGATGGGGAATGGTCAGACGGTGAGATCGGCGACGATGCGGGTGACCTCACCGGACTTCATCGCCTCGAAGCCCTTGTCGACGTCGTGGAACGGGATGACGTCGCTGACCATCTCGTCGAGCAGCAGACGGCCCTGCAGGTACAGCCGGGCGAACTGGGCGATGTCCTCCTGCGCCTGGCCCGAACCCATGTACGAACCGATGAGGCGCTTCTCGCTGAAGAAGAAGTTCCAGGCGGGCAGCACCAGATCGGTTCCGTCGGGGGCGATCCCGACCATGCACGCGGTGCCCGTGGCGCGCAGGACCGCGAGCGCGGTGGCCGCGGTCCGCGCGCTGCCGACGGCCTCGAACGCGTAGTCCACGCCGTCGCCGAGCAGGTGCTGGATCTCGGCGGGGACGTCGGCGGCACCGTTGACGACGTGCGTGGCACCGTAGGTGCGGGCCGCGGCGAGCCGCGCGTCGTCCAGATCCACGGCGACGATCGCCGAGGCACCCGCCAGGCGCGCGCCCTGGATGATGGCCGAACCCACGCCGCCGCAACCGATGACGGCGACGGTGGCGCCCGGACGCACCTGGGCCGCGCGGAACACGGCGCCGATGCCGGTGATGACACAGCACGAGAGCAGGCAGCCCACGTGCAGCCCGACCTCGTCGGACACCTTCACCAGGGCGTTCTCCCGCATCAGGGTGTGCCGGGAGAACGCGCCGATGTCCCCGAGCCGATGCACGACCTGGCCACCGGGCAGTTGGAAGGCGGGCCGGGGACGCCGCCGGATCTCGGTGACGCGCTGACACTGGGTCGAATGCCCGACCTGGCAGTTGCGGCACTGCCCGCACGAGGGCGTGAGCGCGCCGACGACCCGGTCGCCGGGACGCAGCGAGGTCACCGCGGAGCCGACCGACTCGACCACGCCCGCCACCTCGTGACCGACCACCACGGGCAGGTCAGCGCCGACCGTGCCGGTCATGTAGTGCAGGTCGCTGTGGCACAGACCGACATTGGTGACGGCCAGGCGGACCTCGTGGGGCTCCGGGTCGTCGACCAGGATCTCGGTGAACTCCAGCGGTTCGTTCACCGCGGTGAGAACTGCTGCTTCGGTGGTGATCATCCTTGTCTCCGTTCGTTCTTCGATGCCCAGAAACCGTCGATGCCCTCGGACAGGGCACCGGACTCCCAGGACTGGCGGGCCGCGTCGTCTTCGCGGGCGAACGCGGCCTCGATCTCGTCGGCGCGTGGCCGCAACAGGCCCAGATGCAGTGCGGTGGTGCGGGGATCGGAATTCCACCGGCGGGCCGTGTCGACCGCGCGAGCCACCAGGTGCTCCTCGGCGACGATCTCGTCGAGCAGGCCGATGCGCAGTGCCTCGTCGGCCCCGACGCGCTCGGAACCGAGAACGATCCGCATCGCGTGGTTGCGCACCAGACGGCCGAGCAGGAAGCTCGAGGCGTTGGAGATGATGATCCCGCGGTGGTTCTCCGGCTGGAAGTACTCGGCGGCCGGGCCGCCGATCCGCGCGTCACAGCACAGGGTGATCTCCGAGGCGCCGCCGACGGCGATCCCGTTCACGGCCGCGATCACCGGAATCTTCGTCTCGAGGATCGCGCGGGTGATGTCGTGGAAGGTCGCGAAGGCCTCGCGGATCTCGTCGTAGGTGCTGGGCACCGACTGCAGGTCCTCCCCGGCGGAGAAGGCCCGGCCGGTGCCGGTGAGGACGATGCCGCGGACGAGATCACCGGTACCGAACTGGCGGATGGTCTGCGCGAGCCGTACGCGGGTGGCCACGTCGAGCACGTTCAGCTTCGCGGGGCGGTTCAGGGTGAGCACCGCGACGTCTTCGTCGATGCGGGTGTCCAGGTAGTTGTCGGTCATGTCCGGCTCCTCAGTCGCGCGGGGGTCGCAGGTCGTAGGTGGTGCCGGGATACTCGGCCGCGCGCGCTGTCAGCGCGGGCTTGGACACCCGTTCGGACGGGGTGCGCGGGAAGTCGGCGACGAACTCCACGTAGCGCGGAAGCTTGAAGCGCGCCAACTGGTTTCGTGCGTTGTCGAGGATGTGCTCGGCGGTCTCGCGACTCGCTTCCACTTCGGGGGCCAGCTGCACGAAGGCCTTGACCTCCTCACCGAACAGCTCGTCGGGCACACCGACGACCGCCGTCGCGACCACGCTGTCGTCGCGTTCCAGCACGCGTTCGACCTCGGCGCTGGCGATGTTCTCCCCGCCGCGCCGGACCATGTCCTTGATCCGGCCGACCAGGCGGTAGCTGCCCGCCTCGCGCACGGCGACGTCACCGGTGTGCAGCCAGCCGTCGCGCAGGACCTGCGCGGTGTCCTCGGGCCGGTTCCAGTAGCCGAGCATCATCGGCTTGCCCGAGGTGATCAGTTCGCCGGACTCGCCCTCCGCCACCTCGCGACCCTGCGGGTCCACCACGCGGATCCGTTTGGTGGGAACCGGCTGCCCCAGCCGTCCGCTGCCGACATCACCGGCGCTCTCCGGCAGGCTGACCACGTCGACGCCGGTCTCGGTCATGCCGAAGATCTCCCGCCACGGCGCGCCCCAGCGCTGTTCGAGTTCCGCGTGCAGCGCGACGGGGATGGCCGAGCACAGCACGATGCGCAGGTCGTTGGCCCGGTCGGACGGCGTGGGCGGCTGCTTGAACAGCAGCGTCGGCATCGACCCGAGCACGTAGCAGAACGTGGCCCGGTGCTTGCGAACGTCGGCCATGAACCCGGAGGCGGAGAACCGGGGCAGCACCACCAGCGGCGCGCCGATCGTCAGGCACAGCGCGGTGTTCCACTGCGGGTCCATGTAGGAGAACGGCTGCGAGGTGAGGGCCACGTCGTCGGCGCCGAGGCCGGCCACCGTCGCGGCGACCCAGCCGATCCGGGTCCAGTAGTCGTGGGTGAGCATGCACGCCTTCGGGAATCCGGTTGTCCCCGAGGTGTATTGGAGATTCGCGAGGGTCTCGCCCGTGACGGCGACCGCGGGCGGGTCCGCCGGGTAGGCCGCGAGGTCGCCTGCCGCAGTCGCTTCGACGATGCGAACGTCGGCCAGCTCACGGTTCGCCGCGCGCACCTCGTCGACCAGCGGCGTGTGCTCGGCGTCGGTGAACAACACCCTGGCGCCGGAATCCCGGAGGACGAAATCCAGATCGGCCCGCTGATACGCCGAGTTCACCGGAACCGTCACCGCGCCCGCCTTGAGGATCGCCAGCCAGGCGATCGGCCACTGCACCACGTTGGGCAGCATGATCGCGACCCGGTCCCCCGGACGGACACCGTCCTCGGTGACCAGCCGTCGGGCCAGCCGCGAGGTCCAGTCCTCGACCTCGACGAAGGTCCAGGACCCGTCCACGAACCGGAGAAATTCCCGGTCGGGAGCGTGGACGGCCTGCTCGGCCAGCAGACCGACGAGGGTGTCGATCGGCGGGTCCACGGTCAGCCGTTCGAGCGCGATCGCTCGCTCGGGGTGGACCGATTCGACGTGGGTCATGTCGTCCTCTTCGCGGGTAGCAGGTGGTAGGTCGTCGATCGACCTGCAGTCGCCGGGCTGGAATGCCGGCACGGTCGCCGTCACGGTGGGTTCTCGCGACGCCCGGAGCGCCTGGGAATGTGAGGCCTGCCATAACGGTAACCGTTGTGGGTCATTTGATCAAGGCGTATGACTAACTTCTTGCCGCGGCGCTTCCCCGGCGATCACCCGACGCGCTGGTCGGACTGGTAATGTCGTGGTTGACTTGATCAATCATTCAGATTCGATGCGAAGGAGCACCGCATGGCTCGCATTCCCGCCGCCGAACGCCGCGCCGACCTGGTCGCCGCGGCCGTGCGCGTGATCGCCACGCACGGAGTCGACGGCGCCACCACCCGCCGCATCGCCGAGGAAGCGAATGCTCCGCTGGCGACCCTGCACTACTGCTTCGCCACCAAAGAGGTGTTGTTCGGGGCGGTGTTCGAGTTCCTCGCCGGCGAGTACCGCGACGTGCTGAACCGCAGCGACGTCCACAGCGACACCCAGAGCACCGCGCGGGGACTGCTCCGCGGCGTGCTGCAGTGGTATCTGGAGAATCCGGACTTCGGTGCGACCATCCTCGAGCTGATCAGCTGGGGCCAGCGCGAGGGCAAGAAGGCCGAGGTCGTGTACTCGGCGGCCTTCGCGACCATGCGCACCATCATCGAGAGCACGACGACCGCCGCGGGCCGACCCGTCGACTCGAACACGATCGATCAACTGATCTACGTGGTGTCCACGCTGTCGGACGGCTTCGCGCTCAACTGGCTGGTGTTCACCGATGCCGCCGCGGCGCGGACCCAGGTGGAACTCACCGTCGGCGTGCTCGACGCGTGGATGGCGGCCAACCTGGGTGACGCCGCCACGCCGGGGCCCCGGCCCGCGGAGGTCGCGCCGGAGCCGGACATGCGGTCGCTGGTGTCCTGGGTACGCGTGGAGTGAGCACACCACGAACGCTGTGGCCGCCACCGCAAAAGGTGGCGGCCACAGTCGTTTCCGCGTCGCTCAGCGCCGCTCGGCGGCCGCGTCGACGAGCCAGCGCAGCGCGCCGTCGTCGCTGGTCATCCACTCGGGATGCCACTGCACCCCGAGCACGGCGGCACCGGGGAGCTCGACCGACTCGGCGACACCGTCGTCGGTACGGCCGGTGACCACCAGCCCGTCGCCGCACACATCGATCGCCTGGTGGTGCCACGAGTTGGTCACCAGACGATCGCCGAACACCTTCTGAGCGGTCGTCCCCGCGTCGAAGGAGACCACGTGCTCGGGGTCGCCGTCCGACAGCGGACCCACCGGCAGGAGGTGCCGGATCGGCCCGTCCGGCAGGTCGGGAATCAGCGTGCCGCCCAGGGTCACATTGAGCACCTGCATGCCGCGGCAGACACCGAGCAGCGGAATCCGCCGCGCCAGCGCGACCCGGGTCAGCGCGATCTCGAACTCGTCGCGGCTGCGGTCGTGGACCGACGGGTCGGCGAGCGCATCGACGTCACCGACCACCGACTCGTCCCCGCCCCAGCAGGCCGGATGCACATCCTGGCCACCGGTGATCAGCACACCGGACAGCCAGTCGCCCAACGCTTCCGGGTCCGCGTCGTAGGGCAGCATCACCGGGACACCGCCGGCGCGGGTGATCCGGTCCGCGAAATCGGTGAAGAAGCTGTCGGTGAGGCGCTGACCGTAGCCCGGGTGGGAGCCGCTGATCAGCTCGATCCGGAACCGTCGCCCGGTCAGTCCGATCAGCGGTTTCACCCGCGCCGAGCGGGCCGTCACGGGAACTCGAAGTAGCGGGTCGACTCCCACTCGGAGAGCTCCGAGAAGGGGTCGCCGCCGCCGGTGTGGAACTGCATCCACTCCCAGCGCCGCGTGCCGACCCAGTAGTCGACGAATTCGTCACCGAGCTGCTCGCGCAGGATCAGATCGGCTGCGAGCGCGTCGGCCGCCTTCGTGATGGTCTCGGGCAGTCGTTCGAGATCGGGTGCGCACCAGGCCATGTCGCTCACCGGGTCCGCAGGCTCGAGGCTGCCGTCGAGCCCGGCGATCACCCCGGCCAGAATCGTCGCGACCGCGAGGTACAGGTTGGCGTCGGCGCCGGGAACGCGGTACTCGAGGCGGGAGTAGGCGGGGTGCCCGACCACCGCACGCACCGCGGTGGTCTTGTTCGCGATGCCCCAGGTCACCGTCGTCGGCGGACCGCTCAGGTCGACCAGGCGCCGGAAGGAGGTGATCTGCGGGAGCATGACCGAGGTCGCCCCACGCATCGTCGCGAGCAGCCCGGCGACCGCGTGCCGCATCGTCGCCGACGGCCCGTCGGGAGCATAGAACGCGTTGACACCGTCGCGCTGCAGCGACAGGTTGACGTGCGAGGCCTGGCCGTAGCCCGCGGTCGGCTTGGCCATGAAGGTGACCGTGTGCCCACGGTCGAAGGCCACCTCGCGCATCACCTGCCGGGCGCGAGCCCAGTTGTCGCACACCGAGATCGGGTCACCGGGAACCAGATTGAGCTCGACCTGACCGGCCGCGTCCTCGTCGCTCCAGGCCTCCCACTCGATGCCGATCTGCTCGAGGCGACGAGCGACCGCCGACATGTAGTCGACCCAGTCCTTGGACTTCGCGAGGTTCAACGCGGTGCCCGCAGATCCACCGAGTGGGGTGAGATCGCGGTATCCCTTCGCCCTGGCCTCGTGGACGGGCTCCTGGAACAACGTGGCCTCGATCTCGACCGCGATGGTCGCGGTGAATCCTCGGGTGGCGAGCCGATCGACCAGCGTGCGAGCCAGGTTGCGCGGACAGATGCCGACCGGAGTGCCGTCGGCCTGCCAGTAGTCACCGATCACGGACTGCACGCCGGGCTCCCACAGCACCGACGTCGACATGTCGGGCCGCAACTGCAGGTCGGCCAGGTGCCCACGCCAGGACGGGTAGGCGAAGCCCATGGTCGGCGCGTTGCCCAGGTCGAGCCCGAACAGCAGATCAGCTATCCCGAACTCCGCGGTCGTGGCGAACTTCTTCGGTGCGATGTTCTTGCCGTGGAACGAACCGTCGTGATTGGTCGACTCGATCCGGACCGTGTGCACCTCGGGCGCGAACACCGTTGCGGTGGTGGCGATTTCAGACATCGTAGCGAACCTTCCAGGATGCGGCGACCAGCACGGACAGCTGCGCGAGCGTGCCGCGCACGCCGATGAGGCCGGTGGACAGCGCGGCGAGCAGATCGACCGCGCCGGTGAAGATGGCGGCCAGCAGCTCCGGCGGGCCCGCGATGACGTAGTGGGTCTCTCCCTCGCCCGCGACGACCTGATCCAGGCCTTCGGGGCCCTCGATGACCGCGATCAGCATGTCCGGGATGCCGGGAACCGACCTGGTCGCCGCCCAGAAGCTCGCGGCCGCGGTCTTCCAGTCCGGCAGCGGCGGCGACAGCAGCGCGACGGCCAGGGCCACGAACTCGGGCGCGCCGATGGGCTCGCCGACCGGGGCGAAGAACTGGTTCAGGTCGACGGTCACGTCGAGGTCGGGCTCGACGAACACGCCGCCCGACACCGCGATGGCACCGTCGGCGATGGTGATGGTCGCGGCCTGCGGCGTGTCATGGGAGCGGATCGCGATCGCACCTTCCGGACCGGCGGACAGCAGGGAGCTGTCGGCACGGAGGGAATCGGTGATGGTCCGGGCGATCAGCCGGACGATCGGACTGGCGTCGTCCTCGATCCGGATATCGACCCCGCCGACCGCGTCGGCCCCGCGTGTCGCGGGATCGATCGTCGTTTCGGTCATCATGTTGTCCTTTCGACTCGACGAGATCGTGTGCGCGGTACAGCGTCGACAGCGGATCCCAAATGAAACATGAACTCACAGTCAAATGTCTGGGTCATGTGACTATGATGGTGAGGCACAGATCACTTCTTGTCAACGACCAGCGAGGATTCCCATGAACCACGCCACCCCCGCCTGGTGGGATCTGCTCGACGACCAGGCCGCGACCGTGGCCGGAATGCTCGGCCAGATCCTGCAGAAACCCCTGCGCGAGCTAGGGCCCGAGCAGGCCCGCGCGCTGGTGGACTCAACCCCGTCCACCGACCCGATCACGCCGCTGGACCATGTTGGTCAATTGACCGTGCCGACGCGTTCCGGCACGATCGCGGCCCGTCTGTACCGCGCCGACGGTACGTCTCCCGACGGCGCCGCGCCCGCCCTCGTCTACCTACACGGCGGCGGCTTCGTGCTCGGCACCCTGGACGGCGCCGACGAGTTGTGCCGCGCGATCGCCGCCGGATCCGGCTGGACGGTCGTGTCCCTCGACTACCGACTGTCCCCGGAGAACCCGTACCCGGCGGCGCTGGAAGATTGCCTCGATGCCTACGCGTGGCTGATTCGATCGGCGCCCGACCTGGGCATCGACCCCGACCGCGTCGCGGTCGGCGGCGACTCCGCCGGCGGTAATCTCGCGGCCGCCCTGTGCCTGCACCGACGCGAGGAGGGCAGCGCCCTGCCCGTGGCCCAGGTACTCGCCTACCCGGCCGTGGACGACAGGTTCACCAGGGCGTCGTGGTCGGACTTCGCCGACGCGCCACTGCTCGGCGCCGCGGACGCACAGTGGTTCTGGGAGCAATACGTCGGTGCCGGGCATCCCGGCGGCGACCCACTCGCGGCGCCGATGCGCGCGCGGTCACTGCGTGGTCTGCCGCCCGCACTGGTCGTCACCGCGGAGGTCGACCCGATCCGCGACGACGCCGAGGCCTACGCGCAGCGGCTGCGCGCCGAGGGTGTCGCGGTGTCGTCGACCAGATACACCGGCGTCTTCCACGGATTCTTCACCGAGGTCGGGGTTTTCGCGCAGACCAAGGCAGCGATCGACGAGGTGTGCGTCTACCTGCGCGCGCTCGCGTAGACGACGCGTGTGAGCGACCTAGTCGACCACCGCCACCCGAAAGCCGACAAAGGGCGGCAGCGCCTGTGGCACTGCCGCCCTTCCCGCTTCAGACCCGATCGTCGAGCCGGGCGAGCCCGAGGTAGCGGACAGGTCGGTCCGGGTGTCGCTCAGGCCACCACGAGGGTGAGCGACTCGACGACGCAGGCCGGCTTGTCGCCGCCCTCGGTCTCGATCACGATCTTGGTGGTGACCAGGTGGCCCGCGGCACCCGCGACGACCGAGACCAGCTCGATCCCGGCGCGCACCTTCGAATCCACCGGCACCGGTGCCGGGAAGCGCAATTTGTTGGCGCCGTAGTTGACCGCCATCCGCACGCCCTCGACCCGGTACACCTGCGCGACCAGCAGCGGGACCAGCGACAGGGTCAGGTAGCCGTGCGCGATGGTGGTGCCGAACGGTCCGTTCGCCGCCTTCTCGGTGTCGATGTGGATCCACTGGTGGTCACCGGTCGCGTCGGCGAAGGCATTGATCTGCGCCTGGGTGACGGTGTGCCACTCGGAATAGCCCACATGGGAACCGACCGCCGCTTCGAGATCGGCGATGCCGTGGAAAGTCCTCATGCCTTCGGCCCTCCTGCGACGTAGAGCACCTGACCGGACACGAAACCCGCGCCCTCGCTGGCGAAGAACGACACAGCGTGCGCGATGTCGGCGGGCAGACCGGTCCGGGCGACCGGAATCTCCTTGGCGGCACCGGCTTTGAAGTCCTCGAACGGGATGCCGACGCGCGCCGCGGTGGCGGCGGTCATCTCGGTCTCGATGAACCCAGGGGCGACGGCGTTGGCGGTGACGCCGAACTTGCCGAGCTCGAAGGCGAGCGTCTTGGTGAAACCCTGCAGACCGGCCTTGGCGGCGGCGTAGTTTGCCTGGCCGCGATTACCGAGCGCCGAGGTGCTCGAGAGATTGATGATGCGGCCGAATCCGGCGTCGATCATGGACTTCTGCGCCGCGCGGGTCATCAGGAACGATCCGCGCAGATGCACGTTCATCACGGTGTCCCAGTCGTCGGTGGTCATCCGGAACAGCAGGTTGTCGCGCAGGACGCCCGCGTTGTTGACCAGCACGGTCGGGGCGCCGAGCGCGGCGGTGACCCGCTCGACGGCGGCGGTGACCGCGGCCTCGTCGGATACGTCGGCGCCGATGGCGATCGCGCGGCCGCCCGCCGCTTCGATCTCCTCGACGACCGGCTTACAGGCGACCTCGTCGAGGTCGATCACGGCCACGGCCATGCCGTCGGCGGCGAGCCTGCGGGCGACGCCCGCGCCGATGCCACGGGCCGCCCCGGTGACGATGGCGGTCCTGGTGGGGGTACTCATCACTGTCTCCTGAAAAGTTCGATGTGGTGGTCAGACGCCGCCGGTCAGCGTGATGCCGCCGTCGAGGACCAGCAGCTGGCCGGTGACCCAGGACGCGTCGTCGGAGAGCAGGAACGCCACCGCGCCGGCGATGTCCTCGGGCTCACCGAGGCGCTTGAGCGGGTAGGTTTCGGCGAGCTCCTTCTCCTTGCCCTCGTAGAGGGCCGTGGCGAACTTGGTCTTCACCACCGCGGGCGCGACCGCGTTCACGCGCAGCCGTGGGCCGAGTTCCACGGCCAGTTCCTGGGTGAGGTAGGTCAGCATGGCCTTGCTGGCGCCGTAGAAGCCGATCCCCGGCGCGGGCTTGACCCCGGCCACCGATGACACGTTGACCACCGCGCCGCCGTGTTTCGCCATCCACGCCTTGTGCACCTGCTGCGTCCACGACAGCGCGGCCAGGCAGTTGACCTCGATGATCTTGCGGGCCGCGTCGAGGTCCATCTCGATCATCGGGCCGTAGACCGGGTTGATACCGGTGTTGTTGACCAGCAGGTCGGCACCGCCGAAGGTGGCGATGGCGCGCTCGACCGTGTCGCGCTGATGGTCGAGATCGTCGGCGCGGCCGGCGACACCCAGTGCGTGTTCGGCGCCACCGAGCTGCAGCACCGCTTCGTCGAGCGCGTCTTTCTTGCGGGCGGTGACGACGACCTTCGCACCCTCCTCGACCAGCCGCTGCGCGATGCTCAGGCCGATGCCACGGCTCGCGCCGGTGACGATCGCGACCTTGCCCGCGAAACGCCCGGTCACGACAGCCGCTCCAGCACCATCGCCATACCCTGGCCGCCGCCGACGCACATCGTCTCCAGCCCGAACTGCTTGTCGTGGAAGCGCAGCGAGTTGATCAGGGTGCTGGTGATGCGGGCGCCGGTCATGCCGAACGGGTGACCCACCGCGATCGCGCCACCGTTGATGTTGAGCTTGTCCTCGGGGATGCCGAGTTCCCGGGCGGAGCCGAGCACCTGCACGGCGAAGGCCTCGTTGATCTCGACCAGGTCGATGTCGTCGATGCCGAGACCGGCGCGGCGCAGCGCCTGCCGGGACGCCTCGATCGGGCCGAGGCCCATGATCTCCGGCGACAGTCCGGAGACCCCGGTGCTGACGACGCGCGCGAGCGGGGTCAGGCCGAGTTCCTTCGCCTTGGTGTCGGACATGATGACCAGGGCGGCCGCGCCGTCGTTGAGCGCGCAGCAGTTGCCCGCGGTGACAGTGCCGTCGGGCCGGAACACCGGCTTCAGCTGGCTCACCGCCTCCAGCGTGACACCGGCGCGCGGACCGTCGTCGGCGCTGACCACGGTGCCGTCGGGCAGCGTGACCGGCGTGATGTCGGTAGCCCAGAAGCCGTTCGCGATGGCCTTTTCGGCCAGGTTCTGCGAACGCACACCGAATGCGTCCTGCTCGGCGCGAGTGATCCCGGTGAACTGGGCGACGTTCTCCGCGGTCTGGCCCATGGCGATGTAGACATCCGGCAGTGCGCCGGTGCCGCGCGGGTCGGCCCAGGAGGCCGCCCCGGCAGCACGCTCGGTGGTGCGGGCGACCGCGTCGGCGAAGATCGGGTTCTCGGTGTCGGGCAGGCCGTCGGCGTTGCCCTTGACGAAGCGGCTCACCGTCTCGACGCCCGCGGAGATGAAGACGTCGCCCTCGCCCGCCTTGATGGCGTGCAGCGCCATGCGGGTGGTCTGCAGGCTCGACGAACAATAGCGATTGACAGTGGTCCCGGGAACCGTGTCCAGCCCCGCCAGCACGGCGACCACCCTGGCGATATTGAAGCCCGACTCCCCCGCCGGCTGCCCACAGCCGAGAACGAGGTCCTCGATCTCGGTCGGGTCCAGGTTCGGCACCTGCGCCAGCGCGGCCCGCACCATCTGGACGGTCAGGTCGTCGGGACGCATGTCCTTGAGCGAACCCTTGCCCGCACGGCCGATCGGGGAACGGGCAGCGGCGACGATCACGGCTTCCGGCATCACAATCTCCTTGATGAATGAGCGCTTGCTTAGCAAGATGGTGCATGCGACCCCGGATCGACGTCAACCAACCCCCACCACCTGTTATCCACATCACACCGCCCCCACCGAGTGCCCATCCACCGAGGCGAGATAATGGCGTTCCCATGACCGACACCACCGAATCCCGCAGCGACGCGACCCGCGCCCGCCTCCTGGAAGCCGCGATCGCAGCGTTCGCAGAGAAAGGCTTCAACGGGACGACGACGCGCGATATCGCCGCAGCGGCGGGCGTGAGCCCGGCCGCGGTCTATGTGCATCACAAGTCCAAAGAAGAACTGCTGTACCTGATCTCGCGATCGGGCCACGACGAAACGCTCGAGCTGATCCAGAAGGCGGCCGCGTCGTCCGACGATCCGGCGACCGCGCTGCGCGCCGTCGTCCACGATTTCGCCGTGCACCACGCCCGCGGGCACACCAGCGCCCGGATCGTGAATTACGAACTGAACTCGCTGAGTCCCGAACACCGCACCGAGATTCGCGGCATCCGCCATCAGATCGAGCAGACAATTCGGGATCTGGTCGAGCGCGGCATCCAGGCAGGCGTCTTCGATACCCCCGACGCACGGATCGCGGCCACCGCCCTGCTGTCGCTCGGCATCGATATCTCGCGCTGGTACCGCGACGGGGGCGACTGGTCGCCGGAAGACATCGCCACCGCCTACGCCGCCATGGCCTTGCGCATCGTCGGCGCCGACTGACGGCCCGAGTCAGGGAGCGATAGGCTCCGAGCACTGGTCGCATCGCGCCGATGTTCGCGACCAGGGCGGATCACCGAACCCGGCGCCGACCAGGCCGTCTCCTTCGTCAGTTGAGGAGGTTTCCCGAAAGTGCCGAGTGCAAGGGTGATCACCATCCGTGCCATCGAGGCCGCGCTGGTAGCGGTCGGGGTGGGGGCACTGGTGGTGGCCGAACCACGCAATTGGTTGATCGCTTGGGGTTTCCTCGCCGCCGTGTACATCGGCACCTGGTTGGTGCAGCTCCTACGGAGACAGGATGTCGAGGACCCCGACGAGTGGCTGGACGAGATCCCGAACAGCTGGACCGCCTTGTTGCTGACCGGAGTGACGAGCGCCGTCGGATTGGCCGCCGTCTTGTCGAGCGCGATCGGCACCGACGACGACACCCACATGGTGTCGACGGAAGCCATCTCGGTGGCAGTGGCACTGCTGGCCTGGTTTCTCCTGCACCTCGGCTTCGCCGAACAGTACGCCCGCACCTACCATCGGCACCTACCGGAACAGTCGCTGTCGTTCCCCGAGACACCACGGCCGAACCTGCTGGACTTCGCCTACTTCTCCCTCACGATCGGCGTCTCGTTCGCGGTCTCCGATGTGACCACCCAAACCCGCCGAGTCCGCTCCCAGGTGCTCCTCCATTCCGTCATCGGGTTCTTCTACAACGTCGCGGTCATCGGCGTCGCCGTCGATGTCGTGACGACCGGGGCATGACGAACACCGGCTCGCACCGGGAATCACACGACCGCGTAGCTGTGCAGCGGGAGTGTCGCCGCCCAGCGCCTGGCCAGGTCCTTGGGCTTGATCTCGGACGAGGCATCGTGGCGGGCGTGTTCGCCGACCTGCACGGCGCCGCACTCGGTCAGCTTCTCGGCGGCGATCTCGCCACCCCGGTTGAAGGTGTCACCGTAGACGCTGTCGCCGAGGCCGAAGACCGCGAAGCGCAGACCGGTCAGATCGGGACGGGTGGTATCGAGGGTGTCGAAGAACGGTTCGGCGCCGGTGGGCAGATCGCCGTCACCGTAGGTCGAGCAGACGACGATGTGGAAGTCCGCCGCGTCCAGATCGCCGGGGTCGAAGTCGGTCATGTCATAGACCGAGACCTCATGGCTCGCCAGCTCGTCGGCCAGGCAGTCCGCCACCGATTCGGACGTGCCCAGCTCCGATCCGAAGAGGATGACCACGCGCACCAGAAGACCTCACTCTCCCATTAGGTTATCTATGCCTAACCTAACACCTAATGCGGCAGTGTGGGTCACCCTGGCAGACCGACGAGGTCGGCCATCAGCGCCGCCTGGTGGTCGAAGTAGTCGGAGACCGCCGTGACGGTCTGATCCAGCCGGCCGAACACCTCGAAACCGACGAGGCCGAACAACTGCGTCCACCCCGCGAAGACCAGCGCGAGGCGGTGCTCGTCGAGGTCTCCCGGCTGCTCGTCGATCAGGCGGCGCAGGTCGGCACGCAGCGGCGCGGTCATCGGAGTGGACACGGGAGCCGGTCCGAGATCGGCGTCGACGACGATGCGTACCAGCGACAGCACGACCGCGGAGGCCGGGGTGACAGTGTCCGCCGGCGCGCTGTACCCCGGAACCGGTGTGCCATAGAGCAGTCCGTATTCGGCGGGATGCGCCAGCGCCCACGCACGCACACCGCGCCAGATCGCATACCAGCGACCACGACCATCGGCCCGATCCACCGCCGCCTCGGCGGCAACCGCGGCTTCCGCCAGCGACTCGTAGGCCTCCAGAATCAGCGCGGTCAGCAGCGCGTCCCGGTTCGGAAAGTACCGGTAGAGCGCAGACGCCACGATGTCCAGCTCTCGGGCGACCGCACGCAACGACAGATCCGCCCCCTGGGTGGCGAGGTGACGACGCGCGACCCGCTTGATCTCCTCGGTCATTTCCTCGCGCACGCGCGAACGCAGTGATCTGGCTGTCATGGAACCAGTGTCGCACAGTTCGAGAACGCCGAGTCGATTCGAGAACACCGTTCTTGACGCGTCTCGAGCCTTGCGAGTACGGTGAACTGGAACAGAAACACTGTTCTCTCATCTCCGAGAAGGAGCAGCCATGTCGCTGCATGTCGTCGTCGGCGCGGGTCCGGTCGGCACCGCGACCGCGCACTTGCTGGCCGACGCGGGACACGACGTCCGGGTGGTCACCCGCCGTGGCGGCGGCCCGACGCACCCGTCGATCGAGCTGATCGCCGCCGATGCCAACGATGCCGCCGCCCTGACCCGCCTCACCGAAGGCGCTGTGGCGCTGTACAGCTGCGCGGGCCCGGCATACCACCGCTGGCCGCAGGAATGGCCGCCGCTGAGCGCCGCACTGCGCACGGCCGCACGGCAGACCGGCGCGGTCCTGGCGACCACCGGAAACCTCTACGGCTACGGCCTCGTCGACGAACCGATGACCGAGCAGACTCCGCTCCGCCCCAACACCGTGAAAGGCCGTGTCCGAGCGCAGATCTGGCTGGACGCGCTCGCCGACCACGAGGCCGGACGATTGCGCACCGTCGAAGTCCGTGGGGCGGACTACCTGGGCGCGGCCGTGGTGTCGTCGTTCACCGTGCTGGTCCTGCCCCGGATCCTGGCCGGGCGCCGAGCCTCGATCACCGCAGATCTCGACGCACCGCACAGCTGGACCTACGTCGGCGACGTCGCCCGCACGCTGGTGACCGTCGCGTCCGACGAATCCGCTTGGGGCAGACCCTGGCACGTCCCGACCCCACCGCCGATGTCGGTGCGCGCACTCGCCGAGCGCCTGGCGGAACTGGCAGGCACCGGACCCGCCCGGGTGAGCGCCCTGCCGGTCGTCGCTTTGCGCCTGGCGGGCCTGTTCGATCCCGCGGCCCGCGCGATGATCGAGATGCGCTACCAGACGGACCGCCCGTTCGTCATGGACTCCTCCGCCGCCACGTCCGCGTTCGGCCTCACACCGACCCCGACCGACGCGGCACTGCACGAAATGATCGCGGCCGCCCGGGAACACACCTCCGCATCGGCATGATCCGACCGGGAGCTACTGAGCCGGTGCCACTGTCGTTCAGTGGCGACATGCCGTCGCCAGCGAT
Organism: Nocardia sp. NPDC050718; assembly: GCF_040654235.1. NCBI lineage: Bacteria > Bacillati > Actinomycetota > Actinomycetes > Mycobacteriales > Nocardiaceae > Nocardia > Nocardia sp. NPDC050718. The sequence goes on along the minus strand of NZ_JBFAHQ010000006.1, from coordinate 251,107 downwards.
TCGAGCGGCACCGCCTCGGCCATGGCCTGGTATCCGGCGGGGTTCGCGTGGAGATTGTCGGCGCTGGCGTAGTTCAGCACAGACGGTCCTACAGCCTCGTCAGATACCGAGCCCGCTACGGAGAGTGGGCCACGAGTCGTGTAGCGCCTGCTGCCAATACGGCCAGGAATGGGTGCCGAACGCCGTGTACCGCACAGTGGGTCGCAGGCCCGCGCCCCGCATCAATCCTTCGACGGTCCGGGTACAGGCGTGCGCGCCTTCCTCCAGGCTGATCGCCCCGGCGAGGTCGAGCGGGTAGGAGAAGCTGGGATCGAAGTCGACATCGGCCGGCCCCTGCTTGCCGCTCCCGACAGACATGTACAAAGCGGTGTTGCGCAGGGCGCCCAGGTGTTTGGTGGGATCGTGCGCTGCCCAACCGGGCGCCAGCGAGCCACCCCACATCTTGTCCGGGTTCCCCCCACGGTGATGCACCGCAGCACGGACCATGGGCTGACCGACACCGCCCGTCAGCAGACAACCACTGAAGACGCCGACCGCCCGGTAGAGGCCAGGGTTACGGAAGGCAAGTGTGGCCGCGGCCTGCCCGCCCATCGACAGCCCCGCGACCGCGTTCACCCCGTTCCCGGCGAGCTCCCGATTCAGCAAGGGCGGCAGTTCGTGAGTCAGGAACTGTTCCCACCGGATGTGACCGAGCGCGTCGTCGTCTTCGAGCCAATCGGTGTAGAACGTGCCACCACCGCCGATCGGCATCACCACGTTGACATTCTTGTCCGCGAAGAAGGCAAGCGCATCGGTGCGCATCGTCCAGGTGCTCTGCGCCTGATCATCCCGCGCACCCGTGCCATCGAGCAGATAGAGGGTGGGACGCGGTGCGGACCCCCGCGGACGCAGCACGTCCAGGCCGACCACACGCCCCATCGCCGGCGAAGAGACGTAGAGCTGCTCCCAGGTATCGTTGCGCGCGACGCGATGATCGATCGTCGCAGTGGCAGCATGCGCCGGGCCCGGCGCCAGTAGCGAGGCGACGATGCCGAGAGCCGCTACCGCGCCGAGCATCCGGCGGTGCATCGTGGCGAACCGAGAAGGTGATGCCGTCATCAGATCCTCCTGAGCCCGGACGGTCGCCGGATCCGACAGGGATACCGCTTCTTCCTCGAATCCTGTTACCCCACAAGGGATTTCCACTCAACGAGTGCGTGCTCAGCACCGCGACCCGATCCCGCAACGCTGACGATTCGCAGGACTTTCCGGACGGCAGTCCGCACGGGTCAGCAGGATTCTGCTACCGAGCCAGTTGTCACTCCGGTCTTCAACCTCGTCCGAGTTGTCGCCGGTCGTCGGCGACCTGATGCCAACGTTGACCTGGTGCGGTTGGCTTCTCCCACTGGTTCGAATGAGAAGGGTGCCCTGCAGTTCGAAAGCCGTGTCGAACCCTGCACGCTCTCTCCCCCCGGCCGATCAGCGAGAAGTTCGGATCATCACCGTTCGCAAGTCCACAGGGCTGGAGTTCGCAGTGCCGCAGCGCTGACGGCGACGGCCCGCGGGCAGCATCCCGCGGGCCGTCACCGCTGGAGCGCGAAACTCAGATCGGGTCGGTGTTCAGGCGGTTCTCAGCCGACGCCGCCGCTTCGCGAACGAAGCCGGCGAACCGTACCGGATCGGCCAGTGGCAGATAGTGCCCGGCTCGGGGAACCACGCTCAGCCGTCCGCTGTGGCAGGCCCGGACGAAGCGGCGTTCGTGGATCCGCAGGTGATCATGGCGGCCGTTGATCAGCCACACGGGACCCGGGTACGAGGCCAGCGCCCCGAGCACATCGAATCGGCTGAGCTCGGCGACTACGTCCGGGATCACCTCGGTGGCGATGCCCCCGCCGTTCACTGCGGCCGCCACCGGTCCCGGCAGCATCGCGTCGAACAGGCGCGCACTCGCCCGCCGCCCGCCGTCGGACTGCAGCGACAGCACCCGATGCATGATGGAAAAGGGCAGCATCAGCGTTCGACTCGGCACACAGGTCGAGCCGGCGACGACCAGGCCGACCACTGCGCCGGGAGCCTCGGCGGCCGCCGCGATACCGACGTATCCCCCCAGAGAATGCCCGACGACCAGGGCCCGGCCACCGACGGAATCAATGGCGGTGCGCACTGTTTCGGCAGCGGCGGCGAGGGTGAACTTCTCGCCGCGACGGCGACCGTGTCCTGGCAGGTCGACCGCGATCACCGGATGATCGTCGGCGACACGATCGGCGACCATCGTCCAGGCCGCGCCGCTGAGCCTGATTCCGTGGATGAGAACCACCGGCAGACGATCCGACATCGCAACCCCTCCTCGCGATAAGCAACGCAACGTTGCGTTGCAATGAGGCTAGCGCAGGCAGAATTGCAACGCAACGTTGCGTTGTATCATTGCGGCGTGTCCGCCACCGACTCACCCGCCGCAGGCCCGCGTAAAGCGGAGGTCATCTACCTCGCCGCCCTCGAGCTCCTCGCCGAGGCCGGGTACGACGACATGACGATGGAGGCGGTCGCCCACCGATCCGGGGTCAACAAGACCACGCTGTACCGGTGGTGGCCTTCCAAGGACGCCCTGGTGGCGGCGGCGCTGACGGTCGCAGCGCCGCTGCGGATCTCCATTCCCGACACCGGAACGTTCCGCGGCGATCTAGCCGCGCTCGGACGCGAGATCGCCCGACTGCTGACCGCCGAGGACACCGCGGCCATCGCGGCGGCGGTCTTGTCCGCCTCGGCGTCGCGACCGGCGCTCGCCACTGTCGGCCACCGGTTCTTCAGCGATCGGCTCGAGCGCGAGCAGGTCATCTTCGACAGGGCGGTCGCACGCGGGGAGATCGCGGCCGACACCGACGCCGGCACCGTGATCGATCTACTGGCGGGCTCGCTGTGGGCGCGTCTGGTACTGCGCGGGCAGACGCTCGGCCCCGACTACGTCGACACGATCGCCGACATCGTCGCGCGCGGTGTCAGCGAGCGAACAGGTCAGCCGGCCAGCGCCGAGTAGAAGATCCTCAGAAGCTTCCCGTAGCGGCGATGCGCGTAGAAATCGACGAGATCACGTCCGGTAGCCACCGCGGTGCGGTTGGTCACGAACCACGGCGGTTTCGGGCTGAGCGTGAACATTCCCGACAGCAGGGCGCGTGGTGCGGGCCGGAACGGCCCCCGCACCACGGTCCGTTCGACATCGTCGAGCAACAGCGCGTTGTGGACGACACCGATGCCGCTCTGGATATCGGCGAGGGTGTGCCCCGGGTAGGCGCCCCAGGCAGCTCGCGCGATGCCGAACGCCAGTCCGGTCCACGCGTTCACCGCGATGGTTCCGTATCGCAGGCTCTCGATCGCGCCGTCGAACGCCGGTCCCAGTTCCGCGAGCGTATCCGGGTGCGCGAGGATGTTCGCGCCGAGCGTGCCCATCAATTCGTCATTGGCGAATTCCACCGCGCCGGCGAGGAACTCCGCACCAGTGCCGGGGAGCTCGACGACGCCGAGGACCAGGGAGAAATACTCGGTGCGCAGCAACGGACTGTCGGCGGTCGGCAGATTCTCGACCAGCACCCGCCCACCGAACTCGGTCGCGCCCGGATAGGACTTCAGCGCCGCGTCCACCCGTCCCGCGCTACCCGGGTAATAGGCGGCGCGCTGGGGCGCCCGCCGCAGAGCCGCGCGCAGTTCGTCGAGGAACGTCGCCTTGTGCTCCCAATCCCGGCTCACGACGACGACCTGCACGGCGATGCAGTTGTAGCCGCCGTTGTGCAGCCGCGAGGTGGCTACGTGTTCGGCCTGGAACCTCAGATCGTCGCCATTCCACGGCCCGGGAACCACGATGGTCGGCGAGACGCCACCGAGCTCGCCGGTGATCGGCTTGTCCAGCAGCGGTTTACCGGACCGGCGCCGCTTGTCACCCTCAGCGCCCTGGCCCCACACGATGGCATCGTGAGTTTGCGTACCGCCGGTCATGTGAACGTGGGCGACGGCGGGATGCTCGACGAGGTACCCGCCCTCGGCGGCGCCACCGCGCAGAATGCGCACGACACCGAGGTCGATGAAGGGCGCGAAGATCTTCTCGAACACCGGCAACAGCGGATCGGTGATCGGGTTCAGTTTCAGCGCGACCACCCGGTTGTGCGCGAACAACTCGTAGAGAACGTCCAGCGGAGCGATCGACATGATGTTGCCCGCTCCCAGGACAACGCCGATTCCCGCGGTAGCAGCCGGATCGAGCTGCGCGAGGCCGGCCCGTCGCCTGGCGGTTTCCGCGTCGACGCCAGGGCGCAGCCAGACCTCGGCGCGAAACCCGTTGAGGACAAGCTTGTCCAGCGTGTCGAAAGGCAGCACCGGCACCGCGACGCGACCGCCGGGCGCCGCGTCGATCCGCACACCGTCCAGCGGGCTTCGACCCTCGGCGAGCGCTTGCGCGGTGTCGCCCAGCGCTTCGATCCCCTGCAGGAGAGCGAGCGGTCCCGACATCCACTCTTCACCCAGCAGGGGCGAGTCCTCGTCCAGGCTCTTGATCTCGATTGCCGCCCGCACCCAGTCCGCCGCGTAGCGACCGGTCAGGCCGTGGACTCGGCTCAGCAGGTCTCGACGCTCGGCCGGCGTCGTCTTCGACCAAACCTTCTCGCCGCTGCCCAGATCCGTCAACGCCTGATCGAGCACGGCGCGATCGACTGTTTTGTCATGCCTTCACTGTCCCCGGGATCCACACGACCACAAGAAGTTACGTAACAGCTCGGTACCGCCGCGATTCCCGTGGAGCTCCGCTCGGACATGGCGTGCGTGCGCTCGCGGAGAACACCGCTCGGGCGCAGACCACGTCGACAGCCCGAGCTCCTCCCCACTCGCCTCCGCTACATTGCGGGTAGTCGATCGCCTTGCACGACCTCGATGTCGAGTTCGATCTTGACGGTGCGGCGCAATCCGAGACCGGTGAACGCGATGATCGGATAGCTGCCGACATCGAGGAAATCTGGTGAGCGCAGGTGATCGTCACGCATCGAGATACCGGTATCGATGCCCGCCGCCTCGATCTCAGCGCGCCCCGTGGCGGTGTAGTCGGTCCTCAGTGGACCGTTCCGCGTCGGCGTCGACTGTGGTGTCGAGGAAAGGTCCGGGCAGATCAGCCCAAATATCGGGACGGCTGCGGACCAGGATCGCGTTGCGCGAGCAGAACACCGCCAACTCGGACCGATCCGCGGCGCCTGACGAACAACGTCTCGCCGCCCACAGTACGGACTTCCGGCGGCAAGGCGGCAGGGTCGACATCACGGATCTGCCCGACCGCGACCGTCCCGTGCGGATACACCGACGCACCTACGAACGGACAGTCCGTGAACCGGATCTCGGACTCGGCAATGAACACCTGCATCCGTTCATTGTGACCGCCGAACCAACACCCAACCCAGGCAAGAACCAGGCAGCTCCCTCGCGGTCGTACTGAGATCCCGAATGAGGCAGTCGAATACACGGTTCGCCCGGTCGGTGCGGAGTGGACCGAGATCGTCGACCGGTGACCGCGTCCTCACACTCATCGTCGTACCCCGCGTCCACGCGCTCGAGTCTCCGGCGGGAGCCACTCCGCGAACCTGATGATCTCCGTGGCCAATGCGATGATCGACCGTTCGTCGGTCGCGACTCGGCGGATCTGGGGCCGGGACCCACTGTTCAGCCGATGCGCCATGGCGGCACTGCGTTCGAGATGCGCGTCCAGGGTGGAACCTTTCTCGCGTTGGGAAAGGCGCCGGAGCGCGGTCTCGTCCGTGCAGGTCAGAAGCACACCGATGACATGGGGGCTGTCGCCCATAGCTGCGGTCAACTGGTCGGTCACCTCACCCAGGACACTGGCCGTGTTGATGTAGATCAATCTCCGATATCCCAGCACGCGGTAGTTGGCCCACATCGCGGCGAGGTTCCGCTCAGCTAGTCCATGATCTTCCGCCGACGGGTACGCCATGTCGAGAAAGTCGCCATCGATCACGCAGCGTCGCACTCCCGCAACAGACAACTGGGCATGAATCTCGTTGCCGACAGCGCTCTTCCCCACTCCTGACCGCCCCCCGATGAACAGCGCCTCGGTCGGTGCGCACGCGCCCGGATTCTCTTCCACCATTACTTGCCGACCCTACTGCCGATGGTGCCCCGCTCCGGTTTCGCTGAAGGCGGGTTCGGCGGACCGGTCTCGGGAACATCGCACATTCTCTCAGCCCAGAACGAAATCCGCCTCGACTACCAGTCGACCAGCAACGATCCCGAGGTCGCCCGCAGCCCCCATCGTGGATGGTCCCGCCGAGCACACAAACCTATAGTCAGGACCGGGTCCACCTACGTGTCGCGTCTGCCAGTCATCCGGGGTGGCATGGCAGCGATACGTGCGCTCGGACCTCGCGGGAACGCAAAAACAGCCGTCTACCAGCCGATTAGTTCCTACGCCGACTAGTGCGGTAATCTTTTCGAGCACCCGGAGACGGGGGCAAGAACGGGCTGTGGCGCAGCTTGGTAGCGCACCTGACTGGGGGTCAGGTGGTCGCAGGTTCAAATCCTGTCAGCCCGACCATGCAAAAATCCCCTCCGACCTCGGTCGGAGGGGATTTTTCTGGTTCATGGGCCGCGCGCAGTTGGGGACCATTCCGGGACCATCCGGGTTTCGCGCGTGGCTAGGGCACACTTCATCGCACTGTTTCCTAAAGATGCTCCAAGACAAGGGAATTCGGTGTCGTTGCGCGGGGCTACAGCATCGGTGTGAACTGACCGCGAGAGCAGGGTCGGGTCATCGGGTCCAGCGGAGGACTTCGAGGGCGGCACCCACCGCGATGGTGTTGCTCGACAAGGGGCGGGGTAGGAGTTCGTCGGCGCGGGAGACGCGGCGGACGATGGTGCTGCGGTGGGTGTAGAGGTGGTCGGCGGTGCGGGTGATGCTGCATTGGTGTTCGAGGTAGGTGGTGATCGCTTCGAGGACGTCGGGGTCGGCGGTGGCGAGGTCGCCTAGGGTGTCGGTGACGAATTCGTCGGCGCGGAGCGGGTCGGCGGTCAGGACGGCGACCAGTTGGACGTCTTCGTGGCGGGCTACGCGGCGGTGGGAGGTGAGCCGGGTCAGCATGCGCTGGGTTTCGAGGGCGTCGAGGTGGCTGCGGCGGAAGCCGGGGATGCCGAGGCCGGGTCTGCCGATGGCGACACGCACGTCCGGGGCGTCGGAGAGACCGGTGGTCACCGGGACCCGGCCGGGGGCGGCGTCGACGGTTAGCCACCCCCCCAGCGGGGGGGCGCGGCCCCCCAGGGGGCCCGGGGGGCGGGCGCCGCCGACGCGCAGCAGCAGTTCGGCGGCCATTTCGAGCTGGTCGCTCGCGCCGGGCGAGCTCGCCCAGAGGACGGCCGCGGTGTGCGGGCCGGTCAGCCGGTAGCCGAGCTGGCGTTCGGCCTCGCCGCGGCGGATCGGCGCGCCCTCGAGCAGCAGCGAGACGGTCGCGCGCCGTTCGGCGTTGGTGCCGCGGGTCAGGTCCTCGCGTTCGGCCTTCATCTGGGCCGTGATGGCGGCGACGGTGTCCTCGACATAGGTCGAGATCGACAGCGACGCCAACTCCAGCAGCTCGCGGAGCTGCGCGGGGTCGTCGGTCAGCCCGAAGCAGATCTCCATACAGCGGTTCCAGACGACGCTATAGCTGGTGCGATAGGCATCGAGGGAGGATTCGTCCAGGCCGCGCCGGACCAGGTCCCGCGCCGCGGTCAGGGCTTCGGGGCCGAGGTGCGGTGGGACCCGGCGGCCGGGATGCTGCACGTTCGACCAGGCCCAGTGGGTGATGTTGGCGAGGTTGGCGCGCCGCACCGCCGCCGCGAGCGCCGGGTCCTCGGCGATCCGGCGCATCCGCTCCCCCGCCAGCGAGGCGGCGTGCAGGTCTTCCAGCCATTCCCCCGACGGGGTGAGCGCTGTTTCGGCCGCCGTCCGGATCAGGGCGACGATCTCCGGCCCGGGCTCGGGCCAGCGCAGATCGCGTGCATCATTTTGCCGCATCTTTCGATCATGCTGCGTCTTTATGTCGTAGCGCAAGGCCGTCGATCCGGCGGACTCTGGAAGGCACACCCAGCCCCGGCGCCGTTTCGCCCGGGCCGAGCACGTCGCCCTCAGCCTCCGCACCGGCACACGCACCGCGGAGCCGGATCAAGGAGCCGCCATGACATCCACCCCGACCGCCGAACCGGCGCAGACGGGCACCGACCACGTCGACGTCCTGATCATCGGTGCCGGGATCTCCGGCATCGGCGCGGGGCGCTACCTGCGAACCCTGCTGCCGCACAAGAGCTTCACCATCCTCGAGGCCCGCGGCAGCCTCGGCGGGACCTGGGACCTGTTCCGCTACCCCGGCATCCGCTCCGATTCCGACCTGCACACCTTCGGCTACGAGTTCAAGCCCTGGCGCGACGAGCAATCCATCGCCGACGGCGCACGCATCCTGGACTACCTGCGCGAAACGGCCACCGAGAACGGACTCGACGACACCATCCGCTACCACCACAGGGTCGTCGGCGGCTCGTGGTCGTCGGCGGAAGCACGCTGGACCGTGCAGGTCGAACGCACCGACACCGGCGAACACCTCGAACTCACCGCCGACTGGATCTTCTCCGCCGCGGGCTACTACCGCTACGACGAAGGGTTCACCCCCGAATTCCCCGGCCGCGACCGGTTCCAGGGCACCGTCGTGCACCCGCAGCACTGGCCCGAGGACCTCGACTACGCGGGCAAACGCGTCGTGGTGATCGGCAGCGGCGCGACCGCGGTCACGCTGATTCCCGCGATGGCCGAGACCGCCGCGCACGTGACGATGCTGCAGCGCACCCCGACCTACATCCTGCCGGTGCCCAGGAAGGACCCGATCGCGAACGCGCTCAAGCGCCTGTTCGGCGACGAGCGCGGCTACGCCTTGACCCGCCGCAAGAACATCGCCCAGCAGAAGCTCGTCTGGAGTCTGTCGCAGAAGTACCCGGACCGGATGCGCCGGATCATCCGATGGACCAACGCGAAGCAGCTGCCCGCGGGCTATCCGGTCGACGAACACTTCCATCCGCCGTACAACCCGTGGGAGCAGCGGCTGTGCACCGTGCCCGACGGTGACCTGTTCAGGTCCATCCGCAACGGCACGGCCTCGGTGGTCACCGATCGCATCGACACCTTCACCGAGAACGGGATCCGGCTGACCTCCGGCCGCGAACTCGAGGCGGACATCATCGTCACCGCGACCGGGCTGAACGTGCAGGCGTTCGGCGGCGTCCCGGTGACGATCGACGGCCGCACGGTCGCGGTGTCGGACACGGTGGCCTACAAGGGCCTGATGCTCTCGGGCGTACCGAATCTCGCCTATGCCATCGGCTACACGAACTCCTCGTGGACGTTGAAGATCGGCCTGCTGTGTGAACACTTCTGCCGCGTGCTGGCTCACATGGACGACAACGGCTACCGGATCGCCCGCGCCGAGATCGCCGACACCGCCATGTCGACCCGGCCGTTCCTCGACTTCGCCGCCGGGTACATCCAGCGGGTCGTCGATCAACTGCCCAGCCAGGGCGACCGGATGCCGTGGCGGACCTCGATGAACTACCAGGACGATGTGAAGCTGTTGCGCGAGGCCGACGTCCTCGACCCGGAGCTGCACTTCGAGACCGCGCACCAGCCGGCCCGACGCACGGCGACGGTCCCCGCGTGACGGCTCCCGACGGTGGGGCGGAACGGGAACGGGTGATGCCACTGCCGACCGGCGCGCGCATCTGCTACCGGATCGATGGGCCTGCGGGCGGCGTCCCCCTGGTCCTCGTCGCCGGACTCGGCCTCGATCTGACGGCCTGGCCTGCGCGCCTGGTCGACCAGCTCGCCGCGGCCGGGTTCCGGGTGGTGCGGTTCGACAACCGGGATGTCGGCCGATCCAGTGCCGGGCATGGTCGACCGCCCGGCACCGCGCGGATGCTGTTCTCGCGTCCGCGCCGCGACGCGTACACGCTCGCCGATATGGCCGACGACGTCTACTGGCTGCTCGATTACCTCGACATCGGGGCCGCGCATGTGGTCGGCATGTCCATGGGCGGGATGATCGCACAGACCCTCGCCGCCCGGCATCCCGAACGCGTCGTCACCCTCACGTCGATCTTCTCGACGACGGGGAATCCGAAGGTGGGTCAGCCCGCGTGGTCGACGAAGGCCCGGCTGGGTGCGCGCCCGCCGCGCACGACGGACCAGGCCGTCGATCGCCATCTGGCCCTGCTGCGCCACATCGGGTCGACGACCTTCCCGCCCGATCCGGCGCTCGAGTGCCGATGGGCCGCCGGGGCGTGGATCCGCGGCGCCGGTCCGCGGGCGCACGAAGGCATCGCCCGCCAGATCGGGGCGATCCAGGCGTCCGGCGACCGGACCGTCGAGTTGCGCATCATCGCCGCGCCGACCCTGGTGATCCACGGCGACACCGACCTGATGGTGCATCCCAGCGGTGGTCGCGCCACCGCGGTCGCCGTCCCCGGCGCCCGCTATCTCGAAATCCCCGGGATGCGGCACCATCTCACGCCCGGCGTCCTCGACCGGCTCGCCCGCGTCATCACCGACCACGCCCGCACCCCGCAGTCCGCGGGAGACCTCGGTCGACCGGCTGCCAGGGCAGAGTAGCTGTCGTCACCGGCGCGGTCCCGGGCATCGGCCGTGTCGCCGGACGACTACGCCGACCGACCGATGGGATCGTCCCGGCCGAGATACCCGGCCGGGACGAGAGGTTCACCTCAGCCGCGTTTGGGGCGCCACAGATCGGCGCCGTTGCGGAGCGAGGCGTCGACGGCGGTGCGCCACCAGGGGCGGGCGGGGTCGGGGTCGCGGCGGGCGCCCATGCGGTGCAGTTGATCGGTGTGCCACTGCAGGTCCAGGACGCCGACCAGGGGCCGCAGCTGGGGTGCGCGGTCGGCGAAGGGGACGCGCAGGGTGTGGCTGGGTAGGCGATCCACGCGACGCCGAAGGACCGCGTGCCCGGCGTCGGGGAGCAGGCAGGTGGGCCTGCCGAGGCCGATCAGGTCGCAGTCGCCGGAGGCGACGGCCTCGGTCATCGCGTCGGGGGTACGGAATCCGCCGGTGACCGCGACCGGCAGCGCCTCCGCGATTCCGGCGACCGTGCGGGCGTATTCGAGGAAGTACGCTTCACGCGCGATGGTGGACGCGGCGGCCGTGCCCATCATCGCCGGGGACTCGTAGGACCCACCGCTGATCTCGAGCAGGTCGATCCGCTCCGCGGTCAACGCGCGCACCACCTCCCGCGATTCCTCCTCGGAGAAGCCGCCGCGCTGGAAGTCGGCCGAGTTCAGCTTGACCCCGACGGCGAAGCCGGGCGACACCCTGGCCCGGATCGCGCGCACGATCTCGAGCAGGAATCGCCTGCGGCGCACCGGATCACCGCCCCAGTAGTCATCGCGCAGGTTGGCCGACGGCGAGAGGAACTGCGTCACGAGATAGCCGTGCGCGCCGTGGATCTGCACACCGTCGAACCCGGCGGCCTCGGCGACCGCGGCCGCGGTGGCGAACCGCTCGACGATGTCGAGGATCTCGCCTTCGGTCAGCGCTCGCGGCGTGCTCGCGCCCGGTACGCCCGCCGCCACCGCGCTGGGCGCCACCGGACGCCCACGTCCCAGCGGATTCGCTTGCCGTCCAGGGTGATTGAGCTGCATCCAGAGCGCGGTGCCGGTGCCGGCGAAGACCCCGGCCCAGCGCCGCAGCCGATCGAGGTCGCGGTCGTCCTCGATCACCACATTGCCGGGCTCGCCGAGGTGACGGCGATCGACCATGACATTGCCGGTGACGACCAGGCCGAACCCACCGTCCGCCCACCGCCGGTACAGGTTCTCCAGGCGCTCGGTCGGGCCGTGGTGCGCGTCGGCGAGCGCCTCGCTCAGTGCCGACTTCATCAACCGATTGGGCAGCGTTGCGCCACACGGGAGTTCGACCCGGTCGGACAGGGTGCGCTGCGCGATCGCTTCGGTCATCGGTGCGCTCCCGTCTGGACCGGCCGCGGCGCGAGCGCGCCGAGCACCCTGGTCGCCACGGAGGCGAACAGCCGCTGGTAGGTCGGTCCGAGCAGGCGCACCGCGGTGTCCATGGCGACGGCGTCGTAGCCGATCAGTACGCGCGGCTTGCGCGCGAGGACGCCGCGCAGGATGGTCTGCGCGGCGGACTCGGGGCTGGTCGGGGTGAGCTTCTCGGTGAACAGGGTGCGCAGGGCGGTCATGTCGGTGCCGACGCTCGAGGTCGCGCTCGCCACGATGCCGGTCCGCACGCCACCCGGGTGCACGCAGGTCACCGCCACCGGGTGGCCGGAGATCAGCATCTCCTGGCTCAGGGCCTCGGTGTAGCCACGGACCGCGAACTTGGCCGCGTTGTACGAACTCTGGGTGGGCACGCCGAACAGGCCGAAGACGCTGGAGATATTGACCACGTGCCCGTCACCGGAGGCGATCAGGTGTGGCAGGAACGCTTTGGTCCCGTGCACGACGCCCCAGAAGTCGACGTCCATGACGGCTTCCAGATCGGCGTAGGGCGTCTCGTCAACGGTGCCGAACTTGGTGATGCCCGCGTTGTTGATCACCAGGTTCACCGTGCCGAAGGTGGCGGCCACGGCGTCGGCGTAGGCGTGCACGGCCTCGCGATCGGCGACGTCGAGGATCTGCTGATGTGGTGCGCCGCCGCAGAGTTCGGCGGTGCGGGCCAGGCCCGCGGCGTCGACGTCGCTGATCGCCAGGCGGGCGCCGCGCGCGGTCAGCTCGACGGCCAGCGCGCGCCCGATACCCGAGGCGGCGCCGGTGACCACGGCGACCTTGCCGTTGAAATCCTTCATCGTGTCTCTCCCGATTGCGGTGTGCGGTCCCAGGCAACCGTAGTTACCAGTCAGTTGCATTACAAGTCATTCGACTGGCAAATCTGGCCATCGGTAGGATCGGCCTGTGCCGAACCCGACCCGTACCCAGTCGCAGCGGCGGGCCGCGACGGTCGACGCCCTGCTCGACGCCACGATCCAGGTGCTGACCGACGGCGGGTACGCGGCGCTGACCACCCGCCGGGTGGCCGAGCGGGCGGGCGTGAGCCAAGGCGCCCAGCAGCACTACTTCCCGACCAAGAACGCCCTGGTCGACGCCGCGCTGCAGCGGATGGTCGACGAGCTGGCCGCCGAGGCCGTGGCCACGCCGCTGCGCGCCGAGACCGAACGCGACCGCGCCGAGGAACTGCTCGACCGGCTGTGGGACCTACACAACCTGCCGATCGGCTCGGCGGTGATCGAATTGCTCAACGCGGCCAGAACCGATACCGAGATCGCGGAACAGGTGGTGCCCTCGACGCGGGCCGGACTCGCGGCCATCCACGCGATAGCGGCCGCGGCGCTGCCCACCTACGCGCGGGCGGCGGGTTTTCCCGATGCCATCTCGGTGGCCGTGTCCACCGTGCGCGGTTCCTCTACCCTCGCCTCGATTCCCGGCCTCGGTGACGTCCATCCGCCCTGGCCGCAGGTACGGGATCTGCTCATGCGGATGCTCGACACCCTCCTCCCCTGAACCGGTGCCACCGTCGACCGGTCTGGGCGACAACCGATCTCGACGCACCGACCCGACCCGCGCTCGGGAGTTCATGGGAAATTCTCAGCTCACTGACAGCTGACCACCGGGACCGGTTCGTAGTTTCGGATCCGTGTCCACGTTGTCGACAACCCCTGATCTGGCCGGCGCCCTGTCCCTGGCCACCGTGCGGCTCGCCCGCCGCCTGCGCGGCCACCGCGCCGATCCGCAGATTTCGCTGTCCCAGCTCTCGGCCCTGACCACCCTGGGCCGGGAAGGGGCGATGGCGGCAGGCGCGCTGGCCGACCGGGAACAGGTGCGCCATCCCTCGATGACGCGGACCATCGCGTCGCTCACCGAGCTCAACCTGATCGATCGGCGACCGCACCCGACCGATCGCAGGCAGACGCTGCTGTCGGTGTCCCCCACCGGGCAGGCGCTGCTGGCCGAGGAATCCCGGGCCTCCGAATCCTGGATGACCGAACGGCTGTCCGAGCTGTCCGGCGAGGAGATCGCGCAGCTCGCCAGGGCGGTCGAGATCATCGGCCGCATCGCCGCGCGGTGACGACGGGCATACGAACGGGCGGACCCGGGTTGGCAGTGAGCGTGTCTTCCGAACCGATCCGCCTGCATCCGCTCCTGGCCGGCCGCTACAGCCCGCGCGCGTTCGACCCGGCGGGAACCGTCGACGACAAGACCCTCGACGTGCTGCTCGAGGCGGCGCGGTGGGCGCCCTCGGCGGGCAACTCGCAGCCGTGGAGCTTCTATCCGGCCCGGCCGGGCGAGGTCGAGCACAAGCGGCTCCTCCGGTATCTGGCACCGAGTTCGGCGCGCTGGGCGCCCGACGCGGGGCTGTTGATCGTCACGCTGGCCCGGCGCTTCGTCGACGACTCCGATCTGCCGTACTCGGAGTTCGCCGACTACGACCTGGGCCAGGCCGTCGCCCACCTCACCGTGCAAGCCCAAGCCCTCGGCTTGGCCTGCCACCAATTCCGCGCCTTCGACCGGGACGCGGTCACCGCCGACCTCGCCCCCAATCCGGGCTGGGCCGTGCTGTCGATGATCGCGGTCGGCCGCGCCGCCGACACCGCGACCGCGCGCACCCGGCACGAGATCGCCCACCTGCGGGCGGCGCCCTGGGGGTGAGTCGGTCGCGTTGTCGCGCATCGCTTCCGCCGCTAGGGTGTCCCCTACTGCCGAACAGCTTGTCCCGCAGACCCTTCAGAGTTCCCGGGGTTTGCGCGGGGAGGGGGAACGATGAGTTCGATCGAGCCGGTCTGGGGACGGTACAGCCCGCGCCCCCTGATCCACGGATTGCCCGTCCTCATTCTCGACGCCGGCTATCTCCCGTGGGAGTCCTACGACGAACCGGCGGGCGATCAGGGATACACCGGCCCGGACAGTCCGGCGTGGCGGGTGCTCGGTCACCAGCCCGCCGCGCTGCTGGGCGGGGTGGTCGGGCTGCTGATCGGCACCCTGCATCCGGTGGTCCTGCGCGGCACGCTCGAGCACACCGAGCTGGAGCGCGATCCGCTCGGCCGTCTGGCCCGGACCGCGGGCTTCGTCCGCGCGACCACCTATGCGGCCGGTCCGGTCTCCGATCAGGTGATCGAGGTCGTCAACCGGATGCACGTGCCGGTCTCGGGGACGATCAACGGACGCGACTACAACGCCGCCGACCCGGACCTGATCACCTGGGTGCACGTCACCATCTGGGGTGGGTTCCTCGACGGCTATCAGCGGCTCAGCGGACGGGCGCTGGCACCCGACGACGTCGACCGGTACTGGGCCGACATCGCCCCGATCGGTGAGAAGCTCGGCGGCACAGCCGTTCCCCGCAATCGCGCGGCCGTCGAAGCGTACTGGCACACCGTGCGCGGCGAGCTCGCCGAGTCCGCCGCCGACCGCGCCGCCGCGCGGGCGGAAGCGGCGTGGATCCTGCACGAGGTCGGGTCGTGGCACGGCACCGTCGCCCGGGACGGCGCCCGCCGGGTGGGCGAGCTGTTCGCCCGCTTCGGCAGGCCGGTCAGCGCGACGGTGGCGGCCCTGTCCCGGTTTCCGATCTGGTACTGCGCCAATATCCTGCTGCGGGTGATCGTGGGGATGCTGCCCGGCTGGGCGGCGGCCGAGCTCGGCATCACGCCGCGCCGATGGCTGGACGCACCGGCACGGCTGATCACGAGGGTGGTGTTCTTCGTCTACGACCGGGCGGCGGGCGACCCCGAACACGTCCTGCGTGCCCGCCGCCGCTGCCGACGTCAGCCGACCACCGAGACGACGGAATCGGCTGCGGCGTAACGGTCTTCGATCTCGCGGTCAGCTCGCCGGAAGCACCCCGGCGAGGAACGATCGCGTGTCGCCCGCGGTGGCCACCAGGATGGCGAAGTGGTCGGCCGAGGGATGGCGCACGAGCCTGCTGTCGGCCCCGGCGAACCGGAGCTGCTCCTGCAGCAGCACCGTGGTCGGCATCGGCTGAACCCGGTCCGCGTCACCTTGCAGGAGCAGCACCGGCCGCCGGAACCCGTCGGTGGGCGGGGCGAGATAGTCCGCCAACGCCGTCATGAGCGGTGAATCGGCCAGGGGCGCGGCGAACAACGCGCCGACCGGTCGGCCCGCGACCGCGGCCTCCAGCACGCCCAGGCAGTCCTCGCCGGCCCGGGCGACATCGAGCAGATGCCTGCCGTGCGGAGTCAGATAGTCGGCCACCCCGATGTCCGGGCGGGAGTGATCGAGCCCGGCCAGGATCATGACCAGCCGGGCATGGAGCCCGTCGAGACCGGGCAGGGCCGGTGTGCCGGGACGGGCGAGCGCCGCGATCGCCTCGCCGATATTGCTGGTCGGCGCGTAGGCGACGGTGCCACGCAGGTCCAGGTCGGCGGCGTAGTCCGGCCACAGCCGCGACGCGGCGAGCGCGGCCTGGCCGCCGATGGAATGTCCGGCCGCCACGAACGACCGCGACAGCCGCGGGTCCACGGTGTGGCCGGCGCGCACGGCGTCGAGGACGGCGTGGCCCGCCGCGCGCCACGCCAGGTACTCGTAGGTCCCCGGTCCGCCCAGCCCGATGTAGTCCGTCGCCGCGACGGCGTAGCCCTGGTCCAGGTAGGTGGACATCTGCGGTGTCTCGTCGAACGTGTCGGCCTGCCCGCCATCGAGATTGGGGGCACACCCGTAGGTCATGCCGCTGGTCCCGTGCGCCCAGGACACCACGGGCCATCCGCCCGCGGGCGGGTCGCCCGCGGGCACCAGGACGGTGGCGCCGCTGACCTGGGGTTCGCCGTGCTGTCCGGTCGTCCGGTAGAGCAGGCGGTAGCCGCGCGCCGCGCCGGGAATCAGTTCGCCGCCGGTCAATTCGCGTGCGGTGACGACACTGCCGGGTTCCGGTGACTGGGCCGACGCGCGACCGGCGGCGGTCATGGAGGTGAGAGCGAGCACTGCCGCCCCGACGGAGACGATACGTTTCATGCCTCCGATTCCACTCCCGGCCTGTACTTTTCGCGTCCGGCGCCGGCATCGCGCCGCTACGCCGATCGACGTAGCCCCGGCCCTATCGGCTACGCCGAGCCGCGTAGCCGAGCGCACCCTCGCACCCATGCGGACGCGGCGACCGGTCCCCTACGATCACGACATGCGACGGTGGGATGTACCGCGAGCGAGGGCGTGGGCGGCCCTGTACCGCGAGCGAGGGCGTGGGCGGCCCGCAGGCCACCGTGGCTGACGGATCTGCTGCTGGCGTTGTTCGTCATCGGGATGCAGGTGGAGAGCGCGGGGACGGCGCTCGGGGCGGAGCCGGTGGCCAGGCCCGTCACCGATTTCGGGCATGCCGCTTATGCGCTGCTGATCCTCGGCGGCGGCGTGCTCGTCGTCCGGCGCCGTTATCCGGTGCTGATTTTCGGCATCACCGGTGTGCTCAGCCTGGTGTACTTCGGTCTCGGATTTCCCGACCGCCTGTCCTGCCTCGCACTGTTCGTCGCCACCTATACCCTCACCGCGCACAGCGACCGTCGCCACTCGGTGGTGATCGCCGGCGCGGGCATCGCGGTGCTGTCGCTGGGCTGGCTGGCGGCGGCCGCCGACACCGAGCCGAGCGTGGCCATCGGCTGGGTGTTCTTCCGCATCGGCGCGACGGTGATCAGCATGACGCTGGGGATGTCGGTGCGCTCCCGCCGGATCATCGCCGCCGACGCCCAGCAGCGCGCCGAACTGGCCGAGCGACATCGCGAGGAGGAGGCCAGAGCGCGGGTCGACGCCGAACGGCTCCGGATCGCGCGGGAAGTCCACGACACCGTCGCGCACGCCATCGCGATCATCAATGTGCAGTCCGGTGTCACCGCGCACATTCTCGACAAGCGACCGGAGCAGGCGCGCGAGACGCTGCGGATCATCGAGCAGACCAGCGCGCGAGCACTGCGGGAGATGCGGGCGATCCTCGGCGTGCTGCGCGGTGACGACCGCCGCGCACCGAGCCCAGGGCTCGGGCAGCTCGACGACATTCTCGACATGGCCCGCGAGGCCGGACTCGAACTCACCGTCGAACGGTCCGACGCCAGGACGCCGCTGCCGAGCGCGGTGGAGAGCGCGGCCTACCGGATCGTGCAGGAGTCGATCACCAATGTGATCCGCCACGTCGGGCGCACCTCGGTGACCGTGGTCCTGGAGTCGAGTGCCGACGGGCTCCGGGTCCGGGTGGCCGACACCGGACCGGCCGAGGCGGCGCGCGCACCGGAACTCGCCGACGGCGGTGGCGACGGTCGCGGCATCACCGGCATGCGGGAACGTTGCCGCCTGCTCGGCGGAGATCTCACCGCGAATCCGTTGCCGCACGGCGGGTTCGAGGTCCTCGCCCAGCTCCCGCTGGATCGGGTCGGAGCGCTCCGGTGAGCCCGGCGCCCGCGATCAAGGTCGTCCTCGCCGACGACGAGCATCTCGTCCGATCGGGGTTCAAGGTGCTGCTTGACCTGGAGGACGACATCAGCGTGGTCGGCGAGGCCACCACCGGCGTCGAAGCGTGCGATCTCGCCAGGACCGCCCGCCCGCACGTGGTGCTGATGGACATTCGCATGCCCACTCTCGACGGGATTCGGGCCACCGCGCGCATCGCGGGCACCCCCGGGCTCGAGCACGTCAAGGTCCTGATCCTCACAACCTACGACACGGACGAGAACGTCTTCGATGCCCTGCAGGCCGGGGCCAGCGGGTTCCTGCTCAAAGACGCGGGCCCGGCCGAGCTGCTGCATGCCATCCGGGTGATCGCGGCCGGGGACGCCCTGTTGGCGCCGCGGGTCACCCGCCGCCTGATCGGGCAGTTCGCCGCACAACGCCGGCTGGCCGCGTCGGCCGCGGACCGGCTGTCGGTGCTCACCGACCGGGAACGCGAGGTCCTCGCCCTGGTCGGCCGGGGAATGAGCAACGACGAGATCGGCGCGGCGCTGTTCCTCAGTCCCGCCACCGCCCGCACCCATGTCGGCCGCGCGATGACCAAGCTGGGTGCCCGCGACCGCGCCCAGCTCGTCGTGATCGCCTTCCGGACCGGCCTGACGACCCCCGACGAGTGAACGACGGGCCGTCGTCGTCGCGTGCGTAAGGAAACCGTAAACCCGCACGGCCACAGTGTTCACATCGCACGAACCACTATGCAGGAGAGAACAATGGGCAAGCTGATCGAATCCACCTTCGTCACTCTCGACGGCAGCGTCGACGCACCGCACGAGTGGAGCGCGCCGTACTGGGACGACGAGCACGCCGCCTACGCCTCGGAGTTGCTGTCCGCCGCCGACGGGCTGTTGCTCGGCCGCGAGACCTACGCGGGTTTCGCCCAGGTGTGGCCGACGCGCCCGGCGGGCGACCCCTACACCGACCGCATCAATGCCCTGCCCAAGTACGTCGCCTCGACCACCCTGCGGCCGTCGGAGTTGACCTGGAACGCCGAGTTGCTCGCCGGCGACACCGTGGAATCCGTGCGCGAGGTGAAGGCCCGGACCGACGGGGCGCTCCTGAAGTTCGGCACCGGCGCGTTCTCCCAGCTCCTGCTCGACAACGCGCTCGTCGACGAGTACCACTTCTGGGTGTTTCCCGTCATCGCCGGTGCGGGCACCCGGCTGTTCGACGGCAAGGCCGACACCACACACCTGAAGCTGCTCGGCACCACCCGGTTCGACTCGGGCATCGTCGTGCACCGGCTGGCTCCCCGCTGACGAGACCGCGGCGCCGATAAGGTGGGTCGGTGCAGAGGATTCTGATCTCCGGAATCTCGGGGGCGGGGAAAACGACATTGGCGGGCGCGCTGGCCGACCGGCTCGCCCTGCCCAGGCGGGAATTGGATGCGCTGCATCACGGGCCGGGATGGGTGAAGCGGCCGGAATTCGAGGCCGAGGTCGAGCAGTTCACGGCGGGGCCGTGCTGGGTGACCGAAGACCAGTATCGGCGGTGGCTGGGCGATCTGCTGTGGACGCGGGCCGATACCGTCGTCTGGCTGGACCTGCCGAAGCGGACGGTGATGACGCGGGTCGTGTGGCGCTCGTTCACCCGGGCCGTCACCGGCCGGGAATTGTGGAACGGCAATCGAGAATCGTTCCGGAACTGGCCGGATCACGACCACCCCATTCGGTGGGCCTGGGCCCGCTACGAGGACCGTCGGATCCGCACCGAAGAACTGATCGCCCGATTTCCCGAACTGACCGTGGTGCATCTGACGTCGGCCGGCGACGTCCGGCGCTGGTTGCGTGGCCTCGGGTCGTGAAGCCGGAAACGTCCCCGACCCGCGCCTTCGCCCGCCCGCTGTCGTCGTTCGAGTCGTATTTCGCCGTCACCTCGGCGACGATCTGGGTCACCGATGAGGTGGTCGGGCCGCTCGACCTCGATAGGTTGCGGGCGGCGTGGGACCTGGTACGCCGGGCGCACCCGGTGCTCACCGCCCGGCTCGTGCCGACCGACGGGGACGAAGAATCCGTCGCCGGTCTGCGCCGTCTCGAGCTGGTGGTCCCGGCCCGGCCGGAGACGGCGCCGATCGGCCGGATCGATGACGAGACGCTGACGCTCGGCGCAGGCGGTCCGGTCGCGCGGCTCTCCGTCGGCACGGACCCGACTCGGGTCGCCCTCGCGTGCCACCACGCGATCGCCGACGGCAGGCTCGTGCAGTTCTGGCACGACGAGTTGTGGTCGTATTACACCGAACTCGCCGCCGGGCGGACACCGGCGATCCGACCGCATCCGGTGCCCCGGTCCCCCGAGGCACTACTCGGCGAACGCGGCGTCGTCAGGACCGCGGGCCCGCCGAACCGGTTGGGCCACGCCACTCCCACGAATCTGCCGAGTGGCCGGGCGGCGCCTCCCGTGCGCTGGCGCCAGGTGCGGCTGCGCGCGGCCGACACCACGGCCCTGCTCGCCACCGCCAGGCGTCGAGGTCAGACGGTGCACAGCCTCGTCGCCGGTGTGGCCGGCGTCGCGACCCGGCGATTCCTGCCGATCGAGGGTGATCGGCCGATCGACATCAATGTCGTTTCGCCCGTGGACATTCGGCCGAGGCTGGACCCGCCGGTGCCGGTCTGGGCGGGCACGAACATCCTCGGGATGGCGAACGCCGTCGTCGCGGTAGACCCCGGTTCGGATCCCGCCGACGTGGGCGCCGTCGTGACGGGACAGTTGGCCGCGGACTTGGCGGCGGGTGTTGTGCACCAATCGTTCCTGCACATGGCCGATACCGTCGACCGGCCGCGGCCCCTGGTGCCGCGCACGATCACGACGAACCTGGGCGTGCTGGCACCGACTCCCACGCCACTGGAAACGACGATCACCGATCTGCGCTACGCGTTGCGGTTCGACTGGGCACCGCTCGTCGCCATGATGACCGCCGCCGGGCACACCGACCATCCACTACTGCGCACCTCGGTGCACATGATCCACACCCGGGCGGGCAGGCTCGGCGTCGACTTCTCGACCTCACTGTCGGAGGAACGAGCCGACCGGTACGCCGCCGAGTTCGAGGCGCTGCTCCTCGGCCTGACGACGCCGGGCTAGCGACCCCACGCCCTCCGGTCTCGATGCGGAGCGCGGGTGTCAGCGCGTCACGCTGTCGAAAGTCAGGTGGAGTTCGCGGGGTGCGCCGACGCTGATGCCGACCGAGCGCTCGATCTCGGTGCCGGGGGCCAGGCGGAAGCCGGTGAGGCGGTCCAGGAGGCGGGTGATGCCGATGTCGAGTTGCATGCGGGCGAAGTGGCGGCCGACGCAGCGGTGGATGCCGATGCCGAAGGCCAAGTGGGGGTTGTGGTTACGGTCGAAGTCGAGGTGTTCGGGGTTGTCGAAGCGGACGGTGTCGCGGTTGGCGGAGCGCCAGTGCACGGCGATCCGGTCGCCTTTGACCAGGGGGACGCCCAGCAGGTTGTTGTCCTCGGCGACGACGCGCCCCATGACGCTGACGGTCGAGGTGTAGCGCAGGATCTCGTCGAGATCGCGGGTCGCCCAGTCGGGTTCACGCAGGCGCTCCTCCAGACCGGGGACCGCGGTGAGGTACTCGGCGATGTAGGCCAGAGCGCCGCGGGTGGTGTCGAGACCGCCGAGCAGCAATACGGTGACGACCCCGAGTCGTTCCTCCATAGTAAGCGGACGGCCGCCCTCCACGGTGGCGTCGACGATCGACTGGAGCAGGTCATCGCGCGGCGCCGCTGCCCGCTCCGCCATCAGCTCGGCGGCCAATCCCGCCACCGCGGCGAAACTTTCGGGGGTGTTCTGCACCGACACCTGGGTGACGGCGTCGACCGCGCGGGCCAGGCGCTCCTCGTTGTCGTCGTCGAGCACGATCTTGGCCAGCGCGCCCGCGGTGAACGGGATCGCGAACTCACTCACGAACTCGACCTCCCCACGCTCGGCGAACCGATCGATCAGGTCGTCGGCGAGCTGCCGCACCACCGGCTCGTACCGTTGCAGCGCGGGCTTGGCGAACGGCCCGTTCAGGAACGCCCGGAAGTCGTGGTGCAGTGGCGGATCCACGTCGATCGGCGGCAACGCGACCGGCACCGTCGTCAAGCCGGGCATGGCCGAACTGAAGATCTTCGGATGCGCGGCCACGGTGACGAGATCCTCGTACCGCGTCACCACATGCATCCCACCGCCGAACCCGGTGTGCACGACCGGACAGTGCTCGCGCGCCCACGCGAGCTCCCCGTCCAACCGCGCGCAATGACCTTCGTCGAACCAGTCGAGCTGATCGAAAAACCCTTGTCCGCTTGCGTTCACGGCAAAACCTCTTCCCACCCCGGAGCATCGACCCCACCGATGGTGCGCCCGCCATCGTGCCGAGTCAACCCTCGGTCGGCCCGGCGTGAACGCCGTGGCGACCAGACCGCGCAGGCGCGTGGGGTCCGGCGGGGTGGATCGCGAGAAGGCAGGCAGCGCAGGTGGGGGCGCCGGTCGGTGCGGGGAGTGAGGATCGGTGAAAGCTTGTCAGCGATAGGAGGTGTGGGATCGGGGGGCCGCTGCGGCGCCGACCGCCGAGACTGAGGATCATGCCGTGGGGACCGCGATGAGTACGAGGGCCGAGCTCGACGCGCCGTCGGTGGCGGGGCCGCGGAATCTGACCCTCGCGCACCTGCTCGTGCTCGCCATCGGCACCTTCACCCTGGGGGTGGATGGTTATGTGCTGGCGGGGCTGGTTCCGGAGGTTGCCGTCGATCTGCGCGTCTCGATCAGCGCGGCGGGGCAGCTGACCGCGCTGTTCGCGATCGTCTACGCGGTCGGGTCGCCAGTGATCGCCGCGTTGACCGGGAGCTGGGATCGCCGGGTGCTGCTGGTCGGCGGGATGGTCGTGTTCGTCGGCGGGCTGGTGGTGCAGGCGGCGGGGCCGAACTTCGCGACGGTGGCGGCCGGGCGGGTCGTCGCGGCGCTCGGAGCGGCGGCGTATCAGGCGAACGCGTTCAGCACGGCGGGGCTGCTGAGCGACGACGCGCACCGGGCCCGCGCGCTGGCCGTCGTCGCGGGTGGTGGATCCCTCGCGCTGGTCGCGGGACTCCCGTTCGGCATCCTGGCCGGGCACGCCTGGGGGTGGCGCACCGCCGTGTGGATCCTGGTGGTGCCCGCGGTGATCGCGGGGTGCGCGGTGGCGTTCCTCCCGCCCGCGCACGCGCCGAGGCTGTCGCTGGGTGACCGGCTGCGCATCCTGACCGACGCGCGGGTGCGGGCGATCCTACTCGGCACCGTGACCGTGATCGTGCCCGCGTTCCTCCTCATCGCCTACCTGCCCACGGTCCTGGATGTCTCCGGCACGCTGGTCGTGGCGGCGATGCTGGCTTTCGGGTGCGGGCAGGTCATCGGCACCACGATCGTCGCGCGACTCATCCATCGGCGGGGCGCGCCGTGCACGCTCACCCTCGGCGCGGCCGGGGTCGCCGTCGCCGCGGTCCTGCTCGCGGCGGCCCGCACGACCACTCTGGGCGCGGTCGTCGCCATGATCGGCCTCGGTATCAGCGTCGGCATCTCGATCGTGCCGCAGCAGCACCGGTTCTTCGCGCTCGTCCCCGCGATCGCGCCGATCGCGATGGGCCTCAACGGGTCAGCGGTCTACCTCGCGGTCGCGCTCGGCGCCGGTCTCGGCGGCGGGGCGCTGGCCCTGGCCGGCGCGGTCGCGCTGGCGCCGACCGCGGCCGTGCTCGGGCTGCTCGCCGTTACCGTCGCGCTGGCGGTCCGCCCCGAGGACCGCGGCCGGTAGACCACCGCACCGAGCCCCGACCGACCGACGGGTAACCCCGAAATATCGCCGGGAGTGGGGCGGCGGAAGCGGTCGCC
Source organism: Nocardia sp. NPDC050718 (assembly GCF_040654235.1). NCBI lineage: Bacteria > Bacillati > Actinomycetota > Actinomycetes > Mycobacteriales > Nocardiaceae > Nocardia > Nocardia sp. NPDC050718. The sequence goes on along the minus strand of NZ_JBFAHQ010000006.1, from coordinate 226,771 downwards.
GGGCTCGCATTACGATCACTGAGGAAACAGCCCCTCATCGAACAGGATCCTCATGGCGCGCAAAGTCGTTGTCACCCTCGTCGACGATTTCGACGGCGCCTCCGCCGCCGACGAGACCGTATCGTTCGGAATCGACGGTGCGAGCTACGAGATCGACCTGTCGGAAACGAACGCGGCCAAACTCCGCGATGTCTTCGAACAGTGGATCCCGGCGGCCCGCCGCACCGGACGGATCAAGGCGAGCGGTCGCCGCTCCGAATCGACCACCTCGGCCGCCGCTCCGGCGCGACGCAACGATCTGACCGCGATCAGGACCTGGGCCAGCAACAACGGTCACCCGGTCTCGGCGCGCGGCCGAATCGCGGCCGACATCATCGCCGCGTACGAAGAGGCGACCGCCTAGCGACACGACCCGAGGCCGCGCGGGTCACCCGAGGTCGAACAGGTTCGGCTGACCCGCGCGGAAACGGGCGGCGTCGGCCGCCCGCAACGGCTCGAATGCCGGAATCGACTCCCGGGTGAACAGCTGCGCCGGTGTCGCCGCCGAGCCCGCGGCGGCGAGCAGGGCGTTCGCGGCCGTGCGGCCCGCTTCGTTGGCGCCCTCCATGGTGGCCAGGTCGAAGTTGGTCTGCACGTAGTCGGCGGCCAGGAACAGGTTGGGGACGCGGGTCCGTGCGGTCGGCCGGTTGTCCCAGGAGCCGATCGTGTTCACAAGTAGCGGTTCGTCGTTGGTGTTCTCGCTGCCGTTCCAGACGATGCCGGGGTCGATCATCCATTCGCGGACGATGCCGTCGGGCAGCTGGATCCGGCCGTCGTCGTTGAGCGCGGCGGTCAGCTGGGCCCAGGTCTCCTGGTAGATCTCCTGGTGGGTGCAGTATTTCGCGGGCTTGCCGAACAGGATGCCCGGGGTGTCCCAGTCGGCGATGTCGATGGTGAGACCGTCGGCGACGGAGCCGTCCCCGTAGACGGCGGGATAGTCGACGTCCCAGAACGCGCGCTGGGTGTAGGAGGTCAGCCGCCACGGCGCGTCGAGGTAGATGTTGTAGCCCCGGCCGAGATCGAGCTGCTCGCTGACGAACATCTGCAGGCCGTTCATCCAGTCGAGGTTCAGCGCGTCCATCCGGCCCAGCGCCGGATCCAGTTCCCGCAGTTCCGGTGTCCAGAGCGCGCGGGCCCGGTCGGTCGGCACGGCGCACACGTACCAGTCGGCCTCGACCTGCGCCGAGTTGCCGCGCGCACCCCGGATCCGGGCACCGGCGATTCGCCCGTCCGCGACCACGAATTCCTCGAGCGCCTCCCCCGGCCGGAATCGCACACCCATGCCCTCGAGCAGCGTGATCCACGGGTCCAGCCAGGCCTCGTTGGTCGGGCCGTTGAGCACCTCGTAGACCTTCGGCCCGCCGGTGAGCTCCCGCAGCAGCGCGAGGAAGAAGCCCTCCATCATGTTGCCCATCGTGCGGGTGCTGGCCACGTATTCCTTGGCCGCCACCAGCGCCCGGGTCAGGCCGGTCGCGGCGAGCGCCTGGAATTGCGGGGATCGGCTGCCCGCGCCGATGAAATCCCACCAGCTGACGTGCTCCCACTGGCCGAAGCGCCGTTCCTCGCTCGAGGTCAGATAGGTGACCACCCGACCGGCCATGTGGATGGCCTCGGGCAGCGGGACGAGGTTGTTCTTCATGAACACCTCGGTCAGGATCCGCTGCAGCCCCATCGGGGTGAGCGCTTCGGCCGGATCGAAGTAGAAGCCGAACATGAGCGGGAAGCCGTCGGGCAGGTTGCCCGCGCGGGGGTAGCGCGGGTCGGTGACCGAGAACGGGATCAGGTTGTCGTACACGGTCTTCCGCGTGCCGGGCACCGGGATGCGGCGCATGGTGTCGTGCACGTGGTGGTAGAAGGAGGTGAATCCGCGCGCGCCGTGTTCGCCCGGCAGTGCCGCGCGGCCCCCGGCCCCGGTGCCCGCCATCGGGATCGTGCGCGACTTCCCGCCGAGTTCCTTGCGATCGAAGACCGTCACCGCGAAGCCGCGTTCGGCCAGTTCGTGGGCGGCGGTCAAACCGCCGATACCCGCGCCGAAGATCGCGACGGTCGTGCCCGCCGGACTGTTTCGCCTCCGTGGACTCCCCTGCGCTGGCCCGGCGGCCAGCCCCGCGCTCGCGGCCACCGCGGCCGCACCGCGCAGCACGGTCCGTCGGCTGACCAGGTGGTCCTGCTGTCGAGCTGCCATTGATCGACCCCGTTCTCAATCTGACGATCGCGATCGTCACATGCTGACACAGAGTCCGCGCGGATGGGAGACAATGCCGACATGACGATCACGGTGACGCGGTGAGCACCCGGCCCGGCCGCACCTACGGCGGCCTGGGCGCCGAGGAACGGGCCGCCGCCCGGCGGGCGAAGCTGCTCGATGCCGGGCTCGCGCTGTTCGGCACCGACGGCTACGCCGCGACGGGCGTCAAGGACCTGTGTCGCGAGGCCGGGCTCACCGACCGCTACTTCTACGAATCCTTCACCGGCACCAGGGAATTGTTCGCCGCGGTCTTCGACGTCGTCATCGACGAGCTGTACCGGTCGGTGGCGGCGGCCGTCGAAGCGACGCCCGCCCGCGGCACCGACAAGCTGCGCGCGGGCATCGGCACCTACCTCACCGCCCTGGACCGCGATCCGCGCAAGCTCCGGATCGTCTTCGTCGAACCGGCGGGCGCGGGCGCCGAAGACCGGATGCGCGAGGCACTCTGGCGATTCGCCCGGCTGGTCGCGGCCACCGGCACCAGCGCCAGGCCCGAGGAGCACCCGCCCGCGGAGGTGATGGACATCTTCGCGCTCTCGGTGGTCGGGACGCTCGAGCGCGTCATCGTCGAGAAGCACAGCGGACGGCTGGACGTGCCGATCGCCGACCTGATCGACTACTGCGCCGCGTTCGCCGCCACGTCCCTGCGGGCGATCTACAGCGGACGGATTTCCGTGCCCGGCACCGCGGGCTGAGCACAGTCGGCTCCGGTGACCGGGATCAACCCGCCAGCCCCTCCGGATCGACCAGCAGCCGCTTGAGCACCTTGCCGGTCTCGCCCCGTGGCAGCGCGTTGAGGAAGGTGACATCGCGCGGTACGGAGAAGCGGCTCAGCCGATTGCGCACGTAGGTGCGGACCATGTCCGAGTCGAGTCCAGAGCCCTCGTGTTTGACCAGGAAGGCGGCCAGCCGCTGACCGAACTCGCGATCCGGCACACCCACCACCGCGACATCGGTGACCTGCGGCAGATACGACAGCGCCTCCTCGACCGGGCGGGGGAAGACGTTCTCGCCACCGGAGATGATCATCTCGTCGTCGCGCCCGACCACGAACAATCTGCCCTCGGCGTCGAGGTAGCCCAGGTCACCGGTATCCAGCATGCCGTCGGACTCCTCCGGCGGCGCATCGCTGACGTAGCCGTCGAACAGCATGTGGTTGCCGACGAAGATCCGCCCGATCATGCCCACCGGCACCGGCACGCGCTCGGGGTCGAGGACGGCGATGCGGGTGCCCAGCGGCGGGCGGCCCGCGGTGGTGGGGGCGGCCCGCAGTTCCTCGGGTCCGGCCACACTGGCCCAGGAGACCTCGGTCGACCCGTAGAGGTTGTAGAGCACGTCGCCGTAGTCGGCCAGGAAGCGGTCCACCGTAATCGCCGCCAGCGGAGCGCCGCAGCTGATCACGTGCCGCAGGCTGCTCAGGTCGTAGCGGGTGCGCACCGCCTCGGGAAGGTCGACCAGGCGCTGCACCATGGTCGGCACGGCGATGAGGGTCTGGACCCGGTGTTCGGCGATGCGGCGCAGGCAGTCCTCGGCGTCGAAACCCTGGGACAGCACGACGGTGGCGCGCACGGCGGTGCTCAGTTGCAGTGCGGACAGTCCCCAGGTGTGGAACAGCGGCGCGGGGATCATCATCGTGCTGCCGACGTGGATCGGAATCCGGGACAGCAGCGCGACGAGAGTGTCGAAGCCCTTCGCGTGCGGCCGACGGGCGCCCTTGGGGGTGCCGCTGGTGCCCGAGGTGAGCACGATCTGCCTGCCTGGCACGGTCGGCACCGGGAACTTGGTGCGGCGCAACGCGATCAGGTCCTCGATGGTGGTCTGATCCGGGCGCACCGGCCGGTCGTCGGTGCAGAAGCGGGGCAGATCGCGGTGCAGGTACTGCACAAGGTGCGCCAGGTCGGTGTCGACGAACAGCGCCGAGAGGCGGTGCCGCTGCACGATCTCCTCGATGCGCCGTCCGGACAGACCGGCGTTGAGCAGTGCCACGTCGACGCCGAGTTTGCCCGCGGCGACCATGGTTTCGACCATGCCGCAATGGTTTCCGGCCAGCAGGCCGACCGCGTCGCCCGCCCGCAGGCCGACCTCGTACATCGCGCCGGCCAGCGCGGTGGTGCGCTTGTCGGTCTCGGCGAAGGTCGCGGTACTGCCGTCGTCGAGCAGGGCGAGCTGGTCGGGGCTGTGCGCGGCGCCCGCGGCGTACCCGCCCGCCAGATTGAATCCCCACCGGTACAGCGAGCGCAGCTGCCGGGCCGAGGTCAGCGGCGGTGCGACCAGGCCCGAGTTCACCCACCACCGCGCGATTTCGGAGCGGCGCCGGATCGGGGCCCGGTCGCCGTTGGCCACCACCGACGTCCGTGCCCCGCGGACCACGTCGGCCGCCCGGCGCAGGCCGTCCTTGACCCAGTTGACGATCGTGGCGTTGGTCGCGCCGCGCAGCGCCGGATGCAGGCGGGGCGCCGCGAAGACGGTGACACTCACCGAGGTGCGGTCGTCGGCGCCGGTGAGCCGGACCATGGCGAAGCTGCCGGTCTCCGGATTGTGCAGTTCGAAGCTCTCGTACCAGCGCCCGATCGTCAGCGCCAGGCCCACCGTCCGGACCCCGAGGGCGGCGTCGCCGACCCGGACCTGCCAGACGGTGCCGCCGTCGGGGTGCAGTATCCGCTCGCACCCGCCGATCCCGGTCCACAGGCGCGGGTAGCTCTGCGGTTCCAGCAGCACATCCCACAGCGGCCGGCGCGGGACGGCGAAGTCCACGGCCACATCGACGACGTCACTCGGCATTCGTTCGCGCTTCCGCAGGCCCGGCCACACTGCCGGGAAGTGCCTCGTCACCGCGGCCCCCGTGCCACGGCGGTGCCCGGTCGGCAGGCACTGCACCAGAACCCATGGTGGCGCGGCCCGCCGTGGGCGAACGAAAGATCTCCGGATTCTGGCGACCGAACGAAACGAGACCGGTCGCCATCGTGAAAAGAACCAAACTTTCCGGCCGGACCGACCGGTCAGCGCGGCTTGCGGGCCTCGATGAGAAAGCGCGTCGAATGGGCGACGAACGGGCCGTCGGCGCGGATCTGTTCGTGGAGTTCCCGCAGCCGATCCAGGTAGCGCTCCACGGCGAACCCGGGAACGATCCAGATGACCTTGCGCAGGAAGTAGATCACCGCGCCGATGTCACCGAACTCCATCCGCAGTCGCGCCGACCGCAGATCGGTCACCTCGAGACCCGCGGCTTCGGCCCGCGTGCGGGCGGTGTCCGGGTGCCGGCGCTAGCGCACGTCCCGAGGTTGCGGGCCGAGGAAGAACTCGCAGAGCTCGAACACACTGGCCGGTCCGACATGCTGAGCGAGATAGGCACCGCCGGGTTCGAGGACCCGGGCGATCTCGGCCCAGTGCACGGTGACGGGATGACGGCTGACCACCAGATCGAAAGCCCCGTCCGCGAACGGCAGCGGCGGCTCGCCGTTGTCGGCGACGACCACCACGCCCCGAGGACGCAGCAACGCGGTCGCGACGGCGACATTCGGCGGCCACGCCTCCGTCGCCGCCATGACCCGGGGCAGTCGCGGCACCCCGGCCAGCACCTCACCGCCGCCGGTCTGCAGGTCCAGCCCCGCCGCGGCGGCCCCGAGCCGCTCGCCGATCAACCGCTGGTATCCCCACGGCGGCCGCTCCTCGGTGGCACGCCCGTCCAGCCAGGTGAAGTCCCAGCCGTCCACCGACACGGCCGCGGCCTCCGTCACCAAGTCGTCGAAGGTCGGGTGCACACCATGATCTTGCCCCACCGGCCGATGGATCGATCGGTGCGGCGAGCCGCGGAGGGTTCGGATCGTGCCACCCAGCGGGACGGCGCGTGGGAAATTCCGCGGCGCGGCGGCATGCTGCTGACACTCTGGTCGAGACGTCCCCGCCAGTGGAGGTGCCGAATGGGTGCGACCGATCCCGAGCCGCCGGGTGCGGCGGAGTTCGCCGACGATCTGCTGCGGGTGGTCGAGTATTTCGACGGGTTCGCCGAGTCCGATGCCAATGCCGACACCGTGATCCGGGCGGCCGCGGTGCTGGCCGAGTGTCCGGCGGGTGCGCGGTGGCCGTCGGGGACCACGATCCGGTACGACGCGGCGGGGCGGCTGCTGGCCGCCGCCGCACCGCCGCCCGCGGCGTTCGGTGTGGACCCGGTGGTGTGGCTGGAGCGGGCCGGGGACGCCCGCCCGCTCGACGCGGTGCTGGTGGCCCGGATGCGGCACTGCCTGCGAGTGACCTCGCGCCGGGGCGCCGCCGGGCCGACCGGGCTCGCCGATCCGGCCCTGCTCGAGGTGGTGCTCTCGGAGGAACAGCGGCGGGCCGATCGGGTGCGCGCGATGCGGCTGCTCGGCGTCGACCCGGCGCGGCCGCTGTGCCTGCTAGCGATCTCCGGTCCGGGCGCGGCCGACGCGGTGCGCATCATCGGCGCGCGCGTCCCGGTGGTCCGCTCGACGATCCTCGGCACCGTCACCGCCGTCCTCCTCCAGGACGGCAGCAGCTGCCGGGAACTGTCCGATGTGCTGAATGCCGCTGTCGTCCAAGCATTTCCGGCCTCGCGCCGGGGCGCCGACGGACCCTGGGTGGGCATGGGCGAACGGCTGCCCGCGCTGGCGGCGGCCACCTCGTGGGAGCAGGCGCGCCGGGCGCTGCGGTTCGCGTCCTCGACCTGGCACGGCCGCCGGGTGATCGCCTTCGAACGGCTCGGTTCACTCGCCCTGCTCGGCGAACTCCCGGTGCCGAAACTGCTCGGCGCACCGGATGTGATGCGGCTCGACGAGTTCGCCGCGACCGAGGCCGGTGCGCTGGCCGTCGACACGCTCGAGGCGTTCTGCCTGTTCGGTTCGCTGCGGCGCACCGCGGACGAACTGCACCTACACCACAGCACGGTCGCCGCGCGGATCGCGCAGGTCGAGGCGGCGATGGGCTGGGACGTCGGCGAATCGCTCGACCGGTTCATGGCCACGCTGGCGCTGATGATGCGGCGGATCGCCCTGTCCGCGGCCGAGCTGTCGCCCGACGGATCCGACGCGCGTCGGGCCGAGACGGACCATCCCGCGACAGGTGTCGGGTGATCTGGGTCACTCCGGCGAGCGATGATCGGCAGGCACCGATGAGGCAACCGGGGAAACCCGGTGAACGAGAAGGAGTCCCGCCATGGCGGTCATCGATCCGACCAGCACCTGGGCGCCGCTGGAGCAGCGCCTGGCCGTCACCACGAACGAACGGCATCGCCAGGTGCTCGGCATCGTCATCGAGCATATGAAGGCCGAGGCCGCCCCCGACCTGCACGGGCTCATGCGGACCCTGGTGCCCGAACCCGCCTACCACTTCTGGAACGCAGGCCGGGATGTCGGCCCGAAGGGGCGCGAGACCGTGCACACCTACTACTCCGACTTCGTCGCCAGTCGCAGCAATGTCCTCGAGTACGAGCTGGACCGGCTCGTCGTCGACGACGACTGCGTGGTGACCGAGGGCTTCCTGAAGCAGATCTACCCGGGCTCCTACGCCCTCCAGATCGGCATCCCCGTCGACGATCCCGACGCCGACTATCTGATCGTGTTCCGCCAGCTGCTGCTGTGGCCGATCGATGCCGAGGGCCGCATCGAGGGCGAGGATTCCTACCATTCCGGCCCGTCCGAGATCCGCAAACTGACCTTCGACGAATTGCCGCAGGAGTACATCGACCTCGTCCACCCGGGCGTGCGATGACGGACGGGAACCACGCCGACATCGCGACCATGCTGCTCGACCGGCTCGGCGATCAGCGCCTCGGTCTGCGCACCCGCGAGACCGACTGGACCTGGGACGCGGTTGTCCACGAGTCGGCCGCGCGCGCGGAACTGGCCCGGAGCCTGCGCCGCGACGGCCCGTTCCACCTCGGCGTACTGCTCGACAATGTGCCCGATTTCGTCTTCTGGCTGGGCGCGGCGGCGCTGGCGGGCGCGACGGTGGCCGGGCTCAATCCGACCCGCGGCGACGCGCAACTGGCCGAGGACATCCGGTATGTCGACTGCCAGCTGATCGTCACCGACGCGGCGGGGATGGCGCGGCTGCGGCGGCTGGATCTGGACCTGACCGAGGACCGATTCCTGCTGGTCGACAGCCCCGATTACGCCGCCCGCGTCGATGCCCACCGGGTCGAGCCGACAGCGGTGGGTGGACCCGCGGATCTGCTGCTGTTGTTGTTCACCTCCGGCACCACCGGGACCTCCAAGGCGGTGCGGTGCACCCAGCGCCGCCTCGCGGTGATCGCCGCCGCGGCGGCGGCGAAGTTCGGGCACATCCGCGACGACGTGGACTACTGCTGCATGCCGCTGTTCCACGGCAATGCCATCATGGCGCTGTGGGCGCCCGCGCTGTCGGTCGGCGCGACGGTGTGCCTGACGCCGAAATTCTCGGCGTCGCAGTTCCTTCCGGACGTGCGGTACTTCGGCGCGACCTTCTTCACCTATGTCGGCAAGGCACTGGGCTACCTGCTCGCCACCCCCGAAACCGCGCAGGATTCGGATAATCCGCTGGTCCGCGGTTTCGGAACCGAGGCGTCGGTCGCCGACCAGGACGAGTTCCGGCGCCGCTTCGGCGCGGCACTGCACGAGGGCTACGGCTCCAGCGAGGGGCCGAGCTTGGCCGCACTGGATCCGGCCGCACCGCCCGCCGCGCTCGGCAGGCCCGCGCATCCCGGTGTCGCGGTGGTGGATCCGGAAACCCTGCGCGAGTGCGCGCGGGCCGAGCTCGACGAGTACGGCCGGGTGCGCAATCCCGACGAGGCGATCGGGGAGATGATCGACAAGGCGGGCGCGCTCGTCTTCGAGGGCTACTACAAGAACGAGGCCGCCGACGCCGACCGGATCCGCAACGGCTGGTACTGGACCGGCGACCTCGGCTACCTCGACACCGACGGATTCCTGTATTTCGCGGGCCGCAAGGGTGATTGGTTGCGGGTCGACGGTGAGAACACCTCGACCCTGCTGATCGAGCAGGTGCTGCGCAGGCACCCCGCCGTCATCGCCGCCGCGGTGTTCGGGGTGCCCGATCCCCGCTCGGGCGATCAGGTCATGGCCGCCGTCGAAGTCGCCGATCCGGGCGCCTTCGATCTCGACGAGTTCACCGAATTCCTCTGCGCCCAGGACGATCTCGGCAGCAAGGGCATGCCCCGGTTCGTGCGGGTCTCGGCGAATCTGCCGGTGACCGGGTCGAACAAGGTCCTCAAGCGCGAACTCCAGGAGCAGGCCTGGCGGACGGAGGAGCCGGTGCATCGGTGGGTCGGCCGCGGCCGACCGCGGTACCGCCGCATGACCGACGCGGACCGACGGGACTTGGAATCGGAATTCGCCGCGCACGGCAGGCAGCGCATGCTGTGATCGCCCGCGGTAAATCACTGGCCCGCTGTGATTCAATGGCCAGGTGACGATGACAGCGCAGGGGTGGTGGCCGCGGTAGCGGCCATCATCGACTGTGCGTGCGGCCGCCCCCGGAGCGGCCGCATCCCGTCCTCGCGTCGGACTCGCGGTCCGCGCCGGTCGGCGGCCCCGACGAGAACGGGGTACCGGCAATGACTTCCGACCACACCAGCAACCAGCCGTTCGGCGGCTTCCTGGTCAGCTCCCGCGCACTGGGTGAGTACCGGGCGATGTTCGCCCTCACCGACGCGGACCTACGCCGCCGCCTGCTGGACTGTCCCGGCGGCGCGGCCGGGTTCACCGCCGCGGTCCGGGGCCTCGGCGGCGACGTGACGGCCTGCGACCTCGCCTACGCGAACGGCGGCACCGCCGAGGTCGCCGCCACCGCGGCGGACGAGGTCGTGCGCGGCAACGACTACGTCCGCGCGCATCCGGAGCAGTTCCGGTTCACGTACTTCGCCGACCCGGGCGAACACCTGACGGTCCGGCAGCGTGCGGCCGAGCTGTTCGCCGCGCACAGCCGGGCCGAACCGGACCGCTATGTCGCGGGCACGCTGCCCGGTCTGCCGTTCGGCGACAACGCCTTCGACCTCGTGCTCAGCTCGCACCTGCTGTTCAGCTACGCCGCCGACCTCGACTACGCGTTCCATCTCGCCGCGGTCCGTGAACTGCTCCGGGTGGGCACCGAGGCGCGGATCTTCCCGCTGGTCCCGATCGGTGCGGACGAACGCTACCGCGACCTCGACCGGCTGCTCGCGGATCTGCGCGAGCACGGGATCGAGGGGCGGATCGTCGATGTCGACTACGAGTTCCAGGCGGGCGCCCACCAGATGCTGGTGTGCCGCAAGCCTGCTCGGCCCTGAGTCGGGTCAGGCCTCGACACGCACGACCGGCGGACCGGCGGTCCAGCCGCCGTCGACGGCCAGCTCGGCGCCGGTCGTGTACGAGGCGGCGTCGCTGAGCAGGTAGGTGACAGCCCCGGCGAGTTCCTCGGGGCGACCGACCCGGCCCAGCGGCGCGTTGGGGAAGGCGCCGTCGGCGAGGACGATGCCGGTCGGCGCGGTCATCGGGGTGAGCACCATGCCGGGGTGCACCGAGTTCACCCGGATCCGGTCGCTCGCGAGCTCGATCGCGGCCACCTTGGTCAGCCCGCGTACACCCCACTTGGCCGCGCCGTAGGCGCCCGTGTGCGCCAGGCCGACGAGTCCGGCGGCCGAGGAGATGTTGACGATGGAACCGCCGCCGGCCGCCCGCAGTGCGGGCACGACCGCGTGGATGCCCATGTTGACCGACACCAGGTTCACCTGGATCACCCGCTGGAAGGTCTCCAGCGGCTCCTCGACCAGCGGGACGCCCGTGGCGGTCACCCCGGCGTTGTTGACCAGGCCGGTCAGCGAGCCGAACGCCGCGATCGCGGTGTCGACCGCGGTCTGCCACGCGGCCGGGTCGGTGACGTCGAGGTGCACGAAGCGGGCGCGCTCGCCCAGCTCCGCCGCGACGGCGGCACCGTCGTCGTCCAGCAGGTCGCCGATCACGACACTGCCGCCCGCGGCGACGATGCCCTGCGCGAAGGCCGCGCCCAGACCGCGCGCACCACCGGTGACCAGCACTACCTTGCCCGAAAGATCCATCACAGTTCCTTTTCTTCTCGGATGCCGAAGACCGCGCCGCCGCCGAAGGCCGCGCGATGCGAGACCGGCTGTCCACCATCGATATCGGTGATGCCGTAGTCGAGCGCCGCCTCGGCGGTGATCACCGTGGCGCCGCTGCGGTCGCCGATCGCGGGGTCGGTGGCCAGCGCCAGCACGACCCGCCCGACGAATTCGGGCGTCTCCGCGCCCGCGATCGGGAAACCCTCGATGTCCTCGACACCCAGGGCCAGTACCTGCTCGGTGCGCACGATCCCCGGCCACAGCGACAGCGTGCTGACACCGGTACCGCGCAGTTCCACCGCCATGTCGGCGGCCATCTTGTCCAGGCCCGCCTTCGACATCCCGTACAGCACCGAGTGCAGGTAGCCGCGGGTACCGAAGGAGGAGATGTTGGCGATGACGCCGCGGCCGCGCGCGACCATGAGCCGCGCCGCCTCGACCGAAGCGACGTAGTGCGCCCGCAGGCCGACGCCGATCAGCGAGTCCCAGTCGCCGACCGGTCGCCGCCAGAACGGGTCGCTGAAACCGGCGAAGCCGTCGGGATTGGCCCAGACGTTGTTGACCAGCAGGTCGAGCCCGTCTTGCTCGGACGCGATCCGGGCGAAGACGGCGGCGATCTGCGCGTCGTCGCGGTGATCGCAGTGCACGGCGATGCCGGTGCCACCGCGGGCGCTCACCTCGGCGGCGGCCACCTCCAGCGGCCCGCCGTCACCGGCGCTGCCCCGGCCGGTCAGGTACACGGTCCACCCCGCGGCGCCGAGCGCCAGCGCGACGCCCCGGCCGACGCCCCGGCTGGCGCCGGTCACCAGGGCGATCGCGGGCACGCCCGGCGTGCTCGCCGGGTCGTCGGGGTGGGGTGTCGCGGTCATGTCGCTCACCGTAGGACCGGGCCCGCGCGGCTGCCTGCGCCTCTTCCCGCTCATCGGGAACGGCGTCGGGTCGGATTGCCTGGGGTTTCCTGGGCGCGGCCGATGGGTAAGAAGTCTCCGATACCCGCTCGCGATTCCCGCGACGGAACGCGGCTTCCGCGACGGACACGACTGGAGACACACCGTGCTGGGTTTGCTCGGCGGCCGGGGCCGCAAGACCACGATCGAGAGTTGCCCGGGTGCCCCCACCTCGGCCGGACTGCTGCGATCCGGCGATGTGGTCCTCACCCCGCGGCGCAGCTTCCGGGTGATCAGCACGAGCTTTACCGGTGGCGCCCAGCACGCCGGACGGGTGATCGCCGACACGATCGATCTCGTCAACGGGCGGCTCCGGGTGATCGAATTCCCCAGCGCCGAGACCGTGGTGACCGTCCGCGCGATGTAGCGGTTCCCGCCTTTCGATGTCGCCCTGCCCGCACGCGGCCACGATCCACAGCATGATGGTGGGATGGCCGAGAGGGTGAGCGTATGCGCGCAGTGCTGATACTGATCGTCGTCGGGGTGATCGGACTCGTCGTCGGCGATCGCGTCGCAGTCGTGTTGGCGCAGAACGAGATCGGCCGCGCCGTTGCCGCTCGGTACGACCTCGCGCAGCCACCGGACGTCGAGATCGGCGGCGTCCCGTTCCTGACCCAGGCCATCGACGGCATCTACCGCGACATCGACATCCGGGTCGGCGACTGGAGTGGCGAGGACATCTCCGTCCGCGATCTCGACGTGGTACTCACCGACGTCTCCGCGCCGCTCGCCGACATCGTCGGTAACCGCACCGCGAACCTCGTCGCCGACACGGCGACCGCGACGGCCGTGGTTCCCTACGACGTCGTGCGGACCTTCGCGCCCTCGGGCGTGGAGTCGATCTCCGACAGTCCCGAGGGACTGCGCGTCACCGGCACCTTCCCGGTCGCCGGCCTCTCGGTCCCCGCGACCGTCTTCGTGACCGTCGCCCCCACCGACGCGGGCATCGAGGTCACCCCCGTGTCGGTCCAGTCCGCCCTCGGCGGCCCGACCGTCCCGCTGTCGCTGCTCCGCGGCCCCCTCACCTTCGTCGTTCCCCTCCAGGAACTGCCCCTCGGCGCGCGCCTCACCGCTATCCGCCCCGCCCCCGACGGCCTGCACGCCACCGCCGTCGCCCACGACGTCCATTTCACCGACCTCCCCTGATCGACGCGATCGGCGAAATGCCCCGCGCATTGTTTTCGTTACGGAACCGATAGCTCGCGCCGCTGTCCCCCCGGTCAGCTCGATCGACGGCCGGGCGCGCCGGACCGATATGCGGGGCATTTGAAACGATATGAATTCGCTTAATTCGGGAGACCGACTTATGGTCGATTGCGGCGCGTCTTCCACAGTGGGAAGACCGGAAGAGAAGCGCGTGCCGCAATCCCGTCAGGAGGGATCGTGAAATGACACCGTTGCTATTCGACGTGGATACGATGACCGCCGCGCTGGAACTCGCGGTGAAGGCGCCGTCGGTGCACAACACGCAGCCGTGGCGCTGGCAGGTCGGCGACGGACGGGTCGAGCTGTACAGCGATCCCGCGCGGCAATTGCCGGTGGAAGATCCCGATGGACAGGCCATGGTCGTCAGTTGCGGCGCCGCCCTCCATCATTTGCGCGTGGCACTCGCGGTCACCGGTTGGTCGGCGATTCCCGAATTCCTGCCCGACCCGGACGACCCGAATCATCTGGCCACCGTCACCGTCTCGCCGAGGCCGCCGTCGGATACCGATATCCAGCTCGCCGCCGCGATTCTGCTCCGGAAATCCGAGCGGCGCCGATTCGCGCCGTTGCCGTTGCCCGCGGGCGCCTTGCGCGCCCTGTCCTCGACCGTTGTCGAATTCGGCGCGGTCGCCCGGAATATCCCGGAACAGCTGTTGCCCCTGCTGGCCGAGCCGATGCGGGCCGCGGCGGCGCGGCACCGCTCCGACGCCGCGTATCTGCGCGAACTCGCGACCTGGAGCGGGCGTGCCGATCACGGGGACGGCGTGCCGTCCCACACGACGGTGCTGCCGAGGCACGACGACCCCCTCCCGCTCCGCGCCTTCCGTGACCCGGGTCTCGACGATCCCGGCGAGGGCGCCGACCACGCCAGCTGGGTCGTGATCTGCACCGCGGCCGACGACCGCCGCGCCCGCCTGCGGGCGGGCGAGGCGACCAGCGCCCTGCTGCTCGGGGCCACCAGCCTGGGCTTGGCGACCTGCATCCAATCCGAACCGCTGGGCATCCCCGAACTCCGCGACGCGATCCGGCACTCCTTGCTGCACGACTGCGCGCACCCCCAGGTGGTGGTCCGCGTCGGCCGCCTGCACCACACCGCTCCCCCGGTCTCCGCGAGCCCGCGCCGTCCGCTCGCCGACGTGCTGGAACCCCCGACCCGCCGCGTCGCCTGACACGAAAGTCGTACTCCCGGAGCACCTTCCGCGTCCATGCCCGCGCAGAACTGTGCTGCGCGGGCGCACCGGAACACCTCAGTCGACGGCGGTTCCCTCCAGCTCGACCAGCTGACCGGGAATCGCCAGCCGAGTCACGCCGAGCATGGTGGTCGCCGGTGCCACCGCGGCCGCGCCGAGCCGGGCCGCCAGCACGCCGTAGTGCTGGAACAGCAGGTCCACGTCGGTGGTGTAGACGTTGAGCCGGACGAGATTGGCCAGCGACATGTCCGCCTCGGCGAGCACGGCCTCCAGGTTGTCCAGGCTCAGCGCCAGCTGCGCGGCCAGATCGCCCTCGTGCCGGGGCGTGCCGTCGCCGCTCATCGCGGTCTGTCCGGAGCAGTACAGGGTGCGCGTGTGCCCGGTGACGAGTTCGCCCTGGTTGAATCCCATCGCCACCGACCAGGTCACCGGGTTGACCGCGGTTCGTTCCAGTCCCACTTCAGCTCCATTCGATTCGTCGTAGTCCGGCGTCCGCGACGCCGTGGGACAACCCTCGCAAGCAATCACGACATCCTCTGTCGTGTATTCGGTAGAGTTTGCGGATGCGCGCAGACCGGTTGGTGTCGCTGGTGTTGTTGCTGCGCCAGCGCGGCCGACTCACCGCGACCGAGCTCGCCACCGAGCTGGAGGTGTCCACCCGGACGGTCCTGCGCGATATCGAGGCGCTGTCGGCGGCCGGTGTGCCGGTCTACGCCGAACGCGGCAGGCACGGCGGCTTCGCGCTGCTCCCCGGGTTCCGGACCGAGCTCACCGGGGTGAACAACGACGAGGCGCTGGCCCTGCTGATCGCCGGATCACGCCGTGGCGCACAGGCTTTCGGTCTCGGGTCGGCGCTGTCGTCGGCCATGCTCAAGGTGGTCGACGCGCTGCCCGACAACCACCGCACCACCGCGGCCGACGTCGCCGAACGGCTGCTCATCGACCCGGCGACGGATCTGCTCTCGCGTCCGGCGGTCGACGACGAGGTCCCGGGCGATATCGCGGCCGCGATCCGCCGCGCGGTGTTCGCCGGGCACAAGCTGCGCATCCACTACGCCGCGGTCGGCCAGGCGCCGAGCTGGCGGACGGTGGACCCGATCGGGATCGTCATGGTGCGCGACCACGGCTATCTGCTGGCCACGAGATCCGGGGCGGACCGCACCTATCGGCTGTCCCGGGTGCTGGCGGCCGAGGAGTTGCCCGAACCGGCACAGCGGCCCGACCGGGTCGATCTGGACCGGGCCTGGCAGGAACGCAGCGCCCGCTTCCGCACCGGCGGTGACCAGCTCGCCGTGCTGGTCCGGATCCGGCCGGCGCGGCGTGAGGAGCTGGTCCGCACCGCACTGGCCGTCCATTCCGAGGAACCCGACCACGAGTGGCTCCGGCTGGCCGTGACCTTCCAGGATTCCCGGCACGCCGAATGGGCGCTGTGGCAGCTCGGCATCGACGCGGAAGCGCTGGCCCCGTCGTCGCTGCGCGCGTCCCTGCGGGATCGCGCGATCGCCGTCGCCACCCGATACGCGCCGACGCCGGTTCCGGAACCCGACGACAGGGATGCCGGGTGGTGGCGATAGCAGCCCGGCACACGGTGCGTGGTTCATCCGTTTCGGGTGAAGCGAGGCGGTACACGTCTGCCTAACGTCGGCAACGAGGGGCCGATGCTGTCGACGGAAGAGGTCGGGCATGACTGCACCGCAGTACATTCGTGGCGGTTTTCCCAGCCCGGACGCTGTCCGCCGCGCCTATGACGAACTCGATTACCAGCGGGCGCTGGCGATGTACCGGTTCTTCTTCCCCACCGTCTCGCTCGAGGCGACGTGGCGGGAGAATCTCGCGGCGGGAGCGGCGCCGAATCGGGTGATGGTGCTGCTGGTCGGCAGCCCGGATCAGTACGTCTTCACCGCCAATTCCGATACGCCGTATGCCGGGCTCACCATCGACCTGTCGGACGGGCCGATGGTCGTCGAGGTGCCGCCGGGCACGCTCATGGGCACGGCGAACGACCTCAACCAGCTCTGGGTGCTCGACCTGGGGCTGCCCGGACCTGCGGGTGCCGAGGGCGGCAAGCACCTGCTGCTGCCGCCCGGCTACGACGAGCCGGTGCCGGAGGGCTATTTCACCGGCACCGCGACGACGAACCGGGTGCTCGTCCTCGTCCGCGCGCTGCCGCACGGCGCCGAGGTCGACCCCGCGATCGCGCTCATCCAGCAGGTGCGGGTGTATCCGCTGGGCGCCGACGCCGAGTCGAATCCGCTGGAGTGGGTGGATCTTTCGGAGCAGAAGGGCCTGGACTTCACCCCGGTGCGGTGGGAGGAGACGCTCGACTACTGGCGAATCCTGCACGAGATCCTGAACTCCGAGCCGCCCAACCCCGACTATCGCTACCAGTACGGCGAACTCGCGACGCTCGGGATCGCGCGCGACCTCCCGTTCGTGCCCGATCGGCGGATGACGGCCATTCTCACCGACGCGGCCCGGCGCGGGCACCTGCACCTGTGCGTGCAATCGTTCGCCGATCGCAGGCCGGATCGGCAGGTGTGGCCGGACAGCCGCTGGGAGTGGGCCGTCCTGCGCCCGGAGAACGGCACCTTCGACGCCGCGGGCTACACCGATCTGTACGCGCGCGAGAAGTGGTTCTACCAGGCCCAGATCGAGTCACCGGCGATGTTCGCGCGCACTCCCGGCGCGGGTTCGCTGTACTGGCTGGGCCTGCGCGACTCCGCGGGGGCCTATCTGGAGGGCGCGGGCTACTACAGCCTCACCGTCCCGCAACCGGTTCCGGCGACCCTGTTCTGGTCGATCACCGCCTACGACGCGCGCACCCGCAGCGAACTGCGCTCGCCGCTGAACCGGCCCGCGCTGCGCTCCCTGTATGAGCTGGCCGACGTCGACACCACCGAGCCGCTGACCCTCTACTTCGGACCGACGCCGCCGCCGAACACCCCGATCGACCGGTGGATCCAAACCACCCCGGGCACCGGCTGGTTCACCTATTTCCGCATCTACGGCCCCGACGGCCCGGCGTTCGACGGCAGCTGGCAGCTGCCGGATTTCCGGCGCCACGGCTGACCGGTCGTCAGCCGGCCCGCAGCGTCACCACGGTGATGTCCGGCGGCGCACCGACGCGCACCGGCGGACCCCACGCGCCGACACCTCGGGTGGTGTACATCTGCATGTCGCCGATCCGGCTCGCACCGGCGACGGTGCCGTTGATCCAGCCGACCGGATACATCAGCGGCCACATCTGACCGCCGTGGGTGTGTCCCGACAGCTGCAGGTCGACGCCGCGTTCGCTCGCCCCGGTGCCCTGCAGGGGCTGGTGGGCGATCAGCACCGTGAACCGGCCCGGCTGCTGTCCGGCCAGGGCGGCGTCGACGTCGGGCGCCGGATCGGTGGCGTCGAAGTCGTAGACCCCGGCGATGTCGATGGCGCCGTCACCGACGGTCAGCGGGACGTGGCTGTTGCGCAGGGTGGTGAGCCCGAGGGTGTCGTAGTAGTCGAGCCAGTTGTCCGGCCGGTCCACGTACCCTTCGTGATTGCCCGCGACGACGAACTTCCCGTACTTCGCGCGCAGCCCCGCGAGCGGGTCGATATCGGGGCCGACATGGGCGACCGCGCCGTCGAGCAGGTCGCCGGGCAGCACGATCACATCGGGCTGCTGGGCATTGACCAGCTCGACCACCCGCTGGGTGAAGCCGGCGCCACGGGCCGCGCCGACGTGGATGTCGGCGACGACCGCCACCCGCAGCCCGTCGACCGAGCGGGGCAGGTCGGCGAAGGACAGCTCGGTCTCGACCACCCGCAGGTCGCTCGCCTCGGTGACGCCGTAGGCGACCGTCCCGAGCGAGGCCACCACCAGCACCGCCGAGGCCACCTGGGTCAGCCCGCGACGGTGCTGGAACCTCAGCAGCCGAGCCACCGCGAGCACCACGCCGAGCACGAGCAGCCCGATCAGCAGGTAGAAGATGACCGCGAACCAGACCTCACCCCACCACACGATCGGCCGCACCGGCTCCGGCGAGTAGACGTTGCCCGCGCCGACCGCGACGACCGGCGGAATCCACAGGATCACCAGCAGGACCGCGAGCGCCCGGCGCGCGGCGCGCCCGAGTCCGGTGGCGACGCCGAGACGCCGGTACAGCAGCCAGTGCACGAGCCCGAGGAGCGCACCGACCAGCAATATCTGGAACATCGGCGTATCTTCCCATCACCGCCCGGTCGCGCGGAGATACGCCTGCCCCCGCGGCGAGATCTCGTAGCCGACCTCCAGGCTGCGGGTGAGACCGAGATTCTTCAGCTTGCGGACATCGAGCTTCAGCGATTCCCGGTCCCGGCCGAGCAGATCCGCGAGGTCACCGGCCCGCCGACCCGGATGGGCCACGATGACGTCGAGGACCGCGGCCGTCCACGGCCCCCGTCTGCTGGCCCGGTCCAACCGCGCCAGTGCCGCCGTGATCTCGGCCACCTCGTGCGCGTCCGGATCGGTACGGCCGCTCAGCGCGATCCGGTCGTCGGGACCGAGAAAGCGGACCGCGATCCGGAAGACGGGATAGTGCGCCGCGCCGCGAAAGGCCGCCAGCACGGCGTCGGCGTCCGCCTCGCCCGCCGCCCGCGCGTCCGCGTCGGTGATGGCACCGGCCTCGACCTGGTCCACCCCGGTGATCTCGACGGTGCCCGCCGAGGTGCGCAGCGTGCCACCGGCGCGTACCCGTGGCCGGGCCCAGCGGCGGAACACCTGGGTCACGTCGCCGGACGCGATCCCGCGCGCGACGCGATCGGTGAGCATCATGGTGGCACCGACCCTACCCGCGCCCGCCGGAGCACCCCATCGATGCGGGCACAATGGAGGGCGATGAAAACCTGGCAGCTCGACCCCAACGCCGACGACGGCCCGCCCGGGAACGGAGCGCACGCCACCGTCGAGGACATCCGCGATCTGCGCGAACAGTTCGTCGACTTCATGCTCGGCTACAAGTTCGCGATCGACGAGATCACCACCAAGATCAACATCCTGCGCGAGGACTTCAACAACACCCACGAGTACAACCCGATCGAGCACGTCGGCTCCCGGCTCAAGTCGCCGGAGAGCGTGCTGGAGAAGGTGCAGCGCAAGAACTACGCGATGAACCTGGCCGCGATCAGGGAGAACGTGCTCGATATCGCCGGGGTGCGGGTGGTGTGCAGCTTCATCTCCGATATCGGCACCATCCGGGACATGCTGGCCGGTCAGGAGGACATCACCGTCCTCGAGGAGCGCGACTACATCACGAACCGCAAGCCGAACGGCTACCAGAGCCTGCACCTGATCGTCTCGATCCCGGTGTTCCGCTCCGACCGCACCCAGCGGGTGCCGGTCGAGATCCAGATCCGCACCATCGCGATGGACTTCTGGGCCAGCCTCGAGCACAAGATCTACTACAAGTACCGGGGCGAGGTACCGCCGAACCTGCGCAGCGACCTCGCGCAGGCCGCCGAGGTGGCGACCCAGCTGGACGAGAAGATGGAGGCCCTGCACCGGCAGATCGACCGCACGCCGCGCCCGCCGACCAGCCCGATCGAGTCCCTCGATCTCAGCGTCCTCTACAACGCCTTCACCGCGGGGGCACCGCGCGCCTGAGCGAGCCGGGCGGCTAGGACATCATCGCCAGCAGACCCAGATCCCGCGCGAGCGCGCCGTCCTGGCCGAGCGCGGTGAAATCGGCCTCGACGTCGGCGCGCGCGAGCCGGCCCGCGCGCACCGCCCGGTAGCGCACGTACGACCAGAGGAACACGTCGAGGTTGTCGAAGCGGGTGCCGCCCTCGAGCACCTCCTCCTCGTGGAACCACACCGCGATCTGGCCGGTGGTGAGCACGACGTAGAGATTGCCGCCGCCGTCGGCGCCGACGGAGAACACGTCGTCGTCGGTGAGCGCGGTGGTGTAGTCCGCGTCGAGGATGCCGCAGTCGTTGGCGGCGAAATCGAAGGCGTAGGACCAGTCGAAGATGTCGAGGAACTGCGGGAGCCGCCCGGAGCGGACACGGCGGTCGAAGGCGGCGAGCGCGGCCGCGTCGGCGGGCGCGAGCCGGTCGAGAAACGGTGTGGCCGAACGGGTTCCGCCGGGGACGACGACGGGCTCGGCGTCCGGGAACCAGCGGGCGAGATCGGCGTCGAGGTCGCGTTCGGTATAGCCGACGAGGTCGGCGGGAGTGAGCGTCACGCCGGACAGTGTAGGAACACCGTCCGACATCGGCGCGCTGGTCGTCAGGCCGGTTGCAGCACGCGCATGATCGGGTCGTAGGCCCAGTTCAGCAGGCGCTCGGCGTCTTCCTTCGCGGCGACGCTGCTGTGCGGCGAGCTGTGCAGCACCACGCCGATCACCGGGATGCCCGCCCGGACCGTCTCGAACAGCAGGCAGTGGCCCGCCGCGTCGGTGTTGCCGGTCTTGATGCCGATGGTGCCCGGGTATTCCCGCAGCAGCCGGTTGGTCGTCTCCCAGCGGTGCTCGCGGTTCCCCGGGCCGGCGGGCACGAAATAGTCACGCGCGGCGACGATCTCGCGGAACACCGGCAGGCTCATCGCGCGCACGCCCATCGCGACGAGGTCCACCGGGGTCGAATGCGTGGAGTCGTCGGTGGGGTTCGGCAGGCCGCTGGGATCGGTGAATTGTGTTCCCGCCAAACCCAACAGGCGCGCGGTGTCGTTCATCTTCGCGATGAACGCGTCCTGCCCCGGCCCGAAGGACTCGGCGACCGCGTACGCCGCGTCGCAGCCCGACGGCAGCATCAGCCCGTACAGGAGCTGGCGCGCGGTGAGCACCTCGCCCGGCGCCAGGCCCGCGGTGCTGCCGTTGTGCCTGGCGCAGTAGGCGAACGCCTCGTTCGGCACCGTCACGGGCCGTTCGAGGTCGTTGCCCGCGATCACGACGATGGCCGTCATCACCTTGGTGATGCTGGCGATCGGGACCGGGGTGTGCGCGTTGCGCGACCACACCACCGTTCCGGTGAGCCCGTCGGCCAGCGCGGCCCCGGTGGCCTGCACTCCCTCCGGACCGACGGTCCAGGGCAGCTGGTCGAGCGCGGCGCTGCCCGACGGCGCGGCGCCCGCGACCCCGTGACCAGCGGCGACGACCAGAACTCCGGCGACAACAGCGTGCAACATCCCGGCAAATGTCCGCATGGCGACATTCTGTCCCACAACCCCGCCGAGTCGTGGGATTTGACCACCACTTTTCCGCGGCGGCCGGATCCACCGGCCACGACACCCCGTAACGGTTGACTGTGCGGGCGCCGGGCTGCACTGTTGATAGCACTGAGCGTCGCGCGTGTCGGTGGTTCCACAGGATCGACCCTGGTCACAGGGAGTATCAGCGAGCTACTCGGAAACGGGAAGGACGCGATGACGATGAGCGGTCGCCGGAATCGACGGAATCGAGAGATTCGCGAGGTTCGAGAGATCCACGCTCGGCCATCGCACCAGATCGCCAAGTTCCTCCTGTCGACGCTGCTGCTGGTCTGGTTCGGGCTCGGGTTGCTGGCGGCATCGCAACGCCAGTACTTCGCGAATCCGCCGACCGACTGCGGCGGGCTGGGCACGATCGGCGTCACCGTCCTCGCCGGACCACTCAACTATCTGGGCGCCAACCCCCGGATCTCCGCGTGCACGCTGCCGCAGCCGAGTCAGTGATCGCGGTCGGCGTAGGGTCGAGCGGGTCGACCCGAGGAGGACCCGAGCATGAGCGCGTCGCCGAGCAAGCGCACCCCCAGCCGCTGGGACGAGCTCACCGCCGCCGACCCGGCGCATTCGAGCTGGTACGTGGAGCGTTTCCGCAGCCTCGCGGCCGCGGGCGAGGACATCGTCGGTGAGGCACGCCTGATCGACGCGATGCTCGGGCGCGGGCGCCGGGTGCTCGACGCGGGCTGCGGCGCGGGCCGGATCGGTGGCTACCTGCACGAGGCCGGGCACACCGTGGTCGGCGTCGACGGCGATCCGGTGCTGATCGAGGCGGCGCGCGCGGATCATCCCGGCCCGACCTGGCTGGTCGGTGACCTCGCCGAACTGGATCTGCCCACCCGCGACTTCGACGTGATCG
Organism: Nocardia sp. NPDC050718; assembly: GCF_040654235.1. Taxonomy (NCBI): domain Bacteria; kingdom Bacillati; phylum Actinomycetota; class Actinomycetes; order Mycobacteriales; family Nocardiaceae; genus Nocardia; species Nocardia sp. NPDC050718. The sequence continues at coordinate 204,005 of NZ_JBFAHQ010000006.1, read as the reverse complement.
TGTGCGCGGGCAATGTGATGACCTTCCTCGCGCCGGCCACCCGGTCGGCGGTGCTGACGGCCTTCGCCCGGCATCGCGGTCCGGGCGGCCGGGTGGTCGTCGGATTCGGCGCCGACCGGGGCTACGCGTTCACCGAATTCCTGGCCGATGCCGAATCCGCCGGTCTCACCGTCGATCTGCTGCTCTCGACCTGGGATCTGCGGCCGTTCGCCGACGACTCGGACTTCCTGGTCGCCGTGTTCTCCTGACGCGCGGTCCGGCGTCGGCTGGGACCACACCGAGCCGCGACACCGGCTAGCCTCGTGGCATGCCCGACCCCCAGGTCCCGCCGCCCCCGCGCAACGGTGTCGGACTGCTGGCGCTGGTGCTCGGCATCGTCGCGTTCGTACTCTCGTTCATCCCCTTCGCCGGTGAATTCCTGGCGGCGCCGACCGCCGTGGCGGCGGTGACGGCGGCGTTCTTCGGCTGGGACCGGATCGAACGCGGCGAGGCCGACAATCGCGCCGACACCCTGGTCGGCGGTGTGCTCGGCGCCCTCGCCTTGGGACTGACCCTGCTCATCTACCTGGCGACCCAGTCCGGCTGAGGTGTCCCTAGCCGCGCCCCACCGCGCGGGCCGCGGCGCGCGCGGCGACCAGGATGGGGTCCCAGACCGGTGAGAACGGCGGCGCGTAGCCGAGATCGAGCGCGATCACCTGTTCCACCGTCATCCGCGCGGTTAGCGCGACGGCCGCGGTGTCGATGCGCTTGGCGGCGCCGTCGCGGCCGACGATCTGCACGCCGAGCAGCCGGCCGGTGCGGCGTTCGGCGAGCATCTTCACCGTCATCGGGGCGGCGCCGGGGAAATAGCCGGCGCGGCCGGTGGATTCGATGGTGACGGCGTGGAACTGCAACCCCGCGCGTGCGGCGTCCTTCTCCCGCAGGCCGGTGCGCGCCACCTCCAGATCGCACACCCGGCTGATCGCGGTACCGACGACACCGGGGAACGTGGCATAGCCGCCGCCCACACCGGACCCGATGACCTGGCCGTGCTTGTTGGCGTGGGTGCCCAGCGGCACATAGCGCGACGTCCCCGACACCAGATCGAGCACCTCGACGCAATCCCCGCCCGCCCAGATCTCGTCGTATCCGCGCACCCGCTGCGCCAGATCGGTGAGCAGACCGCCGGATTCGCCCAGGGGCAGCCCGGCGCGGCGCGCGAGGTCGGTGGCCGGGCGCACGCCGATCCCGAGGACCACCACATCGGCCGGATACTCGGCGTCGGCGGTCGCCACCGCGCGGACCCGGCCGTCCGCGCCGGTGGGCAACCCGGTCACCTCGGCGTCGGGCACGACCCGGATGCCCATCCCCTCCATGGCCTTTCGCACCAGCGCGCCCATATCGGGATCGAGCGAGGACATCGGTTCGGCGCCCCGGGTGACCATGGTGACCCGGAATCCGCGCACCACCAGCGCCTCGGCCATCTCGACGCCGATGTACCCGGCGCCGACGACCACCGCTTCACGCCCCGGCGCCGCCGCGAGCCCGTCGATGAGGGCCTGCCCGTCGTCGAGGGTCTGCACGCCGTACACGCCGTCGGCATCGATTCCGGGCAGCGGTGGCCGAACGGGTGTCGCGCCGGTCGCCAGCACGAGGTCGTCGTAGTCGGTCCAGGATTCCGCGCCGGTGCCGAGATCACGCGCGCGCACCCGGCGACCGACCGGATCGATCTCGATCGCCTCGGTCCGCAGACGCAGGTCGATCCCGCGATCGCGGTGTTCGGCGGGCGTGCGGGCGATCAGGTCGTCGACCTCGCCGACGTCCCCGCTCACCCAGTAGGGGATGCCGCACGCCGAATACGAGGCGTGATACCCCTTCTCGAACACCACGATCTCAAGCTCGTCGGCGCCACGCAGTCTGCGGGCCTGCGACGCGGCGGCCATTCCCGTCGCGTCGCCACCGATGACCACCACACGTTCGCCCATGGCGTCCACGGTACGGGCGCGCCGTGCGGTGATCGGGATTCACACCATCTCGGGCACCCGCAGGTGCGCGAATCCCAGCCGGAATTCGGCCACGTCGACGATGCGCGCGCCCGTGACCCGGGTCGCCATCGCCCTGATCCGGTCCGCATGCTCACGGCTGCTGTCGAGCTCCTCGCGACTCGCCCAGACGGTCGAGCCGACACCGCGGCCGGTCGCCCTGTCCACGAACAGGCTGGCGCTGCGGAAGCCGTCGAGCTTCTCGAATTCCGGCAGCAGTTGTGCCTTGAACGTCTCGATCGCGCCGTCGACCGCGGACGGGTCGACCTGCACCCACGTGCACCGGGTGCACGCGTTCGCGCCGGCCAGGTGATCGCGGTGCATGACCGCCACTTCCCATTCCTCGACCTTGTCCACCGGCCCGTTCAGCGCCTGGGCCAGGCCGTCTCGCCACATCTGGACGCGCGGCCTGCTGGCCTGCATCATCTCCTCGGATTCCCACGCGGTCGTCGCGATACAGCGTCCTGTCGCCCTGTCCACCATCAGCGACAGACCGACCCAGCCCTCGACTTCGGGCAGATTCCGCATGATGTCGTTGCGGAGGTATGCGATCCCGCCGTCGATCGACGACGGCTGAGCCGCGATTGTGCTTGAACGTGCGTACACGAGCCACCTCCTACCTGGGTAAAGGCGGCGCCCCGGTGGGCACCACCGGACATACCCACTGTCCTCCACGCCCACCCTCCGCACAATGCCCTTTTTCCGCCGTATTGGGGTAGGCGCAGGTATTGACAGCGGCGAAATCCGGAGAAGACTGGATACATACCGGAACACCGGAAAATAGCCGCGCAGCCGACGGAGACGTCTGTCGACAGTGGTGACTGATTCCCAGGCTCCGGCCCAGGCCCCCGGCAAGCCGATCGGGTACCAGAACAGTCAGCGACGACTGAGGTTCGTGGTGACGATCGAGGCTACCGGGGACTGTTCTGTCCGGGGTCTTCCGGCGCTGCCGCGCACCGTTTCCGAACGCCAGCGCGCCACCGTAAACAAACCGTAAGGCGGTTCCGGCAAGGTAGTTTTCGACAGCGAAGCACCGCTGACGACAACCACCGAAGGGACACCATCATGGGCAGCATCGCAGTACACGAGTTCATCGCGCTCGACGGCATGTACGACGACCCGTCGTTCACCGTCGCCTACGGATTCGATCCGAAGATGGGTGAGACCCTCGGCGCGATCACCGGCGACGCCACCGCGATCCTGCTCGGCCGCAACACCTTCGAGATGTTCGCCCCCGCGTGGTCGACCCGCACGGTCGAGGACGACCCGGGTGCCCCGTTCTTCAACGAGACCACCAAGTACATCGTCGGATCGCAGGAGCCCAAGGAGGAGTGGGCCAACAGCGTGCGCCTCGGCGCCTACGACGCCGACGTGATCCGCAAGCTCAAGGACGAGACCGAGGGCACCATCTACATCAGCGGCAGCGGCACGCTGGTCCGCGCGCTGCTGCGCGACGGCCTGGTCGACCACCTGCACCTGTTCGTGTACCCCATCGCGCTGGGCACCGGCGAGCGGTTCTTCGTCGACGGCGAGCAGACCCCCCTCGCGCTGCTCTCGACCGACGTCTACGACAACGGCGTCGTCCACCTCGACTACGGCCCGGCCGCGAGCTGAGCTCCCCTGTCGGCGGCGGTGTGCCGGGGGTCTCGCCCCCGGTCCCCCCGATCGGTAGCCGCCGAGGAGGTTTTGTTCGTAAAGTTCATGGGTATGACCACGCCTCTGCCGGACACCCGCGCTCTCGCCGGTGACCTTTCCCTGTCCACCGTCCGGCTCGCGCGGCGTCTGCGCGGCAGGCGCGCCGATCCGCACATCTCCCTGACGCAGCTCTCGGCGCTGTCCACGCTGGCCAGGGAGGGCGCGATGACACCGGGCACGCTGGCGGGCCGGGAATGCGTGCAGCCGCCGTCGATGACCCGCGTCATCGCCTCGCTCACCGACATGAACCTGGTGGAGCGGTCCCCGCATCCGACCGACGGCCGTCAGATCATCATCGCCGCTTCACAATCCGGCCTGGCCCTGCTCTCCGACGAGGCCCAGGCTCGCGAGGAGTGGCTGACCGAGCAGCTGTCCAAGCTCTCCGACGAGGATCTCACCGTGCTCACCCACGCGGTCGCGATCATGACGCAGATCGTGAACCAGCCGACCCCTCTCGCCGGCTGACGCTACCGCTGGGCGTGGGTCAGCGCTGGCGCCAGCTCAGCGGACCGGGCAGGTCGACGCTGTTCTTCCTGGTGCGCGAGTTCCAGGTCCACGGGCCGATCTTGATGCTCCACGAGGAGAGGCCGGATTCGGTGAAGTTGAATTTCAGCGGGCCGAACGACTTGCGCTGACGGAATCTGATGGGCATGTGAAGCCTTCCTGAGATCGCGTCCAGGATAACCGATCCCGGTGGCTCGCACCGGACCTCGCGAGCCCGCCACCGGCGCTCGTTACGCTGGCACCTGCCCGCGCACGGACGTACGCGGCGTATCGACCCGCGAGGAGGACAGCGCCATGTGGCCGACCGAGTGGCCCGCACCGGCCCGCGCGATCGCGACCGCGATCGAGGCCGCCCTGCTCGCCGCGCAGGCCGCCGACGAGCCCGGATTCGGCGCCGCGACCGGCGATCTCGCCGAACTGCCCGCCGATCAGGTGAGCGCGGTGCTCGCGGCGGTGGTGCGGGAACTGCTCGAGATCGCCCATCCGGACGGTCTCACCGGCGACGATGTCCGCGCGGTCCTCGAGGCGGTGGTAGGGCGGTCGGTGGTCTGGCTGCCGCGCTTGGACCCGGCCGCCGTCGTCGGCGCGCTGACCGGCGCGCTGGGCATCGACGAGGGCGAGGACCGCCTGCCGACCGACCCCCGGCCCGCGGCGATCCTGCTGATCGACCACCTCGCCACCACCGCACGGGTGCCCGCCCGGGAGTCCGTGCTGCGCGCCATCACCGAGATCGCCAGGGCCGAGACCGTCGAAATGCCCTGAGCGTCCGCGCCTGGAGTCCACTGCGCGTCGGATTCACAGCTCACCCACACCCACAGCCCACCGCGTCCCCAGTTTCGGGGACGAGGGTTTCTCCTACCGGTTCAGCACACCGCTGACCGCCGACCCACTCCCCCGGGTCGAACGACAGGAGGAATCCGCATGAGCATCAAGTCGACACTGGCCAAGACCGCGGTCGCCGGCACCCTCGCCGTCGGGGTCGCCGGTGCGGCGGCGGGCGTCGCGAGTGCCGATCCGGGTGGCCAGGACCAGCCGCGACCGGAGGCCCAGCAGGAACACCGCCCGCAGCAGGAACACCGCCCCGAACACCGCGACCAGGCACCCCAGCACGGCTTCTGGTTCTTCGGCACCTGGGTTCCCCTGCCCTGATCCCGCCGTCGACACGCAGTCCCGGTGCCGGGCACCGGGACTGCGTCGTCTCTCCGGCGCCTGGTAGAACTTGCCGGTACCTCCGTTACCGGATAGCGTAGTGATGTCAGTGCACAACTGTTCACTCAATATTCCGGCGGGGTGGCGACGATGAGGTTGCTGGTGTCAACGGTAGTAGGCGAATGGGTCGAGCTGGCCGCGCGGGATCTGGCGGCGTTCGGCGAATTCGCCAGGGAGGTGGGGGCCGCGGTGGCCGCGCATCAACGCGAAATCCGGCGCACAGCCACCGATTCGGGTCGTGAGCTGGTGCGGGAGGGCCGCTCGCTGGCGTTCGACATCGCCGATCTGGCGGATGCGGCCAAGCGCGCTCGATCGGACCGGCTGCGCGGAGACCGCCACGGCCGGTCGGGCGGGACGTGGTGACAGCGCTGGCCGTGATCGGCGGGCTCTGTGCACTGGCCGTGGGCTCGCTGGTGTCCGGCTACGCCGTGGTGGTGATCAGCTACTGGCTGGAACTGCAACGTCATCCCCCGGAGCCGGAACCGACGCCGGACGAACGGGTTCGCTGAGCGCGGTCAGGATTCGGTCGCCAGGCGCACACCGAACCCGACCAGCACCAGGCCGGTGAGCGCGTCGATGCGGCGGCGGATGCGCTCGGTCTGCATCCAGGTCGAGATCGAGCCCGCGGCGACCACGAGCGCGGCGCAGTACAGGGCGGTCAGCACGATGTACACCGCGCCCAACCCCAGGGTCGTCCACACCGGCGAGTATCCGTCGGGGACGAACCCGGGCAGGAAGCTGACGAACAGGACACCGATCTTCGGGTTCAGGATGTCGGTCAGGAAGCCCGCGCCGAAATTGCCCACCCGGTCCAGCGGCGCCGTCGACTCCGCCGGGACGAGAGCTTCCGCGCCGACCGGCCGCCGCAGCGCCTTCAGCGACTGCACCCCGATCCACACCAGGTAGCAGGCGCCGACGATCTTCAGCGCCTCGTACCCGATCTCACTGGCGCGCAGCAGCGCCGAGAGTCCGAGCACCGCGGCGACGACCCAGACCGTCAGCCCGCACAGCACCCCCGCGGCCGTGCGGATCCCGGCCCGGCGGCCGCCCCGGACGAGGCTGCGTACCACGACCAGCGTGTCCGGGCCCGGCAGCAGTACCAGCACGACCGCGGCGAGAGTGAACGACAGGACCGCGGCAATCATCGCTCCATCGTAGAAGCGTGTTCGCCGCGGCCGTCACCAGGTGATGTCGGCGGTGGAGGTCAGCGGCGCGCGCGGTGCGGCCGACTCGGTGACCGGCACGGTGTCGGCGGCGCGCACGGCGTCCGGGAAGCGCAGGCGTGTCCGCTGCTCCAGCTCGGTCACCGCCACCTGGAAAACCCGGAACTCGTCGAGCTCGAGCGCCTCGAGGTGGTCGAGCCGCTGCGACAGCAGGAAGGCACGGCACTTCAGCCGACCACCCTCGACGAAGCAGATCAGCTTCCAGTACTCGCGGGGCAACGCCACGCCACGGTGGACGCGGTCGTCGGCGGCGAACACCGGTCCGCCGAAGACACTCACCCGCAGGTCGTCGATGTCGACATCGGCGAAGACGGCGTCCTCGAGCTGTCCCCACACGCCGTTGCGGCTGCTCTGATTGAAGTCGTCCATCTGCGGGGTGATGTTGGTGTAGAAGAACGAGTCGACATTGGCCTTCTCGGCTTCGGACATGCTCCCCCACAGCAGGTCGGCACGCCGCGCGAGGTGCCCCCGATCGAGGCGATTACGCAGGTAGAGCTCGTTGCCCACCTGCGCATCGGCCGGCAGCCGCGGGTCCTTGACGAATTCGATGCCGGTCCGGTCGATGCGCTTCATCGACGCGCCGTCGATGTTCCACGCCACCCAGAAGGCGAAGCGCCGCGCCGCACTGAGCGCCAGCGAGAAATGGGTGTACCGGATGACCGCCGACCCGTCGAGGCGCACCGCGTCGCCGCCGACCTCGGCGTCGAGTTCGGGCACCTCGATCCTGGTGGCGAGGAACCCCGGCTCGTACCCGGCCCTCGGCACGGCTTCGCTCGCCAAACTCACGGCTGTCGACGGTGTGTGGGTGGCAGTCATGGCGATCACTCCCGGGACCTGGCTGTGCGGTGGATGTGCACGCCATCGTCGTCGGCACGCCCGATCACCTCACGCGTAGTCGACTACCCGCATCACTGTCCTGCGCCATACCGATCCCTATCGCCCGAAATTCTTTATATTATGCTGGACGTGAGTTGAATCACGGGAGTTGGACATGGGCAGTTCATCGATACAGTGGCGTGCCGCTGAGCTGGCGGCCGAGATCACCGAGATCACCGGGCAGGCGAGCGCGCTGCTCGACCGGGAGCCGGACGAGCCGCGGCGCACGGACGAGACCCTCGACGGTCTCTGGGACGAGGTGACCGCCGCGGCGCTCCACGAATCCCGAGTGGTGGAGCCGTCCGCGGGCCGGCTGACCGCGCTGATCGGGATGCTCGAGCGGATCAGGGCCGCGGAATCGATGCGCTCGCGGGCGCGGCTCGCGGACCGGACCCGGCAGGTATCGGCCGTGCACGCCGCGCTGGCCGACCTCGGCGCCGCGACCAGCGTGGACACCCTGCTGACCCGGATCCCGGAGGCCACGTGCGCGCTCGGTTTCGATCGGGCGCTGGTGTCCACCGTCGACGGCGCGTGGCGACTGCACACCATGTTCGTGGTGCGCGATCCGCGCTGGGCGGCCGATATCGTCGCCGTCGGCCGGGAGAACCCGCCCGTGCTCGACCAGGCGCTGGTCGAGCACGACACCGTGGCCGGCGCGCGGGCGGTACTGGTGCACGAGGTGCAGGACAATCCGCGGGTGAACCGGCCGCTGGCGACCGTCACGAAGTCCTCGTCGTACGGCATCGCGCCGTTGATCGTCGACGGGGACGTCGTCGGGATGCTGCACGGCGACTGTTATCACCAGCGCCGCGCGCTCACCGACTTCGACCAGGGACTGCTGTCGGCGTTCGCCACCGGAGTGAGTCAGCAGCTCGCCAAAGTCAGTGTGCTGGAAGGGATCTCCTCGATCCACAGTCAGCTCGGCGCACTCGGCCGGTGGCGATCGACCGCGCCGCCGGTCACCGCGTCGGTGGCGCTGAGCCGCGCCGACGACACCGTGCTCACCCGGCGGGAGGTGCAGATCGTGCGGCTGCTCGCCGACGGCGACTCCAACGGCAGGATCGCCCGCAAACTCGCCATCACCGAGGGCACCGTGAAGACCCACATCACGCGCGTGCTGCGCAAGCTCGGCGCCGCCAATCGCGCCGAGGCGGTCGCGATCTGGCTGCGGGGCACCGACTCGGCACGCGCCTGAGCGCACCGGGTCGTCCGAAGGTCGTACAAAAGCATGACCTGCGCGGGATGTCGCGACGCACGCCGAAAGGGAGAGTGAGCTGCGACATAGTGCGGCGGATCACACGCCGCCGCACACGGCACGGAGGCGCGGGTATGACGCAGAGCGAACGGGAAGCCGACTGGATCGTCGGCATCGATGTGGGTGGCACGTTCACCGACATCATCGGCGTGCACCAGAACACCGGGGAGATCCGCGACGGCAAGGTGCTGTCGACACCGGAGCAGGAGAACGGCGTCCTGCAGGCGCTCGCGGCGATCGACGTCGCGGTGCCCGACGTCGCCGAGATCGTGCACGGGCACACGGTGGGCATCAACGCCCTGCTCAGCCGGACCGGTGAGCACACCGGCCTGATCGCGACCAGCGGCCATCGCGATCTGCTCGACATCGGTCGCATGCACCGCGAGTTCGGCGACCGGTTCTACGACCCCACCTGGCTGCGGCCGCATCAGGAACGCCCGATCGTGCGGCGCGAGTCGCGCTTCGGTGTGCCCGGCCGGCTGCGCTACGACGGCACCGAACTGCTGACCCTCGACGAGGACGCGGTCCGCAAGGCCGCCAGGGCCCTGGGCGAGCAGGGTGCCCGCTCGGTCGCGGTGTGCCTGATGAACTCCTATATCAACGCCGAGCACGAGCGGCGCGCCGCCGAGATCGTCGCCGAGGAGCTGCCCGGCGCCTACATCCAGACCTCGGCGCTGTACCCGGTGACCCGCGAGCACGAGCGGACCACCACCGTGGCGCTGGACGCCTATGTCGGCCCGGCGGTCGTCGGCTACCTGGAGCGGCTCCGGGCCCGGCTGGCCGAGCAGGATTACCGCGGCACCCTGTGGATCATGATGATGAACGGTGGCGTCGCGACCTTCGCCGACGCGAGCAAGGCGCCGGTCTTCCAGCTGGTCTCCGGTCCGGTCGGTGGGGTCAGCGGCAGCGTCAAACTGGCCAACGAGAGCGGCGCGCTCGACCTGCTCACCATCGATGTGGGCGGGACCAGCACCGATGTGGCCGCGATCCGCGGCGGCAAGACCCCGCTCACCGACACCTGGACGCTCGAGACCGGCCTGACGCTCACCATGCCGCTGGTCGATGTCGAGAGCATCGGCTCCGGCGCGGGCAGCCTCATCCGGCCCAGCGCGCTCGGCGCCGTCGCCGTCGGTCCCGCCTCGGCCGGGTCGAATCCCGGCCCGGTCTGCTACCAGCGCGGTGGTGTCGAGCCCACGCTCACCGACGCGTGCGCCGCCCTGGGCATCCTGCAACCGGACCTGTTCGCCAACGGCGCGATCCAGCTCGATGTCGACGCGTCGCTGGAGGCGCTGCGCACGACCGGCAAGCAGTGGGGCCTGTCGGCACTCGAACTCGCCTCCGCCGCCTACGAAATCGCGTGCCAGGACATCGCGGCCAAGGTGCGCAGCATCTCGGTGTACCGCGGTCTCGATGTCCGGGAGTTCGCGTTGCAGCCCTCCGGGTCGGCCGGGCCGATGCTCGCCGATCGGGTCGGCCAGATCCTCGGGCTGGACACGGTGATCGTGCCGCGCAGTCCCGGCCAGTTCTCCGCGCTGGGGCTGCTGCGCAGCGATCTGATGGTGACCCGCGCGCAGTCGATCATGACGCCGCTGGCCCGCCCGCAGGCCGACGCGGTGGAGGCCGCGTTCGTCGCGCTCCAGGACAGCATCAGGACCGACCTGCGCGACCAGGGCATCGATGTGTCACGGCTGCGCTTCGAACGCGCCGTCTTCGCGATGTATCGCGGCCAGACCTGGGACAACCGGCTGCCGATCGCCGCCGGCGCGGTCACCGCCGACCGCGTCGACGAACTGGTCCCCGCGTTCCACGACTTCTACCGGCAGGCCTACGGTTTCGCGGCCCCGGAGATCCCCGTCGTGGTGTCCACCGTCGAGGTGACCGCGGTGCTCCCGCGTGAACTCGGCGACGCCGACCGCAGCACGGACGCGGGCGAGTCCTTCCTTCGCACGACCCCGCTGACCGTGCCGGGCACCACCACACCCGTCGAGGTCCCTATCCACGTCCGGGAACGCCTCGCGCCGCATCAGCCGGTGCCCGGCCCCGCCCTGATCGCCGAGAAGTTCGCGACCACCCTGGTGCTGCCCGGCCGGGTGGCCCACGTGGACGACGACCTCACTCTCATCATCGAGCCGCAGCGCTGAGGAGCACACCCATGACCATCACCACCGAAACCCCGGGCCCCGCCGTCGACGTCGAGCTCGACATCCTGCGCTACGGCCTCGTCGAAGTGGCCCGCGAGATGCTGGATTCGCTGATGCGCAGCGCCTTCTCGCCGGTCTGCCGCGACATCCTGGACTGCACCAGCGCCATCCACATGCGCACCGACGACGGCTGGGAGACCGTCGCGCTGTGGGAGGGCTGCATGCAGCACGCCTTCACCGCACCGCATATCGCGAACTTCGTGATGGACGACTGGGACATCGACACGATGCAGCCCGGCGACGTCATCTTCGTCAACGACCCGTGGCGCGGGACCATCCACCAGTCCGACGTGAACCTGCTGCGACCGATCTTCGTCGACGGCCGCGTGGAGTTCCTGCTGCACTCGACCTCGCACCTGGTCGACCTCGGCGGCGCGATCCCCGGCGGATTCTCGAACGGCACGCAGACCCACTTCGAGGAACAGCTCAAGCTGCCACCGACCCTGTTGTACGCCAACGACGTTCCGGTGCGGCCGACCTTCAACTTCCTGCTCGAGAACAACCGCGTCCCCCAGCTCGTTCTCGGTGACCTGCGCGCCCTGCACGGCTGCCTGGTGGTGGGCGAACGCCAGCTCCAGGAACTGATCGCCCGCAGCGGGCTCGATCGGGTCCGCGCCGCCGGACGGTACGCCATCGACTCCACCGAGGCGAGCATGCGGCGCGGCATCGCGAGCATTCCCGACGGCGACTACACCGCCGAGGACTTCCTCGACGAGGACGGTGTCGGCGACGAGGCGATCCCGGTGCACGTGACGGTGAAGGTCCGGGGCGATTCGATGGAGATCGACTTCTCCGGCTCGGGCCGCCAGCCCCTGGGCAACTGCGGTACCGCGTGGTGCGAGGCCACCCGCTGCATCGAGGCGGTCAAGCTGATGGTCGACCCGTCCACGCCGGTCAACAGCGGCACGCTGCGGCCGATCGAGACCCTGCTGCCGTCGGGCAGCGTGGTCCAGGTCCTGCCGCCGTCGAGTTGCTCCAACCACGCCGACATCGGCGCGCGCGGGATCAATGTGGTCACCCAGGCGCTGAGCCGGGCCACCGACGAGACGTTCGCCTGCGACACCGGCACCGCCGTGGTGGTGAGCCTGGGTGGAATCGATACCCGCCCCGGGCACGAGGGCACGCCGTGGGGCGCGTTCGCGCTGGCGGGTGGCGGCTGGGGCGGCACCTGGAAGGAGGACGGCGTCTCCTTCTGTGTGATCCCGATCGGCAACTGCCGCACCTCCGTGCAGGAGCATCTGGAGATCGAGAGTCCGCTGGTGGTGGTCCAGCACGAGATGGTCGTCGACACCGCGGGCGCGGGCCGCTATCGCGGCGGCGCGGGTTCGGTGTACTCGATCTACGCCGAATCCGACACCATGGTGACCGTCACCGCGGACCGGATCCGGGTCGGCGCACCGGGATCCAGCGGCGGCGGCGCCGGTGCTCCCGCCTTCGGGTGGTACATCGAGGATTTCGATCTCGCCCGGCACGGAGATCCACTCGATCTGCGCGGCATCGAGCCGCTGTTCGGCATGTTCGACGCCGAGGGCAGGCCCGATCCCAACCACGGCGAATTCGGGCGCGGCGCACGCTATCGGACCGGCAAGTTCTCCGGCCTGATCCTGAAAGCCGGTGATGCCCTGCGGTTCGTCATCGGCGGTGGCGGCGGCTGGGGTGATCCGCTCGACCGCGAGGCGGACCGGGTCGCCACCGATGTGCGCGCCGGGCTGGTCAGCACCGAATTCGCCGCCGCCGCCTACGGAGTCGTGATCAGCGACGGCGCGGTCGACGAGCGCGCGACAGCGACCCTGCGCGACCGGCTGGCCACCGACCGCGCGAAGGGCCGCTGGCAGGTGCCGGTCGCCACTCCCCTCACCTGGACCCTCTGAGCGAAGGACACTCTCATGGCAGTCGATCGTCTTCTGTTCCCCCGCCCCGACACCGAGCGCGTGTACGTCGAACGCGTCCCCGTCGACGGCGCGTGCCCCGCGTGTGGCGCGGAGAAGCTGGCGCGCTATCCCGTCGCCAACTTCCTCGGTCCGCGCATGGTGGTCAAGTGCCAGACGTGCTTCCACCACGTCTCGGTGACGCGCCCCGAGCCAGCGGACCACTGGCCCGCGTGGCGCGCCCCGGCCAGGGACTGGCCCGCCTCGCGCGTCGGCTGATCCGTCCCGTTCCAGCTCTCGAAAGGAAAACATCGATGTCAGGACTGTTGCTCGACGGGAAGACCGTGCTCATCACGGGCGCGGCGGGCGGAATCGGTACGGCGACAGCGCTGCTGGCCGCGCGGGAAGGCGCGCACCTCGCGCTGACCGATGTCTCGAAGGACGGCGTGGAAGCCACGGCGGAGCGGGTGCGCGCCGCCGGCGGCGAGGCCATCACGGTGCCCGCCGACCTGACCGACGGCGCGGCCGTGACCGCGATGGTGGCCGCGGTGGTCGCCGAGTACGGCCGCCTCGACGGTGCGTTCAACAACGCCGGGGTCAGCGGCGGACAGATCGGCCAGGGCGGACGACGCGTCGCCGAGTGGGACGAAGACGCCTTCGATCGGGCGATCGCGGTGAACCTCAAGGGCGTATGGCTGTGTCTGCGTGCGGAATTGACGCAGATGGTGGCGCAGGGCGGCGGGGCGATCGTGAACACCGCGTCGCTGGCGGGGCTGACCGGATTCAAGACCACCGCCGGGTACTCGGCGGCCAAACACGGCGTCATCGGCCTGACCAAGACCGCCGCGATCGAGTACGCCCCGGCCGTCCGGATCAACGCGGTGTGCCCCGGCTACACCGACACCGACCTGATGAAGGACGCCAAGCGTCGCAGCGGCGACACCATCATGGCGCGCATTCCCGCGGCCCGGCTCGCCGCGCCCGCGGATATCGCGGAGATGGCGGTGTGGCTGCTGTCGGACCGTGCCGCCTACGCCACCGGCGGCGAGTTCGTCGTGGACGGCGGATACATGGCGGGGTGATCCGCCGCTTCTCGAATCGATCTCGACCCGAAAAGGATTCACGCATGACAGCCCTGATTGGTACGGCCGCGAGCTACCTCGCCGGTCGCTGGGAAGCCGGGGACGGCCCGGTGATAGCCACGATCGCACCAGCGACCGGGGTGCAGGTGGCGCTCACGCCGTCGACGAGCGCGGCACAGGTCGGCGCGGCGGTCTCGGCGGCACGCCGCGCGTTCGACGGCGGCGAGTGGAGCAGGCTCGGGCCCGCCGATCGCGGCGCCCTGCTGCATCGGCTCGCCGACCTGCTCGAGGCGAACCGCGACGCGCTCGTCCGGCTCGCCGCCACCGAGATCGGCACGCCGATCAGCAGCGGGCCGACGCTGCACGTCGACCTGCCCGCGAAGTTCTTCCGCTGGTTCGCCGATGCCGCGGCCCGGGGACCGCGCGAGGGCTACGAGCAGCCGCTGCCACTCGACCACGACCCGATCACCACCAGCAGTCTGCTGCTCCGTCAGCCCGCGGGCGTGGTGGCCGCCGTGGTGGCCTACAACGTGCCGATCATGATGAGCGCGTACAAGCTGGGCGCCGCGCTCGCCGCCGGGTGTTCGACGGTGCTGGTCACCTCGCCGAAGGCGGTGCTGCTGACCTCGGCGTTCGTGCGGCTGGTCGAGGAGGCCGGATTCCCCGCAGGCGCGGTCAATCTGGTGTTCGGCCCGCCCGCGGTCACCGAGCAGGTGGTGGCCGCGCCCGAAGTCGACATGGTGACGTTCACCGGGTCCGCCGCGGTCGGCAGCAAGATCCTCGCCCTGGCGGCCCCGACGTTGAAGAAGGTGGTGCTCGAACTCGGCGGCAAGTCGCCCAATATCGTCCTGCCGGGCACCGACCTCGAACGCGCCGTGCCCGCCTCGGCGCTGCGGTTCACCCGCAACAGCGGGCAGGCGTGCGGCGCGACCACCCGAACCCTGGTGCCCCGGGCCGATTTCGACGAATACGTCGAGCGCTCGGGCGCGTTCCTGCGCGGGCTCACCGTCGGCGATCCGCTGGCCGCCGACACGGTCCTCGGCCCGCTGATCACCGGCGAGCACCGCAGCGACGTGGAGGGTTACCTCGAGCGGGCCCGCGCGGCCGGCGCGGCGGTGCCGGTCGGTGGCGGCAGGCCCGCCGGGCTCGACGACGGGTTCTTCCTCGAGGCGACCCTGGTGACCGGCGTTTCCAACGCGGCCGAGATCGCGCAGGAGGAACTGTTCGCGCCGGTCGGCGTCGTTCTGCCCTACACCGACCTCGACGACGCGATCCGGATGGCCAACGACGTCCGATACGCGCTCAACGCCAATGTCTGGGGGCCGACACCCGACGCCATCGCCTTCGCCCGCCGCCTGCGCTCGGGCACGGTGACCGTCAACGGTGGCGGCGGCATGCGGGCCGACGCACCCTGGGGCGGTCCCGGCCACAGCGGCATCGGACGCGAGGGTGGCGAGGAAGGATTCCGCGAATTCTTCGAGGTCAAGCACGTGCAGTGGCCGCTGTGAAGATGCTGGAAGGCAAGGTCGCCGTCATCACCGGGGCCGCGAGCGGCATGGGCCTGGCCACCGCCGAAGCCTTCGTCGAGCACGGCGCGCTGGTGGTCCTCGCCGACATCCAGGAGGAACGCGGTGCCGCGGCCGCCGCCCGTCTCGGCGACTCGGCGCGCTTCGTCCGCACCGATGTCACCTCGGCGGCGGAGGTCGAAGCGCTGGTCGGCGCCGCGGTGGGCGCCTTCGGCAGGCTCGATGTGCTGTTCAGCAACGCCGGTGCCGCCGTGGACCTTTCCCCGATCGAGGAGCTCACCCCGGCCGGGCTGGACCGCACGCTGGCACTGAACCTGCGGGCCCACGTCGCCGCGCACAAGTACGCGGCCCGGCAGTTCCGCCTACAAGGCACGCCCGGCTCGATCATCACCACCGGCAGCGTCGCGGCGCTGCAGGCCGGGTGGAACGGGGCGGCGTACTCGATGGCCAAGGCGGCCGTCCTGGCGCTGGTCCGCCAGACCGCGATGGAGAACCGGGGCACCGGCATCCGGTCGAACGCGATCCTGCCGGGCGCGGTGCTCACCTCGATCATCACCGACATGTTCGGGGTCGCCCGCGAGCGCGAGGACGAATTCCTCACCGGGATCGGCGAACGCATCGGCGGCGAGACGTTGATCGGCCGCGCGGGCCGCGCCGGGGACATCGCCGGCGCCGCGCTGTTCCTCGCCAGTGAGCTCTCGGCCTGGATCACCGGGGTCGCGCTCCCGGTCGACGGCGGGTCGACCGCCGTGACCAAGGACGCCACGGTCGCGCTCATCACCGACTTCGCCGCGGAGTTCCACGCCGCGTCGTGAGGTGAGCCGACCCGAGAACACCGGCCGCGGTCGCCGAAAGGCCACCGCGGCCGATGTTTTCGGTGGTTCGTCCCGTCGCCTACGGCTGCTTCTGCCGGGTCATCAGGTGGGTGGCGCTGAGCACGACCAGGACCGCGGTGCAGCCGACGGCGCCCACCGCCAAGCCGATGCCGATCCCGGTGGCGGTCGGGTAGCCGGTCGGAGCGAGGTGTGCGGCGAGCACCGCGCCGGACATGGCGCTACCGAATGAGCCACCGACGGTCCGCAGGACCTGGTTGAAGCTCACCGCGCTGCCGAGTTCGCGGTCGGCGACGCTGCGGGCGATCAGCGCGGGCATCGCGGCGTAGGTGGTGCCGATGCCCATACCGAATCCGAGCATGCCGACCAGGATCTCCCAGAGTTCGTCGTGGGCGATCCACAGCAGCAGACTGGACGCGGTGACCAGCGCGGAACCGGGAATCAGCAAGGCGCGCATGGGAATACGGGCCGAGACCACGCGCACCACCCGGTTGGCAGCGAAACTGCCGACCGACAGCGGCAACATGACGAAGCCGGCCCAGAACAGCGGCAGCGCCACTCCGTAGCCGGTCGAGGTGGGCGCCTGGGCGATCAGGCTGGCGATCGAGAGGCAGGCGTACATCGCCGCGCCGAGCCCGATGGCGGTGCCGTTGGCGACGAGCACGTCGCCGGTGCGCAGCACCCGCAGGTCGACCAGGGCGTGCGGGGTCCGCAGTTCGACCAGTCCCCACACCACCAGGATCGCCACCGACACCAGGAACAGCCCGATCGTCGCGGGCGAGCCCCAGCCCCAGCGCGCACCGTCACCGGCGACGAGCAGCAGTGTCGCCAGGCCGACGCCGATCAGCACGGCACCGCGCAGGTCGAACGGCGTGCGCGCCGCCCGCTCGTCGGGGCCGTCCGGCACCACGAGCCAGACGACCAGGACGGTCGACAGCAGGAACAGCGCCGCGGCCCAGAAGGCGAAGCGGTAGCCGAACAGGTCGGCCAGGATGCCGGTGAGCGGATAGCCGAGGCCGAGCCCACTGGTGACCGTCACCGACAGGGTCGAGATGCCGTTGCGAACCTCCTCGGGCGGCAGATAGCGGCGGGCCAGCGCGATCGTCACCGGGACGATCCCGTAGCTGAGGCCCTGCAGGGCGCGACCGATCAGGAACACCGTGAAGTTCGGCGCCAGCGCGGCCACCAGCGAACCGGCCAGAATGATGATCAGCGACCACAGCAACAGCCGCTTCTTGTGCGGGCCGTCGCTGAGGCGGCCCATGATCGGCGTGGTCACGGCGCCGACCAGCAGGTTCACGGTGAGCATCCACTGCGCGGCGCTCACGTCGACACCCATGTCGTGCGAGATCGCCGGCACCAGCAGCATGCCGAGCGAACTGACGATGGCCGAGGTCAGGGCGGTGTAGACGAGCGCGGGAGCCAGCCGGTGCGGTCCGGCGATCATGCGATCGGCCCGGCGTCCGCCAATATCCGCAGGGCCGGGAGGGCGGCGTCGAGGGACGCGCGCTCCTCGGGTGTCAGCCGTTCGGCGATGGCGCCGGCGAGCCAGTCCAGGCCGACGGCGCGTTCCTCGGTGAGCCGCGCCCGGCCCGCGGCGGTGGGTTCGATCCAGACTTTGCGGCGGTCGTCCTCGTCGGGCGTGCGGGTCACCAGTCCGAGGACCTCGAGCTCGCGCACCGCGGTGGCGATGGCCTGCGGACTGACAGTTTGCTCGGCGGCCAGGGTCGTCGCGGTGGCCCGGCCGTGCTTGGCCAAATAGGTGAGCACACCGAGCTTTCCCACCGAGATCGAGCGCCCGGCGAGCAGTCGGCGAGCGATCGGATGTAGCGCTTCACCCAGCTCTCGGGCGGTGGATCGTTCGGGGGGCATAGCGAAACCATACAACTAAATTGATCAATTCAGTTGAATAACTGCGGTGATGCTGCTTATAGACCGAGACCACAGAAGCCCCTCCGACCGGCGCCGGAAGGGGCTTCGTGCCCGATGTCAGCGGCCGGGAACCAGCGTCATCGTGCGCCCGTCGGCGACGAACGTGCCGGTGTAGACCGCCGTCGATTCGTCCAGGTCGAGAACACCGTCGGCGCCCACCGAGAACCGGCGCAGGATCTCCTCACCGCCCCGCATCGGATCCGTCCCCAGCGCCCACAGCACTTCACCACTGGGCGACATCGCCGACGATTCGGCGAACACCCCGGGCTGCCCCGGCGCGAAATCGACGTCGGGCAGCGGAGTCAGCACGCCGTTCTGCTCGACGCGGAACGAACTGATGTGCCCGGACCCCATGTTCGGCACGTACAAGTAGCGACCGTCGGGCGTGATACTCGTGACATGCGGCAGCAGACCGGTGCGGAACGGCGAGCCCGCGATCTCGGTCAGCGAACCGTCCTCGGCCCTGGTGAATCCCGAGACCGAGCCGCTGATCTCGTTGATGACATAGACATGGCGCCCATCGGGGGTGACCCGGGGGAAGATCGGGTTCAGACCCGTGTCGACCCGCTGCTTGGCCGGCGACACCGTGCCGTCGGGATCGATGTCGAACACCAGCAACTGACGCGGGAGCAGGCTGGCCGCGTAGAGCTGACGGCCGTCGGGCGAGACGGTGGCCGAGGCGACGCCGTCGACCGGTTCCCCGAACGGCGTCCCGGCACCGTGTCGGGTCAGGGTGCCGTCGACACCGATGCGGACCGCCACGACCTGGGCGTTCTGCAGGCCGACGACGACATACGCGAACCGGCCGTCGGGCGAGAAGGTGATGTCGACGGGAATGTCGGGCATCGTCAGCGGCGTCCCCGCGGTCAGCTCGCCGCCCGCGCCGATCGCGTACGGGATCAACTGCGGATTCGATCCGGGCGCGACCATCAGGAACCGTCCGTCCGGCGTGGCTGCCTGCGGCCAGTTGAAAGCGCCGGACGGCACCCTGGCCCCGATCGGGGTCGGCTGTCCGGCGTCGGAGGCGTGGTAGCCCGCGATGCCGTCGCTGAGGAAGCCGTGGGCGTAGATGTGGTATCCGGCGGTATCCGCCGACGCGGGGTGAGCCGTCGCCGTGAAGCCGGGGAGAACGGTCGCGGCCAGTGCCAGCGCCCAGGCCGCCCGCCGGGTCCCCGAACCACCTGTCGACGTTGAATCAGAGGTCATAGCAGGAGACTAAGTCTTGGACGGGCTGGTGAACTGTCCAGAAATCTGCACACCCGCGACCGGCCTTGACCAGCACAGACGACGAAAACCCCGCCGGCTGAGCCGACGGGGTTCACGGGCCGGGAACTAGTCCTGGCCGGGCAGCAGACCCAGCTGGGTCAGGAAGCTGACATTGTCCCAGTAGACCCGGTGCTCGGAGACCTTGCCGTCGCGCAACGTGAAGGTGTCGATGAGCGGGAAGGTGACGGTGCGGCCGGAGGCGGGCACCTCGCCCTCCGCGGTCGCCAGCGGGCCGGTCTGGACGCCGGTGAAGACGATCTCGGCGATCGCGGTGTCGCCGTCGACCCAGGTGTTGCGGCGTTCGATCTTCATCCCGGGAAACGCGGTGATGAAGGCGCCGATGAGGCCGCGCAGCGCCTCGATGCCGCTGAGCGGACCGGACGGGAACTCGGCCGCGACATCATCGGTGAACGGGCTCGCGGCCAGGTCGAGATCGCCGCCCTCGAGGCCGGCGTAGTGCGTGTTGACGAGGTCGAGCAGGTCGCTCATGGTGCGCCTTTCGCTGAGTGTCTGCCCGGAACTCCCGGGCGAGCCAACAATATATTGTGCATAGTAAGTTTCGCCAGAGTTCTTGCGCGCTTTATATATTCAGCTTGACCGATCACGAACAGCCGTGGTGTTCGCCATGATGTATTCGAACAGACACACCAGCACCTCCTTGCACGAAGCCCGGTCGCGGGCGTCGCACAGCAGAATCGGAACGTGCGTCGGCACCCCGAGCGCGGCCCGAATCTCGTTGGGCTCGTAGCGATCCGCGCCGTCGAAGCAGTTCACCGCGACCACGAACGGAATTCGCCGCGACTCGAAATAGTCGACTGCGGCGAAACTGTCGGCGAGCCTTCGGGTATCGACCAGAACCACCGCGCCCAGTGCGCCACGGGACAGTTCCGGCCACAGAAACCAGAAACGGTCCTGCCCCGGCGTGCCGAACAGATATAAGATCACTCGCGGATTGATCGTGATCCGGCCGAAATCCAAGGCGACCGTGGTGGTGCGCTTGGCCTCGATGCCACGCAGGTCGTCGACCGAGCTGCTCAGCTCGGTCAGCTGTTCCTCCGTGCGCAGCGGGGTGATCTCGCTGATCGCGCCGACCATCGTCGTCTTGCCGACGCCGAATCCACCGGCCACCAGGACCTTCACGGCCAGCTCGGCCGACATCGCCGGGGAGCCGTAGCCGTCAGAGATTGCGTATGCCATCGAGTACCGCCTGCAGGAGTTCGGGGTCGGGGCCTGCGTCGGCCCGCGGTGGGGAACGGAAGATCACATAGCCGGCCGAGATCAGATCGCTGACCAGCACCTTCACGGTGACCAGCAACAAGCCCAGGTGCGCGGCGATTTCGACGATCGAGAGCGGACGGTGGCGGCACAGCCGGAAGATCTCGGCGTACTCGCGGTCGAGCTTGCCGACGTCGGCGTCGTAGCCGACCGAGATCACCAAGGTCAGGATGTCGAGATCCTGTAGTTCCTTGCCCGCCCGGCCGCGCGTGAGCGCGAACGGCCGGACCAGGGGCCCCGGGTCGTCGTCCTCGTAGCCCCACGCGTCGTCCGGTCCCTCACTCACGGCAGATGCGACACTCGCGTCGTCGAATTCCGCGGTGACGCCGAGAGATGGTCGCGCACCTGGCCGACGATCACGTTCATCTCGTAGGCGACCAGGCCCAGATCGGCCTCCGCGTCGGCCAGCAGGGCCAGGCAGGCGCCCTGACCGGCCTCGGTCACCAGCAGGTAGCCGAGCTCGAGCTCGATCACCGTCTGGTGCAGCGCGCCCTTGCCGAAGCGGGTGCCGACGCCGCGCGCCAGGCTGTGCAGCGCCGACGCCATCGCCGCCAGGTGTTCGACGTCCTCCCGGTCGATCCCGACGGACCCGGCCAGCGCCAGTCCGTCCGCGGAGAGCACCACCGCGGACTCCGCGCCCGAGGTGTTCTTCACCAGGGTGGTGAGCAGCCAGTCCAGGGTTCCCGCCGGCGGCTGGCGAACCATCATGTCCTCGTTCATGTTCCGACCGTTCGTTCTACGAGTGCGTATGGGGTGGGCGGCCGCGACCCTGTCGCGTGCCGTGCTGCAGCGAACTCATCGCCGCGCGAATCTTCTCGGGCGCCCGGCCGCGCCCCGCCGGCTCGGGTGCCGCTGCGCGGGTGTCGGTTTCGTCGAACTCGACACTGAGCTGGGGCGACAGATGGGTGAGCCGATCGCGGCGCGGGAGCGCCGGTCTGCGGTCGGCCGACTGGTTCGGGTGCCCGTTGCGCGCCGCGGCGCGCGGCCAGCGCCCGGTCGTCTCGTCGGCGGGTCCGGGGTGAGCCACCTCGGCGAAGCCGCTGGACAGGGCGGGCACCGGCTGGGCCGGACGAGGCAGCGCGGTCGGCTCGGACGCGCGGGGGCCCAGATCACGGGTGGTCACGGGTTCCACCGCGGTGGTGGGGTTGTCGTCACCGGCCTCGAGCACGCCCCACGGCACCAGCACGATCGCCTTCACCCCGCCGTAGGGCGACTCCTGCAGGGTCACCGTGACGCCGTGCCGGGCGGCCAGCCTGCTCACCACGAACAGTCCGAGGTGCCGATGTCCGGCCAGCGCCATCTCGTGGAACTGCGGCGGTTCGGCCAGCAGCGCGTTGAGCCGTTCGCGTTCCTCGAAGACGATGCCGAGCCCCTGGTCGTCGATCTCGACGACCACTCCCCGGCCGACGGCGTTGCCGTGCACCGATACCGGGGCGTCCGGCGGCGAGAACGCGGCGGCGTTGTCGATCAGCTCGGCCAGCAGGTGGATGAGGTCGGCGACGGCGCTGCCGAGCACGCTCACCGCGGGCAGCCGGACCGCGCTCACCCGCGCGTAGCCCTCGGTCTCGGAGACCGCGCTGCGCACGATCTCCTCGAGTGCCACCGGATTGCGCCAGCGCCTGCCCGGCGCGCGGCCACCGAGGATCAGCAGGTTCTCGGAGTTGCGGCGGGCGCGGGTGGCCAGGTGGTCGAGCTGGAACAGCAGCTCCAGGTCCTCGGGGTCGTCCTGGCGGGCCTCGGCGACATCGAGCACGTCGAGCTGCCTGCGCACCAGCGCCTGACTGCGGAACGCGATGTCGAGGAAGACCTTGTTGAAGCCGTTGCGGGTACTCGCCTCCCCCACCGCGGTCTCGATGGCGGTGCGCTGGGCGACCGAGAACGCCGCGGCCACCTGGCCGATCTCGTCGTGGCCGCCGTCGACGACGGCGGTCTCGGCCTCGGCGTCGACCTGCTCACCGTGATGGATGCGGCGGATCAGCGCGGGCAGCCGCTCGTTGGCGAGGTCGAGGCTGGCCGAGCGCAGCGTCCGCAGGCGGCGTACCAGCCGGTTGGCCAGCACCATCGAGATCGAGACGGCCATCAGGGTGACCACGAGCATGATGGCCGAGACCACGATCAGCCGGTTCAGCATGCGGTCGGCCGAGGCGCTGGTGGCGTCGACGGTGACCCGGAACTGGTCGCGGATCACCGCGATCATCCTGGTGTCGACGGCGCGTTCGGCGGCCAGCCACTCCTCGGTGGGCATTGTCGTGTCGCCCCGCTCGGACATCTCGTCCTCGCCGGCGGTGCCGAAGCGCCAGTCGGTGCCGGAGGTCAGTGCCCGCACGCTCGCCCTGACCTCGGGCGAGAGCCGGGAATCGACGAGATCGAACTGCTTGCGATAGGCGCCGATGTGCTGGGCCAGGGTGCGGCGTTCGCGCAGCGAGGGCATGCCGTGCGCCGCGCCGGCGGCGACGAGACCGACCACCCGGGAATGGCCTTCGGCCGCGCGCAACAGGTCGATCGAGGTCAGCTCGGCGTCCATGGTCGTCGTGTCCGACGACTTGTACCGGGCGGAGTCCTGACCCGCCGACAGCATGGCGGCGATGAGATCGGTGAAGTACTGGTCGACATCGCCGGTCGTGGCCCGCCTGCTGTCCACCGACTCCCGGATCACCTGCATCCGGCCGATGAGATCGCCCAGCGCCTTGATGGATTCGGCGCCGGTGTCCTGGTCGATGCCCTGTGCCGTGGCGGCGATCCGGGCGGTCTCCTGGATCGCGCGATCGGTGTCGTCGCGGCTGGCGCGCAGTTCCGCCGCCGCGGTGGGCGAGGGCTCCTGCGCGGTGACGCTGGCCAGCCGCTCGGCCTGGATGGCGGTCACGAACCGTAGCAGCGGGTCGATGACCGTGCCCCGGTAGTCGCTCCATTCCTTCACCGACTGCGCCTGGAGCCCGACCAGGGTCACGGCGACGGCGCCGGTGCCGAGCAGCACGGCGCTGGGCACCAGCGCGATCGCCAGGACGCGGGTGCGCACACTCGTGCCGAAACGGTGACGCCACGAGCGGCGGGGGCGGTCGGCGCGGGGGTTCTCGGCGCTCGGCTCGACAGCGGCCGATGGCACAGCGGTTCTCCTCGGGGTGGTGCGGGCGACGCGGTCGCGGCGGGCCGGGCGGCCCGCCGCGGTGCGTCATCGTGCGGGGGTCAGATGGGCCGACGGCCCGTCGTGGAAGGTCACGCCGGTATCCGCCGCGAGCAGACCCGACGGGGCGACGCTGCCGTCGGCGGCGACGGTGTAGGTGTGCACCCGGGCCGAGCCATTCACGGTGAGCGTGTCGATGACGAACAGTTCGTCCTCGTCCGGGCTCAGCACGAGCCGGCCCGGCAGCGCGCCGTCGGGGGTCTTGTACGGCGAACCGGGCAGCGGGGTGAGCGCGCCGTCGCCGCCGATGCGGAACCCGTCGACCTCGCCGCCGGTCGAGGCGGGCACATACATCCGGGTGCCGTCGGCGGTGATCGCCGAGCCGTGCGGTGTCGCGCCGGTGGCATACGGCGAGCCGGGCGCGTTCGACAGGCTGCCGTCCGGGGCGATCACATAGCCGGACAGGGTGCCACTGCCCTCGTTGCTGATGTAGAGGTAGCGGCCGTTCGGGGTGACCGCGGGCAGCGCGGGCCGCTCACCGGTGGGCATCGTCGCGCCGACCTGGGTCAGCGAGGCGTCGGCGCCGATCGCGTAGCTGGTCACCGTCGCGCCGACGAAGGTGCTCACGATGAGGTTGCGCCCGTCCGGGGTGACCTGCGGCAGGCTCAGTCCGCTCATCCCGGGCACCGGGGTGGCCGGCGCGCCGGTCGGCACCAGGACGCCGGCGGCGGTGATGTCGAACGAGCGCACCTCGGTGGTGACGCTGCCGATGGTCGCGAACAGCCGGGAACCGTCCGGGGTGATCGTCACGCCGATCACCGGGGCGCCGAAATCGATCCGGCTGCCCGCGATCTCGTGCAGGGCACCGTCGGCGCCGAGGTCGTAGCCGATGATCGAGCCGGACACCACGTGACCGGCGTAGGCGCGCCGGCCGTCCGGGGTGATCTCGAGGGTCAGCGACCCGGTGTCGCTGGCGAAGGGGGCGCCGGGAATCCGGGTGAGCGTGCCGTTGTCGTCGACCCGCAGCACGCTGATGTTCGAGGAACCGGTGCCGGTGACGAGCAGATACCGCGGTGCCGCGTCGGCGTGAGCCAGGGACGGGGTCAGCGAGAGCGCCAGCGCGGCGGCGACACCGACCGCGACGCGTCGCGGGTGTTCGAAAACAATCCCGAGCATCAGGAACGAAACCTCCGTGTGTTCCGGCAGGCCGCGTCGCCCACCTGAACTAAGCACAATATAGTTTGCTTTCTCCACGTGGAGCCGGATTTGACATCCCGCACTCATCGCCCGGTCCTGTTGTTATTCCGCACAACGGCGATTGCGACGCCATATACAAAATGTGATCGTTCGAGCTGTCGCGCGATCGGCTGCCGGTCGATCGCACCCCCCGAAATCTCGTCGAGGAGATCTCCGATGGCTTCGCCGCCCCTTTCCTGCCCCGTTTCCCGCGCCTTCCGTTGCGCCGCATCGGTTTTCCTGACGGTGTTGCTCACCGTCGTCGGCTGGACGGCGGCGCCCGCGCCCGTCGCCGCGGCTGCGCACCCGCGGTTCCTGCTCACCGCGGGCACCGCGTCGATGGGCATCAGCGTCCTGCGGGTCGACGAGGACGCCACCCTGTCGAGCGTGGCGGGCAGCCCCTTCCCGACCGGTTTCGGTGTCCTCTCGCTCGTCGTCGCGCCGGACGGGCGGACCGTCTACGTCCCGCACGCGGGCGATTTCGGCGTCAGCGGCTACCGTCTGGACGACGCGGGCGCCCTGCATCCGATCCCCGGCGCCGACATCACCGTCGGCGGCCCACCGACCGCGGCGACCCTCAGCCCCGACGGCACCCTGCTGTTCGTGGTGGTCGGTGGCGCACCGGGCCATGTCGAGTCGTACGCGGTGACCGGCACGGGCGCGCTCACCCCGACCGGCGCGCCGTCGGTGCCGGTGGACGGCTTCAGCGCCGTGGGCATGGCGCGGGTCGACCCGAGCGGGCGCTTCCTGCGGGTGGTCACGTATCTCGGAAACACCCTGTCCAACTACGCGATCCAGCCGAACGGCACCATGATCCCGCTGGGCGCCACGGCGGTGGAGCTCGGCCCTGTGGCGCCCGGCTTCACTCCGGACGGGCGCTATGTGTACGTGAGCAACGAGTTCGGCTTCGACCTGTCCGGCTTCGCCGTCGGCGACAACGGACAGCTGACGCCGACGCCCGGCTCCCCCTACCCGACCCACGGCGTCCCGCACGGCGCGGTCCCGACCGCCGACGGCGAGCGGCTCTATGTGCCCAATGCCATGGGTCAGTCGATCGCGGGCTTCACGGTGCACGACGACGGCCGGCTCACCGAGCTGCCCGGTTCGCCGTACGCGGGCCCCGGCGGCACCCTGCCGGGCCAGGTTGCGCTGCATCCCGACGGCCGGACCCTCTACCTGATCGACGTGCTCACCGCACAGGTCACGACCCGGGTGCACACCTACACGATCCGCCCCGACGGCAGCCTCACCCCGTCCGGCCGCCCCGCGGTCGACACCGGCGTGATCATGTCCGACGGCCCGGTCGTGGCGCTGACCCCCTAGACAGCCGAGAGGGCCGACCCCCCGGGTTCGGGATCAGGGCTGCACACCCATTTCCGGGCCGATGTACTCGCGGACCCGCGCGGCCTTGCCGTCGACGACCTCGACAGCCTGCAGCAGATGCAGCTTCATCTCCTGACCACCGATCGAAACCTCGGTGGTGCACTCGTGGAAGAAGCCCTTCTCCGTGTAGGTGATGCCGACCGAGACGAAGGTCGGGATGGCGCCGTCACCGGAGCGCTCGTACACGTTGGCGACCGCCTCGGCGACGGTGACCCACTTGTCGTCGGCACTGTGCCACACGAGGCAGTCGGCGGTGCTGATCTCGATGAAGAGATCGATGTTGGTGAGGGCCTTGATCCAGTTCTCGGCGAGATCCTTGGTGGCCTGATCGGGGGTGCTGCTCATCGTTGAACGGTGCCTTTCCTGTCCGGTTCGCTGCAGTGGTGTGCTGCGTCACCCATGCTGCGCGCGTACCGGCAGGACGACTGTCCAGATTTCTGGACACGTCCGCTCAGGCGGTCGACTTCGCCGGCTCCGACCACATGCCCTGCTTCTCCAGCATCGCGATGAGCTCGTCGGCGCCGGACATGATGTGGTCGCGCATCAGGCTGCTCGCGGCCTTCGCGCGCCCCTTCTGCAGGGCCTCGAGGATCGCCGGGTGGAAGTCGAGCGATTCGTTGGCGTGGCCCTCGATGTTGCCGTAGAAGCGGTTCGGCAACTGCTTGACGATCGAGCGCAGCAGCAACGCGAGCCGGCGCGAGTCGGCGGCGAGATTGACCGTGCGGTGGAATTCGTGGCCGAGCGCCACGATGCGGTCCAGGTCGGCGCCGTCGGCGACCGCCTGCTCGTGTTCGGCGACGATGTCGGCCAGATGCGCGAGCTGGCGCGGCGAGATGGACTTGGCCGCGCGCGCGGCGAGTTCACCGGCCAAGGTGGCCTGCGCCCAGAACAGGTCGCGCACGTCCTGCCTGCTGAAGGCGGAGACCATGAACCCGCGCCGGGGCACGAGCTCGACGAAGCCCTCGCCGCTGAGCAGCAACAGGCCCTCCCGCACCGGCGTGTTGCTCACGCCGACGGCCTCGGCGATCGGCTCGGCGCGCAGGAACTCACCCGAGCGCACCCGCCCGGAGATGATCAGCTCGCGAACGTAACTGGCGACGTCTTCGGAGAGCTGTTGACGCTGCGAATTCGCGCGGCGGGGCAGATCCCGCGTGGTCGAATCCGGCAGGAGTCGGTCGTTGTCGTTCGGCACGTTATGCATTATGCGTCTCGAACGCGCGATCGCGCACCGCCGACCCATGGAAACGGCGTCGATCACCGGATCGTGGGCGCGGGAACGGAAGAGCGCACCGGTGATCGACGCCGCGGCCCGAGGCCCCCTGGCAGGGGGCAGCAGGACCTCGGGAGGCTCGTTGGCTACCCGATAGACAATATCATATATTTAATATCCCGACCAACTTCCTGAAGGAGCTCCCATGACGTCAGCCTTCTTCCGCGCCGAGGCCGGTCCGGCGGGCCTGGCCCTGATTCCCCAGGCCGAGGCGGCGAGCGGGTGGGGCGAGGGGCAACTGCGCGGCCTGGCCGTCAGCTCGGCACTGGCCCGCGAAGCCGAACACGCCATCGAGCGCCTCGGTCGGCCCGATCTGCAGCCGGTCCGCTGGACCCTCGACCTGTTCCGGCCCGCCAGGATGGGACTCCCCTGCACGACCTCGGCGACCACCCTGCGGGAAGGCCGACGGCTGTGCCTGATCGATACCTTCCTGCACCAGGACGGAAGGCCGGTCGCCCGCGGCACCGCCCTGTTCCTTGCGCCCAGCCACAGTCCAGCAGGCGCGGTCTGGTCAGGCGGCGCGCACCCCGAGCCACCCGCCCCCGGCGCACCGATGCTGCCCGGCCAGCACCGGCTGTATTTCAGCGAGCGCACCGGCTGGGGCGAGGCGGCACAGGCCCAGAACGACACGCGCACCCAGGTCTGGCACGAGCCGATCCCGGTCGTCGACGGCGAACCGATCAGCCCGTTCCAGCTGGCCGCCGGCATCGCCGACGTGGTGAATGTCGCGGCCAACCTCGGCGCCAACGGCCTCGAGTTCATCAACGCCGACATCACCCTGGCCCTGGCGCGACTGCCGGTGGGCGACGCGGTGGGCTTCGCCGCCATCGAGCGCAGGGAACAGGGCGGCATCGCGGTCGGCACCGCCGCCGCCTTCGATCGCGGCGGGGTCTTCGGGACCGCGACGGTGTCGGCGCTGGCCAACGCGCACCAGGCGGTCGACCTGCCGACGTTCTTCGCCGAACCGGCCGCGAATAGTTAGGTCCGCACCTCGCGACAGGTCCGTTCACCCGGAGCCGAATCATTGACGCGCAGGTCACGACCATGCGACACTGAAGAAAATATTATGCGTAATATCAGTTGCCGTAGGAGTGGACCACTCCGGCGACCCCGTCCTCGAGGGCTCGGACGACGGCACCCGCGTAGCACCGACGTCGACGACTGATACCGCGAGTCGAAGGAACCGACCATGAACGTGCTGATCGAAATGACCGCGTTGTGCCTGACCCGCCCCACCCGCGGGGCGGGCGCGGAGTCGCTGGCCGCCTGGTACACGGCGAAGGCGCGATTGCACGAGCATCTGGCCGGGCTCGGCGGGCCGGACAGCGCCAGGGAACACCAGCTGGCCGCGTCGGCGCAGCTACGCGCGCGGCAGGTCGCCGCGGGAGACCGGGGATGAGCCGGATCAGCGTGTACGCGTTGCAGCTGCCCGCGCCGCGAGCGGAGACCTGGGCCTGGCAGATGCACGCCACCTGCCGGGCCTACGATGTCAACGACTTCTACGACACCGGCCACGAACCACGGAAGATGCTGGCCGCCAAGCAGATCTGCGCGAGCTGCCCGGTCCTGACCCACTGCCGCGACCACGCCGTCGCGGCGAACGAACCGCACGGCATCTGGGGCGGGATGACACCGCGTGAGCGCGCCAGATACCGCTGGCTGCACTTCCGGCCGAACCGCGCCTGACGTCGTCGAATGCGGTCGGTTCCGGGGCTATCCTCGGTAGAGGCGAGCCCGCTGGCGCACCGCCGGAGGGCCGTGACCGAATCGAGCCGAGATGGCCGACAACTTGCCGACGCAACGCAGCTCGGCCTCGGGGATCGCGGCGGAGCTGACCGCCGAGGGCTTCGAGGACGCCGAGGAGATCGGGCGTGGCGGTTTCGGCGTGGTGTACCGGTGCGCGCAGCCCGATCTGGACCGCGTGGTCGCGGTCAAGGTCCTCACCGCCGAACTCGACCCCGACGGACTGCAACGCTTCGTCCGCGAACAGCAGGCGATGGGCAGGTTGTCCGGCCATCCGCACATCGTGGCGGTGTTCCAGGCGGGCACCACTCGCGGCGGGCACCCCTACCTCGTGATGCCCTACCACGCGCGGGGCTCGCTCGAGCAGCGCATCCACTCCGTCGGCCCGCTCGACTGGGCCGCGACACTGCGCCTCGGCGTGAAGATGGCCGGGGCGCTCGAGACCGCGCATCGGGCAGGCATCCTGCACCGCGACGTGAAACCGTCCAACATCCTGCTCAGCGAGTACAACGAGCCGGAGCTCACCGATTTCGGCATCGCCCGGATCCAGGGCGGATTCCACACGACCACCGGCGTCGTCACCGGCTCCCCCGCCTTCGCCGCGCCGGAGGTGCTGCGTGGCGCGCAGGCCACCGCCGCCGCCGACGTCTACGGTCTCGGTGCCACGCTGTTCTGCGCGCTCACCGGCCATGTCGCCTACGAGCGGCGGGTCGGCGAGCAGGTGCTGTCGCAGTTCCTTCGGGTGTCCGCGCAGCCGGGACCCGACCTCACCGACCAGGACGTGCCCGACGAGGTCAGGGCCGTCATCGAACACGCGATGGCCGCCGATCCCGCCGACCGGCCCGGCAGCGCCGCGGCGCTCGGCGCGGAATTGCAAGCGGCCCAGCGCAGTACCGGTGGCGAGGTCGACATCCCCCGGATTCCGAGCACCCTGCGGCCCGCGGCGCCGGTCGCGCTGCCGCCCCGCGCCCACGAACGCACCACCGCCCCACCGACGCCGGCGACGAAGTACCGCCCGCCCACTCCCGCGCGCGCGACCCTCGCCAGGAAACGGCTGCTCGAGCACCTGCGCACGAGCGAACGCACCCGGCTCACCGCCATCCACGCGCCCAGCGGTTTCGGTAAGACCACGCTGGCCGCGCAGTGGCACGACGAACTGATCGAGCACGGTGGCGCGGTCGCGTGGCTGACCGTCGACGAGGACGACGACAATGTCGCCTGGTTCCTCACCCATCTGGCCGAGGCGCTGCGCCCCACCGTCCCCGAGCTCGCCGACGAGCTGGACCGGCTGCTGGAGGCCAATGCCGACGACCCGACCCGCGCCGTGCTGACCGCGCTCGTCGACGGCCTGCACGCCGGCGACCAGCGGGTGACGCTGGTGCTCGACGACTGGCAGCGGGTCACCGCGCCCGCGTCGGTGGCCGCGGTCCGCTTCCTGCTCGAACACGGCTGCCACCACCTGCCCCTGGTCGTCACCAGCACCGAGCGGCTGGATCTGCCGTTGAGCCGGCTGCGCATCCACGGCGAACTCGCCGAGATCGACGCCGCCACCCTGCGTTTCGACTCCGACGAGGTGCGCGCCTTCCTGGCCGAGGCGGGCGGCGTGCACCTGACCGCGGACGAGATCGCCGGGCTGGCTCGCGCCACCGACGGCTGGGTGGCGGCGCTCCAGCTGACCGTGCTGGCGCTGCGCGCGGGCGAGGACCCCGAGCGCCTGCTCGACAGCCTCGCCCAGCATCCCGACATCGGCGCGTTCCTCGCCGAGAACGTGCTCGACACCCTGGATCCGGACACGCTCGACTTCCTCATGACGACCTCGATCAGCGAACGCGTCTGCGGCGGCCTGGCCACCGCGCTCACCGGACGCGCCGACGCCGCCGAACTGCTCGCCGATCTCGCCGACCGCGGGCTGTTCCTGCTGCCGACCGGCCCGGACCACGACTGGTACCGCTACCACCAGTTGTTCGCCGGCTACCTGTGCCGCAGGCTGGCCCAGAATCGCCCCGACGAGGTCGCCGCGCTGCGGCTGCGGGCGGCGGCCTGGTTCGCGCGCCATCACCTGCTCAACGACGCGGTCGAGCACGCGCTGGCCGCAGGCGCCCCGGAGCGGGCGGCCGATTTCGTCGAAGAGGGCGCGGGCTATCTGCTGGAACGATCGAGAATGATGATGTTGCAAGGCATCCTGGCCAAGCTGCCCGCCGGCGTGTGCCGGACCAGGCCACGGATCCAGTTGTTCGGCGTCTGGATCGATCTGGTGCTGCGGCGCCCCGTGGCCACCACCTCCTCGATCACCCGGTTCGAGACCGCGCTGGCCGCGGCCGCGCCCGCCGAGCCGGATCGCAGCGATATGCGCGCCGAGGCCGATGTCGCGATCAGCGTCGGCGAGATGTTCGCCGACCGGATCTCGGCGGTGGACGGTCTGATCGGCGACGCGCTGGCCAGGCCGGACGACTTCTCCCCGCGGATTCCCGGCGTTGCGGCCAATATCGCCACCTATGTGGCGATCCACAGCTTCGAATTCGACCAGGCCCGCCGCTGGCAGCTCTGGGCGGCGCCGTATCACGAGGCGAGCGGTCCGTTCCTGTCGGTCTACGGACGCTGCTACGCCGGGCTCGCCGCCTGGGAGCAACTCGATGTCGCCGGCGCCGAGGAACTGTTCACCACCGCGTTCGACACCGCGCGGTCGACGATGGGACCGGCCGCGCACGCGACCCGCCTCGTCGGCGCCGTCCTCGGTGAATTCCGCTACGAGACAGGCGATCCGGACACCGCCGCCGAACTGCTGGAACAGAGCAGGGAGCTGTCCGCCGAAGGTGGCGGCGGGGTGGATTTCATCCTGGCCACCTACGCGACCGGGGCGCGGGTGCGCGCGCTGCGAGGCGATCGGGACGGGGCGCTCGCTCTGCTCGACGAGGGCCTGGCCCACGCCGAACGCCTGCGCCTGCCCCGCCTGACCGCCCGCCTCCGCAACGAACAGGTGCGACTCGGCGTGCCCATCGACCCCGCGGTGGCCGCGGAACTCACCCGCCCGCGCACGATCCGGCGCGAGGACGGCATCGCCACCGCCATCGACGAATTCGACGAGGATTCGGCGATCCGGCTGCTGCGCGCCGACGGCCGCCACCAGCTCGCGGTCGAGCGTGCCGAAGCGCTCGTCGCGGGGATCGATGCCGAGCGCCGACCGCTGGCCGCGCTGCGCGCCGGTCTCCTGCTCGCCGGCGCGCTGGACCAGGCGGGCCGTGCGGCCGAGGCGGACCGCATCCGCACACCCTTGGTGCGGCAATGCGACCGCCTCGGCCTGACCCGCCTGCCCACCGACGCGGCCTGACGGCCGCGCGGGGCCCTGGGTCAGCCCGCTTCGACCACCAGGTCACGGGCGCCGGTGTGCGGCTGGGGAGACCGCTCCGGTGCGGCGGCCGAGGAGGCGGCGGGCAGCAGGATGACGATGACGGCGGCCAGCACGGCCGGGACCGCGAAGGCGTAGAAGTTCCAATGCGCGGCCAGCGACGATCCCAGGATCCAGCCGCCCATCATCGGGCCGAGGATCGAGCCCACCCGGCCCAGGCCCATGGCCGCGCCGACCGCGGATCCACGGCACGAGGCGGGATAGCGGGCCGCGATGTAGCCGTAGGTCAGCGAGCTGGACCCGATGGATCCGAGCCCGGCGCCCGCGACGGCCACCATCAGCACGGCGGTGTCGGCCTTGCGGCTCAGCACGAGCAGCGAGATCGCGCCGATCAGGAAGAACGGCACCAGCACGCGTTTGGAGCCGAAACGGTCGGCCAGCAGCGAGCCGCCGACCATGCCGATGATCGCGCCCACCTGCAACGCGAGCAGGAACTGCAGTGAGGAGCCCAGCGGGTACCCGGCCTGCCGCATGATCTGAGGCAGCCAGGTGCTCAGGCCGTACCCGATCAGCTGGCCGCAGAAGCAGACGATCACGAACAGCAGCAGCGAGGGCAGGAACGTGCGGGTCAGCAGCTGACGGTAGCCGCCGGTCTGCTCGGCGCCCGCGTCGGCGACGGCCACCTGGCCGCGCTGTTCGGCGCGCACCGCGTCCAGGTCGAGCCCGTAGGTGGCGGCCAGGTCGGCGGCCTCCTCGTCCCGTCCACGGGCCACCAGGTAGTTCACCGATTCCGGCAGCCAGAAGTACATCACCGGCAGCACGATCACGCAGAGCGCGCCGATCCCGTAGAGCACCCGCCAGCCGTGGTCGGGCAGCAGCGCGATGGCCGCCAGCGAGGCGATGATGCCCCCGAAGGAGTAGCCGGTGAGCATGAGCCCGTTGTAGATCTGCTTGCGCTGACGCGGCGCGAACTCGATGGTGAGCGCGACCGCCGACGGCACCACGCCGCCGAGCCCGATGCCGGTGAAGAACCGTGCGGCGCCGAGGAATTCGGGTGAGGTCGCGACCGCGCAGATCGCGCAGCCGAGGGAGAACCAGGCGACGCCCGCCATCATGATCTTGCGGCGGCCGATCCGGTCGGCCAGCGGACCGGCCACCAGGAAGCCGACCATCAGGCCGAACAGGGTCCAGCTGCCGATCAGGCCCGCCGTCCCCTTGCTCATGTTCCAGCCGGGTTCCTCCAGCAGGCTCGGCACGGTGGCGCCGTAGACGATCAGGTCGTAGCCATCGGCCACGATCGTGAGAAAGCAGAGCATGACCACGAACAGGCCGCTGCGTCTGCGCGGGGTGGGACGGACCATCTTGTTCTCCTTCAACGCTCCACGACGGCGGCTATGCCGAGCGATGCAGGTCACAATATCGTATAATATATGATCCGTAATACTTTTTCTTGACATCGATGGGATGACGGCACACGAAAGGCCCGGGAATCGATGGTCGATTCCCGGGCCTCCTCGCCTGCTGTCAGAGCGCGGCCGTGAAGAACGGGGTCAGCGCGGCCATCGCCTGGTCGACGTACTCCGGGCGGTCGTAGAGGCCGACATGCCCCGCGCCCTCGACCACCACCAGCTCGGTGTTCTCCGGCAGGCGCTTGTTCAGGTTCTCGGCCTGCCACAGCGAACCGGCCGCGCCGCCCGCGACCAGCAGCACCGGCTGGGTCAGGAACTCCACGCCGGCGAAGGCGTCGTAGTCGAAGATCCGGGTGACGCTGCTGGTGAACAGCATCCGATTCTCGGCGTTCGGGTGCTGGGCGCGCGGGGTGCGGTAGTACTCGTGCGCCTCCACCAGGTCGGCCGGGGTGGTCTCGTCCGGGGTCTCCGGGACATAGGTGACCTCGGCGATCTCGCCGCCCGCAGCCTCGATCGCCCGCTGTCCGGCGACCGCGTCGAGGGTCGCGAGCTGGGCTTGCAGCGTCAGCGAGCCGTCCCAGCCCCGGCGGAAGGTGGCGCCGATGTCCGCCGGGCTCACCGTGCCGACGGCCTTGATCCGGCGGTCGGTCTTGGTGGCGTCGATGGCGTAGCCGCCGCCGGCGCACACGCCGAACGCGCCGACCCGGTCCGCGTCGACGAAGTCCAGGGTGGAGACGTAGTCGACGGCGGCGCGGATGTCCTCGACGCGGGCGAACGGGTCTTCCAGGCGGCGCGGGATGCCGCCGCTCTCACCCTGGTGGGAGGCGTCGAAGGCCAGGGTCACGAAGCCCTGGGCCGCGAGCTTCTCGGCGTACAGGCCCGCGGTCTGCTCCTTGACGCCGCCACCGGGATGAACGCACACGATCGCCGGGTAGTACCGGTCGGCGGAGAAGTCGGCGGGCAGGAACAGGTTGCCCACCATGGTCACCGTGGCGTTGCGGAATTCGATGCTCTGCACTGTGCGTCCTTCGATCGGTAGCTGGTCGATGACTTCAGTCTCGGCAGCACGCACCCCACCGAACAGGACGACTCTGTTCCTGGGAGGAATCCTTCCCCCTCTCAGTGCACCGCCGCGAACATCAGCTTCGAGTCGTCGGCCTCGGCCGGATCGAACTCGGCGACGATGCTGCCCTGCTTGGCGACCAGGATCCGGTCCGACAACGCCCGGATCTCGGGCAGATACGACGAGATCACCACCACGGCGACGCCGTCGTCGGCCAGTGCCCGGATCATCGCGTGGATCTCGGTGATGGTGCCGAGGTCGACGCCGCGTGTCGGCTCGTCGATGATCGCCACCAGTGGCTGGCGGGTCAGGCCCTTGGCCAGCACCACCTTCTGCTGGTTGCCGCCGCTGAGCTCCTCGAGCTTGGCGCGGTCCGGGCGCAGGGTGCGGACATGGAACCGTTCCACGAACCGCTGCGCCACCGACTTGCGGTCCCCCGGGCGCACCAGCAGCGGCAGCCTGGCCGCGCTGCACAGGTGCCCGAAGTAGATGTTGTCGGCGATCGAGAAGTGGCCGAAGAAGCCGGAGGCCTTGCGGTCCTCGGTGATGTAGACGATGCCGGCCCGGCGGGCGTGCCGCGGGGTGCGGAACCGCACCTCCCGGCCTGCGAGCCGCACCTTGCCGCCCCGCAGGCGCCGCCGCTTGACCACCCCGCCGACGATCATCGCGGTCTCACTGCGCCCGGCGCCGACCAGACCGTAGATGCCGACGATCTCGCCGGGATGCGCGGAGAACGACATATTGCGCACCACCGGCAGCAGCGTGATGTCGTCGACCTCGAGCACCGGCGCCGGGTCCGGCTCCCGATTCGGTGGCACCCGTTGATATTCCACGCTGCGCCCGACCATCATCCGCACCACCTCGGTGCGGTCGAAGTCGGGTTTGTCGAGGGTGCCCTGGACCTCGCCGTCGCGCAGGACGGTGATCCGGTCGGCTTCCTCGAACGCCTCGTCGAGCATGTGGGTGATGAACACGACGCCGATGCCCTGGCGCTTGAGCCTGCGCATCGACAGGAACAGTTGCAACCGTTCCTCCGGTGTCACCGAGGCGGTCGGTTCGTCGAGAATCACCACCTTGGCGTCGCGGTGCACCGCGCGGGCGATCTCGACCATCTGCTTCTGTGCGATGCCGAGCGCACCCGCGGGTACCTCGGGCCGGATGTGGAAGTTGTGCGACTCCAGCAGTTCTCGCGCCACGACATTGAGCTGCGAGAGGTTGTTGAAGGGCTTCTCGTCGCCCAGGAACAAATTCTGGGCCACCGTCATCGACTCGACGAGTGAGCCCTCCTGGTACACCATCGCGACCCCGGCCTGCGCGGATTCCTTGGGCGCGGTGAAGTTGCGCATCCGCCCGGTGACGAGCAGGGTGCCCGAGTCGTGCCCGATCGCTCCCGAGATCACCTTGACGAGGGTGGATTTGCCCGCGCCGTTCTCGCCGAGCAGGGCGTGGATCTCCCCCGGTTCGACCTCGAAGTCGACATCGCGCAACGCGTACGTTCCGCTGTAGTGCTTGCTGACCCCCGTGAGCCGGATGACCGGCTCCGCGGCGACAGCGGTGTCGCTCTGCGTCACGGTACTCACCTTTCGTTCGCTGTCTGCGGCTCGAGCACGTTGCGGAAACCGCGCGCCGCCACCAGGATTCGGCCGTCACGTGACGCGACGCCGGTGATCCCGTGCCGGTCGCCGTCGGCGCGCGAGTGCACGCTCTCGGTGATCCGGCCCCGGCGGTCGAGCCGGAATGCCAAGCCGTAGGACCGGGCCGGAGCCCAGGGTTTGATCACCCCGAGCACCCGCAGCTGACCGAGCTGCAGGGTGTCGGTGTAGGGGTTCGGGCAGCGCAGCCGGGGGACGAACCACTGGTCCGGACGGATCGTCGCGGTCATCTCGTGGAGCAGCTCCGGCTCGTCGAGCAGCAGTTCGGTGAATCGGTTGCGCGCGTAGGGCGCCGCGACCCACCACCCGTCGGCCGTCGCGGTGATCCGGCCGGGATAGACCGGCAGGTTCGCACCCACCGGCGTGCCCCGGGTGCCCAGCGCCGCCGTCGCGCGGCGCTCGATGCGGTGCTCGAAGCTCAGCGACAGCAGTACCTCGGTGTCCGAGGCGCTCTCGATGCCCGCGGGCCAGCCAAGGCCGTCGGCCACGAGCTCGGCCCTGGCACCCGTGACGCGCACGACGCGCCCGGTCCGGTCGTCGGCGACCAGCGCGGCCGCCCACTCCCCGACCGTGCTCGACCCGACCGTGACCAGCACGGTGCCGTCGGGCAGCAGAGCCAGGTCGGTGACACACGACGCCACGAGCGGGTCGGTGCACAGGTCGCGGGCGGTGCCCGTGGCGTCGATGGTGACCAGGCCGACGCCGTCGACCGCGGCGATCACGCTCGCGCCGACCGCGAGCAGGGCGCCGACCGGCCCGCCGAGGGCGGCCAGTGGGATGACCACCGCGCCGGTCAGCGTGAAAACGGTGTCACCGCTGGAGAACACGACGTCACCGGATGCGCGGATCAGCAGATCGTCGGGCTCGAAGTCGCCGGCGGGCAGCAGTGCGGCGCCCTCGTCGAGCCTGCGGTTCGGCCGCAGTCCCGCTTCGAACGGCGGCACCGTGCGGTGCCGTGCCCAGTCCGGGTTCAGCCATTCCTTCAGGGTGCTGAGCGTGCGATTCATCCCTCGACCTCCGCCATCGATCGGCCCGGCACGAGCAGACCGGGGACCGCGGCCGGATCGATCGATCCGACCTCGCCGGGGTCCAGGGTCAGCCTGCCGATGCGGTTGTTGCTGACGCCGCACAGGTACAGCTGTCCGGCGCGTTCCTTGACGGCGGTCACCATCGGGTAGTTCGCCAGCGACGAATCCCACAGCACCTGCAGGATTTCGCCGCGATCGTTGAACTTCATCACGCAGGACACGTTGAGCTGCGGCACCACCCAGCTGTCCAGCGGCACCTCCTGGGTCATCCGCCTGCGCACCGCCGGATAGCGATTGAGCAGGTCCGACATCGGCGTCCGCATCGAGACGAACGGCAGCCAGTAGTTGCCGTCGGAGGAGCGGTTGAGGTTGTCGGGATTGCCGGGCAGGTTCTCCAGCACCGGCTCCAGCTGGCCCTGCTTCGGCCCCGCGATCCAGAGCCGGTCGACCCGGCACAGGCCGGTGCTCGTGATGAGGATCGACTGGCCATCGTGCGCGGTGCAGATGCCGTTGGGGAACACGCTGTTCGACACGACGACCTCGGCACTGCCATCCGGATCGATCCGGACCACGCGGCCGTTGGCCCGCGATTCCACCAGCTCGACCAGGTATTCGGCCGCGTTGGTGCGGGTGGAGAAGTCGGAGACGTAGATCGAGCCGTCGGGCGCGACATCGAGATCGTCGACGGCGCGCAGACCGGAGTCGTCGAGCAGCGAGAACCGGCTGCGCGCGACCTTGGTGGCCACCGGCTCGGATTCGCCGTCGGGCGAGAGCCGGTAGACGCCCATGCCGCCGACCGCGACCAGCAGGCGGCCGTCCCGGTCCCAGCCGTGCCCGAGCGGGAAACCGCCGGTGCGCGCGAAGATCTCGCCCTCGTCGGGATTGTCGGGGCCGAACTTCCACACCCAGCCGCGGCGGTCACCGCAGTAGACATTGCCCTCGGTGTCGACGGCGCAGTCCTCGGCGCCCTCGATCTTGCCGAGGCCGATGGGCGGGGCGGCGGTCATCTTGTCGTTGATCGTCCAGACGGTGCCCGGCTCGGTGACGTCGACCAGCGGGCCGAGGGTGATCCGGCCGGGATCGATCTTCAGCTTGTCGGCGGTGCGCTGCCGGTACTTGCCCCACTGCAGGTCCAGCACCGCGAACACGAGCAGCGCCGTCGCGAGAATCACGGTGTAGTAGGAACCTTCGAGCCGCATCGCGACGGTGGCCTGCTGGATCACCTGCACGACGATGATGCCGACGGTGGCCCGCAGGACCGAGCCGCGCCCGCCCTTGAGGCTCACGCCGCCGAGCACGACCGCGGTGAGCGCGATGATCTCCCAGCCCTGCCCGATATCGGGGTCGGTGCGCCCGACCCGCGCCGAGGTGAGCAGCGCGGCCAGCCCGGCCAGCGTGCCCGAGAGCACGTAGACCAGGAAGGTCACCCGGTCGACGGGAATGCCGTTGCGGCGCGCGGAGCGCCGGTCGCTGCCCACCGCGGAGACCCACCAGCCCCACCGCGACCGGGTCAGCCCGACGTGGACGACGACCAGCACCGCGAGGAAGAACACCCACCCGGTCGGCACGGTCGCGATGGTGCCCTCGCCGAGGAAGTCCCAGACGATATCGGGTTTGGGCATGCTCAGGTCGAAGCTGTAGGCCGACTGCAGCGCGGCGGCCGCACCGCCGAAGGCCACCAGGGTGACCAGCGTGGTGATGAACGGCCGCATCTTCCGGAACGCGATGAAGTAGCCGTTCACGCCGCCGAGCAGGGCGCCGAAGACGATGGTGCCCGGCGCGACGATCGCCATCGGCCAGTCCCAGGCGCGCGAGGCCACCATCGCCCCGATCGCGGTGAGCCCCACCATCGAGCCCACCGACAGGTCGATCCCGCCCGCCACCAGCACGACGGTGAGGCCGATGGCGAGCAGTCCCTTCTCCGACACCTCGTCCATGATGATCGGGGTGTC
Source organism: Nocardia sp. NPDC050718 (assembly GCF_040654235.1). Lineage (NCBI taxonomy): Bacteria > Bacillati > Actinomycetota > Actinomycetes > Mycobacteriales > Nocardiaceae > Nocardia > Nocardia sp. NPDC050718. Next base: position 164,036 of record NZ_JBFAHQ010000006.1, on the reverse strand, counting down.
GGCCGGGCCGACCGGGGTGAGCAGGACGAACAGCAGGCTCAGCAGCAGGGCCAGGCCCAGCGGCACAGCCCCTTCCATCCAGCGTTTCTCGAACAGGTCCGACAGCGACCTGGCCGGCGCGAACCGGTCCCGCCAGGTACCGCCGGTCTGCCCGAAGGCGTCGATTCCGCGGGCCATGCTCACTGCCCCTTGTAGCAGGCGATCGTGGTGTTGTCGACGTTGCCGCGATCCACGATGGTGTGCGGGACGAAGGCCACGGTGTGGGTGCTGCCGGGGGCCGCGCCGGTCTGCACGAGCTGCTGGGCGGTCACCACCGCGGCGGTACCGACGCCCTGCACGTCATAGGACGCCGAGGCCGTCACCTTGTTCTGGCGCAACGCGTCACACCACAGGGTGTCGGTCGCCATCGTGTAGGTGGCCAGCGAGTCGGCCGGGATCACGCCACGGGAGACGGCGCTCTGCACGGCGTCACCGACGGCGACCGAGTTGAGGTCGTAGGTCACCAGGAAGCCGCAGAAGTTGTTCTTCTGCTGCTGGATGATCGACTCGGCGGCCTGCTGGGCAAGCGAGTTCTGCCACTGGGTGTGCGCGGTGGTCACCACCTCGAAACCGGCCGGGTCGAGCACGTTGTGCACGCCCTTGGACCACAGCAGCGAGGCCGCGTCGTTACCGGGGCCGTCGATGATCGCCAGACGCTTGGGGGCACCGCGCTTCTCGCAGTCCGCGACGGCGCGCTTGCTGATGTCCTCGGCGGCGGCGATGTTGTCCACGCCGATGTAGGCGTCACCGAGGCGGCTCGAGATCATGTTGACCACGATCGTGTAGATGCCGGCGCGCTGGGCGTCCTCGATCTGCTTGGACAGCACACCCACGTCGGGGTTGTGCAGGATCAGCACGTCGGCGGCCTTGCGCGCGATCAGGTCGCTGATGATCCTGGTCATCTTGTCGGTGTCGAAATTGGGGTCGTAGACCTGGAAGTCGGCGCCGAGGTTGCCGAACGCGCGCTCCATCGAGGCGCCCCAGTTCATGGTGAGGTTGTAGCCCTTGTAGAGGATGGGCACGAAGGCGACCTTCTTGCCAGCCATCGACTCGTGCACCTGCTGCGTCGCGTCGAACAGCTGGACGTTCTCACCGAACGCCTGCTCGCCGCCGCCGACGGGTCCGGTGGCCGCGGTGCGCCCACCGGTGGAACAGCCCGCGAGGACGACGGCCGAGACCGAGGCGAGAGCGAGGGCGATCATTCTTTTCTTCATCGTCGAAGACTCCTTGTGAGAACGGGGTGGTACGAAGGCGGACATCACAGTTCGCCGCTCTTGGCGGTTTCCTCGTCGCGCGGATGCAGCCAGGCGTCGAGCGCGATCGCCACGATCAGGACGCCGCCGCGGATCAGGTCCTGGACGGCGGAGGTGAGCCCGTGCAGGACGAGCAGGTTGTTGAGCACGCCGATGAACAGCGCGCCGGCGAGCACGCCGAGGATCGAGCCGCGGCCACCGGCCAGGGAGATGCCGCCGATGACGGTGGCGGTGAGCGCGGTGAACAGCAGGGGGTCGAAGGAGGTGACCGTCGTCTGCACGCTGCCCTGGATGGAGACCGTCAGGTAGCCGGCCAGCAGCGCGAGCAGCGCGGAGATCACGTAGGTCAGCACCTGCAGCGGACGAACCGGGGCGCCGGTGGCGCGGGCGGTGGCGAAGTTGTCGCCCATCGCCCGGATCAGCCTGCCCGCGGCGGTATAGGTGACGAACAGCCAGGCCAGCAGGAAGACCAGGGCGGCGATCACCACCGGCCGCGGCACACCGAAGACCGAGCCGTTGCTCAGTCCGGCGATCCACGAGCCGCCGGGCAGGGCGTAGTAGTTGCTGTCGAGCAGCAGCACGTCGACGCCGCCGATCACCAGCAGACCGGTGGCCAGCGTGACGAACAGCGACGGCACCTCGACGTAGGCCACCAGCACGCCGTTGACCAGGCCGACGATCAGCGCGACCGCCGCGGCCACCGCGATGGCCTGCCATTCCGGTCGGCCCTGCGACATCATCGCCAGCGTGGCCTGCGCGCAGCCGAGCGCGACACCGGCGATGGACAGATCGATGCCCTTGCCCAGGATCACGATCGCCACGCCGACGGCCAGGATCCCGAATGCGGCGGAGAGCCGCAGCAGGCTGGCGAAGTTGCCCGCGGTGAGGAATCCGGGCGTGGTGGCGGCGCCGACCACGCACAGCACCACGGTGATGCCGAGAACGAAATAGGCCTGCTCCGCGCGGCCGAGGCGATCGCGCAGGCCGGGGCGCGGCGTACTGGGCGCCGCGGTGGTTGTCGTCGTCATGATGCTCCCGTTCAGAACTCGATGACGGCCTTGCCGCCTGCCTGTTTGTCGAACTCCGCGTACGCGACGGCCGCGTCGGCGAGCCGCCAGCGATCGGTGAACAACCGGTCGACGTCGAGCTCGTGCCGGGCGACGAAGCGGGCGCAGTCGGCCTGTCCGGTGATCGAGAAGGTGTACGAGCCGAGGATGGTGAGCTGTTTGCGGATGACATCCGGGCTCACGTCGAGGGTCACGTCGTTGCCTTCGCCGACGAAGGCGACCCGTCCCCACTGCGCGGCCGACTTGACCACGGCCGCGCGGGCCACCGGTGCGCCGGAGCAGTCCAGCGCGCAGCTGACGCCCGCGCCGCCGGTCAGCTCCCGGATCGCCGCCACGGCGTCGACGCTGCTCGAGTCGATCGTGTGGGCGGCGCCGAATTCCTTCGCCCTGGCGACCCGGTCGGCCTGGACGTCGACGGCGATCACCTCGGCGCCCATGGCCGCGGCCAGCTGCACCGCCGAGAGCCCGACCGGGCCGAGGCCGAAGACCGCGATGGCGTCGCACGCGTCGAGCCGCAGCCTGCGCAGCGCGCCGTAGGCCGTGCCGGTACCGCACGAAATCGCCGCGCCCGCGGCGAAACTCACCTCGTCCGGCAGCGGGACCAGGGTCCGCGCCGGCACCTTGATGAAGTCGGCGTGGCCGCCGTTGGCCGTGGCGCCGAAGATGGTCGCGCCGCGCTGGCACATCTGGGTCCAGCCCGTACGGCACCGATCGCAGGTGCCACAGCCGTCGTAGTGGTAGATCATCACCCGGTCACCGACGCGGACCGCGCGCTGGTCGACATTCGCGCCCAGCGCGACGACCACCCCGCAGGGTTCGTGGCCCGCGATGATGCCGCCGCCGTCGCCGGACAGGCCGAAGGCCGCCAGCGCGTCGCCCGCCGGGGCGCGGTAGAACCGCAGATCGCTGCCGCACATGCCGGAGGCCTTCATCGCCACGACGGCGTCGTCGGGACCCGGCGCCGGATCGTCGAATTCGGCGATCTCGAGGTCGCGATCCCCGTTGAACACAACACCCCGCATAGTTGCTACTCCTAACCCAGACCGTGCCACGCACAATGCTTGATATATTTGAAGAGCGCTGATGAGACTCAGGTCACTCCAGTGGCGGTGGGCAGAATATTAAGTACGCGGTGTCGCGCATCACAAGGGATAGCCTGGACAGTCATCCGGAAGTCGTATTCCGCTCCGACCAGCGGGCGATGCGAACGGACAGGTTCGACAACGATTCAGGCAAAGACACCACATCGACAGATACATTGAATATTCTGCACAACAGTGGTAAGGACAGGGAGCTGGCACGTGGCGATCGAGACGATGACACCCCGGCGGGACACACTGCTCGACGTCGAGCCGGTGCCCGGCCTGTCCGCCGTGCTCACCGACGCCGCCGAGGTACTCGGCCGCCGGATCCCCTCCTCCGGCCCCCGCTCCCTCGCCGGCGTCGCCCAGCTGCTGAACCAGATCTGGGACGCGGTCGTCGCGATCGTCACCGAACCCGCGACGGCCACCGATCTGGCCCGCGCCACCGCGCTGCTCGCGCGCATTCGTGCCGTCGAGGCCGAACTGGCCGCCGCGCGCGCCCCCGACGGCGCGGCCGACCTCCGGCGCACCGGCGAGGCGATCGCGCTGCTGCGCGGTGCCCAGAGCACCGACGAGCTGCTGACCCGCGCGGCGGAATCGGTGGGGGCCATGGGTTTCGACCGCGCCCTCGTCTCGACCACCGACGGCCCGACGTGGAACATGCACACGATGTTCATCGCCGACGATCAGCGGTGGGCAGAAGAGATCGTCGCCGCGGGCCGCGAAGCGCCGCCGACCCTGGACGGGCAACTCGTCGAGAGCGATATCGTCGCCCGCGCCCGGCCGGGCCTGGTCTTCGACGTCCAGCACAATCCCCGCGTGGTCCGGCCGATCGTGACGATGACCCGCTGCAGCTCCTACGCCGTCGCCCCGCTCATCGTGAACGGCGCGGTGGCCGGGCTGGTCCACGGCGACTTCTACTTCCAGCGGCGCGAGGTCGACCCGACCGCGCGCGCGATGCTCGCGGTGTTCGCCGAGGGCCTCGGCCAGGCCATGGCGGGCACGCTGCTGCTCGACGGACTGACGGCGATGCGCGCCGGGTTCGACCGGATACTGAGCCCGGGACCGGTGCCGAGCACCGCGACGCCCGCGCTCTCGACGCGCGAGATCGAGGTCGTCGACCTGCTGGCCGGGGGCCGAGCCAACCGGCAGATCGCGCGCGAACTCGCGATCTCGGAGGCGACGGTGAAAACCCACATCACCCACATCCTGCGCAAACTCGGCGCGGCGAACCGCGCCGAGGCCGTGGCCTACTGGCTGCGCAGGCCCACTCCCCGCTGACCGCGGTAGCCGCCGGAGTTCACCACAGAGCTCGTCATATATTATATAATACGAGAAGAGCCCAGCGGTGGGCCCGTGTCCTGCCGCGCCCCGCGAGAGGACACTCATGGCCGACACGATCGTCGAGCAGCTGGCGCAGTTCACCACGAACGCCGACTTCGACACCCTGCCGCCCGAGGCGGTCGAGGAATCCAAACGACTGCTGCTCGACGCGATGGGCTGCGCGCTCGGCGCGGTCGAGGAGCCCAAGGGCAAGATCGGCATCGAGTACGGCAGGCTGACCGGCGGCACCGACGGTGACGCCACGATCATCGGCACCACCGACCGGGTCTCGATCTTCGGCGCCGCCTTCGCCAACGGCGAGCTGATCAACGCCCTCGACTTCGACGCAGTGCTCCCGCCCGGCCACGTCTCGCCCTACGTGCTGCCCACCACGATGGCCATGGCCGAGAGCCGTGGCCGATCCGGCCGCGAGGTGCTGGCCGCCGTCGCGCTCTCGCACGAGATGTCCTATCGCTTCTACAAGTCGATGGACTACCTGCGCGACGTGCAGAACGACTCGATGGACCTGTCCCCCGTGATCGGTTACAGCGTCACCGTTTTCGGTGGCACGGCGGCCGCGGGCAAGCTCGCGGGCCAGTCCACCGAGACCCTCGCGCACGCGCTGGGCATCGCCGCCGCGACCGCACCGGTCAACGCGATGCGGCCGTGGATCAAGCACGCCCCGAGCTCGACCCTGAAGTATCTGCTCGCCGGTACCCTCACCCAGGCGACGCTCACCGCGGTGCACATGGCCCAGCTGGGCCACACCGGTGACCTGGAGATCCTCGACGACGCCGAGGTCGGCTTCCGCAAGTACATCGGCACCCGGCGATGGGAACCGTCGAACATCACCGACGCGCTCGGCACCGAATGGCGCTTCCTGGCCGAGCAGTCCTACAAGCCGTACCCGCACTGCCGGATCCTGCACGGTCCCTTGCACGCGCTCACCGAGATCCTCGAGACCAACGACATCGCACCCGGCGAGATCGACGCGATCCGCTGCTGGGGCGAGGCCGCGGTCATGCATCCGCTGTGGCAGAGCCGCGTCATCGAGAAGACCCACGACGCGCAGTTCGACATCGCGCACGGCCTGTCGGTCGGCGCGCACCGCGTGGTGCCCAGCCGGGCCTGGCACGCACCGGAACTGGTGTTCAGCGACTCGGTCCTCGGCCTGATGGACAAGGTCACCTTCGCGCCGCACCCGGACTACTTCCAGGCACTGTCCGCGCACCCCTCGGCCCGGCCGACCCGGGTGGAGGTCGACGCTCGTGGCACGACGTTCAGCGCCGAGCGCACCTACCCGAAGGGCAGCCCCTCCCCCGATCCGAGCACCAGGATGACGACCGACGAGCTGGTCGCCAAGTTCCGCGTCAACGCCGAGGGAGTGCTGTCGAAGACCCGGATGGACCAGGTCGTCGAGGCGGTCCTCGGCGTCGATCGGATCGACGACTTCGGCACCGTGATGCGCCTGCTCGCCCCGAACGACTGAGCTCACCGAGAAGGGCCCCGCCCGCCCCCTACACGGGCGGGGCCCTTCGTATTCTGCACGTACGCAACGACATCGGCACGCACCCCCCACGGTGCGTGCCGATGTCGTTCCCGGACTGCTAGGCGATACGCAGTGCCCGGATGCGGTTGTAGAGCGTGGACCGGCTGACACCGAGCGCCCTGGCGGCCTGCTGCTTGTTGCCGCCCGCCGCCTCGATGGCCGCGACGATGACGTCGCGCTCGGCCTCGTGGAACGGGGAACTGGGCGCCGGTCCGCCGCGATGCGAGGCGGGCAGATCGGACGGGATGATGTCGCCCGCCGAGCGCGCGTTCGCCGCGAGTTCGACCACCCGCCGGAGTTCGGCGATATTGCCGCGCCAGGGCTGGGCGGCCAGCACCCGCAGGGTCTCGGCGGTGAACCTGGTCCTGGTGTGGCCGGACACCGCGGTGAGTAGATGCTGTGCGAGAGCGGGGATCTCGTGCCTGCGCCGCCGCAACGGCAGCAGTTCCCTGCGGTCGTTGCACACGGCGGGTAGGGCGGCGTGGATGTCGTCGAGGTGGTCGCCGGGCGTCGAGGTCAGCGCGACGTGGCGTTCGGTCTCCCGCAGCCGCTGGGCCAGCAGCGCGGTGAGCGGCTCGGAGAGCAACTGGATGTTCTCCACGATGACGGCGGGCCCGCGGCACGTCAGGGCCAGCTCCATCCGGGTCGCCCAGGATTGCTCACCCATCAGCACGATCTCGGTCGCGTCGAGCGCGATCGCGTCGGGACCGCTCGCGGTGCGCGCCTCGGTGGTGCGGCCCGCGCCGGCTTCGCCGACGACCAGGAGCGGCCAGCGCAGGGTCCGGTCGGCCGCTTCCGCCCGCCGGATCACCCGATCCGGGGCGATGTCGACCAGGACGCCGTCGGCGCCGTCGATCGGCTCGCAGGTCAGCCGGACCTGACGCCCCGAGGCGAGGGTGAGGCGATGGCTCTGCGCCGCCGCCGCGCCCATCTCCTCGGCGCACGCCCGGACGGCCGCGTGATCGGCGGGTTCGAGCAGGTCCAACGCCGCGGGAGTGGCCAGCACCAGCCCGTCGCCGATGACCACGATCGGCCTGCCACGGCGGCTGGCCGCGGCCTGGAACGCACTCATCAGCCTGCTCTGCGCCCGTGGCGAGTCCTGCAGCAGCCGGTCCTCGATATCGCGGACCATGCGCCGGGCCAGCGGCGCAGAGAGCCGGTAGTCCTCCTCGAACTCGCCGCCGATCCCGAGCACGCCTTCGAGCCTGCGGGTGACCGGATGGAAGATCGGGTGCCCGTAACAGGTGAAGTCCCGGAAGGCCGTCATGTAGTGGTCGGGACCGCGCACGAGCAGGCCGCGCCGGATCTCCACCGGGGTACCGAGGGCATTCGTGCCGATCCGGTCCTCACTGAGCCGCACCCCGGGGACCAGGCCGACCCGGCGGATGGCCGTGGAGATCGCCGCGGTCGCGCCGCGCACCTCGACCACCCGGGCGGACTGATCGGCGAGCATCAAGGCCACCCGGCTGCCGTCGATCTCGGAGAGCGTGCGCCGCAGGACCGGGTACGCGGCGCGGGCCAGCCCGCCGTCGGTGGTCTTGTCGTCGATGTCGAGGCGGGGTAGGACGTCCTCGCGCAAGCCGCTCATGCGGGACCGAGTCCAGGACGCCCGGATGTCGGCCCGCGACGAGGTCTCCGTGTAAGCCTGCAGCGAGTTCGTGGTCACGCCAACACCACCCTGTCCCGACGCGTCATGCACCGCGGTTGAGTCTGTGATCTCTGACAAGAAATATTTTATACACAATCTGGTCACCCGTCCGCGATATCGGCGAAACCAGCCCGTGCCGCTGCCTGGGAACGAATACTCCCAGGCAGCGGCACCGGGATCGACCTATCCTCGAGTACATGAGCGACCGAGCCCCCCACCTGCGCGAGCTGGGTGAATTCCTGAAGGCACGGCGCGGCGAGCTCACCCCCGCCGACGTCGGCCTCACCGTGCACAGCAACACCCCACGCCGGGTGAGCGGGCTGCGGCGCGAGGAAGTCGCCGATCTCGTCGCGATCAGCCACGACTACTACACCCGGATCGAACAGGGCAGGCTCGCGCCGTCCGAACCGGTCCTCGACGCCCTGGCGCGCGTGCTGCACCTCGACGACGACCAGCGCGACTACGCCGAGAACCTGGCCAAGCGCAGCGACCGCCGCGCCGCCCGGCGCGGGCAGAAACCGATCCGCCCGCAGCTGCAGCGGCTGCTCGACCAGCTCACCGAGACCCCCGCCCTGATCTTCGGGCGCAATCTCGACATCCTGGCCTGGAACCCGCTGGCCTCGGCGCTGCTCACCGACTTCTCGGCGATGACGCCGCGACAGCGCAACTACGTCCGGATGGTGTTCACCGATCCCGCGATGCGCACGCTCTACGCCGACTGGGAATCGGTGGCCCGCACCTGCGTGGCGATCCTGCGCATGGACGCGGCGACCAACCCCACCGATCCGCAGTTGTCCGCGCTGGTCGGCGAACTGTCCATCGCCGACTCACAGTTCCGGCAGTGGTGGGCGGCGCGGCACGTCGCGCGACAGGAGTTCGGTACCAAGACGTTGATCCACCCGGAGGTCGGCGAGCTGACGCTCAACTGGGACACCTTCCGCGACACCGGCGACACCGATCAGCAGCTGGTGCTGTGGTCGGCCGATCCCGGCACCAGCTCGCACGACAAACTGCGCATCCTCATGTCCTGGGCGGCGCCCACCGCCGACGCGGAGCGCGTGAAACACCCCCACTGAGCGGCCGCCCCGGTGTGAACAGTCACGCCGGTGGCGGATTTCGCCACCTCCTGCAAATATATTATGCATAATCCTTTGTCGGTCAGCCGTCCGACGGACCCACTCTCTCGACACCGGAGTCCAGCTGTGTCAGCACCCACCCACACCACCGTTCACGAATTGCTCGACTACTTCGGGCGCTGCGGCGCCTGCGGCTACCCGGCATCGGCCTCGCTGGTCACCCGGCAGTTCGCGGACGGTTCGATCGACCGCGAAGTCGTCGCCACCTGCGGCCTGCCGTGCGGCTGGCGCGCGCCGGTCTCGATGCGGCGGATGACCGCCTCCTGAGGTGAACGCGGGCGGGGCACCCCGCCCGTCAGGGGTACCGCCAGGCTCTCCCTCGCCCGCCGAATCGTCCATAACCTGGGCCTACGCACTCCAGGGAAGGACATGAGGACATGCTGCCCACAGCTCAACTCCGCGCCCCGCACCGGGCACGGCGACTCATCCCCGCGATCGGGCTCGGCGTGCTGATCGCCGTCACCGGCTGCGCTTCGAGCGGTGACCCCTCCCCTGCCCCCGCGGCGTCGTCGCTCGCGCCGATCGCGCCGGCATCGGCGGCCGCGATGGACCCGGTGGCCACGGCGTTCGTCGACGCGTGGAACGCCCGCGACGCCGACGCGATGGCCGCGCTGTTCACCGAGGACGCCGTCCTGATCGATGCGGACCGCCGCTTCGAGGGACGCGAACAGATCCGCACCGGGTTCGCCGTCCCCGAGGTCGCCGGCTACTCCGTCCGGGTCCTCGAGGTGGGCGAGCGCCGGGCCGACGGACAGCGCCTGCTGGTCCGGGTCGACCGCAACAGCGGCGGCGACTTCCGCGCGAGCTTCGACTTCACCATCACCGACGGCCGCATCCCCCGCGCGGACCTGCAATACGCCTGATCACCGGAGTTCCCTTCCCGCACAACACCACTCGAACAGGAGCGTGACCCCATGACATGGACCGCAGATCAGCTCGATCGGCTGGGACGGACGGCCGAACTGCACATCAACACCTTCCGGGCCGATGGATCGCCACGGCGCGCGCTTCCCATCTGGGTGGTGCGCGTCGGTGACGACCTGTACGTCCGCTCGGCCTTCGGCACCCAGGGCGGGTGGTATCGCCACGCCACCGCCGACGACGGCCGGGCCCACATCTCGGCCGGACCCGTGGACGCCGACGTGCGACTGACCGCCGTCGCCGATCCCGCGACCGAGGATGCCGTCGCCACCGCCTACCGCACCAAGTACCGAGGCCAGGGCAGCGCCCTGGACACGATGGTGTCCGACACCGCGGCCGCGACCACCCTGCGCCTGGATCCCGTCGGCTGACATCGGATCCGATCCGGGCTCGGCTACTCGGCGTCGCCGCCGAACAGCTCCTTGGCGACCAGGATCGCCGACACCGCGCGCGGCCAGCCCGCGTAGAAGGCCGAGTGCACGATCATCTCGACGAGTTCCGCCTCGGTGACCCCGTTGTCGACCGCCCGGGTCAGGTGACCACGCAACTGCTCGGTGTCGCCACCGGCGACCAGGACCGCACACGTGATCAGGCTGCGGTCGCGGGGACCGAGTTCGGGCCGGGCCCAGATGTCGCCGAACAGAACGTCATCGGTGAGCGAGACCAGTTTCGGCGCGAAGTCACCGATCAGTCGTTGGGCCCGGGTGGGGGTCGGGGGGTTCTCGGTCATGGTGCCTCCTCCGGAGCCTGCCTGCGGCCGGTGAAGCCGGCGACTCCGTGTTCGAGCGCCGGCGAGGCGCTGCGGTAGCGGTACTGTTCGTGCAGTTCCAGCCACAATGCTTCCGCCAGTGGCAGTTCGATTCCTCTGCGCACCAACGCTTTCAGGGTGCTGGTGGCGTGCGGGTCGGCGCCGGCGATGCCGCGGGCCAGCGTCAGCGCGGTCGATCGCAGCTCGGATTCGGCGACGCCGGCGCACGCCAACCCCGATCGCACCGCCTCGTCGCCGTCCATCCGATGGCCGGTCAGCAGCAGATAGAGGCTGCGTGGGATCCCCACCTTCCGGGGCAGTCGCTGACTCCCCCCGGCAGCGGGCAGGAGGTTGTGCCGGATGTGGTTGTCACCCATCTGGGCATCCCGCGCGACCACGAGCAGGTCACACGCCAACAGCAGCTCGAACCCGCCCGCGACGGCGTACCCGTGCGCCGCCGCGACGACCACCGCGCGGGCCCGCTCGAGCCGGTGACACAGCTGGTTGAGCTGCTCGTGAAAAGCATTGTGCCGTCCGGGGTCCTGAAGGACTCCCGAGTTCACCCAGTGGAGGTCGACACCCGAGCAGAACGCGCGTCCCGCTCCGGCGAGGACGATCACGCGCGTCTCGGGCCATTCTTCGTCGAGCGTCGCGAGGGTCGTGGAGAGCGCGTCGACCAGGGGTCCGTCCAGGGCGTTGAGACGATCGGGCCGGTTCAGCGTCAGTTGCACGACGCCCGGTTCGGAGCGGTCGACCAGCAACACCACGGGCACTCCCAGCACTCGGTAGCCGAATCCATCGATGATTAATATTTAATATACGATACCTACCGGCACGCCGGTTGATCGACGGCGTCCGCCAGGTGCGGCACTTAGATATATTATATTCGAACAATAGGCGGTTCGCCGCGAACGAAGGAGAGACGCGATGCACGAGCCCGGCGACCTCGCACCCGGCACGCGGATGAGCGGCCCGCTCGATGGACTGCGGGTCGTCGAGTTCGCGAGTTTCGTCGCGGGTCCGTCGGCGGGCATGACGCTGGCCCAGCTCGGCGCCGAGGTGATCCGGATCGACCCGCTCGGCGGCGGGCCGGACTACCGGCGGTGGCCGGTGGCGCGCGCCAACGGCGAGAGCCTGTACTGGAATTCGCTCAATCGCGGGAAGCGGTCGGTGGCCGTCGACGTGCGCAGCGAGCAGGGCCGGGAACTGGTGCTGGCGCTGGCGACCGCGCCGGGCCCGAACGCGGGCATCGTCGTCGACAACGCGGTCGGGCGACCCTGGTTCTCCTATGAGGCGCTCGCGGCCCGGCGCGCCGACGTGATCAAGGTGCACATCGGCGGCCAGGCGGGCGGTGGGCCCGCGGTGGACTACACCGTCAACACCGAGGTCGGCGTCACCGATCTGACCGGGCCCGCCGACTCCCGCACACCCGTCAATCATGTGCTGCCCGCGTGGGATCTGATCGCCGGGATGACCGCAACCACCGCGCTGCTCGCGGCGCTGCATCGCAGGCAGCGGTCCGGCGACGGCGCGCATCTGCAGATCGCGCTGGCCGACGTCGCGCTCGCTGGTGTCGCCAATCTGGGCTGGCTCAGCGAGGTTCGGGAACGCGGCGACCGGCCGCGGCACGGCAATTTCATGTACGGCTCGTTCGGCGCCGACTTCGTGACCGCCGACGACGGCCGCGTGATGGTCGTCGCGCTGACGCCGCGCCAGTGGCAGGCGCTGTGCACCGCGACCGGGACGGCGACGGTCATCGCCTCGCTGGAGGCGACACTCGGTGTCGACTTCGCCGACGAGGCGCATCGCTACGTCCACCGGGAGACCATCGCGGCGGTGATGCGCCCCTGGTTCGCCGAGCTCACCGTCGACGCCGCGGGCGCGGCGCTCACCGCGGCCGGCGTGCTGTGGAGCCGCTATCGCCAGATGAGCGACGTGGTGGCCGATTTCGCGGCGGGCACGGCGAGCGGCGTGCTGACCGAGCTGGACCAGCCCGGCATCGGCCCGGTCATCTCGGCGCACAGCCCGATCCGGGAGCACAGCGACTACGGCCCGGTCGGCCCCGCGTCGGCCCTGGGCTCCGATACCGACCAGGTCTTCGCGGAGGTGCTCGGGCTCGGTGACAGCGAGCTGGCCGAACTCCGCGCCGCGGGCGTCCTCGGCGACGGCACGCGGGTGTGACTCCCCCGGTTGTGACCGCAATTACGCACCGCTGTGCGTAATCGAAGACACCGCTGATCAGGGCGAATACCGGGTTCGCCGGGCGGTAGCGTCGAGCCATGCAGCTGACCGCGTCCACCGACATCGGGATGCGTGCCGTGATGCGCCTGGCCGCGGCCGACCAGCTCGGCGACCGGGTGACGATCAAGGCGATCGCCCACCAGGTCGGCGCTTCCGAACGCACCGTCTCCACGGTGGTGGCCCGGCTCGTCGAGATCGGCGTGATCGCGACGAGCCGCGGCCGCGGCGGTGGGTTGATGCTCACCGGCACCGCGCGCTCGACCCGGCTCGGGACGTTGATCCGGCAACTGGAACAGCGCCCCGAGGTCGTCGACTGCACGGGACCGCCGTCGTGCCCCATGATCGCGGGGTGTCGCCTGCGCCATGCGCTGGCGCAGGCCACCGAGGCGTTCTATCGCGAGCTCGACCGGTTCACGGTGGCCGATCTCGTCGCCGGTGCGGCCGGACAGCTGCTGCCGCTGCGCGCTCATCCGCCGCAGCGCTCGCCCGCCGACGCCGAGGAGTTCCCCCGATGACCGCCACCACCCGCGCGCACCCCGAACTCGCCCCGGCACAGGCCGAGATCGTGCGCGCCACGCTCCCGGTGATCGCCGACGCCGTCGACGAGATCACCACCGTCTTCTACCGGACGCTGTTCGGCAACCATCCCGAGCTGCTGCGTGAGCTGTTCAATCACGGCAACCAGGCAGCGGGCAGTCAGCAACGCGCGCTCGCGGCGGCGATCGCCACCTTCGCGACCTACCTCGTCGACCCCGCGCTACCGCACCCGTCGGCCGTGCTGGCCAGGATCGGGCACAAGCACGCCTCGCTCGGCGTCACCGCCGATCAGTACCGGGTGGTGCACGACAATCTGTTCGCCGCGATCGTGGAGGTCCTCGGCGCCGACGTGGTCACCGCGCCCGTCGCCGCGGCCTGGGACCGGGTGTACTGGCTGATGGCCGACGCACTCATCGACCTGGAGAAGCAGCTCTACATCGAGGCCGGGGTACAGCCGGGGCAGGTCTGGCGAACCGTCACCGTGACCGCGCGCATCGATGATCCGGCCGGGGTCGCGGTGTTCCGGGTGCGGGCCGTCGACCCGGCCGACGAGCTACCCGGATTCGTTGCCGGACAATATATCTCGGTCGGCGTGCGGCTGCCCGACGGTGCCAGGCAGTTGCGTCAGTACAGTCTGATCGGCGCGGGCGGGGACGGCACGCTGAGCTTCGCGGTGAAGCGGGTCGCGGCGCGGCCGGGCTGCCCGGCGGGGGCCGTGTCGACCTGGCTGCACGAGCGGGTCGCGGTCGGCGACGAGCTCGAGATCTCGCTGCCGTTCGGCGAACTGACCATCGATCCCGACGCCACCACCCCGCTGGTGCTGATCTCCGCCGGTATCGGCGCGACTCCGATGGTGGGCATTCTCGAACACCTGGCCGCGCGCGACCAGGGCAGGCCGGTGCAGGTGCTGCACGCCGATCGCAGCGCGGGCACCCACCCGTTGCGGGCGCGCGTGCTCGCCCTCGTCGAGCGGCTCGAACGGGCCGAGGTCGCGTTCTGGTACGCCGAGGCGACCGACGGCGCGCACCGTGGCCGTCTCGACCTGTCGGCGGTCCCGCTGCCCGACGACGCCGAGATCTACGTGTGCGGCGGCGACGAGTTCCTCGACGCGATCCGCGCACAGGCGGCCGCCGCGGGCCTCCCCGCCGAGCGGGTGCACATCGAACAGTTCACGCCCACCGATTGGCGGCTCGGCGCCTGAGCTGAGCCCCGCCCCGGCACCGACAGCCGGGGCGGGCCGGAGACGACACTGTCTCCGTCTACTGATCCCGCCAGCTGACGACCTCGCTCAGCGGGGCACGGGCGGTCCGGTAGCTGTTGGCCGGATGATCGGCGGCGGCATAGCCGAACGAGATCCCGGCGAGGATCTTGCGGTCGGCCGGGATGTCGAAGTACTCGCGGATGAACCGGGAGCGGCCCGCCAGCGCGGCCTGCGGGACGGCGGCCAGCCCGAGACTGGCGGCCGCGAGCAGGAAGGTGCCGATGTAGAGGCCGCCGTCGACCGCGCCGTAGACGCCCTGTTCGGCGTCGGTGGTGACGATCGCGACGTGCGGGGCGCCGAAGAGCCGGAAGTTCTCGAACGCCTGGCGCGCCGACGCCTCCCGGTCGCCGCGTGCCACGCCGACAGCTTCGTACAACTGCCAGCCGCTGGCGCGGCGCCGCTCGCGGTACACCCCGATGTAGGCGCCGGGTGGCGGGAATTCGAACTCGTCGCCGTGGTCGGCACCGTGCGCCGCCGAGTACTCGGCGAGCCCGGCGCGGAAGCGCTCGGTCCCGGCACCGCTCGTCACGATGACCTGCCACGGCTGGGTGTTGCACCACGACGCGGAGCGCTGCGCCAGGCTCAGCAGCCGTTCGATCACCGGCCGCGGCACCTCACGCTGGTCGTAGGCGCGGCAACTCCAGCGGCTGGTCAGCAGCTCGGCCAGGTAGGCGGAACGATCCCCGTTCTGCGCGAGGGCTGGGGCCTCGGCCAGCGTGTCGGTGTGCTCGGTCATCCTCAGTCCTCCACCGAAACCACACCGGCGGCGATCAGGGCCTCGATCTGCTCGGCGGTGTACACCTCGGCGGCGACGGTCCGGCTGTCGGCACCGACGCGCGGTGCGGCGCCGGGACGATCGGGGCGTTCACCGTCGAACCGCCACGGCGGGCGCACAAGGGCGAGGCCGTCGTCCTGCGGCTCGACCATGCGCAGCCAGTCGACCTGTTCGTGGTCGACATAGCCGGTCATCGACAGCACCGGCGCGAACGGGACATCCTGCGCGGTGAGCGCCGCCTCCCATTCGGCGAAGGTGCGCCGCTCGAACTCCGCCTCGACGATCTTGGCCAGCTCGAAGTAGTGCGCCTCGCGCGGCCGGTACTCCGCGAAGCGCGGGTCCTCGGCCAGGTCCGGGCGGTCCATCGCCCGGCACAGCGACTGCCAGAACTTCTGCGACGAGGACAGATGCACCGCGAGGAACTCCCCCGACGCGGTCTTCACACAGAAATTCTGCGCCTGCGGATGCCTGCTCTCGCGGGTCGGGTCGGCGCCCAGTTCGAAGGCCTGGGTGATCCCGTCGGTGGCGAGCACGCTGACGGCCTCCATGATCGAGGTCTCCACGTGCTGCGGTTCCCCGGTGCGCAGCCGGCCGACCAGCGCGGCCAGCACGCCCGCGGCGGTGCTCAGGCCGGTGACCAGGTCGGCGCTCAGGCCACCGGTCAGCTGCGGCCTGCCCTCGTCGCCGAACAGGGAGTACAGGCCGCCGAAGGCGTGGCCGATGGTGTCGTAGGCGGGCCGGTTGGACAGCGGACCGCCGTTGCCGAAGCCGGTCACCGAGCCGTAGACGATGTCGGGACGCAGTGCCCGGCACTCGTCTGGGCCGAGACCCATGGCGGCCACCTTGCCGGGGCGCATGTTCTCGAGCACCACATCGAAGTGCGGCACCAGCGCCTTCACCAGGGCGACGCCCTCGGGACGCTTGAGATCCACCGCGAGACTGCGCTTGCCGGTGTTGTACTGACGGAAGTACGGGCTGCCGTCGTTCTGGTGGCGACGGAAATCCTCGCCGACGACGGGGCGCTCGATCTTCACCACTTCGGCGCCGAGCGCGCACAGCATCGACGTGGCGAACGGCAGCGCGATGTATCCCCCGATCTCGAGGATCCGGATGCCGTCGAGTGGCTTGTGCTGCATAGCCCTGTCTCCCTCTCTCACTGGCTCATATTATATATTATCGCATGACCGATCGTGGTGGCGGTCACAGGGGGCGGATTACCAGCGACAGAAGATGAGCCAGGCGATCGTCATACTCGGGGAAGTGGTCCCCGACACAGCGAAGTCGGCCGGTGAGCTAAGTTATATCATATAATTTACATGACTCCGGTCACAGGCCATCGGCGGCCCGGCCCGTGGCACCGCCGCCGACCAGGTCTTTTCCGGTCGGCAACCATCGCCATAGAGAACAAGAAGGTCTCCTCCATGAGTGTTCAGACAGAGCTTTGGCAAGGACAGTTCGACAAGCTGTTCATCGGCGGCGCGTGGGTGGCCCCGGCCACCGACCGCACGTTCGAGGTCGTCTCGCCCGCCACCGAAGAGGTGCTGGCCCGCGTAGCCGACGGAGCCGAAGCCGATATCGACGCCGCCGTCGCGGCCGCCAGGGCCGCGTTCGACCGCGGAGCATGGCCGCGCCTGGAGCTCGCCGAGCGGATCGCCGTGCTCACCCGCGTGAGCGAGGGGCTCGCCGCGCGCCAGGACGAGGTCGCCCGGCTGATCAGCGCCGAGATGGGCTGCCCGATCACGCTGTCCACCAGGATGCAGTCGATGGGCACGCGGATGCTGCTCGACGCGTTCCTCGAGCTCGCGCCGCAGTACCAGTGGTCCGACATCCGCCGCTCGGTCACCGGCAACGCGCTGGTCACTCGTGAGCCGGTCGGTGTGGTGGCCGCGATCGTGCCGTGGAACGCCCCGCTGCAGATCGCGATCATCAAGCTCGCGCCCGCGCTGCTGGCCGGGTGCACCGTGGTGCTCAAGCCGTCACCGGAGACCGCGCTCTCGGCCTACCTGCTGGCCGAGATCTTCGAGCAGGCCGGGCTGCCCGCGGGCGTGCTCAATGTCGTGGTCGCCGGGCGCGAGGTCAGCGAGCACCTGGTGCGTCACCCCGGCATCGACAAGGTCTCGTTCACCGGATCCACCGCGGCGGGCAGGCGGATCGCCGCGATCTGCGGCGAGGACCTGCGCCGGGTCACCCTGGAGCTCGGCGGCAAGTCCGCGGCGGTGCTGCTCGACGACGCCGACCTGGACGCGGCCGTGCCGGTCATCCGCGCGCTCTCGCTGCGCAACAGCGGCCAGGTGTGCAGCAACAAGACCCGCATCGTGGTGGCCCGTTCGCTGCGCGACGACCTCTACGACCGGCTCCGCGACATGATCGGCTCGATGCCGGTCGGCGATCCGTTCGATCCGGCGACCGAGGTGGGCCCGCTGGTGAGCCGCGCGCAGCGGGACCGGGTCGAGGGCTACATCGCCGCGGCGCGGGACGCGGGCAACCGGGTGCTGGCCGGCGGCGGCAGGCCCGAGGGCCTGGACCGCGGCTGGTTCGTCCAGCCGACGATCTTCGCCGACGTCGACCCGAACGCCGCGATCGCCCAGGAAGAGGTCTTCGGTCCGGTGCTGACCGTGCATACCTTCGACACCGAGGCCGAGGCCATCGAGATCGCCAACAACTCGAACTACGGCCTCAACGGCTCGGTGTTCGCCGCCGACCCGGCGCACGCCCTGGCCGTGGCCCGGCACATCCGTACCGGCACCGTCGAACTCAACGGCACCCCGGCCGGCTTCTTCGCGCCGATCGGCGGATTCAAGAACAGCGGCATCGGCCGCGAGGCCGGGATCGAGGGCTTTGACGCCTATGTCGAGCTCAAGTCCTACGGCCTGCCACAGCCGCTGCTGGACACCCTGGCCTGACGCAGACACCCGAAAGGTTCGCCATGTCTTCCCTTCCCCCGCTCGAGGCCGCCGTCGCCCGGTTGGTCACCGAGCTCGACTTCGACTCGATCCCGGCCGACGCGCTCGTGGGCGCGCGCGGACTGATGCAGGATCAGCTCGGCGTGCAGATCGCCTGCGCCTCGCTGTCGTGGAGCCGGGCCGTGCTCGACCTGACCAAGGCCTCGCACGCGCCGGGCAGCGCGCACGTGACCGCCTCCGGTGACGCGATGAGCGCCGCCGACGCGGCGTTCGTCAACGCCACCTACGGCCACGGCTTCGAGTACGACGACGCCCACCGGTCCAGCTCCAGCCATCCCGGCAGCGCGGTCGTCTCGGCCGCCATCGCGGTCGGCGAGGAGCTGGGCTCCTCGATGGCCGAGGTGATCACCGGCATCGTGGCAGGCTACGAGGTCTACACCCGCATCGGCATCCTGGCCGCGCCGCAGCTGCTCGAGCGCGGGTTCCATCCGCACGGTCTGCTGTCGGCGTTCGGCGCCGCGGCGGTGGCGGCCAAGATGCGCGGCTTCGACCTCGAGCGCACGGTGCACGCGCTCTCGATCGCGATGAGCCACAGCTCGGGCACCACCGAGTACACCTCCTCGGGCGGTTCGGTGAAGCGGCTGCACTCCGGGATCGGCACCCGCAACGGCATCCGCGCCGCCGAGATGGCCGCCGCGGGCATCACCGGGCCGACCACCTTCCTCAGCGGCCGGAAGGGCTTCTACCGCAGCTTCGTCGGCCGACCGGTCGACGAAGCGGCCGCCGCGGCCCTGTTCGCGCCGGACGCGTCGTTCGAGATCACCCGGGTGTGGATCAAGCCGTACTGCTGCTGCGGGATCAACCACGCCTACATCGACGGCGCCCAGCAGCTGACCGCGCGGGCGGGCGAGATCGACACCATCCGCCTCGGCATCCAGTCCGGCGGCGACGTGGTGATCGGCAACCAGAACGCCAACGCCTACGCCCCGCAGATCATCGAGCACCTGCAGTACAGCCTGCCGTTCCAGTTCGCGCTGGCGATCCTCGGCCGCGGCAACGGCTTCCGCACCCACCACGACTACATGGCGGGCCGCCTCGACCTGAGCGAGGGCAGCGAGGTCGCGACCATGGCCCGCCGGGTGAAGATCGAGGTCGACCCCGCCCTCGACGCCGAATACCCCGGCCGCTGGATCGCCGACATCACGGTCACCTACCGCGACGGCAGCACCGGTCACGTGTTCGTGGACAACCCGCGCGGCACCGCCGAGAACCCGATGTCGCAGGCCGACCTGGACGCCAAGTTCCGCGAGCTCACCGTCACCGACCTGGGCGCCGAGCGCAGCGAAGCCCTGTTGCGGGCCATCACGGCGGGCGATCCGGCCACCCCGGCCACCGATTTCGCCGCACTCCTGCGCGTCTGATCCACCACGAAACCCCTTCGGACCCGAACCGCCCAGCGCGATTCGGGTCCGAAGGGGTTCGTCATTCGTCGATCGAGGTGCCTACCCGCCGATTCAGGGCAGCAGGTACAGGCGTTCGTTGGGTAACCTGGGCAGCCCGGCGCAGTGTCCGGACGCGACCGAGACGGTGCACGGACGACACCCGGCCGCCATGTCCTGGACGAAGACGAGCGCGGCCGTGAGACAGGCGGCGAATTCCATCCTGATGGTGGCGAACTGGACCATCAGGCGGATGTCGGGCTCCTCCGGCAGCGGTGATCGCTTCCCGGGCTTCATGGGGTCCTGGCCTGCTGCTTCATCGTTCCTCGCTCGGATCGGGGACAAAATGGCCGTGCCCCGGCGGGCCTGTTCGGTTCGCCGGGGCACAGTCGTTGCCTGAACGGGTGTTTCAGGCGGTCTCGAAGGTGGCGGCCAGTCCCTGGCCGCCGCCGATGCACATGGTCGCCAGACCGCGACCGCCACCGCGGCGGCGCAACTCGTGCAGCAGGGTGGTCACCATGCGCACGCCGGTGGCGCCGATCGGATGGCCCAGCGAGATGCCGGAACCGTTGACGTTGAGCTTGTCGTGCTCGCGCCAGCCCCAGCCCTCCAGCACCGCCAGCACCTGCACCGCGAACGCCTCGTTGACCTCGACGAGGTCCATCGAGTCCAGCAGCGCCGTGGTTTCGGTGCCCAGGCGTGCGGCGAGTTTCGCGACGGCGGGCACCGGGCCGATGCCCATGCGCGAGGGCTCGCACCCCGCGGCGGCCCAGCCGGTGAGGAACCCGATCGGCTCCAGGCCGAGGGCGTCGAGCTGGTCCTCGGCGACGACGAGCAGCCCGGCGGCGGCGTCGTTCTGCTGGCTGGAGTTGCCCGCGGTGACGGTGCCGCCGGGGGTGATGGTGCGCAGCTTCGCCAGGGTCTGCGGAGTGGACTCCGGCCGGATGCCCTCGTCGGTGGCGAAGACGATCGGATCGCCCTTGCGCTGGGGCACGGTCACCGGCACCACCTCGTCGGCGAAGCGGCCCTCGGCCCACGCCGCGGCGGCCCGCTGGTGACTGCGTGCGGCGAAGGCGTCGGCCTCCTCGCGCATCAGTCCGTAGTCCTGGGCCAGGTTCTCGGCGGTCTCGATCATCCCGGAGATCTTGCCGAAGCGGGCCTCCGGCTGGGACCGCTCTCGGCCCCGGTCGAGCCGATCGAACAGCTGCACGGTGCCTGCCCGCGCGCCCCAGCGCGCGGTGGTGGAGTAGTACTCGATGCGGCTCATCGACTCCACGCCGCCGGCCAGCACCACGTCGGCCGCGCCGGTCTGCACCATCATCGCCGAGGTGGCCAGGGCCTGCAGGCCACCACCGCAGCGGCGGTCGAGCTGCATGCCGGGCACGGTGATCGGCAAACCGGCGTGCAGGGCCAGCCAGCGGCCCACGCACGGCACCTCGGAGTTGGCGTAGGACTGGGCGAACACGACGTCGTCGATGCGTTCGGGGTCGATGCCCGAACGCTCGACAACGGCCCGCACGACCGTGGCGCCCAGGTCCTCGACCGGGACGTCACGCAGCGAGCCGCCGAAGGTGCCGACGGGAGTGCGGGTGGGCGCGACGATCGCGGCCCTGCGCAGGGTTGACATCCGAATGGCTCCGATCAGATCGCGTTGCGCGCGATCAACTGTGCGGCGATGACATTGCGCTGGATCTCGTTGGTGCCCTCACCGACGATCATCAGCGGCGCGTCACGGAAGTACCGTTCCACGTCGTATTCCTTGGAGTAGCCGTAGCCGCCGTGCACCCGGATCGCGTCGAGCGCGATCTGCATCGCGGTCTCGGAGGCGAACAGCTTGGCCATGCCCGCCTCCATGTCGGCCCGCTCCCCCGCGTCCAGCTTCTGCGCCGCGTCGAGGGTCAGCAGACGGGCGGCGCGCTGCTTGGTCGCCATGTCGGCGAGGAGGTTTCCGACGGACTGGTGCTTCCAGATCGGCTTGCCGAAGGACTGGCGTTCCTGCGCGTAGCGCACGGCGGCGTCCAGCGCGGCCTGGCCGACGCCCAGCGCGCGCGAGGCCACCTGGATGCGCCCGACCTCGAGTCCGCGCATCATGTGCGACCAGCCCTGGTTCGGCACGCCACCGAGGATCGCGTCGTCGCCGACCTTGCGACCGTCGAACACCAGCTCGCAGGCCTCGACACCGCGGTAGCCGAGCTTGGGCAGCTTCTTGGAGATGATCATCCCGTCACCGGGTTCGACCAGGATCACGCTCATGCCCTTGTGCGCGGGCTTCGCGTCCTTGTCGGTGATGCAGAGCAACCCGATCAGGCCGGAGTGCGCGGCGTTGGAGATCCAGGTCTTGGAGCCCGAGATCGACCACTGGTCACCGTCGCGCACCGCGACGGTGCGCATGGCCTGCAGGTCGCTGCCGCCGCCGGGCTCGGTGAGCGCCATCGTGGCGCGGATCGCGCCCTCGGCCATCTTCGGCAGGTACTTCTGCTTCTGCTCGTCGGTGCCGAACGTCCGGATCAGGTAGGTGATCACCGAGTGACCACCGATCGCGCCCGCCAGGCTCATCCAGCCACGGGCCAGCTGCTCGGTGACGCCGGCGAAACAGGCGGTGCTCACGTCGACGCCGCCGTATTCGGCGGGCGCGAGCAGCCCGAAGAACCCGAGCTTCTTCATCTCCTCGATGAATTCCTCGGGATAGATGTCGTCCTCTTCGAATTCGCGTACCCGGTCCTTGACCCGTTGATCGACGAATTCCGCGACCAGGTCGACCATCTGCTGCTCGTCGGCCGTGAGACTCATGCCTACCTGCCACCTTCCCATTTGTTGTACATAAAATATTATATCACTGCCAGAACTCGCGGGACTCGAGCATTTCCACCGCCCGGTTCCCGCCGTGCTGGAAATGCTCCTCGGTGGCCTGCCTGGCCAGCGGGGCCGAGCGGGCGCGCAGCGCGGCGACGATCTCGCGGTGGTCGCGATCGGCGGTCTCCGACCAGTCGTCGTGCGTCTCGTAGAAGCCGTGCGGTCCCGCGCTGCCGAGCACCTTGAGCTCGGAGATCAGGCGGCGAGATCCCGAGGCGCGGTTGATCTCTCGATGGAACGCGAAGTTCAGCGCCTCCCGCTCCGCGCTGGCGCCGGACTCCCCCATCCGGCGCAGGATCAGGTCGAGCCGGTCCAGGGTGGCCGCCGAGATCCGGCTGGCCGCCCGCGCGGCGGCCAGCCCGGACACCACGCCGAGCAGCCAGTAGTGATCGCGCACGTCGTCGCGGCTCATCGGCGCCACATAGGCCCCGCGCCGCGGCGGCATGTCGACCACGCCCTCCACATCGAGGGCGATCAGCGCCTCGCGCACCGGCAGCTTGCTGATGTCGAGCGACTCGGCGATCTCACTCTGGTCGATCTTGTCGCCCGGGCGCAGCTCGCCGGCGAAGATCCGTCGCCGGATCTCCTGTGCCGCGGTGCTCTTCAGGCTCAGCGCGGGCCCGATGCGCGGGGCGCCGTCATACATCGGCGGACTCGGGCGCGAACTCGGCGCGGAGCGCGGCGGTGTCGGCGCCGAGCGCCGGGACCGATCCGTGCACGGCGGGCCAGCCGAGCGCGGTGCCCGGCGGCAGCAGGGCAGGCACCGGGCCCGAGGGGGTGCCGATCTCCCGCCAGCGCCCGCGGTCGCGCAGTTGCGGGTGCTCGGCGAGTTCACGCACACCGTTGAGCCGGGCATTGCCGATGCCCGCCGCGTCGGCGGCGGCCTGGATCTCGGCGAGGGTGCGCTCGGCGCACCACTTCCCCACCGCCACATCGAGTTCCGCGCGGCAGGCGACGCGGTCGTCGTTGTGCGCGTAGCGCGCGTCCGCCGCGAGATCGGGGCGGTTCATCAGCTCGGTGAGCCTGCGCCACTCGCGATCGCTGGTCGTGCCGAGCACGGCGACCTGCCCGTCCGCGGTCGGATACGACCCGTAGGGCGCGATCATCGGCGAACCCATGCCCACCGGCACGGGTTCGGTTCCGGTGTGCAGGAATTGGTTGAGCGCGAAGCCCATCATCTCCGACACCACGTCGAGCATGGCGACCGGCACGATCGCGCCGTGCCCGGTGCGTTCGCGGTCGTAGAGCGCGGCCAGCACCGCCGAGTACGAGTACAGCGCGGTACCGATGTCGGCCACCGGGATGCCGGGCTTCGCCGGATGGTCCGGGGTGCCGGTGATCGCGCACGAACCGGCCTCGGCCTGGATCAGCAGGTCGTAGGCGCGCTTGTGGTCGAGGGGACCGCCGCGGCCGTAGCCGGAGATGTCGACGATGATCAGCCGGGGGTAGCGGCGCGCGAGCTCGTCGACGCCGAGCCCGAGGCGGTCCAGCGCGCCCGGGCCGAGATTGCTGACCAGCACGTCCGCGGTCTCGAGCATGCGCTCGAGCAAGGTGAGGTCCGCGGACTCACGCAGGTCGAGCGCCGCGGATTCCTTGCCGTGGTTGAGCCAGGTGAAGTGGGCCGACAGCCCACCGACCACGGTGTCGTAGTGCCGGGTCGAGTCGCCGTAGCCGGGCTGCTCGACCTTGATCACCCTGGCGCCGAGATCGGCCAGATGACGGGTGCACAGCGGGGCGGCGATCGCCTGTTCCAGGCCGATCACCGTCACCCCGGCCAGCGGGCCGTGCGCGCGTTCGGTGCTCATGCGAATTTCGGCTCCCGCTTCTCCCGGTGCGAGCCGACGCCCTCGGCGACATCGGGGCCGCCGAAGTGGTAGAACTCCAGCCCCAGCGACGCGTCGAAGATCGGCATCGCCTGGCGATACCAGCCGTTGAGCGCCATCTTGGTGCCCTGGATGCCCGCCCGCGAACCGGCGGCCAGCTTCTGCGCGATCGCCATCGCCCGGTCCTGGACCTGGTCGTCGTCGACACACAGCGAGACCATGCCGATGCGCTCGGCCTCCTCGCCGGTCAGCACCTCGTTGGTGAGCAGGTGGTACTTGGCCTTGGCCATCGAGGTGAGCAGCGGCCAGCAGATGGCCGCGTGGTCGCCTGCCGCCACACCGAGGCGGACGTGCCCGTCCACGATCTTGGCCCGGCGGCCCGCCACCGAGATGTCGGCCAGCAACGCCGCCACCAGGCCAGCGCCCGCGGCCGGGCCGTTGATCGCGGAGATGATCGGCTGCGGCACCTCGATGATGTTGCGCACCAGATCCCGCGCCTCGCGCATGACCCTGGTGCGCGCGGCGTAGTCGCCGATCATGTCCTCGACCAGGTCGAAGCTGCCGCCCGCGGAGAACGCCCGCTCGCCGGCACCCCGGATGAGCACCGCACGCACGCTCTCGTCGAGCGCGATCACCGGCCAGACATCGGCCAGATGCCGATGTGCCTCGGCTCCGACCGAATTCAGGTTCGGACCGTCCAGGACGATGCGCAGCACGCCCTCGGACGGGCGGTCGATCGTCAATGCCGAGAAGTCCTCGTAGCCGGGCACGTGTCGTCCTTTCATTCGCTGACCGACACCGCGTCGGCGCCGGTGGGGGTCGCGGTCCTCGCCCACCGCGCGAGGAGCTCGTCGAGGTCGCCGATCCCGGCGGGCGGCACCGACGGCGGCCGGGCGGGTGTCCGGTCGAACCGTGGCGCGGGCGCCGGATGCAGCACACCCGAAACCCGTTCGAACACGCCACGTTCGACATTGTGCGGGTCCTCGGCGGCCTCGTCGAAGGTGAGCACCGGCGACACGCAGGCGTCGGTGCCCTGATAGACCTGCCACCACTCGTCACGGGTGCGCCGCGCCACCGCGTCGGCGATGAGCTCGCGCAGGCGCGGCCACTCGGCCCGGTCGTCCTGGCCTGGCCAGTCGGTGGTGTCGACCCCGAGCCGGTCGAGGAACTGCCGGTAGAAGTCGGGCTCGAGCGCGCCCACCGCCAGGTAGCGGCCGTCGGCGCACCGGTAGGTGTCGTAGAACGGGGCGCCCGAGTCGAGGAAGTTCGTCCCCGGTTCGTCGGAATACAGCCCGGCCGCGCGCAGGCCCTGCAACTTCGCGGTGAGCACCGCGACACCGTCGACCATGGCCGCGTCGATCACCTGGCCCCGGCCGGTGCGCCCGGCTTCGACCAGCGCGCAGGCGATTCCGAAGGCGCCGATCGCGCCGCCGCCCGCGTAGTCGCCGAGCAGGTTGATCGGCGGCCGCGGCGCGCCGCCCGCGGAGGCGAGCGCGTGCAGGGCGCCGGACTGGGCGACGTAGTTGATGTCGTGTCCGGCGTCCAGCGCCCGCGGCCCGCGCTGGCCGTAGCCGGTGAGCCGGACGTAGACCAGGCGGGGATTGCGCGCGGTGACCTCGTCCGGACCCAGCCCCAACCGCTCGGTGACACCGGGGCGATAGCCCTCGATGAACACCTCGGCCGATTCGGCCAGCCGCAGCACGGCCGCGCGGCCCGCCGGGTCCTTCAGATCCACCGCCACCGACCCGACACCGCGATTGACCACATCGGTCTCCTCGGTCAGGCCGACGGTCTGGCTCAGTTCCCGCGCCGAGCGGTGCGGCGGCCGCACCACCCGGACGACGTCGGCGCCCATGTCGGCCAGCAACATCGAGACATAGGGCACCGGCCCCATGCCCGCCAGCACGACCACGCGCACGCCCGCCAATGGTCCCGTCATGTGTGCGAATCCCTCTCAGTAGGACCGGGGTAGGCCGAGCACCTGCTGGGAGATGTAGTTGCGCACCATCTCCTGCGAGAACGGCGCGTTGCGCAGCAGTCGCACCTCCCGCCACAGCCGCTCGATGTGGTACTCCTTCGCGTAGGCGTAGCCGCCCAGCGTCGAGAACGCGCGGTCGCAGGCCTCGAAACCGGCTTCGGCGCCGAGGTACTTGGCGGCGGCCGCTTCCGGACCGCACGGCAGCCCCGCGTCGAACAGTTCCGCGGCCCGCATGACCATGCCCTCGGCGGCCTCCAGCCGGATCCAGGAGTCGGCCAGCGGATGCGCGACGGCCTGGTTCTGGCCGATCGGACGGTCGAACACCACCCGGTTCTTGGCGTATTCGGCGCCGATCTCGAGCGCGGCGCGGCCCAGGCCGATGCCCTCCATGCCGACCACGATCCGCTCGGGATTCAAACCGTCGAGCAGGTAGTAGAAGCCCTTGTCGACCTCGCCGACGAGCCGGTCGTCGGCCACCTCGAGGTTGTCGATGAACAGCTCGTTGGTGTCGATCGCGGCGCGGCCGAGCTTGTCGATCTCGCGCACGGTGACCCGGCTGCGATCCATGTCGGCCAGGAACAGCGACATGCCCCACAGCGGCTTGTCCTCGCGGCGCGGCGAGGTGCGCGCCAGCAGCAGGATCTTGTGCGCGTTCTGAGCGTTGGTGATGAACACCTTCTGCCCGTTGATCACCCAGCCGCCGTCGACCTTGGTGGCCTTGGTCTTGATCCGCGACGTGTCCACGCCCGCGGTGGGTTCGGTGACGCCGAAGGCCATCAGCAGGTCACCCGAGGCGAGCTGCGGCAGGTACTCGCGCTTCATCGCCTCCGAGCCGTACTTCACGATCGGGGCGGGCGGGAAGGCGTAGAAGTGGATCGCCGAGCCACCGCTCATGCCCGCGCCGGAGGCCGAGATCTCGCCCAGCATCACGGCGGCTTCCTTGAGCCCGAGGCCGATGCCTCCGTACTCCTCGGGGATCATCGCGCCGAGCCAGCCACCCGCGGCGAAGGCCTTCACGAACTCCCAGGGGTATTCGTGCTTGTTGTCCTTCTCCAACCA
This sequence comes from Nocardia sp. NPDC050718, assembly GCF_040654235.1. Classification (NCBI taxonomy): domain Bacteria; kingdom Bacillati; phylum Actinomycetota; class Actinomycetes; order Mycobacteriales; family Nocardiaceae; genus Nocardia; species Nocardia sp. NPDC050718. The sequence goes on along the minus strand of NZ_JBFAHQ010000006.1, from coordinate 136,401 downwards.
GTAGTTGTTGTCGAACTTGCGGGCGAGCTCACGCGTCGCCTGACGGACGACTTCGACGTTGTCGTCGGTGCCGGTAGCGGCGGTCATGTACTACTCCTGTTCGTCGCCCGCGGACACGGGGATCGCTTCGAGAGGGGTGGCGGGGTCGAGGGAGGACATGTCTCCGGTCGGCGCCCCGAGGTACCGGGCCCGAATGGCCCGGCGCATGATCTTTCCGTTCTTGGTCTTGGGCAGCGTCGCCACGACGACGACCGCCGGGGCGAACGAGCGCCCGGCGTTGCCGGTCGCGGTGTCCTGCAGGTCTTCCGGGGTCTCCCCCGCGGCCCGCAGCACCGCGAAGGCCACCGCGCGCTGTCCGCGCAGTTCGTCGGGGACGCCGATCACGGCGACCTCGGCGATCCGGCCGTCACGCAGCAGCGCGGCTTCGATCTCGGCGGGCCCGACCCGGCGGCCGGACAGTTTGATGGTGTCGTCGGAGCGGCCGTGGATGCGCCACATCCCCGTGTCGTCGACGCTGGCCAGGTCGCCGTGCACCCAGACCCCGTCCCACTGGTTCCAGTAGGTCTCGAGGTAGCGGTCGCGGTCCTGCCAGAACGCGTGGGTCATGCCGGGGAAGGTGTTGCGCACCACCAGTTCGCCGATGTCACCGGCGACCGGTGTGCCGTCCTCACCGAACACCGCCGCGTCGACGCCCGGCAGCGCGCCGGTGAACGCGGCCGCCTCGGCGGGCAGGAACGGATAGCCGATCAGGATGCCGCCGCCGACCTCGGTGCCGCCGCTGTAGTTGACGATCGGGCGCCGCTTGCCGCCGATCTCCTCGAACAGCCACCACCAGGTGGGCTCGTCCCACGCCTCGCCGGTGGAGACGAAGGTGCGCAGGCTGGGCATCTCGGGCGCGACGGTGCCCGCTGCCTTGAGTGCCCGCGCCGCGGTGGGCGCGATGCCGGCGACGGTGACGCCGTTGCGCTCGACGATCTCCCACATCCGGTTCGCGGTCGGGTGCGTCGGCAGGCCCTCGATCATCACGATGGTGGCGCCGAGCTGCAGCGGTCCGGTCATCAGCATGGGGCCGACGAGCCAGCCCAGATCGGTGATCCAGGAGACCACGTCCCCGGCGTGCACATCGAAGCCGTAGGCGAAGTCGACCGCGGTCTTCACGGCGAAACCGCCGTGCGAGTGGACGATGCCCTTGGGACGGCCGGTGGTGCCGGAGGTGTAGACGATCGTCAGCGGATCGTTGGCCTCGGTGTCGGCGGTGGGCACCGGCGCGGGATCGGCGTCGAGCTCGTCGTAGTAGACATCGCGGCCCGACCGCATCGGCACCTCGGTGCCCAGGTGCCGGACGACCACCACCGAGCGGACCGTCGGAGCCGACTCCAGCGCCGCGTCCGCGGTGGCTTTGAGCTCGACCCGCTTGCCGCGCCGGGTCGTGCCGTCGGCGGTCACCAGCAGCACCGCCTCCGAATCCTGCAGGCGGGTGGCGAGCGCGTCGGGGGCATACCCGCTGAACGTGGGCACCGAGACAGCGCCGATCATGGCGACGGCCAGGAACGCCACCGCCGCTTCGGGCACCACCGGCATGAACAGCACCACCCGGTCGCCGCGCCGCACACCCAGCGCGGTGAGGTTGGCGGCGAAGCGCCGGACCTCGGCGTCGAGCTCGGCGAACGTCAGCGTCCGGCGCAGGCCCTCGTCGCCCTCGTAGACGACGGCGGTCCGGTCCGCGGCCGCACCTTCTGCGTGCCGGTGCGCCGTGAGCTGGGCGATATTGATCCGCCCGCCCGGGAACCAGCGCGGGAACGGCTTGCCGTCCGTGTCGTCGAGCACCCGCTCGAACGGCGCGGTGAAGTCGACCCCGAGGTCGGCCACCGCGGCCCGCCAGAACCATTCGGGATCCTCGATCGCGCGCTGGTTCAGCTCGGCCACCGCGGCGGCGTCGGCGCCCAGCTCCCAGGCGCGCATCGCCGCGAGCAGCCTGCTGCGCTCACGTATCCGCTCGTCCGGAACCCACGCGGGCCCGGCGACGGACGCAACGTCCACCATGACGTGTCCTCCTCGTTGATGGTGCGTCGGCGGGGGTCAGGCCTGCTCGGCCGGGCGCTTCATCATCAGGCCCACCCGCAGCGCGTCACAGACGATCTCGTCGCGCTGGTTGATGCCCAGATGGCGGAACGTCACGATTCCGGAATCGTTGCGGCTCTTGGATTCCCGGCGCGCCTCGATCTCGGTCCGCACATGGATGGTGTCGCCGTGGAAGACCGGCTTGGGGAACTTGATCTGCTCGAAGCCCAGGTTGCCCAGGGTGGTGCCCTGCGTGGTCTCCGGGACGGTGATGCCCGAGACCAGACCGAGGATGAACAGGCTGTTCACCAGACGCTGCCCGTAGATGGAGTTCTTGCTGTACTCGGCGTCGAGGTGCAGTGGCGCCAGGTTCAGCGTCATGACGCTGAAGAAGGTGTTGTCGGCCTCGGTGACCGTGCGGCGGGTCGGGTGATCGATGACCAACCCGGGTTCGAGCTCCTCGAAGTACAGGCCCGGCATGTGCACATCCCTTCAAATATATTATGTACTGAGAACCGACGGAGTGATCGTAGCTCCCTCTCGCCGGTTATCGTATATTATATCATCATATATTATATCTAGATTCCGTGAGAAGGAGCCGAGAGTGTCCGAACTCAGTGCCGAGGACTTCGCGCCGATCCTGGCCCATGTCCGCACGTTCATCCGCACCAAGGTGGTGCCCCGCGAGCAGGAGATCCTCGACACCGACGCCATCCCGGACGACATCCGCCAGGCCGCGGCGGAGCTGGGCCTGTTCGGCTACGCCATCCCGCAGGAGTGGGGCGGGCTCGGCGTCGACCTCACCCAGGACGTCGAACTGGCGATGGAGTTCGGCTACACCTCGCTGTCGCTGCGCTCGCTGTTCGGCACGAACAACGGCATCGCCGGCCAGGTGCTGGTGAACTACGGCACCGACGAGCAGAAGAAGCAGTGGCTCGAGCGGATCGCCGCGGGCGAGGTGCTGGCCTCCTTCGCGCTCACCGAGCCCGGCGCCGGGTCCAACCCGGCCGGATTGCGCACGCGCGCACGGCGTGACGGTGACGACTGGGTCATCGACGGCCAGAAGCGCTTCATCACCAACGCCCCGCTCGCGGATCTGTTCGTCACCTTCGCCCGCACCGCCGAGCCCGGCCCGGACGGCCCCGGCATCGCGGTCTTCCTGGTGCCCGCCGACACGCCGGGCGTGCTCGTCGGCCCCAAGGACAAGAAGATGGGCCAGGAGGGCGCCTGGACCGCCGATGTCACCTTCACCGATGTCCGGGTGCCCGCCGACGCGCTCGTCGGCGGCGCGGAGGACGTCGGCTACAAGGCGGCGATGGCCTCGCTCTCACGCGGTCGCGTGCACATCGCCGCGCTGGCCGTCGGCACCGCGCAGCGCGCGCTCGACGAATCGGTCGCCTACGCTGCGACCGTGACCCAGGGCGGCACCCCGATCGGCGACTTCCAGCTGGTCCAGGCCATGCTGGCCGACATGCAGACAGGCGTCATGGCCGGTCGCGCGCTGGTGCGCGACGCCGCGGCCAAGTACGTCTCCGGCGAGGATCGCCGGATCTCCCCCTCGGTGGCCAAGCTGTTCTGCACCGAGATGGTCGGCCGGGTCGCCGACAACGCCGTGCAGATCCACGGCGGCAGCGGCTACATGCGCGAGGTCACCGTCGAGCACATCTATCGCGACGTGCGGCTGCTGCGCCTCTACGAGGGCACCAGTGAGATCCAGCGCCTGATCATCGGCGGCGGGCTCGTGCGCGAAGCGAAGAAGCGCGCGTGAGGACGAGTACCGCCGTCGACCTGGCGACCCGGGTCCGCTCGGCCGCCACCCTGCTGTTCGTCCCCGCCGATCGTCCCGAACGCTTCGCCAAGGCCACCGCGGCGAACCCGGGTCTGGTCGTCCTCGATCTGGAGGACGCCGTCGCGCCCGAGGCCAAAGACGCCGCGCGCGACAACGCCGTCGCCTGGATCGCGGCGGGCAACGAATGCGCCGTCCGGATCAACGCGGCCGGAACCCGCTGGCACGACGACGATCTGGCGGCGCTGGCACCGTTGCACTGCGCGGTGATGCTGCCCAAGGCCGAGATCGGCGTTCTCCCGGCGGTTATCGCGACCCTCACCGCCGGGCGAGCCGACCGCGGAAGCGCCCACCCGGCCTCGCCGCTCGGCGAAATCGACACCCCCGCGCCGCTGATCGCCCTGATCGAAACCGCCGCGGGCGTTGTGCATGCCGCGGCCGTCGCGGCCACCGCCGGGGTGGACCGGCTCGCGATCGGCACCTTCGATCTCGCCGCCGAGATCGGTGTCGATCCCGCCGACCGCGACGCACTGGCGGGCACCCGGCACACGGTGGTCCTGGCGTCCGCCGCGGCCGGGCTGCCCGGTCCGATCGACGGCGTCACCGGGGTGGTCGACGACGCCGACCTCGTCCACGACGACGCCGGCTACGGCCGCCGTCTCGGCTTCGCGGGCAAGCTCTGCATCCATCCGCGCCAGCTCGAACCGGTCACGACCGCGTTCCGGCCCACCGCGCACGAACAGGCTTGGGCGAGAAAGATTCTCGAAGCGACCACCGAGACCTCGGGGGTCGCCGTCGTCGACGGCACCATGGTCGACAAGCCCGTGGTCGACCGCGCCCGCCGCATCCTGGCGCAGCTCGACACCACCACCGACAGTAAGGAACTGCCATGACCGGACCACTGCTCGCCGACAAGACCGCCGTCGTCACCGGTGCCGCCCAGGGGATCGGCTACGCCATCGCCGAGCGGTTCATCGCCGAGGGCGCCCGCGTCGTCGTCGGTGACATCGACGGCGCCGCGGCCGAGGCTGCCGCCGAGAAGCTGGGCGGCGCGGCCGTGGCGCGGGGCGTGCGCTGCGACGTCACCAGCGCCGCGGACGTCCAGGCGCTGCTCGACGCCGCGGCGGAGTCCTTCTCCCCTGTCGACGTGATGATCAACAACGCGGGCATCACCCGCGACGCGACCATGCGCAAGATGACCGAGGACGACTTCGACCAGGTCATCAACGTGCACCTCAAAGGCACCTGGAACGGCACCCGGCTGGCGGGCGCGGTGATGCGCGAACGCGGCAGCGGCGCCATCGTCAACATGTCCTCGCTCTCGGGCAAGATCGGCCTGCCCGGCCAGACCAACTACTCCGCGGCCAAGGCGGGCATCGTCGGCCTGTCCAAGGCCGCCGCGAAGGAGCTCGCGCACCTGGGTGTCCGGGTCAACGCGATCCAGCCCGGGCTGATCCGCACGGCGATGACCGAGGCCATGCCGCAGAAGGTGTGGGACCAGAAGATGGGCGAGATCCCGCTGGGCCGCGCCGGCGAGGTCGACGAGATCGCCTCGGTGGCACTGTTTCTCGCCTCGGACCTGTCCTCGTACATGACCGGCACCGTGCTCGAGGTGACCGGCGGGCGGTTCATGTGACCGAGTCCGCCTGGGAACCGCACCTCGAGACCAGCACCGAACTCCTCGACCCGGCCCCCGTCGCCGCGCTCGCCGCGCTGCTCGACGACGGACTGCCCACCCCGGAGCCGGGCGACCCGCTCCCGCCGCTGTGGCACTGGGTCGCCCTGCCGCGCTGGGCCGCCTCGGGCGTCCTCGGCGCCGACGGGCACCCGCGCCGCGGCTCGTTCCTGCCGCCGGTCGCCCTGCCACGGCGGATGTTCGCCGGTGGTGAGATCCGTTTCCACGCACCGCTTCTCGTCGGCGGCAGGGTCCGGCGCGAGGCGGAGGTGGTCTCGGTGACCGAGAAGAACGGCCGCTCGGGCGCGCTGGTCGTGGTCGACGTCCAGATCCGGTTGTTCGACCACACCGGCGCCCTCGCGATCGAGGAGTCGCAGAACCTGATCTACCGCGAGGCGGCACCGCCGCCCGCCGAGCCCGCCGCCGTTCCGGCCGCGGACGTCGTTCCCGGGGCGCCGCTGCACCGGACCGCGGACGACGCCTGGGAGCTGCGGACAGATCCGTCGCTGCTGGCCCGGTTCTCCGCGGCCACCGCGAATGCCCATCGCATCCACTACGACTGGCCCTACGCCACCGGCGTGGAGGGCTATCCGGGACTCGTCGTGCACGGCCCCCTCCAGGCCATCGCGCTGGCCGAGGTCCATCGGCTGCGGGGTGGGGCACCGGTGCGCGAGCTCCGGCACCGGGGCCGGGCGCCGCTGTTCTGCGGTCAGCCCGCGCGGCTGCTCGCCACCACCGTGCCGGACGGCGTTGCGCTCGAATTGTTCGGTCCCGGTGGCGAATCCGCCGGACCGAACGCCACCGTCGACCTCACCGTCCATCAGGAGATCTCGTGACCCGCGTCTTCCGCACGCTCGACGATGTTCGCGCCGCGATCGGCGCACCGATCGGCCCGAGCACGCCGTTTCTCGTCGACCAGACCAGGATCGCCGCCTTCGCCGCCGTGACCGACGACGAGCAGTGGATCCATGTCGACCCCGAGCGCGCCGCCGACGGGCCCTACGGCGGCACCATCGCGCACGGCTACCTCACGCTGTCGCTGGTCTCGCACTTCCGGCCCGAACTGCTGGACTTCGCCTTCGGCGCGGCCCGGGTCAACTACGGCGTCAACAAGGTTCGCTTCCCGGCACCGCTGCGCGCGGGGTCGCAACTGCGCGCCACCGTCACGATCACCGACGTCACCGAGTCCCCGGCCGGGGCGCTGGTGACCGCGAAGTACGTGCTCGACGGCGGCGAGGCCAAACCGGCCTGTGTCGCCGAGACGGTCGTGCTGATCGTCGACTGACCCACACATACGAAGAACGGGGGGTGGCCGCGGCCACCCCCCGTTTCGCTGTCGGTCCCTACGCGTTGGCCGACAACGCGTCCGCCAAGGCGATGACACCCTCCGCGGTCTTCGCGTGGGCGAGATCGATGTGCTGGCCCTCGAAGTCCACCGCGGAGCTACCGGCGGCCTCGGCCTCCTTGTATGCCTCGATCATGCGCCGGTAGAAGTCGACCGTCTCCGGCGACGGGGAGAACACCTCGTTGGCGATCGCCACGTGCGACGGGTGGATGGCCACCAGTCCGCGGTAACCCAGCTGGCGGTTGTCCAGGCAGAAGCGCCGCGCGCCGTCGAGATCCTTGATGTCCTGCCACACGCCCGCGACCGGGTGGTGCAGCCCGTTCGAGCGCGCCGCCAGGATGATCCGGCTGCGCAGGTACAGCGTCTCGAGCCCACCGGGGGTGAACTCGAAGCCGAGTTCCCGGCCGACATCGGCGTTCGGGCCGGTGGCGCCGAGCAGCGAGGCGACCCGCGGGCTGGCCGCCGCGATCTCCTCGCAGTGCGCCATCGACGTCGCGGTCTCGTAGGAGACGATCAGCCGCACCGTGCCGACCTCGATGCCCTCGCGCTGCTCGATGTGGCCGAGCACCGCGTCCAGGCGGACGATCTCGTCGGCGGTGAAGACCTTGGCCAGGAACAGGCCGGCCAGGCCGGGCCGCACGACGGCCTCGAGGTCGCCGCCGAGCAGGCCGCTCACCTCCGGATTGGCCCTGACCCACAGGTCGGGGCGCACACCGACGCCGGTGAGACGGTCGATCGTGGCCGCGACCGTCGCCCTCGCCTCGATCTTCTCGGCGGCGGGGACCGAGTCCTCCAGGTCGAGGATGAGCGCGTCGGCACCGGAGGCGACGCCCTTGTCCGCCCAGGCGGCCTTGTGACCTGGGACGAAGAGCATCGAGCGGTACGGTTTCATCGGGGTGCCTCCCTTGGCGAGTGCAGTTTCAGATCCTTCCTGAATATAATATATGTAATATTCCCTCAAGCGAAGGGTTCGCCGCGAACGTCACTGCGTGGCCACGAACGCGTCGGGACCGTCGGAGAAGAGCAGACCGGTGTCGACGGACGGCGCCCCGGTACGCGACAGCGATCCGTCGGCCGCCATCGCGTAGGTGTGTACCCGCGAGGTGCCCTGAAGGGTGAGCGTGTCGATCAGGAACACCCGCTCCGACACCGAATCCACCAGCACCCGGCCCGGCAGCGTCCCCGCCGGCGCCGGGTATGGCGAACCGGGCAGCGGGCTCAGCGCGCCGTTGTCGGCGATCCGGAAACCGGCGACGTCACCGGCCATCGCCTCGGCGATGTACAGGCGCTTGCTGTCGGCGGTGAACATCGCACCGTGCGGCAGCGGCATCAGGCCGGTGCGGAAGGGTGACCCGGGAATCGGCGTCAGCCTGCCGTCGGCCCCGATCGCGTAGCCCGACATGCTGCCGTCGGCCTCGTTGCTGGTGTACAGGAAGCGGCCGTCCGGACTGACGCCGGGCAACGTCGACATCAACCCGGCCGGCACCGAGTCCACCTGCGTCAGCGCGCCGTTGGGGCCGATCGCGTAGCTGAAGACCGTCGCCTCGAGCCAGCCCGCGGTGAACAGGAACCTGCCGTCGGGCGTGATCGCCGGCATACTCAGCCCGCTGACCCCCGGAATCCGCACCGGCGCCGCCCCGGTGGGCACGAGCCCGCCCGAACCGGTGATCGCGTAGGAGCGGATCTCGTTCGTCGCCACGCCGGTGGTCACGAATACCGTTCGCCCGTCCGGCGACGCAAGCACGCCGACGCCGGGGCCACCCAGGTCGAGGTGGGCGTCGGCGATCGGGGTGAGCGTGCCGTCGGTGCCGAGGTGGAATCCCTCGACCGTCCCCGACACCGTGTTCGCCGTGTAGACCTTCCGCCCGTCCGGGGTGATCGTCACCGACAGCGCGCCGGTGCCGGAGGCGAACGGCGACCCCGCCACCTTCGACAGGGTGCCGAGGCGATCGAGACCGAGCACGCTGATGTTCGACGACCCGGCGCCGGTGATCACCAGGTACCGCGCACCCGAATCCGCCAGTGCGACCGCGGAATCCAGCCCGGCACCCGACCCGAGGGCGAGCACGACCGCCAGACCCGCGGCCCACCGCCGCGGACGAAAACGCTTGCTGCGGAACATCTGTACAACCTCCAGCCGCCGGACGGGCACCACTGCTCCCCCGGCCGAATAGAACGCGCGCGACATGCGCCGATGAACTGGAAAAGGGAGTGATTGCCTTGTGCCCCTTTCCCTTTGCGAGCGTAAACAGGACTCCGCCGCCCGAATGTCCAACAATGTGGACATTCATCGCAATTCGGGAACAGCGATTTTCCCTTTCGCCGCGACGACGCGAAAAGGCCCCGCCGACCTGGGTCGACGGGGCCTTTTCGCGGCAATCCCCTCCGATATCGGGTGCCGAGAATACCGGGTGCGGACAGTGTCAGTTGCCGAAGCCCGAGGCATCGGTCGGCGGCTGCTCGAGCACCAGGGTCTTGGTCTCCAGGAACGGCAGCAGCCCCTCCGTGCCGCCCTCACGGCCGACGCCGGACAGTTTGAAGCCGCCGAAGGCGATGGAGAAGTCGGTGCGCGGGCCGTTGTGCCCCACCGTGCCGGTGCGCAGTCTGCGCGCTACCCGGTAGGCGCGGTCGGCGTCGTCGGTGAACACCGCGGCGTTGAGGCCGTAGGGGTTGTCGTTGGCCAGGGCGATCGCGTCGTCCTCGTCCTTCGCCGCGATGACGGCCAGGACCGGACCGAAGATCTCCTCCGTCGCGATCACCGACCGGTTGTCGACATTCGCGAAGACCGTCGGCTCGACGAAGAAGCCGCGGTCCAGATGCGCCGGGCGGCCGCCACCGGTGACCAGCCGGGCACCCGACGACTTTCCCGCCGCGATGTAGCCCTCGACCCGTTCACGCTGACGCGCCGAGGCGAGCGGACCCATGGTGACGGTCTCGTCGAACGGATCACCCACGCGCACCGCGCTCATCGCCGCGCCGAGCGCTTCGGCGAGCTCGTCGTGACGCCGCTCGCTGACGATGACGCGCGTCAGGCTGTGACACACCTGCCCGGCCAGGTAGCTGATGCCTCCGGCCAGCACCTTCGCCGCGGTCCCGAGGTCGTAGTCGTCCAGGATCAGGGCGGGCGACTTGCCGCCCAGCTCGAGGGTGCACCGGGCCATCCGGTCGGCGCAAATGGCGCCGATCGCCCGGCCGGCGACGGTGGAACCGGTGAAGGTCACCTTGTCGACGCCGGGATGGCGGACCAGCGACTCCGATACCGCGCGATCGGCCGTCACCACATTGAGCACGCCCGCGGGCAGCCCGACCTTCGCACAGATCTCGGCGAACAGGTACGCCGAGGTCGGCGCCTCCTGCGGCGGCTTGAGCACCACCGTGCAGCCCGCCAGCAGCGCGGGGGCGCACTTGTAGGCCATCAGCCCGGCCGGACCGTTCCACGGCACGATCGCCGCGACCACGCCCACCGGCTCGCGCACGAGCAGACCCGCACCGCCCGCCGCGGGGGTGTGCGCCTCCCGGAACTCGAACGTCTCGGCGAGGTCGGCGTAGGCGTTGAACGCCCCATTCAGGAACAGCGGCAGGCGGGTCTTGGCCAGCGAGTAGGCGATGCCGGACTCGATGGACCACAGCCGGGCGAAATCGTCACCGCGCGCGGTCAGTTCCGCGGCGATCGCGCGCAGGTAGCCCGCGCGTTCGGCGGGCGACAGCAGCGGCCACGGCCCCTGGTCGAACGCCCGGCGGGCCGCCGTCACGGCCGCGTCCACGTCGTCGACGCCCGCCGCGCCGACCGTCGTCACGACCTCCTCGGTACTGCAGTTCACCACATCGAAGACCTCGGACGTGGACACCGGGATCCAGTCGCCATCGATGTAGGACGCCTCGGGATGTTCGGGCAGCACACCGGCCACCACTGACTTCGTCATGAAAACCCTTCGGATCTGAAGTCGCCACGCCACTGTGACGCACGCAACGCTCAATTATATATACTATATTTTGCATTCAGAATCCATGGGCGCACCGGTCGAGCGTCGGTGGCCGCGGTGACCCGCCGGTCAGGCGGTGGACTTGTGGGCGTCCACCGACCACATGCCCTGCTTCTCCAACATGGCGATCAGCTCGTCGGCGCTGGACATGATGTGATCGCGCATCAGCGAGCCCGCCGCCTTGGCCCGGCGTTGCCGCAGCGCCTCGAGGATCGCGGGGTGATCGCGCAGCGTGTCCTCGCGGTGGCCTTCGATGCTGATGTAGAAGCGGTTCGGCAGCTGCTTGACGACCGTGCCGAGCAGGGTCGCCAACCGCCGGGAGTTCGCGGCCAGGTTCACCGAGCGATGGAACTCGTGGCCGTAGACGACGAGGTCCTCGTCGGCCTCGACCTCGGCGGCGCGCGCGTGCGCCGCCACCACCCCGGCGAGCCGGTCGAGTTCGGCCACCGAGATCGATTTCGCGGCGCGGCTCGCCAGCTCCCCCGCCATCGTCGCCTGGGCCCAGAACAGGTCGTGCACATCCTGTTTGGTGAATTCCGAGACCATGAAGCCACGGCGCGGCACCAGCTCGACGAAGCCCTCGCCGCTGAGCAGCAGCAGCCCCTCCCGCACCGGCGTATTGCTGACTCCGACGGCCTCCGCGACCGGTTCGATCCGCAGGAACTCCCCCGGCCGCACCCGGCCGGAGATGATCAGCTCGCGCACATAGGTCGCGACGTCCTCCGAGAGCTGATGACGCTGCCTGCCCGCGCTGCGCGGCAGACCCTGCACAGTGGTCTCCATGGCGTCGGTCCTTCCGGTCGGTTATTACGCATTATGCCTCATGCACAACACATCCAGCCGCTGTGACGCCGGACGACGTGGGTCCGGCGGCCGCGAAATCACCGGTGACGGCGGCGAACGCGCGGATCAGCGCGGTCTCGGTGGCGGTGCGCCAGACGAAGGTCCAGCGGCAGCGGGGGCCGTCCGGCAGGGGGACGTAGACGATGCCGGGGCGGGCGTAGTACCGCACGCAGTGTTCTTGAACCAGGGCGACGGCCCGGCCTGCGGCGATGGCCGCCAGCATCTCCTGGAAGGTGTGCACGCGGGGACCACGCGGGATCGGGCGACCGGTCGGTGTGCGGGGCGGGATCAGCTCGTCGGCCCAGTAGCCCGGCGCGTCGGTACCGATGTCACACAGGGTGTGATCACCGAGATCCTCCACCGACATCGTTGTCCGCGTGGCCGATTCGCTGCCTTCCCGCACCGCCAGCCGGACCGGTTCGACGAGCACGGTGGGGCCGACGGTGATGTCGGGTTCCTCGACCGGCAGCCACAGCAGCTGGATATCGACCGTCCCGGCGCGCAGCGGGCCGAACGGGTCGGCGAAGTGCGCCTCACGCAGGACCAGCTCGACGCCGGGGTAGGCGTCGGTGAACGAGCGCAGCACCGGGGCGACGACGTGGCCGAGCGCGCCCATGATTCCCACGGTCAGCACGTCGCTCATGCCCTGCGCCGCAGCCCTGGCCCGCGCGACCGCCGATTCGATCAGCTGACTGCCGCGCCGCAGCTCGTCGCGCAATTGCACGCCGATGGGGGTGAGTGCGACGGAACGACTGGTCCGGGTGAACAGCGGGGCGCCGATACGGCGTTCCTGTTTCTTGATGGCGTGACTGACCCGGGACTGGGTGATCCGCAGCCGGTGCGCGGTCCGGCCGAAATGCAATTCCTCGGCGAGGGTCAGGAAGATCTCGATGTCCCGCATTTCCACGGGTGTGCCTCCATGATCATGATCCGACGGTCATGGCTCGTTCCGAAAACTGGCGTTGATCAGCGACGTCATCCACCGACATGGTGAATGTGCCGAATTCGTCACGCTTTTGGGAGAGACCATTGACGCTCGTATTTCTGGCCGCCGCGCTCGCCGTCGGCGGCCTGCTCGCCCTGCAGGCTTCGGTGAACCTGCAACTGGGCAAGGCGGTGGGCACCCCGTACGGTGCCGCCACCGTGCAATTGGCGGTCTCGGCCGTGCTGCTCGCGGTCGTGGCCGCGGTGGCGGGCGGCTGGGGCGCGCTCGCCGGGCTCGGTGACGTCGAGTGGTGGAAACTGGTGGGCGGCATCGCCTCGCCCGTCTACATCACCAGCGCCATCCTGCTGTTCCCGCGACTCGGCGCGCTCGCCTCGGTCGGTCTGTTCGTCACCGGGCAGATGTTCGCGTCCATCGCGCTCGATGTCGGCGGGCTGCTCGGCGTCGAGCGGCGACCGCTGGGGCCGGGCATGCTGCTGGGCGCCGTGGTCGTGCTGGCCGGGATCGTGGTCGTGATCCGCAGCCAGCTCACGGATGGCCAGGGGCAGACCTCCGCGGCGGCGCGAATCGGCTGGATCGCGCTGGGACTCGTTGCCGGAGCGGTCCTTCCGGTGCAGGGCGCGACCAATGCCGCGTTGCGCCGCGCGCTCGGTGATCCGTTCGTCACCGGACTGTGGTCGTTCGTCGTGGCGACGGCGACCATCGCGGTGGCGCTGATCGTCCTCGTGATCACCGGCCGCACGCCGCGTCCTCGGCTCGCCCCGCTGCGGACGGTGCCCTGGTGGGGGTGGCTGGGCGGGGTCGCGGCGGCGACCTACGTGACCGTCACGTTCACCGTCATTCCGCAGATCGGCGCCGCCACCACCATCGCGCTGACGGTCACCGGGCAGCAGCTGGTGTCGGCGGCGATCGATCATCGCGGCTGGTTCCAGCTGCCGAGCAAGCCGGTGACCAGCGGACGACTGGCCGGTCTCGCGGCGCTGATCGCCGGGTGCGCGCTGGTGCAGCTCGCCTAGTGGCGAGGCGGTGATCGTCACGGGGACACGCGATCCGAGGCCGAGAACCCCGCGACGATCCCGACCCGGCGACGCCGGTAGTACGCGAAGGTGACGGCGGCCAGCAGTGGGCCCCACAGCAGGAGCGGGGCGTAGCAGAGGTAGTAGACGGCCGACTCCCAACCACCGGCGCGGGAGGGGAAGTCCGCCGGGGTCGGGTCGCCACGCAGGGTGACGCCGGCGAACTCCGTGACGAAGGCGGCGGTCCACATGATCGTCAGCGTCGCCGCGCCGAGCGCGGCCGGGACCACGGCGACCGGAGTGGGGATGCGCCGCCCGCGCAATCGTGGAATCCAGCGCGGGAACCATTCACCCCAGGCCGCGACCAGTCCCACGGCGGTGAACGCCACCAGTTCCGACACGATCGACAAGGCGATCACATACAGCTCGCCGGGGAGCCAGGACGGCAGATCGCCGCGCTTGCCCGCGGTGTCGTCGTCGAGGAAGGCCACGCCGATCCGCCAGAGACTGGACGGTAGCGCCGTCAACGGAACCGCGAAGGCGGCGATCGTGGCCCATCGCGGAACTCCCGGAACCGGCGTATGCACCGTCCGCCACGCGGTGTGGAGCCGGCCGGTGCGCACGGGTGGGTCGGCCAGAGCGGTCATTCGCTCGCCTCCGTCACCGCGGGGAGTTCACGGATGCGCCGGGTGCGAGACGAGCACTCGGGCGGCCAGGTGTCGAACATGGGGCCTCCAGTTACGAAACTATCAGTCTCGTAACCATAGCCTCCCGCTCCAACCCGTGCCGCTCGGACCCGATGCGGAGCGGCACGTGTCACGCCCGAGGTGTGCCTACGCGGTCAGCGTCGCGGCGCCCGGGCCATCCAATTCCCCTGCCGCGAGGGCTCTTCCGGAGAGAGCGAGCAGAAGGGCCACCGCGGAGCCGCGCACTTGCGGGCCGTCCCCGACATCGAGATCCGCGTCGGTCGCCGTCAGGCGCAAGCCCCGCGCGCGCTCCTTCCCGCCGCCGACCTTCACCGACGTATCGAGCTGATGACGGACCGCCGTCACCACGGGCGCGACGGGATAGTCCCGATGCAGGCCGAGGGGGCGCCGGATGTCCTCGCCGTGCACGAACGCTTCGATCAACCGGGTCGCCTTCGGCGCCGGGGCACCCGTGGTCCGCCCGCTCGCCGCCCGGAACGCGGCCAAGGTCAGCGCGGGATCCTCGGCGCGCTCCCGTGCGACACCCGCCTGGTTGAAACGGTCGAAATCGAAACGGGCAGCGGCGAAGTGGACGACGAAGCCCAGCTGGGTGGTCTTCGCGTCGTCGGTCAGATGCGCCACGACGTCGTGCACGTCCCAGCCGGGACACAGCGACGGCGTCGACCACCGCTCCGCCGGCAGGTCCGCCAGGTCCGCGATCAGCGCGGCGCGCTCGGCGTGCACCACCGTCCAGATCTCGCTCACATCAGCCTCCATTTCCCGCCCAGCAACTGAACTGAACTGAACAGTACAGGAAAGATATAGCTGAACTCAAGAGTTCAGTTGCGCTACCATGCGGAGCGTGGGCACAGCGAGAACCAGACCGGCGCCACCTTCGGGGGCCCGCGCCGAGCGCAGTCGGCACGCCATCGTGACCGCCGCCCGCGCGGTGTTCATCGCCGAGGGATTCGACGCGGGCATGGACCGGATCGCCGCCGCGGCGGGCGTGTCGAAAGTGACCGTGTACAACCACTTCAGCAGCAAAGAGGACCTGTTCACCGAGGTCATCGGCGAGGCCATGGGGGCAGCGCACGCGACGATGGCGCAGGTCCGCAGCGAGCTCGCCGACACCGACGACGTCCGCGACGCCCTGCTCCGGGCGGCGCGCGCCCTGGTCACCGCGGCGACGGACCCGACCAGACTCGCGCTGCGCAACCTCGTCACCACCGAACTGCGCCGCTTCCCCGATCTCGGCCACGCCTACCACGCGCAGGGCCCCGCCCAGTCGGCCGTCGCCATGGGTGAACTCCTCACCGACCTGTGCGCCCGCGGCCATCTCACTGTGCCCGATCTCGAGGTGGCCGTCGTCCAGTTCTTCGGCCTGACGATCTACCCCCACCTGATCACCGGCTCGATCGGTTCCGACCTGCCACCGGACCTCGCCGACCGGCTCGTCACCGACGGCGTCGAGACCTTCCTGAGTCGCTACGGGACCGCGTCCCCTCCCCCGGCACGATCGACCCGCACGGCTGCACGCGGGAGCTGACCCACGGTCCGTGCCCGTTCACAGTCGCCGGACGCCACGCACCACCTTCGCGAACGACGATGCCGTCAGCAACCCCTTCCCCAGCCGGGGATGGCAGGCGCCGAGGTCGACCATCACGGCGTAGGTCAGGCCGTGATCGCGGCGGACGGCGAGTTGCTCGAGGATCTCGTCCGGGGTCCCGGCCACGAAGATCTCCCGGATCAGCGACGCGGGAGCGCGGCGTCCGTACTCGATGGCCGTGGCTTCGTCGATGGTCTGCGGCAGGATGTCCTGCGCGCCGGCGAAGGTGGGGCCCAGCGGGTGTTCGGCACCGTGGCGCGCCCAGGCCTGCGCCGACCCGATGAGCGCGTAGGCACGGACCACGGGCGAGTCGAGGATCTCCTCGACGATCGCCGCCGACCTGCCCGCGATGACGAAGAACCAGCCCGCCGCCCGCACCGCCGACGGGTCGCGGCCCGCGTCCGAGGCCGCGGCGCGGATGGTGTCGAGCTTGGCGCGATAGTCGGCGGGACTGCTGGGGAAGGCGGGCATCCAGGCATCGGCGTACCGGCCCGCCGCTCGCAGCATCCGCGGTCCATGGGCGCCCATCCACAGTTCCGGCCGGGTGCCGCGATACGGCGGCAGCGCGAAGATCGCGTCGCGCAACGGAAAGAACTCGGAATCGCGGGAGATCGGCTCACCACCGGAGTCCCACAGTGCCCGGATCGTGGCGACCGCCTCCTCGAACCGGGCCACCGGACGCCGCCAGTCGACCCCGTAGGGCTCGTTGTTCTCCCGCTCGCCCGGCCCGATGCCGAGGATCGCCCGCCCACGGGTGAGCAGGTGCAGGGTCGCCGCGGCCTGCGCGGTCACGGCCGGATGCCGACGACCGGTATCGGTCACCCCGATGCCGAGGCGCAATCGACGCCACCGGTTTCGCGCGGCCGCGTAACCGAGCATCGTCCACGGCTCGTAATAGGCGTCGGCTTCGGGCGCGACCCGGGCGCCGCCCGCGTGCCGCGCCGACCACACCGACGCCGGGAACAGCCCGATCAGGTGGTCGACGGACCACAGCGAGTCCGCGCCCGCCACGGCGGCGAGGAACTCGGCATTGCGATGGGTGAAATCCGGGACGAACCGGCTGTGCAGCCCCGGATCGACGACCCCGGCCCGCACCCGCTGTTGTTTCCGCATCGCGCACCCGCTTCCGGAGGTGACGAGAAGGATTGTGTACCCGTGCAGTGTCCCACGCGCGAGCCGCCCACCCCGGTCGGACCGGGGTGGGCGGCTCGGTTCGTCGTGCGGGTTTTCCTACTTCGGCAGGCCCGCCTCGATCGCGGCGATGATGCGCGGGCGCAGGTCGGGAACGCTGACGATGGCGTCGACCGAACCGACCTCGACGGCGCGCTGGATGTTGTGCACGCCGTCGAACTCCGCGGCCACCTCGCCCAGCTTCTCCGCGCGTACCGAGGATCGGACCTCGTCGAGTTCCGCGGTCAGGGTCGCCCGGTCGGTGCCGAACGCGTTGGCGGCCTGGGTCTCCAGGTCGCGCACGCGCGGGTCGGCCGCCGTCCGGGAGTTGACCTCGCCCGCGAAGACCACCGCGGCGGCGGGGGCGCCACCGAGGACGGAGGCGAACGAGCCCTCCAGCGCGAGCACGGTCATGTTCGGGTTCAGCGCCTTGGAGAACACCACGAACGCGCCGCCGTGGTACCGCGAGATCACGGTGAACACGATCGGGCCCTCGAAGTTGACGATGGCGCGACCGATCTCGGCACCGTACTCGAGCTGCAGCTTGCGCATCGACTCCGGCGAGCCGTCGAAGCCCGACAGGTTCGCCAGCACCACCAGCGGCCGGTTGCCGCTGGCCGCGTTGATGGCCCGGGCGGCCTTCTTCGACGACCGCGGGAACAGGGTGCCCGCGGTGTAGGTGTCGGGGCCGTCGGTCGACGGGAAACCACGCCGCGGCACATTGCGCGACTCGATACCCAGCAGGCACACCGGGATACCGCCGAGGTGCGCGTCCTGCACCACCGCGGTCTCGGCGTCGGCCATGCCCGCCCAGCGTTCCAGCACCGGGTGATCCTGGTCGGCCAGCGCGCGCATCACGGTCCGGATGTCGAAGGGCTTCTTGCGGTCCGGGTTGGCGGCCGCGGAGAAGATCTCGCCGACGGTGGCGAAGGAGCTGTCCGCGAGCACGTGCGGGAAGCTCGAGATGTCGCGGTCGCTGGGGTCGACGGTCTGCGAGCGGCGCGGCGACTGCTCGCCGGGCGCGACGTAGGTGTGGTCGTAGTGCGCCATCAGCACGTCGCGGGCGGCGGTCAGGTTCGGCGCCCAGTACTGCGCCTGGCCGTTGGGGCCCATCACGCGGTCGTAGCCACCGATGCCGAAGTTGTCCTCGGCCGAGACGCCGCCGGAGAAGTCCAGCGACTGCTTGCCGGTCAGCACCATCGCCGAGTCCGGGGTCATCACCAGCACGCCCTTGGTGTGCATGAGCATGGTGGCTTCGGCGTTCCAGTACGGCTGCGCGCCGACGTTGATTCCGGCGACCACGATGTTGATCTCGCCGCCGTCCTGGGTGAACTCGACGATCCGCTTGAGCGCGGCGGCGACCCAGTCCATGTTCTCGGTGCCGGACTCCATCGAGATCCGGGCGCCGGAGGACAGCGCGTACCACTCCAGCGGCACCTGCAGGCGTTCGGCGAGATCGAGCGCGGCGATCACGCGGCGGCACTCGGGCTCGGAGAGCGCGCCCAGCGACTTGGTCGGGTCGCCGAGCAGCAGGACGCGGGTGACGCCCTCGGGATGCTGGATGGTCGGGGTGCTGACCACACCGGCGACGATCGCCGCCTTGTTGCGGCCCTTCGGCCGGTCGACGGGGACCAGCACGTGGTCGGCGTCGAGATCGTACTCGGCGAAATCGCCCAGCACGCCGGTCAGCTCGTACGGGTAGACGGTGTTGCGGCCCGCGGCGCGCAGCACCTTCTGGCGGTACTCGTCGAGCGGCTCGACCGGCTCGTCGGTCAGCTCGCCGACGGTCACCTCGGAGCCGCCGGTCGCGCCGATCGTGATCCGGACGCCGACCTTGGTCAGCTCGCCGGTGTTCGGGTCGCGCTGCCGGGCGATGAGCAGGATCTCCTCCAGCCCGGCGCCGACGGCGGTCGGCAGCACGTGTCCGCCGATCGTCGCCAGTTCCTCGCTGGTGACATCCATCGGCGGCCAGATGTACATCACGATGCGGTTGGTGTTGAGCCGCTTGGCCGACGGCCGCCGCGACTGCGCCCGGCGGATCGAGTCGACACAGGTCGCGATGGTGCTCTCGGCCGTGGGCAGGGCCAGCAGCCTGCCGTCGTGCTCGCGCAGCGCGGCCAGGTCGCGGACCTGGGCGAAGGCGATCAGGCGGTCGTCGGACGGGTTGCCCTTGGCGACGCACCGGAACAGGTAGACCTCTTCGTCGTCCGAGGACGGCAGGCGGGTCAGGTCGAACTTACGCAGCCGCTCCATCTGCATCCGCTGCGCGATGTAGGGGTGCAGACCGCGGATCAGCCGCTCCTCCGCCATGCCGGTGGCCGACGGGCGGAAGGTGAAGTGGTGGTGCATGACCGCGCCGTTGCTGCCCGCCACCGTCGCGGTGATCCGGTGCACCTGCTGCGGCAGCTGGTAGCCGCCGAGGACCTCCTGCAGGGCCGCGGCCATGGCGTCGGAGTCCTCGGGCTGGGCTTCCCAGCTCAGGTAGATATCGGCGTCGATCGAGGACGCGCCGCCGGCCAGCTCGCCGAGACCCTGCACCGCGGTGCCGAGCTCGTCGAAGCTCACCGCGGCCGAGACCAGGCTCGCGCCGTCGCGCTCGGCGACGACGAAGGAGGTGCCGCCGACCTGCTCGGCGCGCACACCGGTCAGGCCCTTGTTGCCGTAGTAGCGGCGGGTCAGCACCTCGAGCAGGACGGTGTGCTCGGGCTTGTCGCGCTCGAGCCGCTGGCCGAGCAGCCGCACCAGCGGCTCGGTGCTGCGCACCATGTCGGCGATGCGGGTGGCGCGATCGGCCGCGTCCGGGTTCGCGTCCAGGTAGGTCAGGTGCTTGCGGACATTGGTGTAGACGCGGGCGCGGTTGCGGCGCAGCAGCGGCTGGCCGTACCAGCCGTAGACCAGACCACGGGTCAGGTCGGCGATCACCGGGAAGCGCACCTGGGTGGCCGCGACCAGGCGCTCCAGCGCCAGGCCGACGGGCTCGCGCAGCACCTGGTCGGGCATCGGCTCGCGCAGCCACTCGCGCAGCAGCGTGGTGATGACCTCGACGGTGTCGGTCGGGCGCTGCTGGGCCAGGAAGATCCGGAAGACCGCGGCCTCGAGATCGGCCGACCGGTCCAGCTCGGTGACGCCGTAGTGGCTCAGCGCCTGCGCCAGCTTGGCCTGGTACGCCTCGGGCAGACCGGCCCGCTCGACGTCGAGGCTCTGCAGGTAGGTGTGGAAGTACTCGCGCGCGCTGTGCAGGTGGCCGACGCTCTGCTCGTCGTCCGCCGCGCGGTTGTGGCTCAGTTCGGCGAGATCGGCGAAGACCTGGACGAGTTCGAGTTCCTCGGCCAGCGGGCGGTGATCGCCGGCGACGGAATCGCGGCGGGCCGCGAGGTACTCGTCGAGGACGCGGCGGTCGTCGTGCGGGTCGACGTCGAAGCCGAGCAGCAGGCTGCGCAGGTCCTGCAGACCGCGGGCCAGCCGCTCGTGCGGCTGACGAGGGGCGGGCTCGGTGGGCAGGTCGAGTTCGACCGTCCCGACCACTTCGGCCTCGCCCGCCTCGTCGTCGTCGGCGAGGGGCTCCAGGCGCAGCAGCGGCGCGCCGGTCTCGACCTGGGTACCGACCGAGACGGCGAGTTCCTTGAGCCGGGCGCGGAACGGCGCGCGCAGCACCGTCTCCATCTTCATGCTCTCCAGCACCAGCACCGCGGCGCCTGCCTCGACCTCGGCGCCGACCTCGAGCGGGGTGCCGACGACCAGGGCGGGCGCGGGCGAGCGGACGACGCCGCCCTCGTCCCGGCTGATCCGGTGGGTCACGCCGTCGACGTCGACCAGGTGGGTCGGTCCGTGCGTGCCGGTGATCAGGCGGTAGCGGGTGCCGTTGACGACGATCTGCCCGGTGTGCTGATCGAAGCGCTCGAGATCGACGTCGGCGGTGGTCAGTTCGGTCCCGGCCTCGATGCCGACGCGGAACCGGTGCGCGCCGATGCGGGCCACGCGGACCCGGTAGCTCGCGCCACGCAGCTTCAGGTCGAGCGGGCGGCCGCTCTCGTGCTGGACCTGCGGGCGGCCGCCGGAGGCGGTGGACAGCAGGCGGTGCCGCTCGGCGCGCTCCTCGTCCTCGTAGGCGTCGATCGCGGCGGCGGCCAGCGCGATGGCGGAGTGCTGGTGGGTCACCAGGCGGCCCTCGCCGCGGACCCGGTCGATCCAGCCGGTGTCGGCGCTGGCGTCGATCACCTCGGGCTGCTCGAGCAGGTCGAGGACGAAGCTCTTGTTCGTCGCGCCGCCCTCGATGACGACGCGGGTCTGCGCCATGGCCCGGCGCAGCCGGCCCAGGGCCTCGTTGCGGTCGCGGCCGTAGGCGATGATCTTGGCGATCATCGAGTCGAAGTCGGCGGGGATGGTGTCGCCCTCGCTGACACCGGTGTCCACGCGGATGCCGGGGCCCGCGGGCAGGTCGAGGCGCACGATGCGGCCGGGAGCGGGCGCGAAGTCGCGGTCGGGGTCCTCGGCGTTGAGCCGGGCCTCGATGGCGTGGCCGCGCTCGACCGGCGGGGTGCCCTCGAGCTTGGTGCCGGAGGCCACCGACAGCTGCGCGTGCACGAGATCGACACCGGTGGTGCACTCGGTGATCGGGTGCTCGACCTGCAGCCGGGTGTTCACCTCGAGGAAGGCGAACAGCTGCTCGCCCGGGTGGTACAGGAACTCGACGGTCGCCGCGCCGCAGTAGCCGACCGCGACGGCGAGGCGCTCGGCGGAGGCCTTCAGCTCGCTGGTCTGCTCCGCGCTGAGCACGGGCGAGGCGGACTCCTCGATGACCTTCTGGTTGCGCCGCTGCACCGAGCAGTCGCGGACGCCGAGCGCCCACGCCGTGCCCTGGCCGTCGGCGATCACCTGGACCTCGACGTGGCGGGCACCGGTGACCAGCCGCTCCAGGAAGACCACGCCGCTGCCGAAGGCGCGCGCGGCTTCCTGCTTGGTGCGCTCGTAGGCGTCGACCAGCTCGGCCTCGTTGGTGATGACGCGGATACCGCGCCCGCCACCACCGGCGGTGGCCTTGAGCATCAGCGGGTAGCCGATCTCGGCGGCGGCCTCGATGGCGTCCTCGACGGTGTCGACCGCGCCGCGGCTCCACGGCGCGACCGGGACCCCGACCTCCTCGGCGAGCAGCTTGGCGCCGATCTTGTCGCCCAGCTTGCGCATGGCGTCGGCGCTGGGGCCGATGAAGGTGACGCCGATGTGCTCGCACAGTTCGGCGAAGGCCGGATCCTCGGCGACGAAGCCCCAGCCGACCCAGGCCGCGTCGGCCTTGGTGGCCACCAGGGCCTGCTCGAGCACCTTCAGATCCAGGTACGGGCGGGCCGAGGCCGGACCGAGGTCGTAGGCCACGTCGGCGGCCCGGACGAAGGTGGCGTTGCGGTCGACGTCGGTGTACAGGGCGACCGTTTCGATCGGTAGCCCGCTCGCCGCCGCCAGATCACGGACGGCATGGATGAGCCGCATGGCGGCCTCTCCCCTGTTGACGATGGCGATGCGGCTGAACACTCGCCGACTCCTTTCCAATACCGAGTTGTGTGGCCCGGACGGGTACGAATTCGAACTCCGGTTCCAGGGCAGTGTGCACCTCTACTCCGTATATGTGAACAGCGTCCAAGGGTTACCCGCACGTATTGTTGGAGTCGGTCACATCCCGCCCCGGTCAGTGCGGGGTTCCCGGCGTGCCTCGGCGCGCGCGGACGGCACCGGCCGCAGGCGGTACATCCAGTGTCCTCCGGATCGCGCGACCGGCCGAGAGTAGTGCGCTACCCGGCGCGTCCCGACGTCACTTGACGGCGCCGGTGAGCGCGACGGAGGCGCCGAGCCCGATGATCATCGCGCCCCCGGTGGCGCCCACCGCCTCCAGCCGGCGCGGCGAGCGGGCGAACCAGCTGCGCGCGGTGCCTGCGAGCAGCGCCCAGCTGCTGTCGAGCACCAGCGCCAGCACGGCCATGATCGTCCCGAGCACCACCAGCTGCCCGACCATCGAGCCGGCCGCCGGATCGACGAACTGTGGCAGCACCGCCGCGAAGAAGACGATGGCCTTCGGATTGGTGACACCGACGACGTAGCCCTGCCGGAACAGCTTCGTCGCGGCCACCGGCGCCGCGCCCGCCGCCAGCGCGGCGGACAGCTCCCGGCGGTGCCGGATGGCCTGCACGCCCAGGTGCAGCAGATACAGCGCGCCGATGATCTTCACCGCCGTCAGCACCAGCGCCGAGACGGCGAGCACGGTGCCGAGCCCGGCCGCGACCAGCACCAGCGTCGTCTGCACGCCCATGGCGTGCCCGAACACCGACAGCAGCGCGGCCCGCCGTCCCGAGGTCAGCGCCCGGCCGACCGCGAACAGCACGCCCGGCCCCGGCACGACGACGATGACGAACGCCGCCGCGAGGAACGCGAGCAGATTCGGAAGCGGAACCATCCACCGACCGTACGGACCGAACAGCCTGTCCGGCAAGGTTTTCAGAACAACGCGCCGAGCAGCCGGGTGCAGCGGGCGATCATCGCCTCGGCGCTTTCGTCCGGGTGCCGCAGCCACCAGTTCACCAGCGCCGTCACCACCCCCATCCAGACATCGGTGAGCGCGGACAGGTCGGCGGGGTCGGTGATGCCGCGTTCGGCGAGCAGGGCGGCGGCACCGCGGTACGCCTGCTCGGCGAGGCGGCGTTCGGCCCGGTGCGAGGCCTCGGCCGCGACACCGTCCGGTGGGTACGACCGGTCGAGCAGCACGTTCCAGTCGTGCGGTCGGCGCGCGAGCACGGCGATGACGACTTCGAGCGTGTGCTCGGCCATCTCGATCCCCGGGGTGCCGTCGAAGACCGGTTCGATGGCACCGCACACCGTGTCGGCCGCCCGTTCGACACACGCGGCGTAGAGCCCCTCTTTGCTGCGAAAGTAGTGGAACACCATGGGTTTCGAGACCCCCGCCGCGGTCGCCACGGAACCAGGGGACAGCCCGGCGTAGCCGACCCGGCTGATCTGCTCACCGGCGATGTCGAGGATCTGCTGTTCGCGCTCGGCGCGCGGCACGCCCTTCGTTCCCGCGGTGCCCATCACGCCCTCCTTCACCTGGTTGACCGTGTCCGGCCATCAGGTAATTTACCGCCTCCCCGAAGAAGGTCAATTGAGCGGGCGTCCATCTCAAGCGCGGCGCACAGCTGGTTGACGTCGAATTGACCAAACGGTAATTTCCCCATCGGTCAGCTCGATGCACGTCCAGCGAAAGGCGCCGATCCATGGCGATCACGACTCCCCTGCTCCACGGCATTCAACGCACCGTCTCCGGCTCGTACGCGGTGAACGGCACCCCGTACGACCCGAGCACCCCGTTCCATCCGCCCCGCGGGCGCTACCGCACCGTGCACTACGGCCTGATGTTCCCCGGCCTGCCCGCGCCGCTGAACTTCCTGGACTTCATCACCGTGATCGGGCAGCCGAAGGTACGGGCGTTCCGCAACGCGCACCTGATCGAGACCACCGCGGCCGATACCGCGAACCTGCTGGCGGGCACGGCGGTCCGCTTCCCCGGCCAGTTCCGCGGCTACCAGGTCGCCCGGGATCTGGAGCTGGCGCCGGACGCGAGCCTGATCCGGTTCGGCGAGGACTTCGCGCTGCGCGGCAGCCATCCGGACTTCCTGGTCACCTACCGCAATCCGGAGTTCCGCGCGGATCTGCGGGTGCGCGCCACCGACAAGATCGCGCACTTCGCCAAGATTCGCGGCGGGCTCTACGACCACTGGTCGCTGCTGTGCGAGTACGAGGGGACCGTCGAGCATCAGGGCACCCGCTACGCGCTGTCCGGGCTCAACACCCTGGAATACGCCCGCGCCGTCTCGGTCGACCTGTTCATCGACTTCTTCACCTATCAGATCATCAACATCGACGCCGATACCCAGGTGCTGATGGTGGAAGTGCGTGGGCCACTGGGGGTTCCGTTCCAGCAGACGGTGTACGTGCGGTCCCGCACCGACCACGGCGGCGCCTACGAGAACGGCTACCGGTACCAGGTCTCCCGGTACGAGCCCACGCCACGACGGACGCCCGAGGGCCGGGACATGACGCTGGGCACCGCGTTCACCTGGGCGGTCGACGACGACAACGGCGACCGGCTGATCGAGATCGACGCCGTCGCCAACGACGACTACATCTACGGCATGGCCGGTGGCTACGTCGGCAGCTACCGCTACACCGGCACCTTCCGCGGTCGCCCCGTCACCGGCACCGGCTACGTCGAACAGATCGGCACGCCGTAGCCCCCACCCGGCGGCAGCGCGAACACGGCGGTCAGCGGGCCGGGAACCGCAGGATCCGGTCGTCGCCCGCGCGGACGTCGCCGCGGCCGTCGGTATTGGAGGTGGTGAGCCACAGCGCGCCGTCCGGGGCCACCGCGACGGTGCGCAGGCGGCCGTAGGACTCCCGCAGGACAGCCACCGGATTCGTCGCGTCGCCCGCGGACAGCGTCGCGGTCCAGAGTCGTTCCCCGCGCAGCGCGGCCACGTACACGGTGTCGCCCGCGATGGCGATGCCGGAGGGCGAGGACTCGGCGGTCGTCCAGGTGAGCAGCGGCTCGGTGAAGCCGCGGTCCGCGCCGCCCGCCCCTTCGACGACGGGCCAGCCGTAGTTGCGGCCCGGCTCGATCCGGTTGAGCTCGTCCCAGCGGTTCTGGCCGAACTCGGCGGCGTAGAGGGTGCCCGCGCGGTCCCAGGCCAGGCCCTGCACATTGCGGTGGCCGAGGCTCAGGACCGGCGAGCCCGGGGTCGGATTGCCCGGCGCCGGCGCGCCGTCGGGGGTGAGCCGCAGGATCTTGCCGTTCGGGCTCGCCGGGTCCTGCGAGCGGGCACTCTCGGCCGCGTCGCCGGTGCCGACGTAGAGCATGCCGTCCGGCCCGAAGGCGATCCGGCCGCCATTGTGGTTGCCCGCCTTCGCGATTCCGCCGTAGACCAGTTCCTGCGGTTCCCCCGGCCGGAAGCGCACGACGCGATTGTCGTCGGCCGCGGTGAAATACGCGTAGACGTAGCGGGTCTCGGCGTAGTCGGGAGCGACGGCGAGGCCGAGCAGGCCACCCTCGCCGCGGGCGACGACGCCGGACACCTGATGGACGATCTCCGGCGCACGACCGGGCGTCACGCGCAGGACGCGGCCCGAGTCCCGCTCGGCCACCAGGGCCGCGCCGTCCGGCAGGAACGCGAGCCCCCACGGCACGTCGAGACCGCGCGCGATCTCCTCGGCCGATCCCAGCGCGGGGCTGCCCGTCGGCGTGCTCGGCGCGGTCGCGGACACGGCCGCGGTGGGCGCGCTCCGGTCCGGTTCGTCGCTCGCGCAGGCGGTGCCCGCGAGGGCGACCACCAGCGCGGCGCCGAGGACAGCTCGTCGGCGACCGGTCGTCACCCCACCCATGGTGTCAGATCAGCTTGGCGAGCTGGTCGCGGTCGGTGGCGTCGAGTTTGATGCACGCGCGATAGATGTGCCCCTCGACGGTGCGGACCGAGACACAGAGCCGTTCGGCGATGGCCCGGTTGGACAGCCCGCGGCCGATCAGCGCGGCGATCTCGCGTTCGCGCTCGGTGATCGGGAGCGGGCGGGCGGCGGCCGTGATGGCCGGCGTGCCCGCACCGTCGCAGCGGGCCGCGAGCGCGGTGGCGCGGGCCGCGGCCTGGGCGCTGGGGCGGCGCTGGCCCGCGTGGTCGAAGATCGGGACGGCCTGGGCCGCGGCGTCGGCGGCGGCCAGCAGCATTCCCACGGCCTCGAACTCCACGCTGACCGCGGCCAGCGCCGTGGTGTCACCGTGGGCAACGGCGGCGGCGTGGCGGGCGTAGATGTCGGCCACCGGTCCCTGCACGCGGGCCGCGACGGTGGCGAGCCGGGTGCCGAGGGAGCGGTCACCGAAGCGGGCGGCATGGTGCAGCGCCTCCGCCTCCTGCGCGAACTGACCGGTGCGGTGGGCCAGGTCGGCGGCCTTACGGGCCAGGTCGATCGCGGCGTGCTGGCTGTGCTCGGCCGCGGCCACCCAGGCGCGGGCGATCATCCGCTGCGGCTCGTGCAGGGCCATGTGCGGGCCGCTGTGTTCCTCGGCGTCGGCGAGCACCCGCTCGGCCTGGTCGACCTCGCCCACCGCCGCGTAGGCCCGCGCCAGCACCAGCCGGGCGGGCAGCTGCCAGGGCAGGGTGCAGTCGGCGTTGAGCGCGGCCAGCGCCTGTTCGAAGGCGGTGATGGCGGCCCGGAACCGGCCGCGATAGGTCGCGACGACACCGATCGCGATGCGGGCGATGGCCCAGCCGGCGAACTGGCCGGCCGAGGAGAACTCCCGGTATTCCGAGGCCCGCTGTTCGGCCTGGTCCAGGTCGCCGATCATGGTCAGGGCCATCACGTCGCCGTAGCGCACCATCACCCGGATCAGCCCGTCGGTGGACTTCTGTTCGGCCGTGATCCGGGCCGCGATGGGGGCGAAATCGCCGCCGCGGCCGACGAACGGCAGCGCGAGCCCGAGGGTGAACGCCGCGAAATCGGCGGCCTGCCGGGGCGAGTCCGGATCGGCGAGCACCCGCTCGGCCTCCGTGACGCCGACGGCGAGCCGGTTCTCGTGCACCGCCATCGCCGCCCGGACCGCGTCGACCAGCAGTCGCAGCGACGGATGCTCCACGCGGGCGGCGACCAGGTCGATCACCTGGTGGGCCCGGTCGACATCGCCGAGCGACCAGAACTGCAGGCTCGCCCGTGGCAGGCCCCACTGCACGACCTGCAGCGGATCGAGCCGGTCGGGATCGAACCTGGCGAGGATCTCGTCGGCCTCGTGCGGTTTGCCCTGCCACAGCAGCGCCCGCGACAGCAGTTCGGCCGCGCGCAGGCCGCCGCAGCGCTCGCAGGCGGCGCGGGCCAGCCGCTCGCCCAGCGGCAGGTTCGCCAGCGCGATCGCGTCCTTGGCGGCGTTGATCAGCAGCATGATGTCGATCGGCTGATCGCTGTCGACGCACAGCTGCGCCAGCCGGATCCGCTCGGCGGGCGTGTCCAGCGCCCGGTCACGCAGGGTCTCGACGATGCGGCCGCGCCGGGAGCGGGCCGCGGCGGTGCCGATCCGGCGGCGGACCACCTCGCCGAGCAGCGGATGGCTGAACCGGACGTCGACCGAGGTGCCGTGGCGGCAGACCCGGATCAGACCGCTGAGCTCGGCGGCGTCGACGGCGTCGACCCCCACCAGCTCGGTGAGGATGTCGATGTCGAGCGGCTCGTAGACCGACAGCATCCGCAGCGCGTCGAGCACCGGTTCGCCCGCCCTGGTCAGCCGCTCGTCGAGCAGGTCGACCAGCCCGGACGGCACCGCGGTCGGACCACGCAGCTGCCAGACCCCGTTGACGTCGGTCAGCGTGCGCGCCTCGACCGCGCCCTCGACCATGTTGCGCAGGAACAGCGGGTTGCCGCCCGAGGCCTCCCACATGACATCGGCGCTGAGTCCCTCCAGCGTCCCGCCCAGTACGGTCTCGACCAGGGCGGTGCACTGCGGTTTGGACAGCGGGGTGAGTTCCACGCGGGCGAGGAACCCGTCCTTCCACAGTGAGGTGATCGCGTCGGGCACGGGCTCGCCGGAGCGGACCGTGGCCACGATGCGCGCGCTGCGGTCGACGGCGATCTGGTGCACCAGGGTGGCGGAGAGGGTGTCGAGCAGGTGCGCGTCGTCGACACCGATCACCGTATCCGGTTGCGCCAGTACGTTTTCCCGCGCCGAGTGCAGCAGGGCGAGTGGATCACGCGAGGCCGAGGCGGCGATCCAGGGGGCGAACGCGCCGAGCGGAATGGCTTGTGAGGAGGCGGTGCACGCCACCCAGCGGACCGGGTCCGCGAGCACCGCGGTGACCAGCCGGGCCAGCGTGGTCTTGCCGATGCCTGCGGCGCCGACCACTATCACTCCGCCGGTGTTCGTGTTCGTCAAAGCCGTACGGACGGCATCGAATTCGGCGGGGCGATCGAGCAGTTGCCACAATTCGCCCATACACCAAAATTCTAGTTCGCGACCGGCTCCCCCACAACGGATCGGAGCAGTGGTCATGGCGGCAGCTCGGTGGCGTCGCGGGGCTCGAGCCGCGGCGCGTTGTTGACGTCGTGGCGGTAGTCGCTCGACGCCTCGTAGACCCGCTTCTTGAGCCGGTTGATCGACCCCAGCGGGCGATGCGCGTCCAGGCCGCGCCAGGAATTGAACGACAGCACGTCGTCGCCGTAGGCACGCCGCTGCGGGGTGTAGGGATCCTGGACGTCGAACCGGATGGTCGCGACGGTGCGATGCGGAGACGCTTCCTCCGGCCACGGCACGGTCGCGTCCTCGATCGGCATGGTGGCCACGTCGGTGCACAGCTGCGCGCGTAGTTCGTAGGTGGCGCTGTGCGCGCCGAAGAAGTCGATGATCGCGTCCTGGTGGGCGTTGACCCCGGCCGCCGTGCTCACCGGTTGTCCTTGCAGCGCAGCGGCTTCCGGTGACACCGGGACGTAGAGCAGCTTGGCGACGTAGTCGCCGTAGCGGATCGGCGCCGAGGTGTAGAAGGTCTCGCCGAGGATGTGGGTGTTGGGCGCGACGAACACCCCCAGATTCGGCGGCACCCGCTTGCCGATGCGCCGCAGCACGTGCCTGTCCAGCGCCGCGACGAGATCGCTGCCGGTGCGAAGGACTTCGTCGGGCAGCCGGGCCAGCACCCAGGCGGTCGGCATGCCCTGGGTGAGGTAGGCGTGCGCGTCGGCGAACAGGAACTCCCGGTGGGTCACCATGATGAGGTCCTGGGTGGTGGCCTCGTCGCCGGCCATCGCGCGCGGGCCGTGCACCCCCAGCACCTTGATGCCGAGGCCACGCACGCCGCGCAACTGATCGCTGCGGATGACCCCGGAGGTACTCGACAGCCGGGCGATGACCGGATACGTGGCAGGCCTGGCGAACAGGCCCTGTGCCAGCTCGGGAGGCAGGCCAGGGGGCACGGTCAGTTCGCCGCGCAGGATGCCGTGGCTCTTGGCGTGCGCGTCGCGCAGGCCGCGCTTGTACTTGCGGTAGGCGCGTTCGTTGTTGTCGCGCAGGACCGCGATGATCTTGTCGATGATCTGTTCTTCGTCGGGGCGCGGCTGTTCCAGGTCGTCGCGGAAGCGAAGGTAGGTCATCGCGGAGTCCTCCACGGGGCGAAGGGATTCGCGACGCCCTCCAGGGCGGGCGCCAGCGTGGGGAAATGCCGCAGCAGCACGGTGCGCATGCTGTTGTCGCGCACCCAGGCCATGCCTGCCTCGGTGTAGATCTCGGGCCGGAAGTCGGTGGTGAAGAACCGGTCGGCCGACAGCCGCCGCGAGGCCATCAGCACGAAGACCCGGAAGGCGGTGTCGCTGAAGCCGAAACCGGGCGGCTTGGGCTCGGCGTACAGGCCGATCATGAGGTCGACGTCGTCGACATCGCCGTAGATCTCTGCGAGCTCAGCCGCCCACTGTGGGTTGTCGGTCAGCTCGTCGAACGAGCCGGCGGGCGGGAGCCGCAGCTGACGCCGGAACTCGTTGTAGCGCGGCACCCCTCGTTCGCGGACCCGCAGGATGTCGATGGTGGCGAGGTCGATCAGGGGCTGACCGGGCCGGGCCAGTTCCTGGAGGTGGCGTGGATAGTTGTGCAGCGTCAGCGCGCCGGGATGGGCGCGGCCGAAGGAGTAGAACAGCGTGTCCATCGGGGTCTCGCCGAGGCGCTCGCGGATGTGGGCGACCCCCAGCTCGGGGAACGGATGCTCGGCCAGCACCCGGTCGTCGGTGAGACTGCGCACCACGAGGTCGTCGGGGATCAGCGGGTGCATCCGGTACACCGAGACGAACTCCTCGGTCAGCGCGTAGGGCACGCCGTGGTCGTCGACCGCGGAACCCGGGATGCCGGAGAGCACTTCGTTGCCGACGAGGCGGCCGAACCGGCGCGAGAGGCGCTCACCGAGGACGCCGAACCAGTTGGCGCGCATGGCGGCGACGGTGGTGGGGTGGGCGATGATCGCCGGGGTCCAGTCGACGGTGTGGATCTTGGCGATCAGCGCCGCGTTGATCAGGCGCGCGGTGTCGTAGAGCTGCTGGTCGTCCAGGTCGGGATAGCGCCGCGACAGGCGGCGGCAGATCGCGTTGTGCTCACGCAGGAACAGCGAATGCAGCAGCGCCAGGCCGACCCAGGCGTTGGCGGCCGCGTCCGAGAGCGCGAGCAGGCTCGCCGCGTCCAGCGGCGGCAGGCCGAGCTCGTCGATCACCAGTTCGCCGTTCTTGCCCGAGCGCAGGGCGGAGGCGAATGCCGGTGTGCTGCCGTAGATCTGGGAGGCGTCCCACCAGTGCGAGTCCTCGGTGACATGGCTCGGCGGATCGCCCGGTTCGGCACCGGGAACCGCCGCGGTGCGCTGGATCGTCATCGGCCGTTCGGGCCAGGGGTCGTGCTCGTCGAGGGTCACCCGGAACGGCTCGCGGTCGGTGCGGGTGTGACTGAACCAGTCGTGCACCTCGAACTGGATCCAGGCCGCCGCCAACAGGTTCAGTGTGGTGGCTGGCTGGAAGCGGTCGCGGGCCAGCAGGCGCAGGCTGACCTGGCGCGGGTTGGGCTCCTGGATCCGGACGGCGTCCTCCGGATGGCTGTGCTCGGGGGCGAAATTGCGTCCGAACCGGCAGCCGACCGAGCCGGTGCGCGGATCGTCGGCGTTGTTGTAGGAGCCGTCGATGGTGCGCGCGGCACGGTGTTCGCCGGTCGTGTCCGGTGGCAGTGGTCCGGCCGGATGTCGGCCGGTGTCGAACAGATTGCGGGATCGCAGCCTGCTGCGCAGGCCGACCAGCACGGCCAGCCCCAGCGGTGTCGGTAACCGGAACCAGCCCACCCGCCGGTCGAGCGCTTCGGCGGCTTCGACCGCGGCGCGGGCGACGAACGACAGGTGGGGTGGCGACGACTGCGGCGGAATCGCCGGCTCTGCCTCGACCATCGAGAACCTCCACATAGCTGACTGGCTCGAACCGCGATGTACGAGAAGTGGTCGAAGATCAGTTTCCTCCTCCGACGTGACCTATGTCATGAGTAGTGCACTACTCAGGGCCGTGACCGGCCCGTGTCCGGAATACCGCCGTGGCGCCGCGAACCGGCCCGCGGCAATCGAGTAGCGAATTACGCGCGCCGAGCGGTGGGGCGATGGGCGACGCTGCTCGGGTGAATACTCCGATCGAAATCAAGGTCAATGTCGACGGGGACCTCGTCGATGCCCAAACCCGGCTCGGCTGTACCAACGCCGCCGCGATCAGCCGGGACGTGTGGTTCGCCGAGCCACGGGTCCCCGGCGCCCGTGGCGCGCCCGCCCTGCTGGCGGGCCGGATCGCCATCCGGCTGCGCAGCGGCGACTACGACGACCTGACCGTCAAACTGCGGCCGTGCACCGCCGCGCAGCTGGTCGGCCGCTGGGCGACGCCGTTCACCGAGCCCGGGATGCAGTACCGCGTCGAGGGCGACTGGTGCGGCGACCGCCGGGTGCTGTCGGCCTCGGTGGTGAGCAGGCGCCCGGCCGGTTCGCTGCGGGTGGCCGCCCTGTGCGGCGAGGACGTCACCGAGGCGCTGGACTCGGCCCAGCGTCAGTTCCTGGTCAGCTGCACGCCCCCCGGTGTCGCGGTCGATCATCTGCGGGCGATGGGCCCGGTGGCGTCGACGAAGTGGACGAACGTCGCCGTCGGCGAGCTGGCGGTCGACGCCGAGCGGTGGACCGTCGGCGGCCTCGACCTGTTCGAATTGTCCCTGCGAGTGACCCCCTGGCCCGGCGAGTCCGCCACCGACCTGCACGCGCGCGCCCTCGACGTGCAGCGCGCGCTGCACACCGCCGTCCGCGGCTACGGGCTGTCCATCTCGACCGAGCTGACCAAGACCGAGCAGGTCCTCACCCTGCTCGCCGAGACGAGCTCGGTCGTCGAGTAGGCGCTACCCCGGCCGGGTCACCAGCGGCTTGCCGGTCTCGCCGTCCGTGTCCGGTGCCCCGGCCGCGCGCGCTCCGCGCAGCCCGGCGAAGACCGGATCGTCGAGGGCCCGCTCGGCCACCTCGTGCCCGAGGGCGCGGTAGGCCTCGAAATCCCATTCGCTGTAGAGCTGGTCGCCGGTGGAGGTGTACGGGAAGTCCGGATGCGCCCTGCTGTAGTTCTCCAGGTCCCAGCTCAGGTCGTCGACCAGTTGCGACCTGACGTAATAGATGTCGGTGGTGGCGCCGTCGAGATGCGTGGCGACACCGCGCGCCCACGCCTTGTGTGCTCGCTTCCGGTCGCCGCGCAGCATCTGTCGCAGGTCGACGCTGATCTGCACGCAGTGGTCCATGCGCGCCGTCGCGATGGCCTCGGCCAGCGCGCAGAACCGGTCGTCGGGACTGCCGCTGGCGTCGAGGACGATGACCGCCGCGGGCCGCCTGCGCAGCGCCTCCACCAGGCCGAGGTTGTCGTAGTGCCCGCCGTCGGTGACGTAGAGCCACCGGTCGTAGAGCGACGGATTGCCGAATGCCTCGCGCAGCAGCCGATACGGTCCCGGCTTGTCGGCCCAGCTGTACAGCGCGGGCAGCTTCGCGGCGAGCTTGCCCTGCGGGACGGGCTGCCAGTACGGATTCGGCAGCCACACCCCCAGGCGCGCGTTGAGCAGGGCGAGCAGGATCCGCACCGGCCGGGTGCGGGCGCTCTCGCGGCCGGTCAGCGGGCTGAACGCGGCGCCGCTGATGGCCATCGCGGCGGGCACGGTGACATCGCGATACCGGTAGTCGGCCAGCTGCTCGTAGGTCCCGGTCGGGCGCAGGCCGTCCTGGGTGAGCGCGCGGTCGCCGACGACACCGATCCGCTCGGGATCGAAGACGAACGGGACGCAGCCACGCCGGGTGGGCACGAAGGCGACGTCGTTGGCGTTGGCGGCGGCCGCGATGACCAGCCGCGGTCCGTGCCCGACCGGCCTGCCGTAGTCGGAGTAGCGCAGCGCGGTGCTGTAGGGCAGCGGCACCGCCTGGTGCGAGCGCGGATCCTTGTCCACGAGAAAGGCTTTCGACAGCGCTTCCCGGTAGTAGGTGTGCAGCGAAGTGCGGTTGGCGTCGGTGAACACCTTGATCGCGACGGCGATGCCGATCATCCACCAGGCCAGCGTCCAGTTCGAACGGGCGTGCGCGTCGGTGGCGAAGACCGTCGTCCAGCGCAGCAGCAGGACGACCGCGACCGCGACGATCAGCGCGCTGCCCAGCCACGGCGCGACTTGCTTGCGCATCACCGCGAGCACGCGTCCGTACCAGCCGCTCGACCCCTCCCCGGTGTGCAGGCCCTTCCACGCCGAGCGGCCGAGCCCGACCACCGCGAGCAGCGTCGCGGTGAAGGTGAGCGCGCCCTTGCCGCCCGGATCGACGAGCCCGACCAGCAGCGTCGTCGCCGCGCCGCCGGACCCGTCCGTCACCCGGCTCAGCGCGTACAGCGCGACCGGCACCCCGACGAGCAGCACCGCCAGCGGCACCCCGATCCCGAGCAGCACCCGCGATGCCTTCGCGAGGATGTTGCGCATCCGGTCGGGCACCATCGTCAGCCGGTCCCAGGCCTTCTCCAGCACGAACGCCGCCAGCGCCAGCGCGAACGGGCCGAGCGCGATCGCCAGGTACCAGTACCCGCCCGCCGGGACCAGGTGCAGCTCCAGCCGATCGCCGTCGCGGGTGAGCACATCGATGTCGTCGAGCAGCCAGCCCAGCCACCACGACACCGCCAGCAGCGCGATCCCGACCAGTGTCGCGTTCACGGCGATGCCGTAGAGCAGGGAGAACACGGCACGGAACTTGTCGGTGCCGCGCGGTATCAGGTAGCGCGTGCGGCGGCGCAGATAGGCCAGCTCCGAGGATTCGAGCGCGTACGGATCGGTGAAATTGCGGTGCACGATGTGCATCGCCGCGGCGATGTAGCCGCCGCCGCTCACCCCGACCACGGCGGTCGCGCTCTGATAGCGCCCCCGGTCCCGCAGGACCTGCAACGCGCCGAGGCAGAACGACGCGGACCGGATACCCCCGCCGGAGCAGCAGATGACGAGTCCCTCGGGCGCCGTGGCGGCGGTCGGGGTCTGGGCGTACTTCGGTTGCGACGGGTCGTCACCGGCCAGCCGGTTCTTGGTGCCGCTGTACCAGGTGATCGCGGTGATCACGAGGGCCAGCAGCAGGAAGAACAGGTGCAGACCCGCCTGGGCGCGCAGCAGCGTCACGGTGGTGCCGCCGCACGAGGCGGGCGCGCCGGTCAGCTGGATCGCCAGCACGAGGTCGACCACGCCGTCGCCCGCGGACAGGATCAGCGAGCCGACGAACACCCATTTCGCGAACCGGGCGTACTTCGGGTCCAGCCGCAGCGAATAGATGTAGACGTAGTACCGGTAGGTGGCCGTCGGCGCGGCGATCGCCATCATGGCGCCCACCAGCAACGCCAGCAACCCCGCGGTGTGGCATTCCTGCGGCGTGCGCGCGCCGAGCGGGAACGCCATCGTCGCCTGCACCGCGACGAGGAAGACCACGATGCCGGTGGTGGACGCGAAGACCTTGCCCCGCCCGACCTGTTCGATGGTCGCCAGGCCCGAGGTGACGTGGTCACCGCTGGCCCGCACGGGCGATCCGGCGTGCTGTTCGGCTGTGGTCATGGCGGTCAGTTCACGATGATGAAGTTGAAGAGCACCCGCAGGTTGGCGTCCCAGCCGACGTGATAGCGCACCGTCATGGTGCCGTCAGCGTGCGGGACGACATTGAGGACCTGCATCGTCGCGGGTCCGAGGAACGGGGTGCCGTCGGCGTCGACCTCGGTCAGGCTGACCGAGACCTGGCTGTCGGCCAGCACCGTGGCGTTCGGGAAGCCGAACACCCAGGCGCCCGTTCCATGGGTACGGAGCACCTTCTGGGCCCAGAAGAGGGAGGAGACGTTGGTCCGGTCGATTCCCCTCGTCCCGACGCCGTTGTCGGGACCGCCGGCCGGTGCCTTCGTCGTTTCGAACCACTCCTCCTCGGTGTCCGGGCTGGCTGCCAGGACCGCGTCCTCGGTATCCGAATCGAACATCTCCCTGTCCTTCCGAAGAGTGGGGAGATTCCCACATCGCTATGGTCGCGCATCCGGTACCTGTTCCGAACGCGTACCGCACTACTCCACCTCGGCGCGGCGATTTCGCCGATTGGGGTAGTGCCGCACGCTATCGAGACAGGTACGGCCGCCGAAGAATTGATCCGCGCCGGACTCCCCCGGCACACCTGATCGGACATCCCAGACGGAGGGAAAGACAGTGAGCGGATATTCCTTGCACATCGGATTGAACCGGGTCGATCCCACCGCCTACGGCGGCTGGGACGGCGCACTCGCGGGCTGTGTCAACGACGCGAACGCGATGGCCGCGCTGGCGGCCGCGCAGGGCTTCGCCACCCCGCGCGTCCTGCTCGACGGCGCGGCGACCTCGTTCGCGATCATCGGCGAGATAGCCCGGCTCGCCGGCACGGCGCGCGCGGGTGATCTGGTGCTGATCACCTACTCCGGCCACGGCGGCCAGACCAGGGACGTCGACGGCGAGGAGGACGACCGCCAGGACGAGACCTGGGTGGCGTTCGACCGCCAGATCGTCGACGACGAGCTGTACCGGATGTGGTCGCGGTTCGCCCCCGGCGTGCGGGTGGTGGTCTGCTCGGACAGCTGCCACAGCGGCACGGTGGTCCGCGACGCGTTCACCCGCGAGACCCGCACGGCGATCGTCGATCTGGCGGCGCGCGACTATCCCGGCGACGATCTGGGCGCCGTGGTCCACGGCAGCGCCAAGGCGATGCCGCTGGACGTGCAGGCCGAGGACAACAAGCAGCGCGCGGCGATGTACGCCTTCGTCCAGCAGCTGGCCGGACCGAGCGCGCGGGCCGTCGTCGAGGCGGGCGTGGTGCTGCTGGCCGGGTGCCAGGACTCGCAGCTGTCCTACGACGGACCGGTCAACGGACAGTTCACCGGTGCGCTGCTACGGGTGTGGGGCGACGGGGCGTTCACGGCCGGTTACCGGCAGTTCCATCAGCGGATCATGAATCTGATGCCGCCGGACCAGGTTCCGAACCTGTTCACGATCAACGCCGACACCGCGTTCCTGGAGCAGCGCCCGTTCACGCCGTGAACAGCTCGGGGCGGGGGGGGGGGGGGCGGCCCCCCCCCCCGGGGGGGGGGGCTGGGGGCGGGTGGGGGCGCGTGGCGGCGCCACCCCCGGGGGGGGGGGGGTCGGGGCGCGGT
>NZ_JBFAHQ010000006.1:0-99027 GCF_040654235.1 Nocardia sp. NPDC050718 | reverse complement strand
CCCCATCGCCCCCCACACTGACCCCCCCCCCCCCCCCCCCCCGGGAGCCCCCCCCCCCCCCCCCCGGGGGGGGGGGGCGGGGGGGGGGGGGCCCGCCCCCCCCCCCCCCCGCCCCGGGGTGTCCTCAGTCGGTCAGCGTGCGGCCGATCGTCGCCGCCACCGCCGGGTGGGCGAGGTACTCGGCGATGTCGTGCGCCCGCTCCTTCGGGTTTTCCACCGGGAGATCGCGCAGCCGCTGTCCCCACGCCTGGCGCAGCGGGCAGCCGATGGCGATCGGGTCGCCCGCGTACCAGGTGTTGAGCCAGTCGCCGACCCTGTCCGGCCGGTGCGGCCCACCGCTGAGCAGCTTGCCGTAGACCCCGTCCAGCCCGAGCGGGCTGCCCGCGGTGACGAGCAGGCGCACGGTCACCTCCCGGGGCAGCTGGGTGAGCAGATCCATCGCCACCACCGTGCCGAGACTATGGCTGACCAGCACGAGCTCACCGCTGGTCGGCATGTCGGCGAGCACGGTGTCGAGCACTCCTTTGCGCACCTTCTCGTCGTCGAGATAGGCCGCGACGTCCTTGAAGATCGCCCCGATGAGCAGCGAGTCCAGGCCGCTGCGCGCGGCGATCCAGCCGAGCTGGTCGCGCACCCGGCCCAACACGACCGAACCGAAGCCGAAGCGCTCCTGCGCGATCGGGTCGGCGGGTGCCTCCTCGGCACTCGGCATCCCGAAGCGCTGGGCCGCTTCGGCGACCAGGCTCTCGTACAGCTCCGAGCCGGTCTCGACGGCGGCTTCGCGGGCGCTCAGGCTCGCGACGAGCTGATCGCCGTAGAACGGGAAATAGACGTCGGCGGGATCGATCGGGCTCAGGTCCGCGAGGGTGAGGCCCTTGTTCAGGCCCGCGGTCCAGACGCGGCGCAGGTCGGCCGGATCGCGACCCTCCTGCCTGCGGCCGTGCAGGAACACCACGCTGCGCTTACCGCCGAACGCGGTCGGCCTGCCGTGCGTACCGCGCACGATCGTCTCCGCCGCCGACTCCGGTTGCGGCGCAGCGGCGGTCGTGTCGACGACGACCGTTTCGGCGGACAGGCCCGCGGCGGGGCCGAGCTGGTCGAGCAGCGCACGCTGCGCCGGATCGAACGCGCGGGAGCCGAGATCGGCCAGCAGCACGCTCACCCGGACACCCTCGTTCGCGACCCAGTCGATCGCGTCGTCGCCGTCGCCGCCCTGCCACGGCTTACCGTCCTTGCGCAGGACCCGGCCCTTGTCGTCCTTCTTGGGCACGCCGGCGTGGTGCAGGGCGACGATCTCCCACTGATCGTTGAAGACCGGCGAGCCGGAGTTCCCCGGCTCGGTGTCGGAGGTGTAGTGCAGGAAGTCGTCGAGCTGCAGGTCGAGCCGGTTGTCGCGGATGGAGATCTCCTTGAGCCTGCCCAGCGGATGGCCGACGACGTTCATCGCCTCGCCGATCACGATCTTGCCCGGCTTGGCGATCAGCGGATTCCAGCCGAACGTGTCGCCCGCGGCGGTGCCGTCGGCGCCCGGCTTCACCCGCACCAGGGTGTAGTCGAGATGCTTGCTCGTGACGAAGAAGTCGCCCGGCGCGAGATCGAAACGCACCGTCTGGGTCGGCACGTTGTCGATGCCCGCTTCCGCCGCGAACTCGATCAGCACCGAGGCGGCGACGTCGACGTTGGGCAGCACGTGATTGTTCGTGAGCAGCAGTTGCGGCGAGACCAGCGACCCGGTGCCGATCGGCACCTGGCGACCGTGGTCGGTCAGCGAGATCCGGGCGACGGCGGCGGCCGCGCGGGTGCCGCGGGTCAGGAAGTTGACGGCCTGCAGGTCGTTGGCGAAGCCGATGACCCGCTCCAGCGAGCCGATGCTGTCGAGCGGGTCCTGTCGGCCCAGTTCGATGACCGCCTGGGCGGGCACTTCGCCGGTGACCAGCAGCCGGTCGGCCCTGGCGAGGATCTGTTCCTCGGTGTCGACGACATCGGATTCCGCCACCCGGCGCTTACGGGTCACCTCGTCGCGCTCGGCCGCGCTGTCGGCGAACCGGCGCGACGCGGCGTCCATCTGTTCGCGCCATGCGGCGGTGCGGGTTTCGCTCTCGGTATCCATGGGTCACCTCGCCCGGAGAAGGATGCTGCTGGTCTCCTCAGCGTGGGCGGGTGACCGGGTGCCGGACACGAGTAGCGGACCACTCGATTTTCGAGGGCTACTGCTCCCACCAGGAGGTGTAGACCCGGCCGTCGTTGCCGGTGGTGAACGCGTCGAGTTCCCCGGCGGTCCTGGCCACGGCGGCGACGGGCCCGCCGGCCGGGAAGACCCCGCCGATATTGCGCCACCGGTTGCCGATGCCGGACCAGTCCGCCCCGGCCTGCCACCACGAGGTGTACACGCGCCCGTCGTTGCCGGTGATGAACAGATCCAGATTGTTCGAGGTGCGAGCGACGGCGGCGACGGGCGCTCCGGGCGGGAAGACGCCACCGATATTGCGCCACCGGTTGCCGATGCCCGACCAGTCACCACCCTGATGCCACCAGGACGTGTAGACGCAGCCGTCGTTGCCCGTGATGAACAGATCGAGATGATCGGCGGTGCGCGCCACCACCGTCACCGGCGCGCCCGCGGGGAAGATCCCGCCGATATTGCGCCACCGGTCCCCGATGCCCGACCAGTCCGACCCGGCCTGCCACCACGAGGTGTACACGCGCCCGTCGTTACCCGTGATGAACAGATCCAGGTTGTTCGCCGTCCGGGCGACCGAGGTCACCCGCGCGCTCGCCGGGAACACCCCGCCGATATTGCGCCACCGATCCCCGATGCCCGACCAGTCACCACCCTGATGCCACCAGGAGGTGTAGACCCGCCCGTCGTTGCCGGTGACGAACAGATCCAGGTGGTCGGTGCGGCGAGCGGTCGCGGACACCCGCGCGGTGCGCGGGAAGACGCCGCCGATATTGCGCCACCGGTCCCCGATCCCCGACCAGTCCGACCCGGCCTGCCACCACGAGGTGTAGACCCGGCCGTCGTTGCCGACGGTGAACACATCGAGAGTGGTCGACGTGCGCGCCACCGCGGCCACCGCCGCCCCCGCCGGGAAGACGCCGCCGATATTCCGCCACCGGTCGCCGAAGCCCGACCATTCCGAGCCCGCGTGCCACCATGAGGTGTACACCCGCCCGTCGTTGCCGGTGATGAACAGATCCAGGTGGTCGGTGCGGCGAGCGGTCGCGGTGACCGGCGCGGTCCGCGGGAAGAACCCGCCGATCCCGC
Source organism: Nocardia sp. NPDC050718 (assembly GCF_040654235.1). Taxonomy (NCBI): domain Bacteria; kingdom Bacillati; phylum Actinomycetota; class Actinomycetes; order Mycobacteriales; family Nocardiaceae; genus Nocardia; species Nocardia sp. NPDC050718. Next base: position 95,759 of record NZ_JBFAHQ010000006.1, on the reverse strand, counting down.
GCCAGCGGTCGCCCGCCCCGGACCAGTTCGGGTAGATCGCGTGCGCGGCGCCGACGTCCCCGGCCGACAACGCCGTGCGCTGACCCATCGTCACCCCGGGCGGCAGCGCGACACGCGGGACGATCGTGTCCTGCCCATTGGTGCTGAAAGCCGTTGCGGGGTAATGCATGATCGAGCCGAAGTCGTAGCCGCCGACGTCGTCGCCGTCGGTGATGTGCTGGGCGAAATTGTGCCGGTTGTCCGCGCTCACATTGGCCAGGCGGATCTCGACGAACGTCTCGCGGTCCTCCCGGCTCTGTTCGTGCCAGAGGCCGATCGCGTGGCCCATCTCGTGCACGACGGTGCCGGTCGGTGCGCCACTGGTCAATTCGATCGTCTGCATCCCGCCCTGCCTGCCGACCGGGGAACGGCTGGCCGTGCTCGGCACGAACCGCACGAAGTCGGCGTGCTGGGCGGTGCGCGGGATGAACCGCAGCCGGGTGCGCGAATTCCAGTGCGCCACCGCGTCGGTGATCCGCTGCTGCCCGGGGAGCGCCGGGTCGATCTCGAAGGGGACCACCGCGTTGGGCCAGCGGAAACCCGCCCCCGAGATGACGATGCCCTCCTGCTCGCGGCGGGCGGCGATCTCGGCGAGGGTGCCGAGGACGATGTCGCCCTCGAAGACGGCGAGGTCGTCGACCGCCGCGTAGGGCACTTCCCGGAGTCCGCGGGTGGCGCTCGGGATCAGGGTCGTCCCGGCCTCGGGGCCGGAACGGAACTCACCGGTGTCGTCCTGTTCGACGGTGGCCGGGACGGTGTCGTCGATGATCATGGCTGCACTTCCTCGGATGTTCGGTGGCCGTGCAGGAAGTCTCGGCCGCGCGCGCTCGCACGACACGCGTAGCGCGCTACCCGATGACGGGGCCGGTCAGACGGTGCGAACGGGAATGCTCATGTCCGACACCGCTCCCTGCGCGGGCACCGGGACCGCTTGCACCGACACCAGGTCCCCGGCCACGAGCACACCGTCACCGGCCAGGTCGACGTGACAGGCCAACCCCAGCCCGGTCCCGGCGGGCGCGTCCACCGTGAACGGCCACCGCACGCCGGGCCCGATCGCGACGCCCGTCGTTACCACCTCCGCGACGAGCGGGGCCGCGGCGTCGAGGTAGGTCACGTCCCGCACCTCGACGACGATCCGCGCCGTGGTCCGCGGACACTCCGGCGGCAGCACCACGAATCCGCTGATCCGGCGCACCTGGGCGGCCATACTTCGAGGGTAGGCCGCGCCGCGTTTCGCCCGGCCGGATGTGGCACCCTGGATTTATCCGGATCGTCCCGATCAGGAGGTTCTGATGTCCAGCTCATCATCCGGACGACGTTCCCGGCGGCACACCGGCCTCGTTCTCATCGTTCTCACCGCCGCCGCGCTCGCCGCGTGCGGCACCAGTACCGAGCCGGTCGACCCGACTCGCCCCACTCCCACCCAGATACCGGAGATCGGCACCGCGGCCGCCGATCAGCTGTGCGACATGATGGCCGCCGAGATCGGCAACTGGCAGCAGCAGGGGCCCGCTATCGCCCGGGTGTCCTACAACGGCACCGTGCACAACTGGGCGCTACGCAACGGCGCCATCAATACCGCGATCACGCTCAACCGGGGCGCGATCGACACCGTCACCATCGAGCGCTGCCCGGAGGTCCGGGACCAGGTACTGGCCACCCTCGACATCAGCGATCTCGCCTCAGGTCTGGCCGGGTTCTGACTCAGACCGTGGCGCCGGTGCCGAACCACTGCTCGGCCAGCTCCGCCGAGTCGGTACCGAGCGCGTGCCCGATCGACTCCCAGGACGCGCCCGTCGCCCGGACGAAGCGGACGGCCTCGACCAGCCGCTGCCGCGCGGACTCCGAATCCTGGAAGGCCAGCCGCACCGGCATCAGCGCCCGCGTCTCGAACTGATGGCACTCCCAGTCCTCGAGCACCAGCCGGGTCAGCGTGGGGTCGAGCCGGCCGGACGGGCTGTGCAGGCGGCGCTCGGCGGGATCGTGCCCGAGCGGGTGCGCCGAGCGTCGCCACGGCTGCCCACGCCATCGGCCGCAGGAGCACTGCGCGCGCCAGCCGATCGGCTCGTGCGCGTCGTCGCCGTCGACGATGTCGACGACCCATCCGTGATGACACTCGAACACAGCATTCATACCGACTCCGATGTCGATTCCCGCCGACTCGGCCGCCACAGAACCCGACCGACTGGTGTGTGAGACTGCTCTTCCCAGGTATTCACCCTCGACGTCTTCCCGGCACGGCGCAACCACCTGACCCCGATATTGGGACCGATCACACAACCGCGGGATCGAGCATGGGACAACCGGTACGATCCGGCCGCCGCGACGGCCGGATTCCGGTATCAGCGCAGCGTGACGGTGGTCGGCAGCGCGGCGAAGCCCCGGTTGTTGGACGAGTGGACGCGCACGAGGTTGTCGGTATCGATCTCGTAGTCGGCCACCGCGGCGACGATCTCCTGCAACGCCACCCGCAGCTCCAGCTGGGCCAGGTTCATGCCGAGGCAGTGGTGCCGGCCCGCGCCGAAGGCGAGCGAGGCGCTGGTGTCGCGGTCCAGATCGAAGGTGTCGGGGTTCGCGAAGACCGCCTCGTCGCGGTGCGCCGAGCCGCTCAGCAGCAGGATCCGGGCCTGCGCCGGGATCTCGACGCCGTGCAGCTCGATCGGGGTCGTCGTGGTGCGCAGCTGGGACTGGGTGGCGGGGTCGTAGCGCATGGACTCCGCGATCCAGTCGTCGATCCGGCCGTCGAAGGCGGCGCGGCGCTGATCGGGGTGCAGCGCGGCGCTGTGCCAGGCGTTGCCGAGGGTCAGCATGACCGTCTCGATGCCCGCCCCGACCAGCAGGATCAGCACACCGACGATTTCCTCGGGGGTGAGCCGGTCGTCGCCGTCGGCGGCGTCGAGCAGACCCGAGAGCAGATCATCGGTCCGGTGCTGACTGCGGGCGATGGTCAGCTCCGTGTAGTACCCGACCAGCGCCCCGATCGCGGCCATCGCCTCCGGGCGCAGATCGGTCGACTCGGCGTCGGTGTACATGATCTCCATGCCGAGCTTGCGCAGCAGCTCGCGGTCCTCCTCCGGCACGCCGACCAGCTCGGAGATCACATCGGTCGGGAAGGGCCCGGCGAAGTCGGCGATCAGGTCGAAGCTGCCCTGCTCGAGCAGCGGTCGCAGTGTGTTGCGGGCGATCTCGCGCAGGCGCGGCTCGAGGCCCTGTACCCGGCGCTGGGTGAACGCCCGGACGACGAGCTCGCGCATCCGGGTGTGCTTGGGCGGGTCCATCGCCACGAACGAGAAGAACTTCTCCGCCTGCGGACCCCAGAACGCCGGCTCCATGCGCAGGCCGTTGGCGCTGGAGAAGCGCTCCGAATCGCGCAACGCCGCCCGGACGTCGGCATGCCGCGACAGCGCCCAGAAGTCGTCGGTCTCGTTGCGGTAGACGGGGGCCTCGCTGCGCAACCTGGCATAGTACGGATACGGATCGGCATGGACAGCGAAGTCGTAGGGGCTGAACTGCAGGGGCATGGCCGTGCCTTTCGCGGCGGCGGGACCAGCCACGCCACCACCGGTCTCGAGTCGGGCTGACAGGGACGACCGTAGTCGAGAGAAAGGAAGTGCGCCGTGGACTTCGACGCCGCTGCCGACCGGGTGGACGTCACCAAACCACACCCCGCCCGCCGGTACGACTACTGGCTGGGCGGCAGCGCCAACTTCGAAGCGGACCGCAAGTCCGCTGACGCGGTCGCCGAGGCATTCCCGTCCATCCATTTCGCCGTTCTGGAGAACCGTAGTTTCCTTCGCCGGGCGATTCCCTACCTGGTGGATACCGTGGGCATCCGCCAGTTCCTCGACATCGGCACCGGTTTGCCGACCGCGGGCAATGTCCACGAACTCGCCCAGGCGATCGCCCCCGAATCCCGGGTGGTCTACGTCGACAACGACCCGATCGTCCTCTACCACGCGCGTGACCTGCTGGTCAGCTCCCCGACCGGCGCGACCGCCTATATCGACGCCGACCTGCGCGAGCCCACCTCGATTCTCGAGCATCCGGCCCTGCGCGGCACCCTCGACCTCGAGCAGCCGGTGGCCCTGATGCTCTGCGCGGTACTGCACTTCCTCACCGACGAGATGCACCCCTACGACGTAGTGCGGGAGCTGTGCGCCGCGCTGCCCTCGGGCAGCTACCTGACCATGACCCACGCCACCGACGACCACCTCTCGGCCGAGGACCTCGAGGCGACCATCGCCGCCAACGAGCGCAGCGGCGTCCCGTTCCGTCTCCGCTCGACCGCCGAATTCACCCGTTTCTTCGACGGCCTGGAACTCGTCTCGCCGGGCATCACCTCGGTGATCGACTGGCGCCCCACCGAATGGCGTCCGCATCCACGCAAGGAAGCGGTCTCGATGCTGTGCGGCATGGCCCGGATCCCCTAGCCACACAAGAGATTCCGCTACAGCGCCTCCAGCCGGGCCGGGACGTGTTTGTGCCACGGGGTGCCCGCGAAGGCGTCCTTGTGCGTGGTGCTGGTCAGTTCGTTCGGTGACACGCCCGCGCTGGTCATGGTGCCGTCGCCGGCCGGGAAGTCGAGACCGTGCCCGTTGGGCAGGGCGATATTGCCCGCCCGCATCATGTCACTGATCTCGACCGTCACGGTGGCCGTTCCGGTCTCGGTGACCAGGCGGGCCAGGTCGCCGTCGGACACGCCCGCCGCGGCGGCGTCGTCGGCGCTGATCCGCAGGTGCCCGTCGCGATCGCGGCGGCGCCAATCCGGGTTACGAAAGATGGTGTTGGCGGTGAAGGACCGGCGTTCGCCCGCGGCGAGGACCAGCGGGAACTCGGGCGTGGTCCAGGCCGCGCGCGCGGTGGGCAGCGCGCGCACCTCGTCGAGCAGGGTGTCGACGTCGAGGGTGAACCGGCGATCCTTGCGTTTGACGTAGTGCCAGACGTCGTCCCAGGTGTCCTCGGTGAACACCACTCCCGACGGTGACGCGAGGATCGTGTCGAACAGCCGGTTCCCCGGGGTCAGGCCGCCGCCGGTGAATCCGGCGCGACCGACCGCCTTCGGGTTCGACAGCGCGCACAGCTGGCTCACGCCCCACAGCACCGCGGCCCCGCGGACCGCGGGATCGAGGGTGGCCCCGAGTGTTTCGTAGAGCAGGAACGGCACGACCTTGCCCAGTGCGGGGTCGGCGGCCACGGTCGCCAGGAAGCTCGCGCCGAAGGTGTCGCGGCCGGTCTCGGCCGCGCGCCGCAGCCGGATGACGGTCGCGTCGTCGACCACCCGCATCCGGCGCAGCAGCCGCGCGTAGATCTCCGGTTCGGGCAGGGTGCCCGCGAGCGGTTCCAGCAGCGGCTTGCGCAGATGGAAGACGTTGCGGGGGAACTCGAAATTGAAGAACGTGGCCTCGGGCTTCTCGAACTGACTCGCGGCGGGCAGCACGTAGTCGGCCTGCCTGGCCGTCTCGGTGAACGCCACATCGATGACGACGGAGAGCTCCGTGGCCCGCATCGCCGCGCGGAAACGCTGGGAGTCCGGCAGCGAGTGCGCCGGGTTCGACGAGTCGATCCACAAGGCGCGGAACCGTTTCGGATGATCTGTGAGGATCTCGTCGGCGATCGAATTGCACGGCACCAGCCCGCCGATGATCTTGGCCCCGGTCACCGGCGTGACCCGGCCACCGCCACCGCCACCACCGCCGCCTCCGGCGAGCAGTCCACCCGCCAGCGGCACCACAGCGTCGAGCAGCGCGGCGGCGCCCGCCTCGAGGCCGGGCCGCAGCGCGCCGACGCGGGCCAGCGCGGGCAGGGTCGTCCCGACCGCCGCCGCCATCGTGGTGACGGTGCGGGCCATCGCCTTCTTGCGCACCTTGTCCAGCGCGCTGGGCGGCTTGCGCGGGCCCGACGGCGTCCCCGAGCCCCCGGCCAGCAGCGCGAACGACGAGTGCAGGAACATCGTCCCCGGCCGCCCGAAATTGCCGGTGACGATCCACAACAGCTTGTTCAGATACGACACCAGCGTGGAATTGGGCGCCTGCTGGATGCCGAGATCCTCGTAGACGCACACGCTCGACGCCGTCGCGATCCGGCGGGCGGCGGCCCTGATCCGGTCGACCTCGACGCCGCTGATCGTGGCGAACGCGGGAATGTCGATGTCCAGGAACGCCGCTCGCACCTCGTCGTAGCCCGCGGTGTGCGCGGCGACGAACTCGGCGTCTACGAGGTCCTCCTGGATGATCACCGCGACCAGCGCCGCCATCAGCCAGGCGTCGCGGCCCGGCGCCACCCGCAGGTGGAAGTCGGCCATGGCCGCGGTCTCGCTCACGCGCGGATCGATCACCACCATCGATCGCGCCGGATCGCCCGCGACCTGCTTGAGGATCGGCCGCGCCCGCGGGAAACTGTGCGACTGCCACGGATTCTTGCCGACGAAGACCAGCACCTCGGCATGCTCGAAGTCGCCCTTGGTGTGGCCGCCGTAGAGGCGCCCGTCGACCCAGATCTCGCCGGTCTTCTCCTGCGCCAGCGCATTCGAGTGATACCCCGAGCCGAGCGCGCCCCGCAGCGCGAGGGCGTTGGCCGAGCCGAGGTGATTGCCCTGTCCCCCACCGCCGTAGAAGAAGATCGTGTCGCCGCCGTGCGCGTCGCGCAGCGCGGTCAGGTGCGCGGCGATCTCGTCGAGGGCGGTCTCCCAGTCGATCTCGCGATAGCTGCCGTCGGCCTGCCGCTTCAGCGGGGTGGTCAGGCGATGCGGGCCGTTCTGGTACAGATCGAGGCGCATCGCCTTCTCGCAGGTGTAGCCCTCCGACGCCGGGTGCGCCTTGTCGCCGCGGATCTTCGCCAGCCTGCGCCCGTCCAGTTCGACGGTGATGCCGCAGTTGCATTCACACAGGACGCACGCGGTCGCCTTCGGCTGCGTTTCCACCATGGGACATCCTTCGCCGCGGTGACGGAGATCGCCGTCACACCCGAGTAGTATGCTATGCAACATAACATAGAGAGCGGGCGCCTACCATGACAGTTGCCCGACCCGAGATCGCCGAAGGAGACCGTCCCCGTGGGAGCCCGCACCAACACCCGGCAGAAGATGCTCTACAGCGCCGTGGAACTGCTGCGCGAACGCGGTGCGGCCGGGGTGACCGTCGATGCCGTGCTGGCCCGCAGCGGCGCGCCCCGCGGGTCGGTCTACCACCACTTCCCCGGTGGCCGGGCCCAGATCATGACCGAGTCGCTCACCCTCGCCGGTGACACGATCGGCACGATCATCGATCAGGCGGCGGCGCGCGGATCACGCACGGCGCTGCGCAGCATCGGCGAGTTCTGGACCGCGATCCTGCGCTCCTCCGAATACGAGGCGGGCTGTCCGGTGGTCTCGGTCGCGGTGGGCGGTTCCTCCGAGGACCGGCACCTGCGGCCGGAGATCGCCGAGATCCTGCGCCGCTGGCATCGCGCCCTGGACGCGGCCCTGACCGCCGACGGCGTCGACCCGGCGCGGGCGGGCCGGCTGGCCACGATGGCGATCGCGGCCGTGGAGGGCGCGGTCATCCTGTGCCGGGTCGACGGCTCCACCGAGCCGCTCGACGAGGTGCTCGCCGAGCTCGAGACCATGCTCGGCGCCGCGACCGGCCGCGCGGCCTCACAGATCGAGGACGAGAGTCCCGCTGTCGCACCGTGATACGCAGGCGAGGGCCTTGCCCTCGGCCCGCTCGGCGTCGGTGAGCACGGTGTCGCGATGGTCGGGGTCACCGGCCACCACCCGCACCACGCAGGTCCGGCAGAAGCCCTGACGGCAGGAGTACGGCTGGTCGGGCCGCACGCGCAGGAGCGCGGCGAGCATGGTCTCGTCCGCGCCGACATCCACGGACTCACCGCTGCTCGCCAGTCGCACCGTGAACGGCGCGCCGTCCACGACGGGCGCGGGCGAGAAACGCTCCGCGTGGAATTCGATGCCGTCGCGCTGCCTGACCGCGTCCAGCAGGGCGGCGGTCAGGACGGTCGGTCCGCAGCAGTAGATCGCGGTGTCGGTGTCGACACCGGCGAGCAGTTCCGCGACGGTGGGGATGCCGTGCTCGGCGTCGGTGCGCACCGTGACGCGGTCACCGAACTCGGCGATCTCGTCGAGGAACGGAAGGGTCGCGCGGGTGCGCCCGCAGTAGACCATCGTCCACGGCGCCCCGAGCCGGTCGGCGGCCCTGGCCATGGTCAGGATCGGGGTGATGCCGATGCCCGCGGCCACGAAATGCAGTCGGCGCGCGGTGGATCCGCGCCCGGGCGGGGCGAACGGGAAGGCGTTGCGCGGACCGCGCACGGTCAGCTCCGCGCCGACCGGCAGGTCGTCGTGCACCTCGATCGACCCGCCACCACCGGTGGGGATGCGGCGCACCGCGATCCGGTAGACGCCGCGGTCGGCCGGATCGCCGCACAGCGAGTACTGGCGGACGCGCCCCGAGGGCAGTTCCAGGTCGATGTGCGCGCCCGGCTGCCAGCGCGGCAGGGCACGCCCCGACGGGGACTCCAGGCGCAGGCTCACCACGTCGGCGTCGGCCGCGACGATCGTCCGCTCGGTCACGACGACCGGGAAACGGCGGTCGTCCACGCCGGATTCGAGCCTGCGCCGGTTGATCAGCGTCGACAGGCTCACCTTCGCGGTGGCGATCCGGTCGATCACCCGGGTGGTCGGGTCGTGGTCGTGCTTGCCGTACAGGTCCGGCGGCAGCGTGGCGGGGACACCGGGCCCGGTCACGGGTGCGCCGCCCTGGCCGCGGGCGACTTCGCCAGATACGCGATCGCCTGCTCGGTCGAGCCCACACTGTTCGGCGAATAGCGCGGATCGAACGTCGACAGCGCGCTGAGCGCGAGCGCCCGCAGGCGCGGCAGCGCACCGCGCCGCATGGCGCCGAGGATCCGCCACAGCAGCATCGGATAGCCGATGTCGGGCATGCCGGGGTCCTGGTTGATCAGGTAGCGGGTGCCGCGCAGGATCAGCACGAGCAGGATCGGGATGACGATCATCATCATCACCGCGCGCCGCAGATAGCCCGCGCCGAAGTAGATCGCGACATCGTGGGCGACATTGCGGTGCTCCACTTCCTCGGCGCCGTGCCAGCGGAACAGGTCGAGCATGCGCGGATCGGCGTGGTGTTTCTCCAAGTCGGCGTTGAGGATCCAGTCACCGAGCCAGGCGAAGAAGTGCTCGAGGCTGGCGATGAAGGTCAACCGCTCCACCATCCGCACCTCGGTGGCCGCGGTCCCCGCGTCCCGGGCGCCGAGGGTGTTGCGGAAGACGAATTCCATCTGCCGCACATACGGCGCGGTATCGATGCCGTGCGCGGCGAGCACCCCGGCCAGCACCTTCTGGTGCGTCTCGGCGTGCATCGACTCCTGGCCGATGAAGCCGAGCATGTCCTCGCGCAGCTTGGCGTCGCGCACGTACGGCAGCGCCTCGCTGTAGGCCGCGCAGAACATCCGCTCCCCTTCGGGCAGCAGCAGATTCAGCGAGTTGACGACGTGCGAGGCGACCGGCTCGTCCGGCATCCACCGCAGGGCGGTGTCGGTCCAGTCGAACCGCACATTGCGCGCGTGCAGCGCGACCGGCGCGGGTGCGCTCCGGCGGCGACGGGGCAGCTTCATCGGACCTCCTCCGCGGCCGGGGTACCGGCGCGCAGGAAACGGCCGGCGCCCCAGGTGGCGCCGAGCCCGTCGGCGAACTCGCCGCGCGTGAACACCCGCTTGCCGCCGACGACGGTGGCCAGGACGGCGTCGTCGCTGCGGTTGACCATCCGGTCCAGCCCGAATTCCGGCAGCGGCGCCTCGTGCAGCTCGTGCACCCGGGCGTCCAGGCCGGCGGGGTCGAGGACGAGCAGGTCGGCGCGATCGCCTTCGCGCAGGTGACCGGCCTCGATCCGGAACCAGTCGGCGAGCTCACCGGTGAGCCGGTGCACGGCCCGCTCCACGCTGAGGAACGGCTTCCCCGCTTCTTGCGCGCGCAGCACGCGTTCCAGCAGGCGCAGCGGATAGTTGTAGAAGGCCATGTTGCGCAGGTGCGCGCCCGCGTCGCCGAAGCCCATCTGCACCCCGCTGCTGGCGGCGAGCTTGTTCAGGTAGCCGGGCCGGTCGTTGGCGATGGTGGTGCGCCAGCGCAGCGCGGAGCCGTGTTCGACCACCAGGTCGAGGTAGGCGTCGACCGGATGCAGCCCACGGTCCGCGCCGACCCCGCCGATCGTCTTGCCGACCACGGCGGTGTCGGGACAGGCGATGATCTCGGCGTCGAAGAAGTCGCGGTGCCAGATGCGCGGGGTGAACTTGTTGTCGTACTGCTTGCGGAACCAGCGCCGGTAGGACTCGTCGCGCAGCAGTTCGTTGCGCTCGACCTGGTCCTTCAGGTGCAGCGCGGCCGCACCGGCGCCGAACTCCTCGAAGACCACCAGATCGATGCCGTCGGCGTACACCGTGAACGGCACGGGCAGGTGCTGCCAGCGGAAGTCGGTGCGCGCGAAGCGGTTCAGCAGCGGCGCGACCGTCAGCATGAACCACACCAGCGGCGGATAGGCCTTGGAGTCGGCGGCCGAGAGCAGCGAGGTGCGCAGCGGACGACGTCCGATCCCGGCGCTGGCCAGGAAGAACTTCGCGATGTTCGGGCGCAGGCTCACCGTGGGCGCGCTCTGCAGGATGCGGCGGTGGCGGCGCAGCACGCGGTTGAGCGCGCGGACCTCCTTGCCGCGGGCGTAGGTCGAGGGCAGCGAGCGGGAGCGGTACTCGTCGCCGTCGATCTTGTCGAGCGGGTTCGACATCGACGACAGGCCGAGGAAGCCCGCCGCGATCGCCTCACCGAGCAGCTCCCGCATCCGCTCTAGCTCCGCGGCCGTCGGCTTGGTGTCCCTGGTGACGGCGCGACCGAGGCCGAGCACATGGGTGCGCAGATCCGAATGCCCCAGGAACGCCGCGATATTCGGCCCGAGCGGCAGTTCGTCGATCGCCTTGGCGTATTCGGCCGGACCCGACCAGGTCCGCGTGCGGTCGAGCGTGTCGTAGACGGCGTCGCGGGGCACCGCCTCGACCCGGCTGAAGATGTCGGCGCAGTCGGTGTTGGAGGCCAGCACCGTCGACAGCGAGCAGTTGCCGATGACGACGGTGGTGACACCGTGCCGCAACGACTCCGACAGCTCCGGCTTGATCAGCACCTCGGCGTCGTAGTGGGTGTGCACGTCGACGAAGCCGGGCAGCACCCACTTGCCGTCGGCGTCGATCACCTCGGTGTTCGGTCCGATGGGCAGCGGCTCGGCCGAGACCCGCCGCACCACGCCGTCGGTGATGCCGAGATGGCGGCGCTGCGCGGGGGCGCCGGTGCCGTCGAACCAGGTGCCGCCGGTGATGACGAGATCGAAATCGGTCATGGGAGAACTACTTTCCGGTGTCGGTCGAGTGCGCGGCGATGAACTTCTCCGCGTAGTCCGCGATCGCGCCGGGGTCGGCGAAGGGCAGCCAGTGGCCGCGCGGCAGGTCGTAGCGGACCAGCTCGTCGGCCCGGTCCGCGTAGCCGTCGTAGCCGGCCGGACGCACGGCGATGTCGCGGGTGTTGACGATCAGCTGGACGGGCACGGCGGTGCGGCGGTCCCGCGGCGCGACCATCCGCGCAATGATGTTGGCCTTGTAGAAGCGCAGGCCCGAGACCATGTCGCGGCGCAGACTGTCGGCGACGGTGACCTGCTCGGGCCGGATGCCCTCGACCAGGCGCAGGAACAGCCGCCACAGCCGCGCCGAACCGGCCACCCGGAAGAACAGGCCGGGCAGCACCGGCAGCATGAAGAACCCGGTGTAGGCCGAGGACAGGGTCTGGGCCAGTGTGTTCCACACCGCGCGCGGCGTCGGCCTGCGCAGCGGTGCCCGCAGGAACGTGCCGAGATGGTCGAGGTTGGGGCCGGAGATCGAGGTGAACGACGCGACGAATTCCTCGGCGCCCGGCTCGCACACCGCCTCCCAGACCTGGACCGAGCCCCAGTCGTGCGCGACGACGTGCACCGGCTGCTCCGGGCTGAGCTGATCGATCACGGCGAAGAAGTCGGTCGCGAGCCGGTCCAGGCGATACGCCGACACCGGGCGCGGCGCGCTGGACTCCCCGTACCCGCGGGTGTCGTAGGCCAGCACCCGGTAGTCGTCCGCCAGCAGCGCGATCACGCCGTCCCACAGGTGGTGGGTGTCCGGCCAGCCGTGGACCAGTACCACGGGTACACCGTCGGGCCGTCCGTACTCGAAGACGGCGAGCTCGATCTCACCGTTGCTGACCCGGTGCTGTCGCCGTGGTTCGGGCCGGACACTGGGCTGATGGTCGAGGTGAGCCGCCATGGGAATTCCTTCTGGACGCGTGCGCCACTGCACGTTGTACTCCGAGTTCGCTTACACGGTACCGCTGGTACCGGTGGAGAGTTTCCCGGGCCGGTGGCGACCCTGTCAAGCACGACCGGGCAATCACCACCGGAACTGCCGGTATGCTGCCGATACGGCTTGGGGCGACGCGGAAGAACAGGGACATGTCGATGACATCGGGGCGTTCGGCCGCGCGGATCCTCTCGCGCGACGATGTCGTCCAGGGGGCGATCCGCGCCATCGGCCGCGACGGCGCGCAGGTGACGATGGGGGCGATCGCGGCCGAGGTGGGCGTCGCGAAACCACGGCTGTACCGCATGTTCACCGACAAGTCCGACCTGGACCGGGCCGTCGCGGACTGGCTGGTCGATCAGATCTACCGGGCGGTGGCGCCGGATCTGTCGCTGATGATGCAGACCCGCCGGACGACCGTGCACCAGTTCCTGACCGCGGCCACGGAGGTCGTGCTCACCTACCCGAACGTGTTCCGCTACGTCGCGATCACCCAGAGCGTCCCGACCGGCGACGGCACGGCCCGCCCGCTCGATGTGGGCAGGCGCCTGTCCGGCGATCTCGCCGAACGCACCAGCACGCTGTTCGCCACGGTCGGTCTCGACACCGATGGTGTCGAGCACCTCGCGCGTGGCATCGTCGGCTTCCTCGTCGCGGTCACCGATCTCTGGCTCGACGTGCCCGGCACGCCGGATCCCGCCGCCACCAGGGAATTCATCGAGCGCAGCACCGATTCGGTCTGCCAGCTCCTGGACGGCTTCCTGCGCGGCAAGGGTGTCACCGTCGACCCGGATCAACCCGTGGTCGAAACCCTCGCCGCGATCTCCCAGGGTCTCCCCCAGGCTTGACGCGGCGCTCAGCCGCGCTGGTGACGGCTCTCGTAGGCGGCGCGCTCGGCGTCGGCGCGGCGGCGTTCGGCCTCGTCGGCCAGTTCGGGGTCGAAGCCGTGGCTGACCAGGCGGTGCCGCCGGTAGACGTAGACCAGGGCGACGGTGAAGTAGACCAGCGGCAGGTAGAGCAGCGCCATCATCGACAGGCCCATCCAGAGCGGGCCGGGGACCAGCAGGAACAGGCACAGGATCGGCAGCACCGGGAGCAGGAAGCGCATCAGGTAGCGGCGGGTGGCGCCGGGACCGGTCAGATCGGCGAGGACCCAGTCCGCCATCTCCGGCGGCAGGGTGCCGCCGGTGACGTAGCGCACGCGCTGCCAGAGATTGGGGGTCGAGGCGGTCATTGGTGCTCCCTCACATCCGATGCGCGCCGCGCGGCCGCGTTGACCCGGCCGAGGACATCGCGCAATTCTTCCAGGTCCGCCAGGCTCACGCCGAGCCGCTCGACGACCGCGGGCGGAATCTCCTCGGCCTGCCTGCGCAGGTCGCGACCCGCCTCGGTGAGATCGATGTGCAGGGTCCGTTCGTCGTGCGGATCGCGACGGCGGGTGATCAAGCCGGCGGATTCGAGCCGCTTGAGCAGTGGCGACAGCGTCGCCGAGTCGAGCTGGATCGCCTCGGCGACCGCCTTGACCGACATCGGCGCCTCACCCCACAGGGCAAGCATCACCAGGTACTGCGGATGGGTCAGCCCGAGCGGTTCGAGCAGCGGACGGTAGACCGCCAGCACCGATCGGTTGGCCACCGCCAGGGCGAAACACACCTGCCGGTCGAGCCGCAACGGGTCGTCGAGCTCCTGCATGATCCACCGCCTTCCTTCGTCCACACACTATTATGCCACTAATAGTTAGTGCAATAACTATTAGTGGCATCACAGGCCGAACGGCCGGGGATCACTCCTCGTCGACGAGCGGCTCCCCGGCGGCGGCGCGACGAACCTTCTCGCGGCCGTTGTCCTCCTCGGTGCGCCCCTGCCGCCAGTACCCGGTGAAGGTGATGGCGCGCTTGTCGATGCCGCGGTCGCGCACGAGATTGCGGCGGGTGAGCTTCACCAGTTCGGCCTCGCCGGAGATCCACGCGTACGGTGCGCCCGGCGGGAATTCGGCGGCGCACACCGCGTCCACCACGGCCGCGCCGTGCGGGCGATCACCGCGATGTACCCACCGGACGCGCACGTCACCGCGGGTGTCGAACCGCTGCTCGTCGGCGGGACCGGCGACCTCGATGAACGCCAGGACCGCCGCGCCCGCGTCGAGGCGTTCGACGATCGCGCCGATGGCCGGAATCGCGGTCTCGTCGCCGATCAGCAACTGCCAGGCGGGATTCGGCGGCGGGGTGTAGAGCGCGTGCGGCGGGCAGAGCAGGCCGATCTCGTCGCCGGGCGCCGCGGTCGTCGCCCACTCCGACGCGGGTCCGGCGTGCTCGGCGTGCAGCGCGAAATCGATGTCCAGCTCACCGATCTCGGGCCGCTGCGCCCGGATGGTGTAGGTGCGCATCGGCGGGCGGATCTCGTCGGCCATGGCGAGATACCGCTGGTACCAGCTCATCACGCTGCCCGCGTCGTCGAGCGGCGGCGGGACGACGGGACGCCGCTGACCGGGCAGCGGGAAGAACAGCTTCGTGTACTGATCCGGTCCCGTGTCCCCGAGGGCGGCCGGGTCCGGACAGGCCAGGGTGACACGCACCATGCGCGGGGTCAGCCGCACCGCGCGGCGGACCCGCAGCGGCGCGTAGACCATGGTCGGACGGGACACAGTCTCGATAGCCATTAGGCAAGGCTAACCTATCAACCCCCGGGGCGGCACTCCCCTAGTCGACCGCCAGGCCCGAGATGAGCTGCTCGATGACGCCCCGGACAGCCGTCGTCGCCTCGGGATCGTCGGAGTTCGCCAGGTACTGCGCCGCCTCGTCCAGCGCGCCGACCACCACCAGCGCCAGCGGCCGCACCGGCTGCTTCCTGATCCGCCCGGCGGCCATCGCCCCGGCCAGCGCGTTCTCCACCAGGCCGATGGTGTGCCGCAACTCGATCTCGCGCCACCGGCTCCACCCGAGCACCGCCGGTGCGTCGAGCAGCGCGATCCGCCGCACCTCGGTGGCGGTGGAGGCCTGCAACCAGGCCAGGCAGCCGACGATCAGGCTCGCGATCGGATCCGCGGCCCGCGCCGCGGCGACCGCGGTGGCGATCACCTCCACCAGGCTGCGTTCGAGGTCCTCGAAGACCGCCTCGAACAGATCCTTCTTCTCGGCGAACTGGTGATAGAGCGCGCCGCGGCTGACCCCCGCCGCCTCGGCGACCGCGATGGTGCTCACCGCGCCGTATCCGAACTGCCCGAACAGTTCTCGCCCGGCGCGGACGACCGCGGCGCGGGTGGCGGCCGAGCGCTCGGCTTGGGTTCGGCGATCAGGGTTCATGGCGACGTCGAAGTCTAGGGCAGCACCGCCGCCATGGCGGATCGAGGCCCTTCGCCCCCTTGACCGGGCACCCCCGCTCCGGGAACATACAGTCATCCTGTTTGTATCTCGGAAGGGGCCGGCCACATGTCCGATGCCACCAAGGATCTGTTCGAGCGCTACCACGCCTGCTGGGCCGACCGCGACCCCGATCGCATCGTCGCTCTGCACACCACCGATTCGATCTTCCACCTGCATTCCGGCGGCGCGCCCGCGCACGGACGCGACGAGATCCGCGTCGCCGCGGCGGAAACCTTCGCCCTGGTCCCCGACCTGACCTTCACCCAGGTCGACCTGCGCGTCGGCGACGACTTCTGGGTGGTGCGCTGGAAGCTGTCGGGCACCTCCGTCACCGGCGGCACCGTCGACGTGGATATCGCGGACATGGTGCTCGTCGAGGACGGCGCGGTCAAGGAGAAGCACACCTACGTGGACGGCGTCGCCATGCAGGCCGCCTTGTCCGCGCCCGCCGAGATCGCCTGAGTCAGTGGGTCTTCGCCGGTGGCGCTGCCACCGGCGAAACTCCTCAGCCCTGCTGGTCGGCGTGCTCGATCGCCGACAGCACCGCGGCGGTAACCGTCTCGGGCGCCTCCACCATGACCAGATGCCCGGCATCGTCGACGACGATCTCGCGCACCGGCCGCAGCGTCCGGTTCAGCTCCGCGCCCGCGCGCGCCGACAGCACCCGGTTGCGCGCGCCCCAGATCGTGGTGATCGGCGGGAAATCCTCGGGCGGCACGAACTCGTCGAGCGTGGCCAGGCGCGGGATCTCGCGGGCGATCGCGGCGGTCACCATCAGCCTGCGCGGCTCGGTCCAGCTCGCCCGCAGATGCCGGGCGGTCGCGTCGGTGTGGGCGCCACCCGCGCCGAGTTGCTCGGCGACGATGAGCCCGGCGAGCGGACCCGGGATGCGGACCATCGACAGCAGCGAGTCCAGGCGCACATGCTTGCCGAGCAGCGCGGCCCAGCCGGTCCTGGTCGGCTTCACGGTGGCGGGGGTCAGCGGGCTGCTCAGCACCAGCGACCGCACCAGGTCCGGACGCGCCTGCGTGAACAGCAGCGACAGCGCGCTGCCGAAGCAGTGCCCGACCAGCGTCACCTCGCGCAGATCCAGTTCGGCGAAGACCGCCTCGACCATGGCGAGGTAGTTCTCCAGGGTGTACCCCGCGTCGGGGGCCTCCGATTCGCCGTAGCCGATCAGGTCGACGGCGACGACCCGGTGCGCGGACCGCAGCGCGTCGTACTGTGCCCGCCAGATGGTGCGATCGCCGCCGAGATTGTGCAGGAAGACGACCGGTGGCCCCGATCCCGCCTCGTCGTAGGCGATCGACGTTCCACCGATATCGAGACGTGGCATCCGCGATGCCTCCTTTTCCCCACACCACCTCGTCGTGGTGTGGTCACGGTAACTCGAGCCCGCCGCCCGATCCCGGCGAACCCTCAGACCGGCAGCAGACCGTCGGCCATCAACTGATCACGAATCGCGTCGGTGAGCTGTTCGGTCAGCGGATCCAGCGGTGTCACCGGCACCGGGAGCCCGTCCTCGACGCGCGTCTGCACGAGAGCGTGCGCCAGGACCAGGAACTCCGCGGACCGGATGGTGCCCCAGGTCCTGGCCACGATCGCGCGGGTCGGCGCGGTCGGGTGGACCGCCCGGCGCCGCCACCGGTGCAGGTCGGTGTGGACCGCGGCGTTGAGGCGACGGTCGGCCGCCGCGTATTCGGCGCGGCGGCGCTCCGCGAGCATCTCGTGCGACACCCGCGGATACAGGTGTTCGCACAGCACGGCATGGCGGGCGTCCTCGCGCGCGGTGCCGCGCAGGGCCGCGACGGTCCGGGCGGCGGGGAGCCCGCTGCCGTGGATCGCGCGCCAGTCGGCCCGCAGGTCGTCGAGGATGGCCGCTTCGGCGACGGCCACCCGGCCGGTGAGCTCGGCCGCCTCGGCGTCGACGCGGGCGGCGCGATCGGCGGCCGATGTCGTGAATTCGGCGTCGTCGAGCCAATTCTCGTGAATTCTCGCGACTTCCGACCGGATATAGGAGTCGATATTCCGGCGCGTGGCGCTCGGCAGGCATTCCCGCGCTGTTCTTTTCCGATGGTCGTCCGGTGCGTTCATTCCGATACTCCAGTAGTGCGTCGTTCGGTTAGGGGAATCGCGTTCCCATCCCTCCACCATCGGCGCCCCTGACCGAATCCGCCCGCGGATCGGCCCAACGCTGTGGGCATTCACAGCGGATCACGCCCGGATCACGACTTCGGCAGACCCAGCTGAGCGCAGGCCCGCAGAGCCACCTCGAGGTCGAGTCTGCGCTCGGTGAGCGGATGACCAAGCAGCTCTTCGGCTTTGCGCACCCGGTAGTGCACGGTGTTCTTGTGCACGTGCAGCCGGGCGGCGGCATCGGTGTAGCTGCCGCGCGCGTCGAGGAACGCCCTTACGGTGTCGCGCAACCGCGCGGCCGTCTCGTCCTTCCCCATCAGCCCGCCCAGCACCCGGCTCGCCCACTCCTGCACCTCGGGCACCCGGTCGGTGAACAGCGCCGACAGCGCCACGTCGGCGTATCCGGTGAGCCCGTGCGTCCGGGTGGCCAGGGCGACGGTGCGGGCCCGCTGGGCGTCGCGGCAGGTCTGCCGGAAGCCGTCCAGACCGGTGGCCGGATCCCCCAGCGCCACCGACAGTTTCGGCTGCGCGCGCAGACCGCGGACCAGCCCGTCGGTGTCGAGCACCGGCTTCCCGGCCGAGGAGATCCACACCCAGCGGCTGTAGTCGTCGACCTCGACGGTCATCGGGGTCTTGCCGGTCGCGGCGGCCATCAGCGCGATGCCCGCCCGCAGGATCGCGCCGGGATCGCGGGTGCCCGGTGGCGTCCACAGCACCGCGAACTGCTGCCAGCCGCGCAGCGAGACCCCCAGCATCTGCTCGGCCGAGGCCAGGTCCAGATCGTCGGCGTCGAGCACCGCGCGCACCTGGGCGGCGCGGGCGGCGTCGGTGCGCGCGTCCCAGCGGCGGCGTTCGCTCTCGTAGATGTCGATCAGGCCCTCGATCACCTGGTCGATATAGCTGTTGACGATGTCGGCGATGCGGGCGGCCGCGGCCAGAGCGATGTCGGTGGGCGGGTTCAGTTCGGTCAGCAGCGTCATCGTCCACTGCACGAACATGTGCTCGCCGAGCCGGTAGGCCCGCAGCAGCGCCTCCAGCGACAGATCGTGCTGGGCGAAGCGGCGGGCGTATTCGGCGGCGGCGGGCGGCACGGTGACGTCGTCGATGCCGATGGCCAGGGTGAGCATGTCCAGGATGGCGGCGAGGTTGGACTCGGTGCTGGCCACCATCAGCCTGCGCACCTCGTCGTCGTGCCGGAATTCGGGGATGACCTCGGTGAACATCGAGGTCATCGTCGGGGCCAGCCGGTCCAGGTCCGCCTTGATCCGGCCCGCCACCGTCCGCACGAGGGGGTCGTTGTCAGGGGCCATGGGCGCAGACAGTACCCCCGGTGCCGGGGCGGACGGCGCCGTTTGTGCCCGGGGCACAACACCGCGTCGCATTGCTGGGCTGCGGGCCCGTAGGCGGCGCCGGATCCGCGCCCTACCTTGAGACATGTAATCCAGATCACATCAGTCTCCGGTGAGGAATCATGCGACACATCGCCGAATTGCCCGAGGTCAGAGCCACCGCCGACCCGCACGGACCCGCGCTGGCCGACGACTCGACCACGCTGTCCAACGCGCAGTTCCACGCGCGGGTCGAGGCCGCCGCGTCGATCCTGCACCGGGCGGGTGTCCGGGCCGACGATGTCGTCGCCGTCGTGCTGCCCAACCGGGTGGAGCTCGTGGTGGTCCTGTTCGCCGCCTGGCGGCTCGGCGCCGCGGTCACGCCCGTGAACCCCGGCCTGACCGACGACGACATCCGGTACCAGATCGAGGATTCGGGCGCCGGGGTGGTGATCGGCGAACCCGGGCGCGCGGGGGTCACCCTGGCGGTCGACGACCTCGCCCGGTCCGCGGGCCCGGTCGCCGCCGCGGCGCCCGTCGACAACCTGGCGCTGATCATCTACACCAGCGGCACCACGGGCAGGCCCAAGGGCGTGCTGCTCGGGCACGAGAACCTGGCCGCCATGTGCACGATGATCATCGGCGCGCTCGGCCTGGACGCGAGCGACCACAGCCTGCTGATCCTGCCGCTGTTCCACGTCAACGGCATCGTGGTCAGCGTGCTGTCGCCGCTGCTGGCGGGCGGCCGCACCACCGTCGCCGGCAAGTTCTCCGCGTCGGGATTCTTCGACGCCGTGGCACGGATCCGGCCCACCTATTTCTCGGCGGTGCCCGCGATCTACGCGATGCTGGTGGCCCAGCCCGAGGGCGAGCGCCCCGACGCGTCCTCGCTGCGACTGGCGATCTGCGGCGCGGCGCCCACCCCCGCCGAGCTCATCGACCGCTTCCAGCAGCGCTACGGCGTGCCGATCGTGGAGGGCTACGGCCTGTCCGAGGGCACCTGCGCGTCGACCCTGAATCCGGTGGCGGGACAGCGCAAACCGGGCACGGTCGGGCTGCCGCTGCCCGGCCAGGCGGTGGCGATCATGGACCCCGACGGCGCGCTGGTGGCGCCCGGTGAACCCGGGGAGGTCGTCGTCCGCGGACCGAATGTCATGCGGGGCTATCTCGGCAAACCCACCGAGACGGCCGCCACCGTGGTGGACGGCTGGCTGCACACCGGCGACGTCGGCTACTTCGACCCCGACGGCTACCTGGTGCTGGTCGACCGGATCAAGGACATGATCATCCGCGGCGGGGAGAACCTGTACCCCAAGGAGATCGAGAACGCGCTCTACCGGCACCCGGCGGTCCACGAGGCCGCGGTGGTCGGGGTACCCGACGCCGTGCTCGGCGAGGTACCGGTGGCCCATGTGGTGGCCGCGCCGCGGGCCAGGATCACCGCCGCGGAGCTGACCGAGCACTGCCGGGCGGAACTGGCCGCGTTCAAGGTGCCCGTCGCGATCGTGCTCACGGCCGAGATGCCGCGCAATCCGGTCGGCAAGATCGACAAGAAGCAATTGCGGGCACTCGCTACGCGCGTCTGAACACCACTGCGCCACACATCAATTCGAACGAAAGTCGGACTTTCGGTCGCGGTCCGCCGCGTCCGCGAGCGGGAAGAAAGGAATCGGGCCATGGGCTTCAAGACGGGAGATTTCCCGCCGGTGGATACGGAGACATTTCTGGATCTGCCACTGCGCGACCGTGTTCGGACGCTGGCCTTGCACTGGGCGGAATACGGCTTCGGCACGCCGAAGATGATCCACACCATCTACATCCTGAAATTGCTGGTGGTCTATGTCCTCGGCGGGGTCGTGCTGGCGACCGCGACCTCGGGCACAGGGCCGTTCTGGGATGTCGCGCAGTGGTGGAACCAGCCGATCGTCTACCAGAAGCTGGTGCTGTGGACGGTCCTGCTCGAGGCCATCGGCGTCGCGGGCTCGTGGGGGCCGCTGGCGGGCAAGTTCAAGCCGATGACCGGCGGCGCGCTGTATTTCGCCCGGCGCGGCGCCATCCGCCTGCGGCCGTGGCATCGGGTGCCGTTCACCGACGGTGACTCGCGCACCCTGCTGGACGTGGCCCTCTACCTCGGCTTCCTCGCGTCCCTGCTGGTGGCGCTGCTGGCACCGGGCAAGACCACCGCCTCGCTGCTGGCGGCGTTGCCGGACAACACGTCCGGGCTGGTCGCTCCCGCCCTGCTGGTCGCCCCGATCGTGCTGTACGTGCTGTGCGGCCTGCGCGACAAGACGATCTTCCTGGCGGCCCGGGGCGAGCAGTACCTGCCCGCGCTGCTGTTCTTCGCGGTGCTGCCGTTCACCGACATGATCATCGCGGCCAAGCTGCTGATCGTGATCGTGTGGGTCGGCGCCGGGGTGTCCAAGTTCGGCAAGCACTTCACCAATGTGGTGCCGCCGATGGTGTCCAACAGCCCGGCGATGCCGTTCCGCTCGCTCAAGCGCGCGCACTACCGCGACTTCCCGCACGACATCCGCCCGTCGGGGCTGGCCTCGTTCATGGCCCACGTCGGCGGCACCACCGTCGAGGTGGTCACCCCGATCGTGCTGCTGTTCACCACCAACCACTGGCTCAACCTGGCCGGTGTCGCCATGATGGTGATCTTCCACCTGTTCATCACCTCCACCTTCCCGCTGGCGGTGCCGCTGGAGTGGAACATCCTGTTCGCCTACCTGACCGTGTTCCTGTTCCTCGGGTTCCCGAACGCCGACGGCTACGGCGTGTTCGACATGTCCTCCCCGTGGCTGACGGTGGCGATCGCGGCGGGTCTCGCGTTCTTCCCGGTGCTGGGCAATCTGCGCCCGGATCTGGTCTCGTTCCTGCCGTCCATGCGCCAGTACGCGGGCAACTGGGCCTCGGCGCTGTGGGCCTTCGCCCCCGGCGCGGAGGCGAAGCTGAACACCATCGCGCACCGGCCCGCCGACAACCAGATCGACCAGCTGCTGGCCATGGGCTACCCGGCGGCGGTCGCCGAGATCACCATGCAGCAGACCATCGCCTGGCGGTCGATGCACAGTCAGGGCCGCGGCCTGTTCTCCCTGCTGTACAAGCACATTCCGGCGCTGGACAGCTGGACGGTGCGCGAGGCCGAGTTCGCCTGCAACTCACTGATCGGGTTCAACTTCGGCGACGGTCACCTGCACGGTCTCGACCTGATCGCCGCGGTGCAGGCCCGGGTCGGGTTCGCGCCGGGAGAATGGATCGTAGTGTGGGTGGAGTCGCAGCCGATCCACCGCGGCACGCAGCGGTACCTGGTGGTCGACGCCGCGCTCGGGGTCCTCGAACGCGGCACCTGGGAGGTCGCCGACGCGGTGGCGGCGCTGCCGTGGCTGCCCGACGGCCCCATCCCGCACCGGGTGACCTGGCGACGCGACGACGTCACCACGATCGCCCCGCAGCACGACACCGTGGCCCAGTCGGCCGAGTAGGAGAGGACGAGTCGATGACAACGGCGACAGTGGTCGGTAGCGGCCCCAACGGCCTGGCCGCGGCCGTCACCCTGGCCATGGCCGGCGTGACGGTGACGGTGGTCGAGGCCGCCGACACGATCGGCGGCGGCACCCGCTCGAGCGAGGCGATCGTGCCCGGCCTGCTGCACGACCACTGCTCGGCCATCCATCCGATGGCCGTGGGGTCGCCGTTCCTGCGACGCGTCGACCTGGAGCGATACGGATTGCGCTGGGCGTGGGCCGACCTCGAGTGCGTGCATCCGCTCGACGACGGCAGCGCGGGCGTCCTGCACCGGTCGGTCACCGAGACCGCCGCGGGCCTCGGCGCGGACGAACGGCTGTGGCGCACCCTGTTCGAGCGGACGGTCGCCGGCTACGACGAGACCGGCACCGACATCATGCGGCCGCTGCTGCGGCTGCCCCGGCATCCACTCCGCTTGGCGCGCTTCGGGATTCCCGCGACGGCGCCCGCCGCGCTGCTGGCGAAGGCGTTCCGCACCGAGCCGGGCCGGGCGCTGTTCGGCGGGGTCGCCGCGCACGCGTTCCATCCGCTCGAGCGGCCGCTGAGCGCCAGTATCGGGCTGGGCATCCTGACCGCGGGTCACCGCTACGGCTGGGCGGTGGCCGTCGGCGGATCACAGCGGATCGCCGACAGCATGGCGGCGGCGCTGGCCGACCACGGCGGCAAGATCGAGACCGGCGTGCGGGTGCGCTCGCTCGCCGATCTGCCGATCGCCGACATCACCGTCTGGGACGTCGCGCCGACGGCGGTGGCCGAGATCGTCGGCGACCGCCTCCCGCCCCGGATCGCCCGAGCCTATCGGCGCTTCCGCTACGGGCCCGGCGCGTTCAAGGTCGACTTCGCGGTCGAGGGCGGCGTCCCGTGGACCGCCGAGGCGGCGCGGCGCGCCGGCACTGTGCATCTGGGCGGCTCGTTCGCCGAGATCGCCGCGGGTGAACGCGACATCCACGCGGGTCGGCTGCCCCGGCGCCCGTTCGTCCTGGTGGGTCAGCAGTATCTCGCCGATCCGCAGCGGTCGGTGGGCTCGGTGCACCCCGTGTGGACCTACGCCCACGTCCCGCACGGCTACACCGGAGACGCCACCGCGGCGATCATCGCCCAGATCGAACGCTTCGCGCCCGGGTTCCGGGACCGCGTGGTCGGCTCGACCACCCGCACCACGACGGAGTTCGCCGGCTACAACGCCAACTATGTCGGCGGCAACATCATGACCGGCGCCAAGGACATCCCCCAGCTGCTCTTCGGCCCACGAAAGACCCTGCAGCCGTATGACATCGGCATTCCCGGCCACTACCTGTGCTCGGCGGCGACCCCGCCCGGACCGGGCGCGCACGGCATGTGTGGCGTCAACGCGGCCGAGCGCGCCCTGCGCCGGTTGGGCTGATCGGATACCGATCCGACCGGTACCGGGCACTCCGCCGGGCGGCCGCCGACCGGCGGTCGACCGGCCGTCCGGGCGAACTTGTCGGACGATCGACCTGGAGTTCGCCAACCTCGGCCTCGGCACTTTCCGCAGGTGGTAGGTTCGATTGCCAGCCCATAGCTGGTAGCCGATCCCACTCGGTCAGGAGGTGGTCAGCCGACATGTCCCGCGCATTCGCCGCGCGCTGGGCCGCGCAGCTGACCGCCACTGTCGACGCCGCACCGCCGGAGTGCCTCGTGACCGCGCTCGAGACATGGACCGAGCGGCTGCTGACCACCCTCGCCACCGGACATCCCGACCCCGTCGTCGCCCAGCGGGCCGGGGCCGCCGTGCACGACCTCGGCTGCGCCGACCCGGTGGCCATCGCCCGGTCGATGCCGATCCTGCAGGCGATGAGCGAGGCGGCGAGCGCGGGCCCGGCGGCATTCGGCATCGTCGCGGGCGGCTTCGGGCAGGGCTTCGCCCGCACGCTGGCCGACGCGGCCGCCCCGGCCACGGAGGGGCTGGAGACGGCGTTCCGGCACGCGTCCATCGCCATCTCCATCGGCGACGCGCACGGCAACATCATCAACGCCAATCCCGCCTTCGAACGGCTGACCGGCAAGACACTGGCCGAACTCCAGGGCACCTCGGGCTTCGACCTGGCCGAGGAGGAGGTGCACCACGCCAGGGAACGCGTCCACGGCGAACTCGAGCGTTCCGAGACCGGCACCATCCGGATCGAAGGCGAGTACGAGCGCCCTGACGGCACCGAGGGCTGGGCCAGCTGGACGGTGACCCGATGCGTGTCCGCCTCCGGCGGCCTCTATCTGCTCGGCTTCGGCGAGGACACCACCGAGCGCCGCACCACCACCGAGCGCCTGCACTGGCAGGCCCACCACGACCCGCTCACCGCGCTGGCCAACCGCAGGCACCTGCTCGCCCATCTCGACACGCTGATCACCGCGGCGGCGCCGGACGACGTCGCCGCGGTGTGCGCGCTGGACATGGACGGCTTCAAGGAGATCAACGACGCCTTCGGCCACACCGTCGGCGACAGCCTGCTCATCGAGGTCGCCGCCCGCTTGCAGGCCTGCCTCGATCCCGAGACCGATCTGCTCGCCCGCATCGGCGGCGACGAGTTCATCGCGGTGCTGCCGCCCCCGGCCGACGCGGCGCGCATCCAGCGCACCGTCGACCTGCTGCACGCCGCCGTCGACGAACCCTTCGTCGTCGCCGACCACGAGATCGAGATCACCATCAGCCTGGGCGCGATCGTCTCCCGGATCGCCGGCGCCGAGCCCCGCGACCTGATGACCGCCGCCGACAACTGTCTCTACACGGCCAAGGCCCTCGGCAAGAACCGCTGGATCCTGCGGCACTGGGACCCGGTCCCCACCGGCTCCTGATCCTTGTCTCCCCAGAGGTGGTGCGGCGCAACGGGTCTGCGGGATCCATCGGCCACACCACCACCACGAACCCTAGCAATAATGTTGCACAGCAACATAATTCACGTTCGCGGACAGCGCCTTCCGGCTAGGGGTTCATCCGGTAGGTGCCCGCCAGTGCGCGGGCCTCGGTGAGCACTCGGTCGAAGCGCGTCCCGTCGTGGACGGGCCTGCGGACGAGGTCGAGGGCGCGGCGCTGCTGGGCGGGGGTCGCGGTCGGCTTGTTGTGCAGGGTCACCGCGTTCGCGGAGAAGGCGCGCACGAAGCCGTCGAAGATCTGGTCGAGCACGGCGGGGTCGGTGCCGTCGATGCGCGCCTGTTCCAGGATCAGCTGCGCGTAGGGCACCGCGGTGAACAGCTCGCCGAGCGCGAAGAGGAAGTCGACGTCCTGCTGCTGGGCGGCGGTCGGCGCCGCGGCGGCCAGCAGGCCCTGGAGCGCGAGCACCTGCTCGAGGAACACCGCCACGTTGGGCACGGCACGGAAGCTCTCGAAGACCGGGCGCCAGTCGGCGAACCGGATCCGGCCAAGGCCGCTGCTCGGACCCTGCCGGAACAGGAACTCGTCGTCGGCGGTGTCGCGCCGGGTCGGCACCGGAGCGTAACTGGCACTGGCGAATTCGGCGCGCAGCGGCTTGACCACCGCGCCGAGTCGCGGCGCCAGCTTGCGGCTCGACCAGCTCAGCGCGCCGGTGACCGCCCGCGCGGCACCGGTGGGGGCTACCGCGGCGCCGGGAATCGATTGCAGCGCGGCCAGTCCCGCGTCGGCCGGATGGAACATGTAGTTGGCCATGAACTTCAGCGACAGCGCCATGTTCACGTGCACGGTGCCCTCGAGTCGCGGCAGGCCGAACATCGCCGTCATGGCGACCGGGAAGTACATGTCGTTCTCGAAGCCGCGCGCGGCGATGACGTCGGCCAGATCCTCGATGACGCGCTGCCCCTGCCGGGTGACCGACATCTTCTCGATGGCGTTGAACAGCAGGTAGCGGCGATCCTGCGGCGAGGCCGAGCGCATGTAGTCGATCGCGCGCTCGCTGTAGAGCTTCATCGCCACGATGCGCGCGTAGGAGTCGGCGATCAGCGAACGCACCTGCGGGAATTCGGTCACCTTGTGCCCGAACAGGATCCGGTTCTCCGCGTGGTCGATCGCCTCGTAGAAGGAGTGCTCACAGGCGCCGATGGCGCCGAAGCCGAGGTTGAACTTGCCCACGTTCACCGTGTTCATCGCCGCGTGGAACGCGTCCTCGCCGCGATGCAGGATGTCGGCCTCGGCGACCGGGTAGTTGTCCAGCTCGAAGGCCGCGACGTAGATCTGGCTGTTGACCACATTGCGCTGGAGCTTGTAGGCCGGGTGCTGGCTGTCGGCGACGAAGAACAGATACCCCTCGTAATCCGCTTCGGTCGGCTTGCTGGTCAGCGCCTTCGCGCTGTCGATGATGGGCTTGTCGGAGCGGCGCCCGAACACCGACACCATCGAGGCCAGGTTGCCGTTGCCGATGTAGTGCTTGCCACCGGTGGCCGAGTACCCGCCGTCGGGCTGCGGGTCGACGATCATGTCGGTGGAGTACACGTCGGCGCCGTGCTCCTTCTCCGAGAGCCCGAAGGCGAAGATCTCGCCGGAATCGAGCTGCGCGGCCGCCTTCTTCTTGGCCGCGGCGTTGCCGCTCTGCCAGATCGGGCCCAGCCCGAGGATGGTGACCTGCCAGACATACCAGTAGGTCATGCCGTAGAAGCCGAAGATCTGGCTGAGCACGGCATTGCGGCCGGTGTCCCAGCGCTTGTCCGGATCGCCGTCGGCCTCGGCCGCCGGGGTGAGGAACGTCGCGAACAGGCGCTCGCGCTTCACGAAGTCCAGGAAGTCGGCGGGCCAGACCTGTTCCTTGTCGTCCTGGAGCAGCCGGGCCTTGCCGCGGGCCTCGAACCAGTCGACGACCGCGTGCAGCAGCCTGCGGGTCTCCGGGTCGAACTGGGCGAAATCGCAGTTCTTCGGGTTGAACAGGACCTGGGGCATCGTCGGCTCCTCGTGCGGGCGTCCAGCGTTGTCGGGCGCTTCATTCATCAATGTAGCATTTTTCTACAACAGTGTAGGAACCTGTCGGCGGTTGCTATCGTGGACCGATGGGAAGCGAGTCGGCCGTTCAGCGGCGAGAACGGGCGGCACATCTCGGGCCCGAGCGCAGGCGCCCCCAGGTCCTCGACGCCGCGCTGGCGATCGCGGCCGAGGAGGGCATCGCCGCGGTGACCATGGGCGCGATCGCCGAACACATGGGCGTGACCAGGCCGGTCGTCTACGCCTGCTTCCCCGACCGGGTCCAGCTGATCGACGCGCTGATCGAGCGCGAGGAGGCGTTCCTGGTCTCCGGTGTGCTCGATGTCCTGCCGCCGCGCACGACCGACGCCGACGAGACCGTCTTCGTCGAGGGCTACCGCGCGCTGCTGCACAAGGTGGCGAGCAGGCCCGCCGCGTGGCGGCTGCTCTACGGCAATCCCGATCCCGCGGTCGCCGCGTCCTTCGGCCGGGGCCGGACCCTGGCGATCGCGCGCTGCACCGAACTCCTGCGCCCGACGCTGCACGCCTGGGGCA
Source organism: Nocardia sp. NPDC050718 (assembly GCF_040654235.1). Classification (NCBI taxonomy): domain Bacteria; kingdom Bacillati; phylum Actinomycetota; class Actinomycetes; order Mycobacteriales; family Nocardiaceae; genus Nocardia; species Nocardia sp. NPDC050718. Next base: position 67,560 of record NZ_JBFAHQ010000006.1, on the reverse strand, counting down.
CCGCCGACGCCGAGCACAAGCTCCCCGCCCTGGTGGAACTGTGGGTCTCGGCAGGCGAGGGCGCGGTGCGGACCCTGTTCACCGACGGATCCGGGTGGGAGCCCGACGAGCTGGGCGCCTTCGTCGGCGCGGCCGTCTATCGCGCCATGCGCGCGGCCTGAGCGTCCGCCCGGTCCCGCTCGGCGACCTCGGCCGCCAGCCAGGTGCCCATCATGCGCGCCGTCATCGCGATGGCGTCGGCGCGCTCCGGCGCGGAGACCTCCACCGCGGCGGCCCGCACCACGGCGGCGAAACCGGTATTGATGAAGACGAAGGTCACCGTGTCGAGGTAGCCGTCATCGGCGGGCCCGAGTCCCTGGATCAGCACCACCTTGACGAGCAATCGCAGCCGCTGTTCGAACTGCGGCAGCCCGGTGCTGTAGAACTGCACGCCGCCGATCAAGGCCCGCAGCAACGCCGAATTCGCGACCAGGATGTCGCTGAAGATGCCGAGGATCTCGCTGACGATCCGCGTGCAGTATTCGGCCGTGGCGTCGCCACCCGAGCCCGAGAACTCGAAAGCCCGGGCGGTGAAGCCCTGTTCGAGATCGGCCAGCAGGCGATCGAGCAGTTCGTCGACGATGACCGAGCGGTCCGCGAAGTACCGGTACAGGGTGCCGATGCTGACCCCGGCCTCGGCCGCGATGCGATTGGTCGAGGTCTGCGCGACACCGAGCGAGCCGAACAGTTCCGCGGCGGTGTCGAGAATGAGATCCCGGGTCTCCTTCGCGCGATCCTGCGAGGGCTGGCGGCGAAGCTGACCGGGCTGCTTCCGTCGGTGGGTTCCTTTGGGCGGCATTCCTCGACCTCCCCCTTTCACGCCCGGGAGCTGAAGCGCTCCCCAGAATAGGAGAACCGTCCATCGCGCGGTGGCCGCGCGCGCTGTTCCACGTGACAGATCGGCCGGCCCGCCATGGTGAATTCGTCCAACGACCTGTGACGTTTCCATTCCGCGGACATCCGGGCCCTAGTGTCTGGACGGTGTTGGAACAGACCACCGACGGCACCGCGGCCGGGTTCGACTTCGACGTGCTGATCGTCGGTTCCGGCTTCGGCGGCAGCGTCACCGCGCTGCGGCTGGTCGAGAAGGGCTACCGGGTCGGGGTCGTCGAGGCGGGCCGCCGTTTCGCCGATGCCGATTTCGCCGCGACGAACTGGGATCTGCGCCGCTACCTGTGGGCCCCGCGGCTGGGCTGTTTCGGCATCCAGCGCGTGCATCGGTTGCGCGACTGTTTCATTCTGGCGGGCGCCGGGGTCGGCGGTGGTTCACTCAACTACGCCAACACCCTCTACAAGCCGGGAGCGGCGTTCTTCGGTGACCGGCAGTGGGCCGCCATCACCGACTGGGACGACGAGCTCAGCCCGCATTACGACCAGGCCCGCCGGATGCTCGGGGTCGTCACCAATCCGCATCTCACCCCCGCCGACACCGTCATCCGGGAGGTGGCCGAGGAGATGGGCGTGGGCGAGACCTTCGTCCCGACGCCGGTCGGCGTGTACTTCGGCGAGCCGGGCCGCACCGTCGCCGATCCCTACTTCGGCGGCGCCGGACCCGACCGCACCGGTTGCCTCCAGTGCGGCGAGTGCATGACCGGCTGCCGCCACGGCGCGAAGAACACCCTGGTCAAGAACTATCTCGGGCTGGCGGAACAGGCGGGCGCGCAGGTACTTCCGCTGACCACCGTCGACGCGATCCGCCCGCGACCCGACGGCAGCTGGCGCGTGGACACCCGGCGCACCGGCGCCTGGGTACGCAAGCATCGCCGCACGCTGTCGGCGCGGCAGGTGGTGCTGGCGGCGGGCACCTGGGGCACCCAGAACCTGCTGTTCCGGATGCGCGACCAGGCCGTCCTGCCCGGCCTGTCGGACCGGCTCGGCGTGCTGACCCGGACGAACTCCGAGGCCATTCTCGGCGCGGGCCGGACCACCGTCGACCCGGAGCGCGAACTCACCACGGGCGTGGCGATCACCTCCTCGTTCCATCCGACCCCGGACACCCACGTCGAGCCGGTGCGCTACGGCAAGGGGTCCAACGCGATGGGCCTGTTGCAGACCTACCTCGTCGACGGCGGTCATCGCGCACCGCGCTGGGCCCGGGTCCTGCTCACCGCCCTGCGGCATCCGCTGCTGACGCCGCGTCTGCTGCGCACCGGCCGGTGGAGCGAGCGGACCCTGATCCTGCTGGTGATGCAGAGCCTGGACAATTCGATCACCACCTACACCCGGCGCGGCCTGTTCGGCCGCCGCTTCACCTCGAAACAGGGCTACGGCGAGCCGAATCCGTCCTGGATCCCGGCGGGCCACGAGGCCACCCGCCGCGTCGCGGGCAAACTCGGCGCCACCCCGGGCAGCACCTGGCCCGACGTGTTCGGCGTTCCGGTCACCGCGCACTTCCTCGGCGGGTGCGTGATCGGGGCCGACGCGGCGACCGGCGTCATCGACCCGTTCCACCGCGTGCACGGCTATCCCACCCTGAGCATCGTCGACGGGTCGGCCATCTCGGCCAATCTCGGGGTCAACCCCTCGCTCACGATCGCCGCCCAGGCCGAGCGCGCGGCCGCGCTGTGGCCCAACAACGGCGAGCCCGACCCGCGGCCACCGGCCGGAGCGCCCTACCAGCGCATCGCGCCGATCGCACCCGAGCGTCCGGTGGTACCCGCCACGGCCGCTGCCGCACTGCGCCTGCCGATCTGGCCGGTGCGCTGAATACCCGCCGCCGTCAACACATTTCGATAGTCCAACAAAGCACTGCTAGGGTGTCCGGGATCGCCGGACAGCGCAGGGCAGCGAGCTCGGGCAGGAACCGAGTTCGCACATGTTCGTCTCGAATGGTGCAGCGGTACAACCACTTCGGACAGTGAACGTCGGCGACGCGGCTCGCCGGAGAGACCGGCGGGGTGCCGGCCACGTGGGCTCTTCGGTCGGTGACGACGAAGGAACCGATGACTCCGACAATCGCGGTGCTCCTGTTCTCTCTTGCCACTCTGGTGCTCCTGGGCGCGGTGACCGTCGCGGTCCTGGCGCTGCGCAACGAACGCCGCGTCCGCCATCGCCTCGACGCGGCCGAACGTGAGCTCTACGCCCACGAGGAGGCGATGACGCGGCTGGCCGAGCTCACCCTGCCGCGCATCACCGACGCGATCCGCCAGCACACCGAACCGATCGTCACCGCGGAAGTTCCCGCCCTGCTCCAGGATTCGCCGTTCGCGCAGAAGGTGGCCAGGATCGCGGTCGGTCATGCCGCCGACCTGCGCCAGGTCCGCCACGACACCACCGCCGCCGTCGAAGCGGCCGCCGAGGAACGGGCCACCGCGCGGGTCGAGGCGGCCGAGGCGGCGACCCGCGCACAGGTCGCCGGCGACGCGCGCGCGGCGACCAACAGCGCGGTCCGCTCGTTCGGGACCACCGTCGTCAGCCTCGGCGCCGATGTCGGCCAGGTGGTCAGCAACGCGTTGCGGGAGAACCGCAACGACGAGGTCTACGCGATCCTGAGCCGGATCGACCACACCGTGCAGCAGATGATCCGGCAGGCGCAGTCCTACGTCATCGTCTCCGGCGGCCTGCCCGGCAGGCGCTGGCCGCAGCAGACCGTCGACGAGGTGATCGGCGGCGCGACCAGCCGGGTGCGGGACTACCTGCGGATCCGGTCGGGCAACTGCGATCAGGTGATCGTGAGCCGGGCCGTCGAACCGCTGGTCCACACCGTGGCCACGCTGCTCGACAACGCGCTGCGCTACTCGCCGCCGTCCTCGTTCGTCGACATCTCCTTCCAGGAGGGGCATCACGGCGTCACGCTGATCATCGACGACGCGGGCGTGCGGATGAGCCAGGAGCAGATGGAGGAGGCGCGTCAGGTGCTCTCCGGGGAGCGCGCCGTCGACATCAACTCGCTCGGCCCGTCACCCCGCGTCGGGTTCCCCGGTGTCGCCGCGCTGGCCCGACGCTACGGCTTCGCCGCCTATGTCGACGGGCCCAACATCTACGGCGGAACGCGGGCGATGGTCTTCATCCCGGCGGCGCTGCTCGTCGTCGCCGAGCCACGCCCCATCGACCCGGAACCCGTGGTGCGCGAACAGCCCGCGCTCGCCGCCGCGACCGAGACGACCGGTCGGCACCGGCCCGCCGCAGCGCTGCCCGCCGCGCCGGCGCCGGACGATCTCGCCGACAGCCGGACCACCGGCGGGCTCCCCAAACGCAGGCGTCGAGACGTCGCCCCGCTCGACGACCGCGCGAACACCGCCGACACACCGGGCAGGCCCGAACTCGCCGCCGCCTGGCACAGCGGTTCCCGACACGGCCGCGCCGCGGCCGCGCAATCGACGGAAGGGCAGGACATCCGATGAGCACTCCCCTCGCAGACAGCACCAACCGGCTCGCCTGGTTACTCGACGACCTCGAGCTCGACGGTGTGCGCTTCGCGGTGCTGCTGTCCGACGACGGGCTGCGCATCGCCCACTCCGCCGGTGTCACCCGCGACGAGGCCGAGCGTTTCGCTGCCGCCGCCTCCGGACTGCGGTCCCTGGGCAAGGCGCTCGGCGAGTTCTGCGGCAAGCCCGGAAATCCGGTGCGCCAGAACATGACCGAGTACGAGGAGGGCATGGTGCTGATCACCGCCGGTGGCGCCGGCACCCTGCTCGGGGTCGCGACGAGCAGCGACGTCGACCTAGCCCTGGTCGCGCACCGGATGAACGAGCTAGCGGCCCGGGTCGGCCGCGAACTGGGCACGGCACCGCGCCGCGGCGATCGGTCGCCCGCGTGACGGCCGACCCGACGCCCTTCCTGGTACCACCGAGAGGAGAACCCGCGGTGCCGCTCGACGTTCCGCTCGACCTCGCCCCGGCCCGCTGCCCGGTGTCACCGGACTCGCGCGACGGCCAGGATCGCGTCCCGCTGTACTCGCCGGAATTCGCGGCCGACCCGCAGAGCGCCTATCGCGCCATGCGGCACCGCTACGGCTCGCTGGTGCCGGTGGATCTCGTGCCCGGTGTGCCGGCCACCCTGGTGATCGGCTATCGCACGGCGGTACAGATTCTCAACGATCCCGATCATTTCCCGGCGGATCCGCGGATGTGGCAGCGCGAGATCCCCGTCGACTGCCCGGTGTATCCGATGATGCGCTACCGCCCCAACGCGATTCGCACCAGCGGCGCCGAACACGTCCGGTACCGGCAGGTGACCGTGGCCGGGCTGGCGGGCGTCGACCTGTATCGGCTGCACCGGACCGTGGAACAGATCGCGATGCCGGTGATCGACGGCTTCTGTGCCGACGGCACGGCGGATCTGCTGAGCCAGTACGCGTTCCCGGTCGTCTTCGCGACGATCAACGCCATGCTCGGCGTCCCCGAGGAGATCGGCGGACGGGTCGCCACCGGGATGGCCCAGATGTTCGAGGGCGGCGACACCGCGGTGCGCGGCGCGCAGATGCTCGAGGACGCGCTCTACGACCTGGTGCGGCTCAAACAGGCCACCCCCGGCGACGACATCACCACCCGGCTCGTGCAGCACCCGCAGCAGCTCAACGACGAAGAGCTGATGAACCAGCTGCTGACCATGTACGGCGCCGGGATCGAGCCGATGCTCAACCTGGTCCTCAACACGATCCGGCTGATGCTCACCGATCACCGCTTCGCGGGCAGCCTGCTCGGTGGCAGCCTGTCCACCCGCGACGCGCTCGACGAGGTGCTCTACACAGATCCGCCGATGGCCAACTTCTGCACCACCTACCCGCGCCAGCCCATCCTGGTCGACGATGTGTGGCTGCCCGCCCACCAGCCGGTGGTGATCAGCATGGCCGCGTGCAACAACGATCCCTCGATCGGCAGCGGTGACTTCCTGGACAACCGGGCGCATCTGGCGTGGAGCACGGGCCCGCACGGCTGCCCGGCCAAGTCCCCCGCCTACCTGATCGCGCAGGAGGCGATCGATCAGCTGCTCGACGCCCTGCCCGAACTGGAGCTGGCGGTGCCCGAGGCCGAATTGGTCTGGCGTCCCGGGCCGTTCCACCGCGCGCTGGCCGCCCTGCCGGTGCGATTCCCGAGGACGCCGCCGCTCGCGACGCCGACGCGGTGAGCGTGGTCCCTGCTCGGGTGTCCGAGCAGGGACCAGCGCCGGCTACTCGCCGTGCACGCGCACCGGCAGGTGCTTGTGCCCGTTGGAGATGAAGCTGGGCACGGTGCCGAGTTCGCCGACCGGCGCCGCCAGACTCATCGCGGGGAAACGCTCGAACAGCGCGGGCAGCGAGACCAGCGCCTCGAGCCGGGCCAGCGGCGCGCCGAGGCAGTGGTGCACGCCGTAGCCGAACGCCATGTGGGACTTGTCGGCCCGGGTCGGATCGAACTCGTCGGCGGTCTCGCCGTGCCGCTTGGGGTCACGTCCCGCGCCCGCGTAACTCGCCAGGATCGCCTCGCCCTGGGCGATGTGGACGCCGTCGATGTCGATGTCGGACACCGCGAACCGCAACGGCAGGTGCGCCACCGGCGATTCGTAGCGCAGCGTCTCCTCGACGACGTCGGCCCAGGTGATCGTGCCCGCCGTGACCTCGGCGAGCACCGCGGGCCGGGTGAGCAGCGCGATGATCGCCTGATCGAGGAGGTTGACGGTGGTCTCGTGACCGGCCGAGATGACCAGCAGCAGGGTGCCGATCAGTTCTTCCTCGGTGAGCGCGCCGCCTTCGTCCTCATCGCGCTGCGAGATGAGCAGGCTGGTGATGTCGTCGCCGGGGTGCTCGCGGCGGAAGGCCACCAGCTCACCGAGGATCCGGTACATCTCCAGGTAGTTGGCTTGGGACTGCTCCGGGGTGAGCGTGGTGTCGAAGATGCCGTCGACACACGTCCGCAGGCCCGGGTTCAGCGATTCGGGCACGCCCATCAGCTCCGAGATCACCTGGATCGGCAGCGGATAGGCGAAGTGCTCCCGCAGATCGACGGCCTCACCCGGCGGGGTCTCGGCCAGCGCGTCGAGCAGGTCGGTGGTGATCCGCTCGACCTGCTCGCGCATGGCCTCGGTGCGGCGTGCGGTGAACGCGGGCGCCACCAGCCTGCGCAGCCTGCGGTGGTCGGCGCCGTAGGCGGTGAACATGTTCGACACCGCGACCCATAGGAACAGCGGCCAGTCGGGCGGGATCTCGCCCGCGACGAACGACGGCCAATGCTGCGAGGCGTCCTTGGAGACCCGCGAATCGGTCAACAGCTTCTCCAGCAGCGCCTGGTCGGTGACCGACCACGCCGGCACCCCGCCGGGCAGCTCGACCAGCACCGCCGGGCCCTGCTCCCGGATGCGCGCGCTCTCCCCCTGGATGTCTTCCCCTGTTGTATCGATTACCAACCGACTCGCTACCGATTCCACCATGAACCTCTCGATCACCGGTGTTTCCCGGACCCCAATGCAGGCGATCGCATCGAAACATACTGCTGGACTGAACCTTCCGATTCGGTTAGCGATGCTACCGGTACACCCGACAGGTCGCAGGGACTCGGCGACAGCGGCATTCAGGCGGTGGCGACGCGATCACGCACGTAGGCAAGGGCATTCACGGGCGCCAGCTGGGCGTCCTCGGCCCGAAGACACGTCTCGTACCGCGCCAGCGCCTCGTCGAGCCGGTCCCCCGGGCCGCGCTCGGCCAGCAACACCACGACCGCTTCCCAGGTGCGCAGCCCCGGATCGGGGTCGGCGAGCAACTCGTCCAGATAGCGGTCCGGCTCCAGCAAGCGCAGTGCCCGGCGCGCGTAGACGTGGACCCGGCGGGGCAGTTCCGCGCGCAGCGCCTCGATGTCGGACTGCCGTACCTGCTGTCCGTCGACCGTGGGATCGACGCGCAGCGACCACGGTTCGGTGCATTCGGCGGGTATCCCCCGCAGTTCGACGAGTCCGGGCCCGGTCGCGTCCGCGAGCGTCGTGGGCGGACCACCCAGCCGCTGCCTGCACCAGTCGCCGAACTCCCACCACGCCGTCGGCGTCGCGTTCACCTCCAGCCCGAATCGGACCTCCTGCTGACCGTCGGTCCAGCTCCGCTGGACCCGGCCGCGGCCGACCGACGCCACCCCACCCGCCGCCACCTGCGTCCATCTGGCTTCCGATCCACGAAAACCATACGGCTGCAGCAGCTTTCCCACATCCCGCGTCAACCGGCGCAACGCCGGGTCCAGTCCGACCATCCCGGCAGGGTAACCACACCCACCGACAACCCCCCGTCGGTCGTCGCAGTGCTAGGAGGCCTCCTCGACGAGGTCCGTCGTCGCCTGCGCGCTCTCGATGCGCAGGGTGAAGCGGAAGCCGCACGAGGATTCCAGCGAGGCACTCCGGCGATCGGCGGCGGGCGCGCTGCGGACATCGATGCCGACGTCGAGGTCCTCCAGCCCGACGTGGAAGCGTTCGGCCAGCCAGAATTCCGTGTGCCAGGCGGTCTGGCCCGCCAGGACGTCGCCGTCGCCGGCGTGGAAGTCGGTGCGGCGCACACAGATCGGGGTGTGACCGTCGGAGTCGGGCGGGAGGTACAGGACGACGGGTCCGTGCATGGCGGTCAGCAGTTGCAGCACGTGACGGGCGTCCTCGGTCGTGTCGATGGCTCGATGACGGTGGTTCGCGGCATGAACGTGCGGAGGCCGCTCACGGCGTCCGGACCCGGCTTGGTAAGGCATGGTGCACTCCTCGGGAAGATCTCGGTTGTCGGGGTCGCCAGACACTATGGGTGGGCAAGGTTGGTCCAACGTTGGTGCCGATCGAATCTTGCGAAGCCGCGACCCGCCGTGGAATCCCCCGCGACACGCGGCGTTGACAGGGATATGACCCCGATACCCGAGGCGACCCGCCTCTCGATCCTGGATCGCTCGCGTGTCCGGCGTGGCCAGTCTCACGCCGACGCGCTGCGCGACACCGTCGAGTTCGCCCAGCTGGCCGAGCGGTGGGGATATCACCGGTTCTGGGTCGCCGAACATCACAGCGTGCCCGGTGTCGCAGGCACCGCCCCGACGGTGCTGGTCGCGGCGGTCGCGGCGGCCACCGCTCGGATCCGGGTCGGGACCGGCGGTGTCATGCTGCCCAATCATCAGCCCTTGGTCGTCGCCGAGCAGTTCGGTGTGCTGGCATCGCTGTTCCCCGGGCGGATCGATATGGGTCTGGGGCGCTCGGTGGGCTTCACCGACGGTGTGCGCCGGGCGCTCGCCCACGATCGGGCCGACGCCGAGGATTTCGACGCCGACCTGGGCGAACTGCTCGACTATTTCGACGCGGGCCGCTTCGGCGTGCACGCCGGATCGGCCGAGGGCGCGCACCTGCCGACCTTTGTGCTGGCGACCGGTTCGGGCGCCGAGCGGGCGGCCCGGTTCGGGCTGCCGCTGGTCATCGCGCAGGTCGGCGACCGGGCGGCGATGGTGCGGGCGATCGAGCGCTACCGCGCCGAGTTCCGGCCGTCGGCACGAGCCGAGCAGCCCTATGTGATCGTGTCGGCGACCGTGATGATCGCCGACACGACCGCGCTGGCACACCGGCTCCTGCTCCCCGAGGCGTGGTCGAGCGCGTACGCACGCACCCGGGGCGAGTTCCCGGCGCTGCTCTCCCCCGAGGAGATCGACGCCACGACGATGACCGCCCGGCAGCGTGAGCTCTTCGAGCGGGCACTCGACGACCAGATCCACGGTTCCGAAGCCGAAGTCGCCGACTCGCTGGGACAACTGATTACCCAGACCGGCGCCGAGGAAATCCTCGTCCACACGAGCACTTTCGATCGGACGGCACGGCTGGATTCGCATCGGCGGCTGGCGGGGTTGCGCTCCGCCGCCCACTGATCAGCCGACCGCGGCCTCGGTCCACGCCCTCGCCAGTATCTCCTCGACGGTCTGCTCCGGCGTCTGCTCGGAGGTGTCGAGCCAGAGCCCGAGCCGGGGCGTGTGGTTGCGCAGACCATCGTCGAGCAGGTCGATGGTCCACCGGTGATACGCGTCCTTGCCCCGGGCCGCCTCCCTGGCCGCGATGGCGTCCGGCCGTGGCGTGAGCACCACGACCAGCAGAGGCCGATGCCGGATCAGCTCGATCAGCTCCGGCAGGTGCTCGCCGAGGACGACGTCCTGGGCCAGCACCGTGAAGCCCTCCCGGAAGTACTCGTCGCAGGTCGCCGCCGTCAGCCGGTGCCGTAGGCGCAACTGCCGCACGGCTTCCTCGGACGGTTCCGGCGCCATCTCCTCGCGGCCGTTGATCACCATGCGCCGGAAGACATCCCCGCGCACATGCACCGAGCGGGGTAGCCGCTCGGCCAGCATCTGCGCGATGGTCGACTTCCCCGCGGCCTGGATCCCGGTGAGAAGAACGATGACCTGTGGCAGCGACCCGGTCACGCGGCAGCCCCTTCCTGATCGCGCGGCCGATGGTCAGGACAGCTGCCACCGGGCCGCGCCCGTACGGTGCCGACGAGGCTACGCCGCCGATGGTGTGCTGGGCCACAGAGTTTGTCGGCGCGGCGGGTTTTCCTCTCGCGACAAACTTACCGGCCGCCATTTTGCCCCGGTGACAAAAGGTGTGGTCCCGGCGATACATTCCGTCCGGAGTTCATTCGTGAGGTCCCTCACTCCGAACCCTCGCCGACGCGGCACCCGACCCGCCCGCGACCGCGCACCGGAGCGATAGCCACCCTCGGCCCATACGCCGTAAACGATTGCATCACCGCTGGTCGACGTCACTTCTCCAGCGATAGCCACATAGCCAAGACTTTCGGTCACACATAGGTGCATCGATGGTCGTGCGTCCGTCCACAGCCGTTCAGATCGCTTCCGGGCGAATGCTTTTTCTCCGGTAGGGTTCCGTCCCACCGACGGTCGGAAATGATCCCAGGCGCACTTACAGACGTTGGAGGAGTTCACGTGTTGCATTCACGTTTCGAGTCGATCGGCGCATATCTTCCGTCGAATATCGTCTCCACCGCCGAATTGATTTCCCGTTTGAAAGTACCGCCCTCGTTCGACCTGGAGCGGATCACCGGGATCAAGGAACGGCGCGTGCGCGACACCGCGCCCGACGCCATGCAGGACTCGTTCGCGCTGGCCGTGCACGCCGCGCAGGACTGCCTGACCAGGTCGCGCTACGCCGCGAGCGAACTGGACGTGATCATCTCCTGTTCGATCACCCGCAGCAACCAGGGCACCCGCATGTACATGGAGCCCTCGTTCGCCTCGACGATCGCCCAGGCACTCGGCGCCGACGCGGCGATAACCTTCGACGTGTCCAACGCCTGCGCCGGAATGCTCACCGGCACCTACATTCTCGACCGGATGATCCGGGCGGGTGTGGTGCGCAACGGCATGGTCGTCAGCGGTGAGTCGATCACCCCGATCGCCGACACCGCCGTGAACGAGATCTCCGAGAAGTACGACCTGCAGTTCGCCTCGCTGTCGGTGGGCGACTCGGGGTGCGCGGTCGTGCTCGACCAGGCCGTCGACGAGGCGGACATGATCCACTACGTCGAATTGTTCACCGCCGCCGAGCATTCGCACCTGTGCCTGGGCATGCCCAGCGACAAGTCGGCGGGTGTCGCGCTCTACACCGACAACCGCAAGATGCACAACGAGGCCAGGTTCATGCTGTGGCCGGACGCGCAGGGCACCTTCCTCGAACAGCGGGGCCGCACCTTCGCCGACGAGCAGTTCGACTACATCATTCATCACCAGTTCGGCGCGGCGGCCGTGCCGTACATCAACGGCGTCGCCGCCCGCGAGTTCGGCACCCCGATGCCGCCGGACCTGAACGTGATCGAGAAGTACGGAAACACCTCGACCACTTCGCATTTCATCGTGCTGCACGACCAGCTGTCGGAGCAGCGCATCGAGACCGGGTCCAAGCTCCTCATGGTTCCGGCCGCCTCCGGTGTCGTCGCCGGCTTCCTGTCCACCACCATCTCTTCGCTGAAGGTCTGAGGTTCGTCATGGGCGTGCGTATCCGAGCCACCGGCGCCAGCAGGGCCGCCGACACCCACAGCATCGTCGAGCACAGCGGCCGCGCCGCGCGGCAATGCCTGCAGCGAGCCGATATCCGGCCCGACCAGGTGGGCGTGCTGATCAACACCGGGATCTTCCGTGACTCGAACACGGTCGAACCGGCGGTCTCCGCGCTGATCCAGAAGGCGGCGGGCATCGGCCTCGACTACACCAGGGACGATCCGCGGACGTTCTCCTTCGACCTGATGAACGGCGCCGTCGGGGTGCTCGACGCCGTCCGGGTCGCCGGGTCGGTGCTCGCCACCGGCAGCACCGAGCACGTGCTCGTCGTCGCGGGCGACACCCATCCCTCGCTCACCCGCGGCACGGCCGACGCCGAATTCCCCTATGCCACCGCCGGTGCCGCGCTGCTGCTCGAGCAGGTCGACGGCCCGGAGGGGTTCGGGCCGGTGCACTCCGCGCGGTCGACGGGCAGTCCCGCCGAGGTCGCCTATGTCGACACCGCGACCATGGGCGCGATCGGCCGCAGCCTGATGACCATCGAGCGCGACGCCGATTTCGAGGACCGGATCCTGGCCGTCGCCTGCGACGCGGCGCGCGCCGCCCTGGCCGCCGCCGAGATCGACCCGGCCGGCCTGGCCTTGATCGCCTCGACGCCGACCCCGCACTTCCCGAAGCGGCTCGCCGACGCCCTCGGCATCGACCAGGACGCGGTGCGCACGCCCGACCTCACCGACGGCGACCCGCATACCGCCGCGCTGCCGCTGGCCTACGACCGCGCGGTCGCCGAGCGCTCACTGACCGGCCGCACCCACGTGCTGTTCGTCGCGGCGGGCGCGGGTCCGTCGGCGGCCGCCACCCTGTACCGGCTACCCGCGGAGACCACCGCGTGACGACGGCGACCTACTGGCGGACCATCGACGACTTCCGGCGTTTCGCGCAGGCCGAACCCGATCGGGCCGCGGTGATCTACCCCGACGGGCAGACCGCCGCCGGTCTGCCCGACTACCGGCGGATCACCTATCAGGAGCTGGATCTGTGGTCGGACGCGATCGCCGAGCAGCTCCTCGGGTCGGGGGTGGGCAGCGGGACCAGGACGATCGTGCTGGTGCTGCCGAGCGCGGAGCTGTACGCGATCCTGTTCGCGCTGTTGAAGATCGGCGCGGTGCCGGTGGTGATCGACCCGGGCATGGGGGTGCGCCGGATGGTGCACTGCCTGCGCGCGGTCGAGGCGGAGGCGTTCATCGGGATTCCCCCGGCGCACGCGCTGCGGGTGCTGTTCCCGCGCAGCTTCCGTCGCGTGCGCACCACGCTGACGGTGGGACGCCGCTGGTTCTGGGGCGGACCCACGCTGCGGGCCTGGGGCCGGACACCGTCGGGCCCGCTGCCCGAGCGGGTGGCCGCCGCGCCCGAGGACGTGCTGATCATCGGATTCACCACCGGCAGTACGGGTCCGGCCAAGGCGGTGGAGCTGACCCACGGCAATCTGGCTGCGATGGTGGAGCAGGTGCACGCCGCCCGCGGCGGGACCCCGCCGGGGACCTCGCTGATCACCCTGCCGCTGGTGGGCGTGCTCGATCTGCTGCTCGGCGCGCGCTGCGTGCTGCCGCCGCTGATCCCGAGCAAGGTCGGGTCGACCGATCCGGCGCACGTGGTGGACGCGATCGACCGCTTCGACGTGCGCACCATGTTCGCCTCCCCCGCCCTGCTCATCCCGCTGCTCGAGCACCTGCGCGCGCACCCGGCCGCGCTGAGCACGCTGTCGAGCGTGTTCTCCGGCGGTGCGCCCGTGCCGGATTGGTGTGTCGCGGGGCTGCGCGAAGTCCTGAGTCCCGACGCCGAGATCTACGCGGGCTACGGCTCGACCGAGGCGCTGCCGATGTCGACCATCGAGTCCAGGGAATTGCTCGACGGACTGGTCGAGCGCGCCCACCAGGGGGACGGCACCTGCATCGGCCGCGCCGCCGACCGGGTCGAGGTGCGCCTGCTCGCCATCACCGACGATCCGGTGGCCGACTGGAACGAGGCGGTTCGCCCGGCCGGGCCACGCGCGGTGGGCGAGATCGTCGTCACCGGCCCGAATGTCAGCACCCGCTACTACTGGCCCGCGGCGGCCAACGTGGCGGGCAAGATCGCCGACGGCGACCGCACCTGGCACCGCACCGGTGACCTGGGCTGGATCGACGAGCAGGACCGGATCTGGTTCTGCGGGCGCAAGAGTCAGCGCGTCGAGACCGCGCGCGGGCCGATGTTCACCGTGCAGGTCGAGCAGGTCTTCAATGTGGTGCCCGGGGTCGCGCGGACCGCGCTCGTCGGCCTCGGCGCGCGCGGTATCCAGCGGCCGGTGCTGTGCGTCGAGCTCGAACCGGGTGCCGATCCGGCCGCCGCCCTGACCCGATTGCGTACCCGCGCCGTGGAATTCGAGATCACGGCGCCCGTCACGGAGTTCCTCGTCCATCCCGGGTTCCCGGTCGACATCCGGCACAACGCCAAGATCGGTCGTGAGGAACTCGCCCGGTGGGCGGCGAAGAAGCAGGAGTCACAGCGATGAAGGTCCTGGTCACCGGCGCGTCCGGGTTCCTCGGTGGCGCGCTCGTGCGCGCGCTGGTCGCCGAGGGCGCCCACGACGTATCGATCCTGGTGCGGCCCACCAGCGTGCTCGACGATCTCGGCCCGGCCCGCGAGCGGGTCACGGTCGTGTACGGCGACCTCGCCGACCCGGCCTCGCTGGCCCGCGCGACCGCCGGCATCGACGTCGTGGTGCACAGCGCGGCCCGGGTCGACGAACGCGGCACCAGGGCCCGCTTCTGGGCGGAGAACGTGACCGCCACCGAGACGCTGCTCGACGCGGCCCGGCGCGGTGGCGCGGCCCGGTTCGTCTTCGTGTCCAGTCCGAGCGCGCTGATGGACCGCGACGGCGGCGACCAGCTCGACGTCGACGAAGCACTGCCCTACCCGCACCGCTACCTGAACTTCTACTCCGAGACCAAGGCCGCCGCCGAACGGTCCGTGCTCGCCGCGAACACCGACAGCTTCACCACCGTCGCGCTGCGGCCGCGGGCGATCTGGGGCGCGGGTGACCGTTCGGGACCGATCGTGCGGCTGCTCGGCCGGACCGCGACCGGGTCGCTGCCCGATCTGTCCTACGGCCGCACGGTCGAGGCGTCGCTGTGCCACGTGGACAACATCGTGCGCGCGTGCGTGCTCGCGCTCACGGCGGAATCCGTCGGCGGCCGGGCGTATTTCGTGGCCGATGCCGAGAAGACCGATGTGTGGGCGTTTCTCGGCGCGGTCGCGACCGGGCTCGGTTACGCGCCGCCCTCGCGCAGGCCGAACCGCCGCGTGCTCACCGCCGTCGTGGCGGCCGTCGAGGCCGTGTGGCGGATCCCGGCCGTGGCCACCCGCTGGTCGCCGCCGCTGTCGCGGTACGCCGTCGCGCTGATGACCCGCAGTGCCACCTACGACACCGGCGCCGCCCGCCGCGATCTCGGCTACACGCCGGTCATCGATCGCGACACCGGGCTGGCCGGATTCCTCACCTGGCTCGATGCCGAGGGTGGCATCGAAACGCTCACCAGGGACCTGCGGTAAGTCACCGCACGACCGAAGTACCGGAGGCAATCATGAACGGCAGCAGTCCCTTCCGTCGCCCGATCTCGACGACCGAGCGCATGTACTTCCCCATGCGCGACCTGGCGCCGCCGTTCCTCATGCAGCTGGTCGTCCCCGGCGACGGCGACCTCGACCCCGACCGGCTGCGCCGCGCGGTGGCGCTGGCCGCGACGGTGACCCCGGGCGCGCGACTGGTGCGTCGCGGCACCGACTGGGTCGACGCCGGCACCGCGCCCGCGGTCCGGGTGGTGCCGGGCCATGTGCTCCCCGCGACCGTCCTCGAGTCCGACCCGGTGCTCACCAGCCCGATCGGCCCGACGCCGGAGACGACGGTCGAGGTGCTGCTGCTGACCGGCGCGCCGGTGACGCTGGTCTTCCGGGTCTTCCACGGCGTGATGGACGGCATGGGCATGGTGCTGTGGGTGACCAACGTCCTGCGCGCGCTGCGCGGGGAGGACCCGATCCCCCAGCTCGACCCGGTGGCCGACCAGGAACTCGTGGACCGGGTCGGGGCGCCGGGCAAGCCGGCGGCGATGGTGCCGCGCTACCGCAGCGCGACCGGCCGCGGCAGGCAGCGACGCGGTGTGGCGCGACATCTGCTGCGGCACCGGCGAATCGACGCCGCGGCCCCCGGCGCGCTGGCCCGGGTCTGCGCGCTGCTGGCCGCCGAGACGCCGGGGACCTCGCGCATCATGATGCCGGTCGACCTGCGCAGGCACGATCCGGCGCTGCGCTCGACCGCCAATCTGGCCCTGCCGCTGTTCCTCGACATCGAGTCCGGCAGCGACTGGACGTCGATCAAGGAGCAGATCACGACCGGCCTGCGCGAACGACGCGAGCTGAACCAGCTGGCAAACACCCGGATCACCCTGGTGCCCGACCCGATCAATCGTGGTGTCCTGCACACGACGAACTGGCTCGGTGCCCGCCTCGGCCGGAACCTGGCCTCGGCCACCGTGTCCCACATGGGCCGCTTCACCGCCGACGAGCTGGCCGTGCCCGGCTTCCGGCCGACGGGGCTGTATGTGCTGCCCCAGCACAGTGTCGCGATGCCACTGCTGTTCGGGCTCACCGAATTCGACGGCCGGACCGATCTGACGGTGTCGGCGCGCAACGGCGACGGGGTGGAGGCCCGGCTCGAGGCACTGCTCGACCGGATCGTGGAGATGCTCGAATCGGCACCGGCCCGGCTGGATCGAACGCTGTGACGGTGCTGGCCCGCCTGGTCACCGCCCGGCCGCGGGCGGTACTGGCCGTCGTCGTGGTATTCATCGGGCTGTGCGCGGCCTTCGGCGCCGATGTCACCCAGCGGCTCAGCGCCGGGGGTTTCGCCGATCAGGGCAGCGAGTCGGCGCTGGTGGACCGGGCGGTCACCGCGCAGTTCGGTCCGCAGAGTCCCGATGTGATCGCGCTCTTCACCGCGCCGGACGGCCGGACCGTCGACGAGATCGGGCCGCAGGTCACCGCGGCACTGGACCGGATCGACCCGGCCCTGCTGGCGCGGCCGACGCAGAGCTACTGGCAGGCCGCCGCGCCGATGCGGAACTTCCTGGTCTCGCCGGATCGGCGCCACGCCGTGGCGGTGGTGTTCGCCGCCGGCGACGACACCGCGCGCATCGCCGCCTTTCCCGCGATCGCCGACGCGCTCCGGGTGCCCGGCGTCGACACCCGGCTCTCCGGCTACAGCGCGCTCAACTCCGAGATCGTCGCGCGCTCGCAGCGTGATCTCGTGGTGGCGGAGTCGATCTCCCTGCCGCTGACCTTGCTGATCCTGGTGCTGGTGTTCGGCGGGCTGCTCGCCGGTGCCCTGCCGGTGCTGGTGGGCGCGCTCGCGGTCGCCGGGTCCCTGGGGGTGATCCGGCTGCTCACCGAGACCACAGAAGTGACCACCTTCGCGGTGAACATCGCCTCGCTGCTCGGCCTCGGCATGGCCATCGACTACGGGCTGTTCCTGGTCAACCGATTCCGCGAGGAATACGCCGAGAGCCGCGACGTGCCCGCGGCCATCGCCCGCACCTACGCGACCGCCGGGCGCACCGTCGCGCTGTCGGCGCTGCTGCTGATGTGCGCGTTCGCCGGCACCTTCGTGTTCCCGCAGGCGGTGCTGCGGTCGCTGGGCATCGGGTCCATCGCGGCGGTGGCCATGGCCGCCGGCCTGTCGCTGACGGTGCTGCCCGCCCTGCTGGCGCTGTTCGGCACCCGGATCGGCCGGGCCAGGCCGACGACCCGCACCGAGCACTTCTGGACCAGGGTGGTCGACGCCGTGCTGCGGCGCCCCGGCGTGGTCACCGTCGTCGTCGGCGCGATCCTGCTCGCCCTGGCCGCACCGCTGACCGGCATCCGGCTCGGCGACATCGACCACCGCGCCCTGCCGCCCGACAGCGAGATGCGCCGCACGGTCGACGAGCTCACCGCGACCTTCCCGGCCGCGGCGAGCGGCGCGACCGTGCTGCTCCGCGGCATCGACGGCCCACCGCAGTCGGCCGCGGTCGCCACCGTGCTCGACGAGGTCGACGCGGTCCCCGGCGTCGGCGATGTCGTGCAGGTCGGGCGCGCCGACGATGTCGTCGTCCTGCACGCCTTCCTCACCGCCGCCGACCGCAGCGTGGACGCGACCGCCGCCGTCCACGCCCTGCGGGCGCTGGAACCACCGGCGGGCACGACGCTGGCGGTGGGTGGTGACACCGCGGCGACCGTCGACACCGTGGCGTCGACGGTCGGGCGGATGCCGCTGATGATCGCGGTGATGGTGCTGGCCACCCTGGTGCTGCTGACGGTCGCGTTCCGCTCGATCATGTTGCCGCTCAAGGCCGTCGCGATGGCGTTCCTCAGCCTGGCGGCCACCTTCGGCGTGCTGACGATGATCTTCTACCACGGCCATCTCGCCGGCCCGCTCGGTATCACGGCCGGGCCGATCCCGGCGGGCATGCTGGTGCTGATCATCGCGGTCGTCTTCGGCTTGTCCACCGACTACGAGGTGTTCCTGCTCTCCCGGATGGCCGAGGCGCACCGCGCGGGCGCCGACACCGCGACCGCCGTGCGCGTCGGCACGGTGAAGACCGCCCGCGTCATCACCGCGGCCGCCGTCCTGCTCGTGCTGGTCACCGGCGCCTTCGCGCTCTCGCCGCTGACGCCGATGCGCTTCCTCGGCCTCGGCATGATCATCGCCCTGGTCCTGGACGCCACGCTGGTCCGCATGCTCCTCGTCCCCGCCCTCGTGCAGTTGATGGGCCCCGCCAATTGGTGGCTGCCGTGGCGAGCCGACCGGTCGCCGGCGTGCACGAACACGCGCCGGAGCGCACCATGGAGACAGCCCGACTCTTTACCGCAGGACAGCTCTGATGATCGTGACGACCCGCGAGAGGTGGCAGTCGGCCGATGACCGGCTGCGGATCGGCGCGGAGGTCCTCCACGCCGCCGACGACGCGGCCGCGCTGCGCGCCGCCGATACCCTGCCAACGACCGCCCAGGTGCTGGCGCTGACCGTGCCCGGGTTCGGGTCGGCCGCCGCGAGCGTGCCGGTCGCCGCCGTCGAGGACGTGCGGTGGGTGCGGCGTGGACCGGACGGACAGCACACTCAGGTGCTGCGTCGGCCGACGACGGCGGCGGCACTGGATCTGCGACCGCATCCGGAGGGCGGCTGGTATCGGGAGACCTGGCGCAGCGCGCACACCTTCGCGCCCGCCGGCTATCCGGGCGCCCGCGCGGCCGCGACCGGGATCCTATTTCTGCTGCCGCCCGGCGAACACTCGATCTGGCACGCGGTGCGTTCCGACGAGGTGTGGCTGTGGCATCGGGGCGGGCCGCTCGAGCTCAGCCTGGGTGGTGACGGCGACGCGCCGGGCACCGCGACGGTGGTGACCCTGGGTCCGCTGGTCGACGCCGGTCAGCAGGTGCAGTACGTGGTCCCGGGCGGTCACTGGCAGGCCGCGCGACCCGCCGCAGACGAAGAGGTCCTGGTGAGCTGCGTTGTCGCGCCGGGGTTCGACTTCGCGGACTTCCGCAGCTGAGGGCCTATCCCGTCAGCAGGGGCGGAAGGTGTTCGAGGCTGGCGATGACGTGGATGCCGTCGCGGATCTCGGTGTGGGAGTGGATGTTCGCGCGGTCGAGCCAGCACGATCGCAGGCCCGCGTCGTGCGCGCCCACGGCGTCGACCGCGTATTTGTCGCCGACGTAGGCGACCTCGTCCGGCGCGAGCCCGAGCACGGCGCAGCCGGCCAGGAAGATGCTGGGCTCGGGCTTCGGCGCGCCGTGCTCCTCGCTGCAGACCACCCGGTCCCCGAAATAGTCGAGCAGTCCCACGGCCGCGAGCTTGCGCTGCTGCTGGGGCACCGCGGCGTTCGAGACGATGCCGAGCCGGTAGCCGGGCGCCAGGTGCCGCAGGACCGGCTCGGCGTCCGGGAACGCCGACCAGGCGGCCCGGCGGTGGGCGGCGAACCCGGTGAACCAGGCCGACGCGTCGGGATCGGTCACCGCCGTGGGCGCGACGCCGCGCAGCCGCGACAGGAACGTGCGGGCGCGGGCCCGCTGCTGCTCGGGAAAGGAGAGTTCCCCGACGACGAACCGGGTGTATTCGAGCTCGGTGATCTCGCGCCAGAGCGCCACCGCCGCCGCGGGGTCGGCGAACCGGTCGAGCGAGCCGTCCTGGCGCAGGTGCGCGAGCAGCCCGGCCGCCTCCGAGGACGAGTAGTCGAACAGCGTGTCGTCGACGTCGAAGAGCACACCGTGGATCGGCATGGGCACCCCTTTCCGTTCCGACGCTCCCCCGGCGTCATCCGCCCCGAGCATCGCATACGTCGGCACGGCGCCGCGGCCCCGCCCGCAGCCGCGGCGCCGTCCGCTAGCTGAAGACGTAGTCGGTGAGGGCGAAATGGCCGCTGCGCCACGCGGCTTCGAGGGTGGAGGCGGGCCGGAGCGGGACGTCGCCGTGCTTGTCGAAGTAGTAGCTGTTGGCGGTGGCGCAGCTGTCCTGCCAGAACACCTGACCGCCGCGGCGGGCGAGCATCTCCCGGAAGTAGCGGTCGTTGGCCTCCTCGGTGACCTCGATGCGCTCCGCGTCGGTGCTGCGGGCGTGGTGCAGGCAGCGCAGGATGTGGCGGGTCTGATTCTCGATCAGGGTGAAGTAGGACGCGCCGTTGTAGCCGTAGGGGCCGATGATGGAGAAGAAATTGGGGAAGCCGGGCACGCTGACACCCTCGTAGGCCTGCAGGCGGTTCTCGTCCCACCAGGTCTCCAGATCGCGGCCGCCGACGCCGTGCAGGTCGTAGGTCGGCATGTTGCCCGACTCCATCACCTTGAAGCCGGTCGCCAGGATCAGCACGTCGGCGGGGTGTTCGACGCCCGCCTCGGTGCGCACGCCGGTCGGCGTGATCGCGCTGATCGCCGTGGTCTCCAAGGTCACGTTCGACCGGTTGAAGGTCGACAGATAGTCGTTGGAGAAGCTGGGCCGCTTGCAGCCGAGCGCGTATTTCGGGGTCAGCGCCTCCCGGGTCGCCGGGTCCTTCACCTGTCTGCGCAGATGGGCCAGGCCGGCGCGTTCGCCGATCGCGGCGGTCGGCAGCGAGCGGTGGTAGTGGGCGGCGAGGGGGAAGGTGAACTCGACGTAGGTCTGGCTCACCAGCCGCGTCAGGGTGCGTCCGCCCGGCACCTTCAGCGCCAGGCGGGCGGGGAGCGGCAGGGGCATATCGGGTCGCGGCAGGCACCAGATCGGCGTGCGCTGGAACACCGTCAGCCGCTCGACCTCCGGGGCGATCTCGGGAACGACCTGCACGGCCGAGGCCCCGGTGCCGATGATCGCGACCCGCTTGCCGCGCAGATCCTGGCGGTGGTCCCAGCGCGAGGTGTGCATCGTGACCCCGGCGAAGTCCTCGACACCGGGGATGTCGGGCAGTTTGGGCCGGGTGAGCACACCGGTCGCGCTGATCACGAACCGCGCCGTCAGCTCGGTGCCGTCGGCGGTGCGCAGCACCCAGCGCCGGTCCCGCTCGTCGAAGTCGGCCCCGGTCACCGTGGTACCGAAGCGGATGTGGGGCCGCAGGTCGTACTTGTCCACGCAGGATTCGGCGTAGGCCTTGAGTTCGCGGCCCGGCGCGTATACCCGGGACCAGTCGGTGCGCTGCTCGAACGAGAACTGGTAGCTGAACGACGGGATATCCACGGCCACACCGGGATAGGTGTTCCAGTGCCAGGTTCCCCCGACGCCGTCGGCTTCGTCGACGATCAGGAAGTCGTCGAATCCGGCATTGCGCAACGCGATCGCGGCGCCGATGCCGGAGAATCCAGCCCCGACGATGACGATCTCGTGGTCGATCCCGGTGGTGGTCATGCGATCTCCTTCGTCGTGCCGGCGAATTCGGGCGAGTAGTGGGTGCGGCCGCGCCGGGCGAGGACGCGGACCACGTGTCCGGTGTCCTCGGCGTAGACGATGGTGTCGACCCGGTGCTCGATTCCGTCGACCGTGCGCACGCCCAGCGGGACCAGCCGCGCGATCGGCCAGGTCACCAGGGCGCAGTGGGGTCGGCGCAGGGTGCGGTAGTAGCTGTTGTGCACGGCGACGCCGGCGTCCTCGTCCGGGGTGAGCCGGTGCCGCAGCCACGAATCACGCACCTGGACACGCAGATTGATCCGCGCGGCCAGGCGGACCACCGGCTCCGGCAGCCCGCGCAGGACCGTGGCGCCGGGCAGTGGCGCGCGCGGCAGGATCCACACCGCGTCGGTCTGGAACACCGTCACCCGCGCGGCCTCCGCGGCGATGCCGGGCAGCAGACGCGCGGCCGCGGCCCCGCCACCGACGATCGCCACCCGCCTGCCGGTGAATTCGTGGCGCGGGACGAAGGTTGTGCGGTGCAGCTGGCGGCCGGTGAAGGTCTCGGCGAAACGGAGCGTGGTCATTTCGCCACCGGTTCGTAGGTGAGCTCGTCGGACCAGGACGGCCTGCGGCCCAGCATCCGGACCGGGAACCGGTCGATGCAGGCGTTGGACACGTCGGCCAGCAACTGGAACGGCTGACGCCGGTGAATCGTGGCCTTACCGTGCGTCTTCACCACGTGATACAGCGGCACCCGCCGGATCGCGGGACTGCGCTCGCCGACGTTCTCGTAGCGGCGCACCGCCTGCCACAGCTTCTCCTCGTCGAGCCCGAGGGCGATGATGTTGGTCGACATCCGCGACAGCAGCGGCGCGTACAGCAGCGCGCCGAGCACGAACGACGGGCGCACGGCGAAACCGGCGGTCTCGATGGCGATCCGGCGGATCGGACCGGCCCCGAGCTGTTCGAGCACCTGGAAACCGACGGCCAGGTGCCGGGATTCGTCGTTGTTGATGTGGCGGAACACCTCGTGACACACCGGGTCGTCGACCTCGTCGAGCAGGAATTTCACCAGCGCGCCGTCCAGCGCCGTCTCCAGCGAGGGGATGACGGTGCCCAGGACCGGCAGGCTCAGCTGGTCGGCGTAGCGGTCGAGCCAGCTGATCACCAGGCGAATGTTCTTGTTGGGCACCGGCATCGCGTCGCCGTCGAGCATCCCCCACCGGCGCATCAGCGCGAGTTCGGCATTGGCGTGCTTCTGTTCCTCGGCGTGGAAGTACCGGTAGATCTCGCGCAGCGGGCCCGGCGGCGCCTGGTGCACCAGGGCGGCGAACCCGCGCGCGCCGACGTGTTCGATCCACACCAGATCGGCCATGAAGGTGGCCAGCCGGGGGCGCTGCTCGTCGGTGATGGTGTCGGCACCCGGTGCGTCCCAGTCGATGTCGGCCAGCGCCCACTGCTTGGCGCGCACCGTGGCGAGCATGTCGGGATAGGCGAACGTCATTGTTCGATCTCCTTCGGTGATGGATCAGCGCACGACCCGCTCCAGCAGGCCGGCCGAACGGGTGTAGGTCGCGGGCATCCAGCGTTTGGCCTGCCAGAGCACCTTGGCCTCGAGTTGTGGCACCACGTACAGCTCGCCGTGGTCGACGGCGTCGAGGGTGGCGCGGGCGATGGTCGACGGCGCGCGGCCGGTCCAGCGCAGGAGCAGTCCGCCGAGCCGCTCGGCGGTCTCGTCCATCGGCGAATCCGCCTGCATGATATTGGTTTTCACGCCGGTCGGGCAGAGCACCGTGACGCCGACGCCGGTGCCTGCCAGCTCCGCCGACAGGGTCTCCGAGAGCGCGAGCACGCCCGCCTTGCTGACGTTGTAGGCCGCCATCCGCGGCGCGGCGCCGAACGCGGCCGCCGAGGCGACATTGACGATGGCCCCGCGTCCCGCCGCCCGCAGGATCGGCGCGAAGACGTGGCAGCCGTGGATCACGCCCCACAGGTTGACGCCGAGCGTGCGCTGCCAGTCGTCGAGGGCGAATTCCCCGATCACCGGGCCGCCCGCGCCGATGCCCGCGTTGTTGACCACGACGGTGGGCGCGCCGCCGAACCAGTCCGCGGCGGTGGCGGCGAGCCGGGTGACCTCGGCGATCGCGGTGACGTCGCAGGCGGTGCCGATCGCCTTCCCACCCGCGGCCTCGACGAGTCCGGCGGTCTCGGCCGCGCTGTCGGGGTCGAGGTCGGAGCAGACCACGCGGCCGCCCCGCCTGCCCAGTTCCACGGCGAAGGCCCGCCCGATGCCGCTGCCCGCGCCGGTCACCACGGCGTCGGCGCTCGTGGTCCGGCGGCGTCCGCCGAAGGGAAACAGTCGCATGGCAACTCCCGGGTCGACCCGGTACGACTCGAATTGGTGGCATCTGCCACCATTGGCCGCACCTGACACCAATTAGGCTCGCGGCGGAGTACTTTGTCAACCATGGATGTGCGCGCACCGGCACGAACCTGGGGCGGGCTGACCGCCGACCAGCGCAGGGCGCAGCGACGCGCCGGCCTGGTCGACGCCGCCCTGACGATCTGGCTGGAGAACGGCTGGGCCGCGGTGACGATGCGTGGCGTCTGCCAGCGGACCTCCCTCAACGACCGCTACTTCTACGAGCATTTCGCCGACCGCGACGAACTGCTGGCGGCGGTCTGGGACGAGGTGTGCGCCGAGGTCTTCGCCGATCTGGCCTGCGTACTCGCCGAGACCGAGAATCGGACGCCGCTCGAGGTCATGCGCGCGGCGATCACCCGCGCGGTCGAGTTGCAAGCCGATCCGCGCGGTCGCGCCCGCATCCTGCTGGCCGATCACGCGGGCAGCGCCGTGCTGGAGCAGCGCCGCAAGACCATGCTCACCGACGCCACCGACCTGCTGATCGCCGCCGCCTGGCCCTACCTGCGCCCCGGCGTCGACGAGACCGATATCCGGATGAGCACCCTGACCGGCATCGGCGGCTTCATCGAACTGCTCTCGGCCTGGCGCACCGGCGTCCTCGACGTCGACGCCGACCGCATCATCGACCACACCAGCGCCATCGCCGCCCAGCTGGCCACGATGTTCCTCCCGCCGGAGATCATCGGCGATCACCGCTAAGTATTCCTTGACATGAATATTCCTATCAAGGAATACTTCTGCGCATGGACGAGATCGCCGCGGCACTGGGCGACGGCGCGCGATGGCGCATCGTCGAACTCCTCGCCGAACGACCCCGCTCGGTGGGAGAACTGGCCGAGCTGACCGGTCTGCGGCAGCCGCAGACCACCAAGCACCTCCAGACGCTGGCCCGCGCGGGTCTCGTCACCGTGTTCCCGCTCGGGCAGCGGCGCGTCTACGCGCTCGAGGCCGCGCCACTCACCGGGCTCGAACGGGCGCTGCGCCTGCTCGTCGAGACCGTCGAGGCGAACGCGGACGAGCGTGACGTGGTCGAGCGCTACCGCGCCGCCATCGACGCGGAAACCGCGGTCGCCGAACGGGATCGGTGGGCCGACGGCCGCGCCTTCACCTTCGATCGCACCCTGGCCGCGCCCCGCGAGGTCGTCTGGCGGCACTGGGTCGAGGCCGACCTGCTGGGCTCGTGGCTGGCCCCGCCCTCGATGACGATCACCGACTGCGCGCTCGAACCGAGGCCGGGCGGTCGCGCCGTCCTCGACTATCGCGACCCCGAAGGCCGCCGCTACCGCTCGGCGGGAAAGGTCGGCGCCGCAACGGAACCCGGGCACCTCGCATTCGACCTCGCGGTCCTCGACGAGTCCGGGGCGGTGTCGTTCACCGGCCACTACGACCTGACGCTCGACCCCGTCCGCGACGGCACACGCCTGCGGCTCGGGCTGACCATCACCGACACCTCCGTCGAGGCCGTCCCGTACATCGCGGGAATCGGCACCGGCTGGGGCCAGGTTCTCGACAATCTCGCCGCCCGGATCGGCGGCACCGCGACGAAGGAAGCACAGTCATGACCGAACGCACCGTGACCGCCAATCTCGCCCTCACCCTCGACGGGCGCTATCACGGACCCGGCGGCCCCACCGACGCGGCGGCGATCGTGCGCTACGCGACCACCGAGGTCGCGCGCGAGCACCTCTCCCGCCTCTGGGCCGACGCGACGACGGCGGTGCTCGGCCGCCGCAACGCCGAGGGCTTCCTCGCCTACTGGCCCACCGTCGCCGCCGACGAGGCCGCCGACCCCCGCGATCGTGCCTACGCGAAGTGGCTGGCCGACACCGACAAGGTGGTCTTCTCGACCACGCTCACCGACGCGCCGTGGGAGCGGACCCGGCTGGTGAACGCACCCGCGGCCGACGTGATCGCCGAACTGAAGACCGCGGGCACCGGCGACATCCTGGTCAACTCCAGCCCGAGCGTCATCGTGGACCTGCTGGCGGCCGACCTGATCGACCGGCTGTACCTGCTGATCTGCCCCGAGATCGCCGGTGGCGGCGCGCGGCTGTTCGACGACGGCCTGCCCGGCACCCGGTGGACCGTCACCCACCACGCGGTGGGCGAACTCGGCGAGGTCGCGCTCGTCTACGACCGGGTGCGCTGACCGCTCGGCAGCGCACCGACGCCGAGATCTCGCAGGGCCGCGATCAGGAACTCGTCGACGGCGTCGGTGCGTTCCAGTTGCACCAGGTGCCCCGCGCCAGGCACCTTCACCACCGCACGCAGATCCGGGACGTTCGCGCGCAGCACGGCCAGCGGATCACGGCCGCTGAACCCCTCCATGTCCGGATCGTTCTCGCCGTAGAGGAAGTAGGTGGGCACCGGCACCCGGGCACCGGCGAAGGCTTCGGTGAGCGCCCAGTTGCGGTCGAGATTGCGGTACCAGTTCAGGCCGCCGGTGAAGCCGGTGCGATCGAACTCCGCTGCCAGGGTGTCGAATTCGGCCTCGCTCAGCCAGGACCAGGGCAGCTCGGGGGCCTGCGGCAGGACATCGAGGTAGCCCAGGCCCGGCGGGTTCTTCCAGGTGTCGAGGTAGTGGTAGTCGCCGGAGAGCGAGTAGTAGACCCTGGCCAGGAATTCGCGGGAACGCGCGGCCAGTTCGGCGTCGGCCACGCCCGGCTCCTGGAAGTAGGCCAGGTGCAGGAAGTGCCGCTGCGCGGCCTTGGTCCAGTACTCCGACGGCGCGCGCGGCGGACGTGGCGAGAACGGATTGTTCAGGACGGCAACGGCATCCACGCGCTCGGGCGCCCGCAGTGCCAGCTCCCACACGAGCTGGGCGCCGAAGTCGAGGCCGACGAAGACGGCCTTCTCCGCGCCGATGTCGTCGAGCAGCGCCAGCAGATCACCGATCACCGCCGCGTTGGTGTAAGCCGCGGGATCAACTGGGGCGTCGGTGCGGCCGTAGCCGCGCAGATCCGGCGCGATGGCCCGGAAGCCCGCGCCCGCCACCGCCGCGAGCTGGCGGTGCCACACGAAACCGGTGTGCGGGAATCCGTGACAGAAGACGACCGGATACCCCTGCCCCCGCTCGGTGACGTGCATCCGGACGCCGCCGGTGTCCAGGAATCGTTGGGTCAGCTCCACTACCGTCTCCGTTTCTAGAACGTGTTCCTCTTTTGACGGTAATGTCTGGAGGCCATGAGCGGAACACCCAAGATTCTCGCCGGCCGGGTCGCGGTGGTGACCGGCGCCAGCCGTGGCATCGGCAAGGGCATCGCCCAGGAACTGGGCGCGGCCGGGGCCACCGTGTACGTGACCGGCCGCACCACCACCGCGGGCAGGCTGCCCGGCACCGTGCACGCGACCGCCGAGGAGATCACCGCGCTGGGCGGCCACGGCGTGGCCGTCGTCTGCGATCACGCCGACGACGCGGCGGTCGAGAAGCTCTTCGCCCAGGTGCGCGACGAGCAGGGCCGGCTCGACGTGCTGGTGAACAACGTCTACAACTCCCCCGCCGCGGCGCGCTGGCTCGGCCGCAAGTTCTGGGACGTCCCGCCGAAGGCCTGGGACGAGACCTTCGACATCGGCGTCCGCTCGCATTACGTGGCCAGCGTGTTCGCCGCGCCGCTGCTGATCGAGTCGGCGGGGCTGATCGTCAACGTCTCCTCCCCCGGCTCCCAGCGGTACATGCACAACGCCGTCTACGGCGTCGCCAAGACCGCGCTGGACCGGCTCACCGCCGACCTGGCCCACGACCTGCTCGGCACCGGCGCGACCGCGGTCTCGATCTGGCCCGGGATCGTCGACACCGAACTGCTGCAGATGGTTCCGGCCGACGAGAACGGGCGCCGCGAGGTGACCCTGCCCGGCGAGGGCACCTTCGACCTCAACGCCGCCGAGACCCCGCGTTTCCCCGGTCGCGCGGTCGTCGCGCTGGCCGCCGACCCCGCTCGGCTGACCCGCGGCGGCGGCGCGTGGAAGGTCGCCGACCTCGCCGTCGAGTACGGATTCACCGACGTCGACGGCCGGATTCCCCGGGCCGATTGAGCGGAAAAATCAGCCCTGGATTTAGGTGAGACAGTGCGTTACATTCAAATCAGGGAGAGTCGGCTCGACGGCGATCCCTGTGACGATGGAGAGAAACAATGACGTTCTCGAAGACCGCTGCCGCCGATCCGGACTACGCCGACACCCTGCTCACGCTGTCGGAGGGGTCGGTCCACCGCAGATTCGACCCCTTCCTCGACATCGACTGGGACGCACCGGAATTCGCGATCGACCGGGACGACCCGCGCTGGGTGCTCTCGGCCGAGCTCGATCCGCTGGGCGCCACCGCGTGGTACCAGTCGCTGCCGCTCGAGCGCCGCATCGAGATCGGCCGCTGGCGCCAGGCCAATGCCGCCAAGGTCGGGCTGGCCTTCGAGTCCATCCTCATCCGCGGGATGATGCAATACGCGATGGCGCTGCCCAACGGGTCGCCCGAGTTCCGGTACTGCCTCCACGAGATGACCGAGGAGTGCAACCACATCCAGATGTTCCAGGAACTGGTCAACCGCATCGGCGACGACGTGCCGGGCATGCGGCCGCTGTTCCGGGTCGCCTCGCCGTTCATCGGCGTCGCGGGCGGCTACTTCTGGGCCATCCTGTTCATCGGCATCCTCGGCGGCGAGGAGCCGATCGACCACTATCAGAAGGCCCTGATCCGGTCCGGCAATGCGACCCAGCCGACGCTGCTGCGGATCATGGAGATCCACATCGCCGAGGAAGCCCGGCACATCTCCTTCGCCAACGAGTTCCTGCGCAACCACCTCGCGCGGATGAATCCGGTGAGCACCGCGGTCTGCGCCGTGGCCTTTCCGATCGCCATGCGCTGGCTGGCCGACGAACTGGTCAAGCCGTCGAAGTCGTTCGCCACCAAGTTCGACATCCCGGACGAGGTGTTCAAGGACGCGTTCTGGCGCAGCCCCGCTTCCCGCAAGATCCTCAGCGGATTCTTCGGCGACATGCGCGCCCTGGCCGGCGAGCTCGGCCTGCTGAACCCGGTGACCAGGCCGCTGTGGAAACTGCTGAAGATCGACGGCGGCCAGGCCCGCTACCGCAGCGAGCCCGACCGCCGCCCCGCCTAGGCGCGGTAGCCGTCGGTGCCCGCGCGGGACATGACGATCGTCGGGACCACCGCGCGGGCGGACAGCCGCAGCAGCGAGTCGACCATCTCGACGACGTCGTTCACCGCGAGCATCCGCTCGGGCGGGATCCGGTCGTGGATCCAGGCGCTCATGTCGGTGTCGACGTAGGCGGGCGCGATGGCGGTGGCGGTGACGCCGTTGCCGGACTCCTCGGCATTGAGCGTGGCGAGCAGCGAGATCATCGCCGCCTTGGCCGCGCCGTAGACCGCCAGGCCCGCCTCGGCGTACACGCCCGTGATCGAGGACAGCGCGACGACCTTCGCGCCGTGGGCCGGATCGGCGGCGGCCGCCGCACGCAGCATCGGCAACGCGCCCTGGACGAGTTGCAGTAGAGCGCGCACATTCACCGCGACGGTCTTGTCGAACCGCTTCATCGAGGAGTCGGCGAGCGCGCCCGCGGTGCCGACACCGGCATTGAGGATCAGCGCGGACAGGGTCGCGTGCCGGTCGGCGTGCTCGGCGAGCAGGCGGGCGATGCCGTCCTCGTCGGCCATGTCGGCGGCGACGGCGACCACCCCGGGGGCACCGAGCGCCCGCAGATCGGTGGCGACCGCGTTCAGCCGGTCGGCGTCCCTGGCGGTGATGGTCAGCGAATACCCCTGCTGGGCAAGCCGGTTCGCGATCCCGAGGCCGATGCCCCGGGACGCTCCGGTGATCAGGGCGGACTTGCTCGCGGTCACTTCCGGTGTCCTTCCAGTGCGCGCAGGCCGGCGGCCATGAACTCCGGGGTGGCCTCCGCTGCGCGCTCGGCGGCGGCGCCCGCGCCGGAGCCGCGCAGTGCCCGGTGGGTGATGCCCTCGCCGATCACGCCGAGTTTGAAGTTGGCCAGCGCCAGGTAGAAGCCCCAGTCGCCGAGGTCGCGACCGGAGGCGGCCGCGTAGGACTGGGCGAGCGCGTCGGCGGTGGGCATGCGGTCGCTGGTCCACGCGGCCGACGAGCCGAGCACCAGGTCGAAGATCGGCGACCGGTACACGCACATCAGCGCGACATCGGTGAGCGGGTCGCCCAGGGTCGACATCTCCCAGTCCACGACCGCACGCACCCGGCCCGGGTCGGCGGCGTCGAGGATGGTGTTGTCGATGCGGAAGTCGCCGTGCACGATCGAGGCCGCCGAGGTACTCGGCACCGCCTCGGCCAGCGCGGCGTGCAGCACCGCCACGTCGGCGAGCTCGCGGGTCTTCACCCGATCCCATTGGGACGCCCACAGATTCACCTGGCGTTCGACGAAACCGGCGGGTCGGCCGAACGTGCCGAGACCCACCGCCGCCGGGTCGACGGCGTGCAGGCGGGCCAGCACGTCGACCAGTTCGGTCGCGCTCGCCGCGACCTGCTCGTCGGTGAGGGCGGCGAGGTCGTCCTGGTCGCGGATCACGCGGCCGTCGACGTACTCGACGACGGTCATCGGCGCGCCGAGGGCGGTGCCCCGCTCGTCGAAGGCCACCGTGCGCGCGACCGGCACCGCCGAATCCTGGAGCGCGTCGGTGACGGTGAACTCGCGCGCCATATCGTGCGCGGACGGGGTGAGCCCGGCGACCGGCGGACGCCGCACCACCCAGGTCGACACGTCGTCGGCGGCCGTGAACGTCAGGTTCGAGCGCCCGCCGCTGATCAGTTCCACGCGCAGGTCACCGCGTACCGGCACGCCGCTGTCGCGCAGGAACTTCTCCAACGCGTCGATATCCATTCCGGGCAGGTTCATTCGGCGTCCCTGTGCGCTCGCTTGGCGGCGCTCACCGCGCGTTTGGCGATGGCCCACCGGTGCACCTCGGAGGGACCGTCGTAGATCCGGAACGGCCGGACCTCCCGCGAGAGCCGCGCCAGCGGCAGGTCCGCCGCGACGCCGAGACCGCCGCACATCTGCATGCTGCGATCGATGATCCGGAAGATCGCCTCGGCGGCGAAGGTCTTCGCGATGGAGGTCGCGTTCGCCGCGGACTCACCGCGATCGAGTTCCCAGCAGGCACGGGTGAGCAGCGCGCGGGTCGCCGCGATGTCGATCTCGTTGTCGGCGATCATCTGCTGGATCATGCCGAGATCGCCCAGGCGCGAACCGAATCCGCGTCGCTGAGCCACCCGGTCCACCGCGACGTCGTGGCCGCGGCGCGCGGCGCCGAGCCAGCGCATCACGTGCGTCATCCGGGCCGGGCCGAGCCGCACCTGGGCGTACTCGAAGCCACGGTCGACCGCGCCGAGCACCGCCGAATCCGGGACGAGCAGGTCCTCGAAGAACACCTCGCAGTGGCCGCCGAGCATCGACCGGTCCAGGGTGTCGATATGCCTGCCGACCCGGAGGCCGGGGGTATCGGCGGGAGCGAGGAACATCGTCGCGCCGCCACGATCGCCGGGTTCACCCGAGGTCCGGGCCATGATGATGAAGAAACCGGCGCCGTCGGCGCCGGTGATGAACCACTTGTGGCCGGTGATGCGCCAGCCGCCCTCGGCGCGCACCGCGCGGGTGGCCAGGGCCGAGGGGTCCGAGCCTGCGCCGGGCGCGGGCTCGGTCATCGCGAACGCCGAACGGACCTCGCCGCGCGCGAGCGGCGCCAGGTACTGCTGCTTCTGTTCCGGGTCGGCGATGTGGGCGAGCATGTGCACATTGCCCTCGTCGGGGGCCGCGATGTTCAGGGCCGTCGGACCGAACAGGGAGTAGCCCGCCTCCTCGAAGACCGGGGCGCGGTCCGACATGCCCAAACCGTGGCCGCCGAATTCGGTCGGCGCGTGCGGCGCGAACACCCCGGCCGCGCGGGCCTCGCGCTGCAGGTCGACGCGCAGTGCCTCGCCACCGGCGGCGGTGATGTCGCCGTCGTGCGCGTCCTCGAGCGGGAGGACCCGGCCGCGGATGAAGGCGCGGGTGCGCTCGGCCAGACGCTGCACCTCGGGCGGCTGGGACAGGTCGATCGCCACGGATCCACTCCTCGACTCACTTGGCCGAACGTTCGCTCGGCATCGGACGCCTACGACAGTGACACGACCCGATAACTGCTGTCAATCGACAGATTCCCTCCGGCCACTATGTTCAGATATCCTGAACACCATGAACACATCGAACGGTGGGCTCGGTGCCCGCCTGCGTGCGGCGAGGACCGCGGCGGGCCTGTCGTTGCGGGAGACCGCCCGCCGGATCGAGGTCAGCGCCGCCACGCTCAGCGCGATCGAGACCGGCAAGACCGGCGTCTCGGTCCCGCGCCTGCGATCGCTGGCCACCGAACTCGGTACCACCACCCAGTGGCTGATCGGCGAGCCGACGGCACGGGCCCCCGAACCCCGGCCGCGCGGTACCGCCCCGGCGGACCAGGACGCCCGCGCGTGGCGCGAATTCCCGCCGCTGGACATCGATCCGGTGCTCGCGGCCGCGATCGACTCCTTCGTCGAGACCGGCTATCACGGCGCCACCATGCGCTCGATCGCGCAGCGCGCGGGCATGAGCGTGCCCGGCGTGTACCACCACTACCGCGACAAGCAGGCCCTGCTCGTGCGCGCGCTCGACCTGACCATGGACGAGCTGCACTGGCGGGTCGACGCGGCCCGCCGGGAGGCGGGCACCGGCCGCGACCGGGTCACGCGGGTCGTCGAGGCGCTGGCGCTGTTCCACACCCACCGGCGCGAACTCGCCTTCATCGGCGCCAGCGAGATGCGCAGTCTCGAACCGGCCGACCGGCGCCGGATCACGATCTCCCGCAACGAGATCCAGTATCTTCTCGACGCGGATATCGACAGCGCGCTCACCGAGCAGCATCGGGGTACCGAACACGCGCGCGCCGCCGGACGCGCGATCGCGACCATGTGCACGGCCCTGCCGCAGTGGTTCCGCCTCGACGGCCCGGCCACACCCGAACAGATCGCCACCGACTACGCCGACTTCGCCCTCGGCGTCCTGGGCATCCCCCGCTGACGGTGCGGCCCGCCCCGAAAACTCTCGGGGCGGGCCCTTCCCCATGCACCATGCGGCGCCGCCACGTCGCACGGCACGGTCCATCGTAGACGGGACGACCTCATCTCTCGCGCAACCACACCCGGACGACCGCGGACAACATCGTGGAGCCCGATCGCCTACGGCGCGACCGGTTCCGGGCGCAGCGCGGCGAACCAGGCGAGGTAGTCGGCGGTGACGGTGCGCAGGCGGGTCACCGGCCAGTCGGCGGGATGGAGGTCGGCCGGGAGGACGGGGTCGGTGGTGAGGTGGTCGAGACCGGCGCAGACGGCGGCGAATCTGGCGGTGGGGTCGGCGGTGTCGATGGCGGCCAGCAGGGCGTGCGCGCGGGCGGACCAGTCGGCCAGCGGCCATAGGCGGGCGGCGAGGTCGGCGGGTTCCTCGACCGGGCGGGTGCGCAGGCGGAAGGTGGTGTCGTCGAGGTCGGCGGGCCAGGCGCGGTCCAGGTTGGCAGGGCGCATCCAGACACCCTCCCGCAGTTCGGCCAGGCGCAGCGACAGCAGGCGCGCGCGCAGCGCGGCGCGGTCGGCGGCGGGGCGGCCGGTGGCGGTGACGACGACCTGCTCCCAGTCACCCGTCCACGGGAGGGTGGCCGGTGCGGCGAGCTCGGCGCGGCGGGCGCGCAGCACGGGGGTGAGGGTGTAGGCACGGTTCTCCCGCACCAGGTCACCGGCGGCGACCATGCGGGACACGGCGACGCGGACGGTCGCCTCGGGGTAGCCGACGGTGGTGGTGGCGGCACAGATCTCACGTGAGGTCATCGTCGGCGAATCGGCGGCGATGAGAATCCGGACCAGCGCCGAGCGGGCCGATACCGGGCGGACCTCGGTATCGGGGCCGGTCACAGGGGGTTGCACGGATCGAGTCTACATATTTCACTATTGCCACGGCCATCTCAGATATGTAACGTTGCCGGATATCAGCCGCCTCTCCGGCGTCGCCGACGACAAGGAGCCTCGCCCATGACCGCTACCCACCCGCTCGCCGGGCGCACGATGATCATGTCCGGCGGCAGCCGCGGCATCGGGCTGGCGATCGCGGTCGCCGCCGCGCGCCAGGGCGCCAATATCGTGCTGCTGGCCAAGACCGATGTCCCGGATCCGCGCCTGCCGGGCACCATCCACACCGCGGCCGCCGAGATCGAGGAAGCGGGCGGTCAGGCGCTGGCGGTGGTGGGCGATGTCCGCGACGAGGCTTCGGTGGCCGACGCGGTCGGCCAGGCGGTCGAGCGGTTCGGCGGCATCGACTACTGCGTCAACAACGCCTCGGCGATCGCGCTGGCCTCCACCGAGGAACTGCCGATCAAGCGCTTCGACCTCATGCAGCAGATCCAGCTGCGCGGCACCTACCTCCTCTCCAGCGCCTGCCTGCCGCACCTGCGCAACAGCGAGAACGCGCACATCCTGAGCCTGTCGCCGCCGCTGAACATGGCCCCGCACTGGCTCGGCGGGCATCCGGCCTACATGGTCGCCAAGTACGGGATGTCGCTGCTCACGCTCGGCTGGGCCGCCGAGTACGCCGAGCACGGCGTCGCCGCCAACTGCCTGTGGCCGCAGACGCTGATCGCGACCGCCGCGGTGCAGAACCTGCTCGGCGGCGACGAAGCCATCGCCAAGGCCCGCACCCCGGAGATCGTGGCCGACGCCGCCGTCGCCATCCTCGGCCGCGACGCGCGCACCACCACCGGCAACACCTTCCTCGACGTCGACGTGCTGGCGGCCGAGGGCATCACAGACCTGTCCGGCTACGGCGGCTCGGGCACCCTCGAGTACGACATCTTCGTCGACCCGCCGCAGGCCTGACACCGTGCGCTGGATCAGCTCGCCGCCACCGCGGTGCGCTGATCCAGCGACACACCCGTGGCCGATCGGCGATAACTGTCCGTCACCGTCCGGCGGCGGAATTGTGACCAGCCCGCGTCCCTTTTGCCCGGTTACAGTGGAGAGGGTGCAGATCGACGTCACGCCGCTGCCCGGGGTCGGGGTACGCAAGGATTTCGCGGTGCGCAAGAGCGGGCGCCGCATCGGCGTGGTCGAGCACCGCGACGGCGCGATCGATCTGATCGTCGGCAAGCCGGGCAACCCCGATGTCACCGAGCAGATCTCGTTGTCGGCGGCGGAGGCGGCGGCCCTGGCCAGCCTGCTCGGCGCGCCACGGGTGGTCGCCCAGCTCGAGGCCGAGCATCGCGAGTTCGACGGCGTGCGCACCCGGCAGTTCCCGCTCGCGGCGCACTCGCCCTACGACGGCCGCACACTCGGTGACACCCGGATGCGCACCCGCACCAAGGCGTCGATCGTGGCGGTGATGCGAGCCGGCGCGGTACTCGCCTCCCCCGGACCGGAATTCGCCTTCGCGGCGGGCGATGTCCTCATCGTGGTCGGGTCCGCGGACAGCCTGACAGCCGCCGCGCAGATCCTGCACGACGGCTGACCGGAGGTGGACCTAGTGGCGGTGCAGAGATCGCACCGTCGCCGCGCCCCACAGGGCCAGCCACGCCGCGGCGGCCATGTAGAGGACATAGGCCAGCACGACCAGCTCGGGGCCATAGCTGCCCGCCCACTCCCCCAGGCGCAGCAGCGCGACGATACCCAGGCCGAGCAGGAGCAGGCCGAGGATCAAGCCGGGCATTCCCAACGGGCCGAGCGACGATTCGGTGGGCCTGGACGCGGTGACGCGACCATCACGGCCGGTAACTGACAGATTGCTGTTCGATTCGAAGTAGATGCTGCTCATCAGCATGAGCCCCCTTCCGGGTGGCCGTCCCGACACGGCCGGTTGCTGATCCATACCGGATCTTTCGAGGCCCGCTACGCCGGAGCGGACGGACAGGGCGAATGTGACGGAAGGTCTGCGTCGACCTCGCCGTTGATCACAAACGGTTAACGTTCAGCAATTACGAGCGTGCCACTCCCGGTAGCCGAATGACAGGCGATGTGATCTGCATCACATAGAACATACGTGCGACACGAGTCGATAACGCACGTTACATATCCGGCAAACACCCCTCGGAACTGGCGAAACCCGTGCACTACTGGACATTTGCTCAATATGCCGACAAGCCTGTGATTTATCGAACCGTTACGGCCCTGACGTGCGAAAACGCGCCGTGAGCAAACTGCGACACCACCGCTACCCGCATCGAGACCTCGCCGGGGCACGAACCGCACCGAACCCCGGCGCGCACCGGAACCGACACGCCCGGAACGGTTTTCGGGTATCACCGACAGGGAAAGCGTGCCGACCCGCCGTCGTTCTCCTACGATGGGCGGCGGCACACACCGGTAACAGCGTGAGGGGTCGTCGACGATGAGCGACAACGCGAATGTGATCGACCAGTCGAGTCCGAGCATCGCCCGGGTCTACGACTATCTGCTCGGCGGCAAGGACAACTACGAGGTCGACCGCGCGATCGGCGACCACTTCAAGCTCAACCTGCCCGGTTCGGTGGCGATCGCGTTCACCAACCGGCAGGCCCTCACCCGCGCGGTCCGCGAGATGGCCGAGGCGGGTCTGACCCAGTTCCTCGACTTCGGCAGCGGCCTGCCCACCGCCGACAACGTGCACCAGGTCGCCCAGCGGGTGAACCCCGACGCGCGCGTGGTCTATGTCGACAACGACCCGATCGTGCTCGCCCACGGCCGCGCGCTGCTGGCGACCAACGAGAACACCACCGTCGTGCACGCCGATGTCCGCGATTCCGTCGGCATTCGCGCCAACGAGGAGGTGAACCGGCTCATCGATTTCGACAAGCCGGTCGCCCTGATCTTCAGCGCCATCCTGCACCACCTCAACGACGACGAGGACCCGCGCGCGGTCGTGCAGTACTGGACCGAGCAGATCCCGGTCGGCAGCAGCGTGTTCATCTCGCACTTCCGCTCCGGCGACAACGCCGAGACCATCGAGGCCGAAGCCAAGCTGCAATCCACCTTCGGCCGTGGCCGCTGGCGCACCGACGCGGAGATCGTCGCGCTGTTCGGCGATCTGCAATTGCAGGAGCCCGGCGTCGCCGCGGCCGCCCGCTGGCACCAGAACGTGCCCGCCGAGGACGACGATGCGGCGCGCATCGGCTCGCCCGATCGGGAGCTCTCGGTGTGGGAGGAACTCATCGTCGCGGCCATCGCCGACAAGCGTTAGGGCGGTTCGTCCGGGTCGGTGACCCCGGTGAAATTCGGGCCACGACATCTCGTCTGTTCGCACGGGTGAACGCGTCACGTTCCGCTATCTTGTGCATCTAGTTTTCTCGATGCTGCTGGATCGTTCGTGTCGCTTCGCCGCAATCACGTGCCGCGTGAGATCCACGCCTCGTGTTTTCGGCGACCCTCATCAGACGAAGGACGCCGGTCACCATGCCCGCACCCGTTATCCTCCACGGCCGCATCGCACGGCTGGAACCCCTGGCACCCCACCATGTTCCCGGCTTGGCCGCGGCCTCGGTCGCGCTCGGTCCGGCGGGGTTCACCATCGTCCCGCAGGGCGAGCAGGAGGCCCGCACCTACGTCTTCCAGGCCGAGTCCGCCCAGCTGGCCGGCACCACCCTGGCCTTCGCCATCGTCACCGTGGCCGACGACTGCGTGGTCGGGGCCACCCGCTTCACCCGGCTCGACTACTGGCAGGGCCCGCTGAGCTGGCCGCTGGCCGCCGAGCCTGTCACCGCGCTGCCCGGCGGGGCGATCCCCGACGCCGTCGAGATCGGCAACACCTGGCTCACGCCCGCGGTGCGCGGCGGCGTGGTGAACCTCGAGTGCAAACTGCTGATGCTGACCCACGCCTTCGACGGCTGGGGCGTGCGCCGGGTGACGCTGCGCGCCGACGCCCGCAACCTGCGCTCCCGCGCCGCGATCGAACGGCTCGGCGCGGTGAGCGACGGTGTGCGCCGGGCACATTCGCGCGGGCTCGACGGCGCGGTGCGCGACACCGCGTTCTATTCGATCCTGCACGACGAGTGGGCGGGCGTGCGGCTGCGGATCACCGAGCAGCTCGCCGCCCGCACCATGCTGCCGCGGGCCCCGCTGATCCCGGCCACCGCCGAGTCGTTGCGCCCCTTGGCCTCTCCGATCGGCTGACGGCTCAGACCCGGACGGACTCGATCCGCTCGGTGATGATCTCCGCCAGCTCTCGCGGACGCTCCTCGGGCAGCCAGTGCGAGGCGCCGTCCAGCACGACCAACCGGTAGGCGCCGGTGACGTAGTTCCCGGTGAGCTCGGCGCCGCGGCGGGCCAGTGCCGTATCCCCGGAGCTCCAGACATGGGTCACCGGCACCTGAACCGGCGCCGAGATGGCCCGCTGGCCGAGCAGGATCATCGCCCGGTACCAGTTCAACCCGCCGGTGAGCGCGCCGGTGTCGACGATCTCGCGGTGCACCCGGGCGATCATCTCCGGTGTCATGCCGGTGCCCGCCAGCGCGCGGTCGAGAATCCCGGGCCGCGCGTGCAGCAACCGCTCGGGGAGCACCGGGATCTGGAACAACCCCATGTAGTACGAGCGGGCGAGCTGGTCGCTGCCGAGCAGTGAACGGCGGAACGCGGCGGGGTGCGGCACCGACATCGTCACCAGGGAGCGCACCAGGTCGGGTCGCGCGGCGGCGACCGACCAGGCGACCATCGCACCCCAGTCGTGGCCGACCAGATGGACGGGCCCACGGTCGATCTCGCGGATCAGCGCGAGGACGTCGTCGACCAGTTCGGTGATCCGGTAGGCGAAGCGGCCGCGCGGCCGGGCGCCCGGCGAGTAGCCGCGCTGATTCGGGGCGACGGTGCGGTAGCCGCGGGCGTTCAGCAGCGGGGCGAGTTCACCGAACGAACTCGCGGTCTGCGGAAAACCGTGCAGCGCCAGGACGACCGGGCCGTCGATCGGACCGGAGTCCACCACGTCGAAGCGCAGTCCCACCCGGGCGTAGGAGGTCAGTCGGTTGCTCAAGGGACCCTCCGGTCGATCGACGGCCTAATTGACTGATGGGTAAATTACCTGTGGTTCAGTTGCCCGTCAATCCTCTGGTCAGCGGCCGGTGCCGCCGTGCACGACGGCGACTTCGGTGCCGCCGAGATCGAAGGCCCGGTGCAGCACGCGCACCGCCGCGTCCAGGTCGGTGTCGCGGACCAGCACCGAGATCCGGATCTGCGAGGTGGCGATCAGATCGAGATTGATCCCCGCCTCGGCCAGCGCCTCACAGAACGTCGCGGTGACCCCGGGATGGTTCTTCATCCCCGCGCCGATCAGCGACACCTTGCCGACGCGATCGTCGTAGCGCACATCGGTGAAACCGATATCGGCGCGACGTTCCCGCAGCAGGGCCACCGCGCGGGCGCCGTCGGCGGCGGGCAGCGTGAAGGTGATGTCGGTGCGGCCGGTGCCGGTGTTCTGCACGACCATGTCGATGGGGATCTCGGCGTCGGCGACCGCGCGGAACACCTGGGCCGCGTAGCCGGGTTCGTCGGGCAGGCCGACGACGGTCACCTTCGCCTCGCTGCGATCGTGCGCGACGCCGGTGAGCACCGCTTGATCGGCGGGGATGTCGGCCATCGAGCCGAACACGGTGGTGCCGATCGCGTCGGTATAGGACGAGCGCACGTGCACCGGAACGTGATAGCGGCGAGCGTATTCCACGCACCGCAGCATCAGCACCTTCGAGCCGCAGGCCGCCATCTCGAGCATCTCCTCGTAGGAGATCTGGTCGAGTTTCTGCGCGTCGGGCACGATCCGCGGATCGGCGGTGAACACGCCGTCGACGTCGGTGTAGATCTCGCAGACATCGGCGTGCAGTGCCGCGGCCAGGGCGACGGCGGTGGTGTCGGACCCGCCGCGCCCGAGCGTGGTGACGTCGCGGCTGTCCTGGCTGACGCCCTGGAATCCGGCCACGAGCACCACCTCGCCGTCGTCGAGGGCGCGCCGGACCCGATCGGGGTCGACCTGGATGATCTTGGCGTTACCGTGCGCGCCGGTGGTGATCACCCCCGCCTGCGAGCCGGTCAGCGACCTGGCCTCCGCGCCGAGGGCGTGAATCGCCATGGCCACCAGCGCGTTCGAGATGCGCTCACCGGAGGTGAGCAGCATGTCCATCTCGCGCGGCGGCGGCGCGGGCGCCACCTGGCCCGCCAGGTCCAGCAGCTCGTCGGTGGTGTCGCCCATGGCGGAGCAGACCACCACCACGTCGTGACCCTGCTTCTTCGTCTCCACGATCCGCTCGGCGACCCGCCGGATCCGCTCGGCGCTCGCCACCGACGATCCGCCGAATTTCTGCACAACCAGGGCCATTCCTCGTCCTCTCCCCTGCTCGCCCGCGCGCGACCCGCGGGTGACCCCTCCGAGTATCCCGGCATTTCTGGCACGGCTGTCCTGTTTCGTGGTGAAAACGGCTGCCGCCGAGTCGATCCGGCCGCGATACTGGCTGGGCGGGGGCGGCGGCCACGGCGTTCGTTCCCGGCTCGGCAGTTCTCGGCGGTGAGGCGAATTCCCATGACCAATCAGCTCTTTCGTTCCCCACGCGGCTCGTTCGGGGTCGCCGTTCTCGGCACCGGCGCACTCGCCGCCGAGGTCGAGCGGATCATCCGCGACACGGGCGGGGATCTGCGGGAACGCGCCGGTGCGGAGCTGATGCTCGCCGAGCCCGCGGAGCTGGTGGTGGACGCGACCGAGCACGTCGGCACGGTGACGGCGGTGCTCGACGCGCTGCGCGCGGGACGGTCGGTGATCACCGCGAACACCGCGCTGATCGCCCAGCACGGGCACCGGCTGGCCGCGGCCGCCGAGCAGCACGGCGCCGATCTGTGCTTCGAAGCGGCGGTGGCGGGCGGTGTTCCGGTGGTCCGGCCGCTGACCCAGTCCCTCTCGGGTGACCGGGTGAACCAGGTCCTGGGGGTCTTCCCCGCCGAGCACAGCAGGCACGCGGCCGCGCAGGCGGCCATCCTGGCGACCCTGGCCTTCCACACCCGGGTGGAGGTCGGCGACGTGCACTTCGAGGAGTCCGGGCCCGCGGCGGCCGCCGACCTCGCCGCCGCCGCGGCGCTGGGTCTGCGCCTGCGCACGCTCACCGTCTGCACCAGGATCGCCGAAGACGGCGGCAAGGAACAGATCTCGGTCCGCGTCCACCCCGCGCTGCTCCCGGTGACCGATCCGCTCGCCCGGGTCGAGGCGCCGTCGAGCGCGGTCGCCGTCGAAGCCGAGGGCGCGGGCAGGCTGATGTTCTCCGGCGACGCCGCCACCACCGCGACCGCGTCGGCCCTGCTCGGCGACCTGATCACCGCCGCCCGCAACCGCGTCCACGGCGGCCGCGCCGCTCGCGCCTCGCACTACGCCCAGCTCCCCATTGCTCCCCTCGGCGACACCCCCACCCGCTACTACCTCAACCTGCGCGTCACCGACCACGCCGGCGCCCTGGCCCAGGTCGCCGCCGTTTTCGCCGACAACGGCGTGAGCATCGCGCGCGTCCGCCAGGAACACCAGGGCCCCGACGTCCACCTGATCGTCCTCACCCACCGCGCCCGCGAGTCGGCCGTCACCGACACGATCGACGCCCTCACCGACGCCCCCTGCGTCCGCGAGGTATCGACCCGCTGGCGCATCGAGGGCACCGACGACTGAGCCGGAACCGATACGTGCGGAGCATCTTTCGCACTTACAAGAAACATTGACGGTTTATGGTTTGTGCGTCACACTCGGCACATGCCACCTCGCGGCCGCCGGACACAAGCCGAGCGCACAGCCGAAACGCGACGCGCACTGCTCGACGCGACGTTCGACGCCTTGGTGGAGGTGGGTTTCAAGGCGACGACGACCACCGAAGTCGCCCAGCGTGCCGGTGTGTCACTGGGGGCGCTGCTGCACCACTTCCCCACCAAAGCCGATCTCCTGACCGGCGCGGTCACACACTCGTTCGCGCGCCGGATCGAGGAGTACGGGGAGTTGATGGCGGCGCTCGACCCGTCGGCGGACAGGCTCGACGCGGCGATCGACCTGCTGTGGTCGATGTACGCGCGCCCCACCTTCACCGCGTGGCACGAATTGTGGGTGGCCGCGCGGACCGATCCGGAACTGGCCTGCGCCGTGGTCGAGATCGACCGGCAGTTCATGCGGGCCAGCGAACGGCTCTACACCGAATTGTTCCCCGTCGACGCGGGCACCGACCCGGCGCCGGATCGGGCGGTGGGCTTGCACGTCGTCTACGCGCTGCTCACCGGCCTGGCGACAGCGCGGTCCATCGACGGCTACGAGCCGATGCGGGCCGACAGCGTCCTCGCCGCTTTCAAGACGATGATCCGCGCCACCCTGGGCGCTACCGCACAACCACCGACCACCGACTGAATCTGTTCCGGCACAACCGCGTACCGCAACACACCGAGGGGGATTTCCATGAACGCCACCGACCCGGCGAGACGCCTCATCCGCGCTCGTCGCATCCACTTCGACTATCCGTCCGGATCACTCGACCGCCACTACGTCGACGGCGATCTGGTGATGAGTCACGTCGTCGCCCACCTGTCGGCGACGTTTCCGGAAGGCGAGGACTTCTTCGTCCGTTCCGTTCGCCGCTTCGCCGGCGAGATCACCGATCCCGAGCTGAAGTCGCGGGTGCAGGGCTTCATCGGCCAGGAGGTCACCCACGGCCGGGAGCACCGCGCGCTCAACGAACGCCTGCAGCGGATGGGCTACCCCATGGGACGGGCGGATCGCGCGACGCGCCGCGTTCTCGGACGGTACGAACGCTTCACCTCGCCACTGACCTGCCTGGCGATCACCGCCGCGCTCGAGCACTTCACCGCCGTTTTCGCGGAGACACTGCTCGGCGACGAACGGGCGCAGGCCCTGCTCGGCGCCACCGAGGTTCGATCGATGCTGCTCTGGCATGCGATCGAGGAATCCGAGCACCGCGCGGTCGCTTTCGATGTCTACCGCGCGGCCGGCGGAACCGAGCGCAGACGAATCTGGGCGATGCGCGGGATCATGGTCTCCTTCTTCGCGAGCGTCATCGCCTACTCCACGCTGTCGACCCTCGGCGATCGCGCCACCTATCACCCGATCCGGCTGGGCCGCAGCCTCGCCGCGCTTCGGCACTCGCCGTTCTTGACGCGTGAGGTCCGCGCCAGGATGCGGGCCTACACCCAGCGCGGCTTCCACCCCGACGACACCGACAACACCGCGCTCCTGGACCACTGGACGACCGAATTGTTCGGTGCCGACGGCACCCTCACCGACCACCTGGGGCAACGATGACGACGAGACGAATCCCCTGGACCGACATCGTCCATGCCCCGGCCCTGCTGCTGCGCAGCGGGCGCCGGCATCTCACGACCGGCGCACCCGCGGCCGACTTCACGCTCGGCTCGGCGTGGAAGAGCGGACCACGGGACTCGGCACACGGCCCCTACCTGATCAGCGTGACCCAGTACACGCCGCGGCGGCTTACCGACATTCCCGATATCTGGCTCGCCGCGGAGAGTTTGGGTGATCAACTGGCGAAGATCGACGGCGCCGTCGGCGTGATGACCTATCTGCGCCCGGCCCGTCGCCAGGTCGGGTCACTGTCGATCTGGACCGACGACACCGGGCTGCGGAGATTCGTCTCGCTCCCGGACCACGTCGAGATCATGCGCAAGTACCGGCCGCGTGGTCTGCCATTGCGAACCGCGACCTGGTGGACCGCAGAACTCCGGATCGACGCGGCCATCGGCGAAGGTCTCCGCCTGCTCGATACCGACCGGCGGCGGCGAATCGGGCCCGCGGTACAGCCGTGAGATTCGCTGTCGCCGAATGTGTTCCGGATCAGCGGTCGATCATTCCCCGCGCCGGGCCTCGGTCGGTTCGTAGCGGCGGGTGAAGTCGAGGATGCTCGCGGTGACCTGCTTCGGGATCTGGTGGAAGATGCCGTGGCCCGCGCCGGGGTAGATCTCGGTTTCGCAGGTGGGCACGTTGTCGCGCAGGCGTCCGGCGGCGATGGTCGCGTCGGCGGCGATCGATTCCGAGCCGAACAGGCCGAGGGTCGGCACGGAGATCGTCGCCAGCCGCTCGTCGGTGAACAACCGGGGGTAGCCGATCGTGGGGATGTAGCCCAACGCGGCTTTCACACCGGCGAATTCGGCGTCGGACAGGGTGACGCCGGGGTTCATCCAGGCGTTCAGCTTGCGGAGGTTCTTGTCGGTCGGGCGCGCGCCCACGGTGATCATCTTCCACAGCACGCCCCAGCGGATCTTCGCCAAGGTGCCGCCGGGTTCGATCACCGTCAGGCTCGCCAGCCGTGGCGCGCCGCCCGCCGCGATCGCCATCGCCTCCCAGCCGCCTTGCGAATACCCGACCAGGTGCACCCGGTCGACGCCGAGTCCGTCGAGCAGCTCCGTGAACCACGCGCCGAACCGTGTTTCGTCGATCGGCGCGGTCTGGACGCTGAGACCGGGCGTGCCCAGGAATTCGGGCGCGTGGACGACCCGATCGCGCGCCAGATCCTCGATCACGTGGTTCCAGGAC
The DNA here is from genome assembly GCF_040654235.1 of Nocardia sp. NPDC050718. NCBI lineage: Bacteria > Bacillati > Actinomycetota > Actinomycetes > Mycobacteriales > Nocardiaceae > Nocardia > Nocardia sp. NPDC050718. The sequence goes on along the minus strand of NZ_JBFAHQ010000006.1, from coordinate 22,700 downwards.
AGGCTGTTTCCGCCGAGCGAGTGCAGCAGCACGAGCGGCACGCCGTCGCCGCGACCGAAGGTGCGGACCCGGGTGGTGCCGAAGGTCGTCGGCACGTCGACGGTGGTCGACGGAATCGGCTGCGACTTCTCCAGCTCCCGATAGGCCCGCAGGTACTCCTCGCGCGCCTTGTCGTTCTTGAACCGCCCGATCTTGGCCATGACCACCCCTTTACTTCGTTGGTGATATCAATGTACCACAAAAATGGTATGGGCGTACCATCAAGAATCGGAGGGGACGAGCTGGAGCAGAAGGAGGCGGGCGTGCCACGGTTGGCCGATCACGAGGAACGGCGCCGGTCCATCACCGGCGCCGCGCGGCGCGTCATCGCCAGGGGCGGGCTCGATGCCGCGACGTTCCAATCGGTCGCCGCCGAGGCCGGGGTCTCGGTGCGGTCGGTGCAGTACTACTTCGGCACCAAGAGGGAGTTCCTGCTCGCGACACATCGTGCGGTCGTCGCGGACTCGGGCGCCCGGCTGCACCGGGCCCTGACCGCACTCGGCCCGGAAGCGGGCCCGCGTGACATCGTCCGCACGGTGCTGATGGGCCTGCTGCCGCTCGACGACGCCAGCAGGCAGGATGCCGTCCTGCTCGGCATCTTCCACGCGGCCACACTCACCGGACCCGATCTCGAATCCGCCGATACCGCCGACACGCCCAACTACATCGTCGACGCGGTCGCCACCCAGCTCCGGCAGCTCCGTGGGCCCGCGGCGGCGGAGCCGACGATCCGCGCGGATGCCGAGGTCGTCCTGCTCACGATCGCCGGTTTGGCCCAGGGCATGCTCACCGACCACGGCATGGCCGCTCGCGCACCACAACTCGTCGAGCACCTGCTCGACCGGGTGGTCGACGCCTGAGCTCGACTCGCCGAGGCGAGGGGCGCTACAGGCTGAAGGCGATCGCGCGCAGGACCAGCACGGCGATGAACACCAGGGTGAAGGCCAGGTCGATGCCGAGCCCGCCCATCCGGACCGGCGGCAGGATCCGCCGCACCGGCGCGATCACCGGTTCGGTCGCGGCATGGGTGACCTGCCGCGCCTTCCCCACCCAGTCCGGACCCTTCCCCGCCACCGCCAGCCAGTCCAGCACCATGCGCGCGAGCAACACGAACATGAACACCGTCAGCGCGTAGCCGACCACGGTTCCGATGAGACTCATGACGCACTCCTTAGGAAGCCGCACAGGGCCTCGTACCCCGATCAACGCGCCAGCCCGCGCCGAAGTGTCCCACCCCGATGGTTCTCAGCCGATTATCAGCCCTCCACCGCACCGGAGCGCGCAGGCGCGTCCGCCTCGTCGCCGCACAACTCGTCGACCACGGTCACGGGTCCGGAGACGCCGCGAGCCCCGGGTCGGTCGACCCGGGGCTCGCGTGGTGACGCGCTACTTCTTGCGTTCCTTCTTCTCACGCACGCGCACCGAGATGCGCACGGGCGAACCGTCGAAACCGAACTCCTCGCGCAGGCGGCGCTCCAGGAAGCGGCGGTAGCCCGCCTCCAGGAAGCCGGTGGTGAACAGCACGAACGTCGGCGGGCGGGTGCCCGCCTGGGTGGCGAACAGGACGCGGGGCTGGCGGCCGCCGCGCATCGGCGGCGGGGTGGCCGCGATGACTTCCTTGAGCCAGGTGTTCAGGCGGCCGGTGGAGATGCGCTTGTCCCAGGACTCGAGCGCGGTCTCCATCTGCGGCACCAGCTTGGCCACGGCGCGGCCGGTGTGGGCGGAGATGTTGACCCGCTGGGCCCACGGCACCCGCACCAGATCGCGGTCGATCTCGCGCTCGAGCATGTAGCGGCGGTCCTCGTCGACCAGGTCCCACTTGTTGAACGCCAGCACCAGCGCGCGACCGGAGTCGGCGACCAGGCTGATGACGCGCAGGTCCTGCTCGGTGATCGGCACCGAGGCGTCGATCAGCATGATCGCGACCTCGGAGGCCTCCAGCGCCGACTTGGTGCGCAGCGAGGCGTAGAACTCGGTGCCCGAGGCGTTGGACACCTTGCGGCGCAGACCGGCGGTGTCGACGAACTTCCAGACCTTGCCGCCCAATTCGACCAGCGAGTCGACCGGGTCGACCGTGGTGCCCGCGACATCGTGGACGACCGAACGCTCGTCGCCCGACAGCTTGTTCAGCAGACTGGACTTGCCGACGTTCGGCTTGCCGACCAGCGCCACGCGCCGCGGTCCGGCGGTGCCGGTGCCCTCGCGCGGGGTCTCGGGCAGCGCGCCGAGCACGTCGTCGAGCAGATCGCCGGTGCCACGGCCGTGCGCGGCCGAGACCATGCGCGGCTCACCGAGGCCCAGCGACCACAGGCTGGCGGCCTCGAGTTCGACCTTCTGGTCGTCGGCCTTGTTGGCCACCAGGATCACCGGGATCTTGGAGCGGCGCAGCTTGCGCACCGCGGCCTCGTCGGTGGCGGTGGCGCCGACGGTCGCGTCGACGACGAGCAGGATCGCGTCGGCGGTCGCCATCGCGACCTCGGCCTGCCGGGCCACATGCTGCTGCAGGCCCTTGGCGTCGGGCTCCCAGCCGCCGGTGTCCTGCACCAGGAATCGGCGACCGGCCCAGCTGGCCTCGTAGGAGATGCGGTCGCGGGTGACGCCGGGGATGTCCTCGACGACGGCCTCGCGGCGGCCGAGGATGCGGTTCACCAGGGTCGACTTGCCCACGTTCGGGCGGCCGACGACGGCGACCGTCGGCATCGCGAGATGCTCGTCGCCTTCGTGCTCGCCGTCGAGATCGGCGATCTCCCAATCGGATTCGTCGGACCAGGTGCCGTCTCCGACCAGAACCTCTTCGTCGATCATCGCGACCCTCCTGTCGTGGCCGAAAGCTGCTGGGCCACCACGCGGTAGAGCTCGTCGATGGTCTCGTCCATCGTCAGGTCGCTGGTGTCGACGAGCACCGCGTCGGCTGCGGGGCGCAGCGGCGACACCGTGCGGGTGGAGTCGAGGGTGTCGCGGCGCTGCACGTCGGCCAGCACGGCCGTGTAGTCGTCGCCGCGGCCCTCGCGGATGTTCTGGGCGTTGCGCCGCTGGGCGCGGGCCTCCGCGGAGGCGGTGAGGTAGATCTTGGCGTCGGCGCCGGTGAGCACGACGGTGCCGATATCGCGGCCCTCCACCACGATGCGCCCGGACACGGCCGCGATCTCGCGCTGCAGGGCGACGAGCTGCTCGCGCACCTGCGCCACCGCGGACACGGCGGAGACGGCCTTGGTCACGGCGTCGCCGCGGATCTCGGCGGAGACGTCCTCACCGTCGAGCTCGATCACCTCGCGGCTGGGGTCGGTGCCGATCGACAACGGCAGCGCCGCAACGGTTTCCGCGATCGCGTCGGCATCGGCCAGGTCGACCTCGGCGCGCAGCACGCGCAGCGTCGCGACCCGGTACATGGCGCCGGTGTCGAGGTAGCGGGCACCCAGGCGGGTGGCCAGCCGACGCGACACACTGGACTTGCCGGTGCCCGACGGGCCGTCCATCGCGACGACGAGCGTGCCGTCACCGGTCATCCGGTCACCGGCGAACTCCACCGGGAAATCCACTCCGTTCACAGCTGCACCGCCTCGTAGAGTTTGCCGATCTCGTCGCGGCCGAGCACGCGCAGCGTGCCGGGACGCTGGTCGCCCAGCGCCACCGGGCCGATGTGGGTGCGCACCAGCCGGATCACCGGGTGGCCGACCTCGTCGAGCAGCCTACGCACGATGTGCTTGCGGCCCTCGTGCAACACGAGCTTGACCAGCGAGCGGCCCTCGTAGGCCTCGAGCAGCATGAACTTGTCGACCTTGGCCGGGCCGTCCTCGAGCTCGACGCCCTCGCGCAGCCGCTTGCCCACCAGGCGGTAGTTGACCTCGCCGTTGACGGTGGCCAGGTAGGTCTTGGGCACCTCGAAGGAGGGGTGCATCAGGCGATGCGCCATCTCACCGTCGTTGGTGAGCAGCAGCAGGCCCTCGGTGTCGGCGTCGAGGCGGCCGACATGGAACAGGCGCTGACCGGCGGCGATCCGCTCGGCGACGATGTCGCCGACGCAGGGGCGGCCCAGATCGTCGGCCATCGTGGACTGCCAGCCCTTGGGCTTGTTCAGCACCAGATGCACGAGTTCGTCGCGGACCACGACGCGGGTGCCGTCGACGCGCACGACCGCGTTCTCCGGATCGACGCGCAGACCCTGCTCGCGCACGATCTTGCCGTCGACCTCGACGCGACCGGCGGCGATCATGTCCTCGGCCGCGCGGCGCGAGGCCACCCCGGCCTTGGCGAGCACCTTCTGCAACCGTTCGCCCTCGCCCCAGGGCAGCTTCTTCGGGCCCTCGGTGTTCTCGGCGTGCTGGTGGCGGGCCGGCTTGGCGTTGTTCAGGATCGTCGGCGCGACGACCTTGCGCTGCGGCTTGGCCGACTTGGTCTTGCGCACGGGCGCCTGCGAGGTCGCGGGGCGGGCGGTGCTGCCCGCGCGCTGCGTGCCGCGCGGCTGGTAGCCACCCTCACGACGGTCGTCGCCGCCGCGCTGGTACCCGCCGCGACGGTCGTCGCCACCACGGTCGTAGCCGCCACGCCGATCATCGGTCGCGCCGCGCTGGTAGCCGCGTCCCGTCGATCCGCGCCGGTCGTCGGCGCCGCGGGTGAAGCCACCCGAGGAGCTGCGGCGGCCGGTCGACTCACCACGCTCGTATCCGCCGGTGCCGCGGCTGCCCGACTGCCCGGTGCGCGCGGTGCCGCCGCGGGTTCCCGCGGTCCGGTTCGCGCCGCTACGGGGCTGGTCGCTGCGTTTTCTTCGGTCCGGTGTGCCATCTCGGCGAGCGGAAGTATTCATCTGTCCTGTCAATCGTCGGTGCCGAGGTCCATGTCGGACTCGGCCGGTTTCTGCAGCCTGGTGAACCGGGGATCGGTCTCCAGGCTCTCGCTGATCTCGTCGATCAGGTCGACGCCGGGAAGCAGCGGCGCCAGCGGTGGCAGGTCGCCCAGTGAGGCGAGCCCGATCCGTTCGAGGAACAACTCGGTGGTGCGGTACAGCGTGCCGTTGGTCTCCGGGTCCTGACCCGCTTCCGCGATCAAGCCCCTGGCCAGCAGTGTGCGCATCACTCCGTCGACGTTCACCCCGCGAACCGCGCTGACCCTGGTCCGGGTCACCGGCTGGCGGTAGGCGATCACCGCCAAGGTCTCCAAGGCGGCCCGGGTGAGCTTCGTCCGAGCCCCGTCGAGCAGTACACGCTCGACATAGGGCGCGTACTCCTGTCGAGTATAGAAGCGCCAACCGTCGCCGACGAAACGCAGGTCGATGCCGCTGCCCCGCGCGGTCAGCTCCGCCGACATGGTCCGCAGGGTCGCCTCGACCCGCTCGGCGGTGTCGTCCAGGGCCGCGGCCAGCTGTTCTACCGGCGCGGGAGCGTCGACGACGAGCAGCATCGCCTCGAGCGCCGAGCGCAGTTCCGCCTCGTCGAGCGGCTCGGAAGTGAACTCCGCCACTACCTCGGTCATTCTGTGCCCTCCTGGCTGATCGGGAGCCCTACGTGGTTACGCTGCGCTGCCGCCTCCGGGCTTGACCCGATCATCCGTAGTCCTCCTCGAAACTCAACGCCGCCGCTTCGGCGTCGGGATCCAGCTCACCGAGCCAGCTCACGGCCAGCGGGCCGAGCGGATCGGGCTGGTCGAACGCGATGGTCTTGCCCCGGTACAGCTCGAGCAACGCCAGGAACCGGGCGACGATTTCCACCGGGACCGTGCAATCGGCCACCAGTTCGGCGAAGGTCGTCCAGCCGCCGGGCCCGCGTTCCTTGAGCCGGGCCAGGACGAGCTCGGCCTGCTCGGCGACCGAGATGGTGTGCATGTGCAGATGCGCGAGGCCGACCTGCGGGACCGGGCGCGGCCGGAACGCCGCCGCCGCGATCTCGGCGAACGCGCTGATGTCGACGCCGAGGGTCACCTCGGGCAGCAGCCCCTCGAACTGCTCCTCCAGCGCCACCGAGCGCGGATACCGGCGCAGCGCGGCCGCTTCCAGCTCGGCGAGCAGTTCGGCCACCTGCTTGAACGCCCGGTACTGGAGCAGGCGGGCGAACAGCAGGTCGCGGGCGTCGAGAAGTTCGAGGTCGTCGGCGTCGGTCATCTCGCCCGAGGGCAGCAGCCGGGCCGCCTTCAGGTCGAGCAGCGTCGCCGCGACGACGAGGAATTCGGTGGTCTGGTCGAGGATCTTGTCCGCGCGCAGCTTGGTGTTCTCGGCGAGCTCGGCGGTCAGCGCCTTGGTGTAGGCGATGAACTCGTCGGTGACCTGATGCAGCGCGACCTCGGTGACATCGAGTTTGCGCGAGCTGATCAGCGTCAGCAGCAGATCGAACGGCCCCTCGAAGTTCTTCAGCCGCAGGTGGAACCCGGTGTTCTCGGCGGCGGGAGCCGCTTCTTGCCGATCCTCACGCACCTCGGGTGTTGCGTCGATCACCGGCCCGACCGGTGGATGACCTCGCGTGCCATCGCCCGATACGACTCGGCGCCCGCCGATTTCGGGGCCCAGGTGGTGATCGGTTCACCGGCGACGCTGGCGTCGGGGAACCGCACGGTGCGGGAGATGGCGGTGTCGTAGACGAGGTCACCGAAGACCTCGACCACCCGCGACATCACCTGGCGGGAGTGCAGCAACCGGGCGTCGAACATGGTGACCACGATGCCGTACAGGCTCAGGCGCGGGTTGAGCCGGTCGCGCACCTTCTCCACGGTGTCGTTGAGCAGCGCGAGGCCGCGCAGCGAGAAGTACTCGCATTCCATCGGGATGATCACGCCGTCCGAGCAGGCCAGCGCGTTGACGGTGAGCAGGCCGAGCGAGGGCTGGCAGTCGATGAGGATGTAGTCGTAGCGGTCGCGCACGCCCGCCAGCGCCCGGCCCAGCGACTGCTCCCGGCCCACCTCGTTGACCAGCTGGATCTCGGCCGCGGAGAGGTCGATGTTGCTGGGTAACAGGTCCATCCCGTCGACCTTGGTGGTCTGCAGGACGTCGTCGACGGTGGCCTTCCCGCCGATCAGCAGGTTGTGCACGGTGAGGTCGAGATCGTGGTGGGCCACCCCGAGCCCGGCCGAGAGCGCGCCCTGCGGATCGAGGTCGACGAGCAGGACGCGGCGGCCGTATTCGGCCAGGGCCGCACCGAGATTGATGGTCGAGGTGGTCTTGCCGACCCCGCCCTTCTGGTTGCACATGGCCACCACCAGCGCGTCACCGTGACGCTGCACCTGCGGCGGCTCGGGTACCAGTCGCAGCGGGCGCCCGGTCGGGCCCATCTCGACGGCCTCGGCGACCTCGTCCGGTCCACCGTCCCACGGTGTTTCCGCTGTCGTCACGATCCGCTGCTCCTTATACGTGTCCTACCGGTAACCCCTGTCGAGGGTAGCGAGGCCGATTCGGGCCCGGACTCGCTTTCGTACGGTCCAGCTCTTGGGGGTAGACGCTACCGCTCGGACCGGTGAGGTACAGCATGGCAACGCCGGGCGTGTTCGCACGATACCCGCTGGACGCGACCGCGCACCGCCGCTTTCACCTGGCCCGCGGATGCGCGGTCGCCCACACCTCGCGCAGCGTGCTCACCGTCACGAGGGTGTAGATCTGAGTCGTCGTGACCGAAGCATGCCCGAGCAGTTCCTGCACCACGCGCACATCGGCGCCGCCGTCGAGCAGGTGGGTGGCGAAGGAGTGCCGCAGGGTGTGCGGCGACACCGTGGCCCCGATCCCGGCGCGCTCGGCGGCGGTCTGCAATACCTGCCAGGCGCTCTGCCGCGACAGCCTGCCGCCGCGCGCGTTGAGGAAAAGGGCTCCCCCGGAACCCTTTCCGGCCGCGGCCAGGGTCGGGCGGCCACGCACCAGGTAGGCGTCGACCGCGGCGAGCGCGGGCCTGCCGATCGGGACGAGCCGCTGCTTGCCGCCCTTGCCGCGCAGCACCACGCACCGCTGTTCGGCGTCGAGGTCGTCGACGTCGAGGCCGACCATCTCCGAGATGCGCGCGCCGGTGGAGTACAGCAGTTCCAGCAGGGCCCGGTCCCGCAATCCCCGCGGTCCACCGTCGGCCCCACCCGAGTCACCGTCGCCACCCGCGGCCTCGAGCACCCGCAGCACCTGGTCGTAGGGCAGCGCCTTGGGCAGCCGCCGACCCGGCGCCGGCGGTTTCACCGCGTGCGCCACATCGGTGTCGGTGAGACCTTCGGCCGCGGCGAACCGGTGCAGGCCACGCACCGCGATCAAGGCCCTGGCCACCGACCCGGCGGCCAGCGGCGGATGATCCTCGCCGCCGGACCGCAACGCCATGGTGAACTCCGCGACATCGCCCTGCGCGACGGCCGCGAGATTCGCGATGCCGCGTCCGGTGAGGAAGGCGCGGTAGCGGGCCAGGTCCCGCCGGTAGGCGCCGAGGGTGTTGCGCGCGGCTCCACGCTCGACCGCCAGATGGTCGAGGTAGGCGTCGATCTCCCGCGCGAGCACGCCCGACGCCGCCTAGTCCCCGCCGACCACTGTCACGATTCGCTTTCGCCGCGTGCCTCGGCGGCCTTGCGCCGCAGGAACGCCGTCGGCTGACCCGGCCACGGCGCGTCGGCCGGACGTAGCGGCACCGTGCCCGCCGCGGCCGCCGCGTACGCGAGCACCCCGGCGACCGCCGTCGCGTTCACGATCTCCCCGGCCAGCGCCGCGCGGACCGCCTCGGCGACCGGCATCCGGACCAGCTCGAGATCGGCCTCCTCGTGCTCCGGCTCCGGCCGGTCGGTGGCGGAGAGCCCGGTCGCGAAGAACACCCGCAGCGCCTCGTCGGTGAATCCCGGCGACAACGCGACGTCCACCAGCACCGACCACTCGGCGGCGGCCAGGCCCGTCTCCTCGGCCAGCTCGCGCTTGGCCGCGGTGAGCGGGTCCTCGCCGTCGATGTCGAGCAGCCCGGCGGGCAGTTCGAGCAGCCGGGTACCGATCGGATGCCGGTACTGGCGGATCAGGACGACATTGCCGTCCGCGTCGAGCGCGAGCACCGCGACCGCGCCGTGGTGCTCGATGACCTCACGCTCGGCGACCCGCCCGTCCGGCATCGCGACCTGATCCTGGCGCAGGGCCAGGATCGCGCCGCTGTAGAGCACCCGGCTGGCGACCGTCTCGAAGTCATGACTACCGGGCTGGCTCACGTCGCTGCTCTCTCTCAGAGATCCGCGGCCTGCTCCGCGAGCTCTTCCTCCGGGAAGTCTACGGGAAGGCGTTCGGCCAGTTTGTATTTCAACGCCGCGTTGATCAGCGCGGCGAACAGCGGATGCGGCCTGGTCGGACGGCTCTTGAGCTCCGGGTGCGCCTGGGTGGCGACGAAGAACGGATGCACCGAGGCCGGGTACTCCACGAACTCCACCAGGTGCCCGTCGGGCGAGGTGCCCGAGAACACCAGCCCGCTCTTGGCGATGGCGTCGCGGTAGGCGTTGTTCACCTCGAACCGGTGCCGGTGCCGCTCGGAGACGTGCTCGGAGCCGTACGCCTGCGCGACGACCGAGCCCTTCTGCAGGGTGGCCGGGTAGGCGCCCAGGCGCATGGTGCCGCCCAGATCGGCCTCGCCGGCGACGACGTCTTCCTGGTCGGCCATGGTCGAGATGACCGGGTTCTTCGTGTCGGGCTCGAACTCGGCCGAGTTGGCATCGTCGATGCCGACCGAGCGCGCCGCTTCGATGACCACGCACTGCAGGCCGAGGCACAGGCCGAGCAGCGGGATCCCGCGATGCCGGGCGTACCGGATGGCACCGAGCTTGCCCTCGATGCCGCGGATACCGAAACCACCGGGGATCAGCACCGCGTCGACGTCGCGCAGCGCCGCCTGGGCGCCCGCCTCGGTCTCGCACTCGTCGGAGGGCACCCAGCGGATGTTCACCTTCGAGCGGTGCGCGAAGCCACCGGCGCGCAGCGCCTCGGTCACCGACAGGTAGGCGTCGGGCAGGTCGACGTACTTGCCGACCAGCGCCACCTCGACGGTCTCGCGCGGGGAGTGCACGCGGTCGAGCAGGTCGCCCCACACGGCCCAGTCCACGTCGCGGAACGGCAGGCCGAGCTTGCGCACCACGTAGGCGTCGAGGCCCTCGCTGTGCAGCACCTTCGGGATGTCGTAGATCGACGGCGCGTCCGGGGTGGAGATGCACGCCTCCACGTCGACGTCGCACATCAGCGCGATCTTGTTCTTGAGCCCCTGCGGCACCTCGCGGTCGCAGCGCAGGATCAGCGCGTCGGGCTGGATGCCGATGTTGCGCAGCGCGGCCACCGAGTGCTGCGTCGGCTTGGTCTTGAGCTCGCCCGAGGGCGCCAGGTACGGCACCAGCGACACGTGCAGGAAGAACACGTTGTCGCGGCCCACGTCGTGGCGGATCTGGCGCGCCGCCTCGAGGAACGGCTGCGACTCGATGTCACCGACGGTGCCGCCGATCTCGGTGATCACCACATCCGGCACCTGGCCCTCGAGATCGGGACCCTGCATCGCCATGATGCGGTTCTTGATCTCGTCGGTGATGTGCGGGATGACCTGGACCGTGTCGCCCAGGTACTCGCCGCGGCGCTCCTTGGCGATGACCGTCGAATAGATCTGCCCGGTGGTCACGTTCGCGTCCTTGGATAGGTCGCGATCGAGGAACCGCTCGTAGTGGCCGACATCCAGGTCGGTCTCGGCGCCGTCTTCGGTGACGAACACCTCGCCGTGCTGGAACGGGTTCATGGTGCCCGGATCGACGTTCAGATACGGGTCGAGTTTCTGCATCGTCACCCGCATGCCGCGCGCGGTCAGCAACTGACCGAGGCTGGAGGCGGTGAGACCCTTACCCAAAGAGGAGGCGACGCCACCGCTCACGAAGATGTGCTTGGTGGCATTTCGAGCCTGATTCCGTGTTTGACCCACGGAACTCCAGAGTAACAGGTCCGCCTCCCCGAGTATTTTGCGTGCCGTTTGCGAGGGGGCGTGTCGCGCGTCGGGCCGGCGGTTCAGCGGTCGCGGACCTCTGGGCGTACCCGGCGAGTTACCCATGTCCCATCGAAATCAGCTGTCCCGATCCGTCGCCTGAAGCAGCGATTCAGCGAGGCATCGCGACCATCGTCAACGACGTCGCCGTCGGGCCGGTGCCGTAGCGGCCCGCGCCGCCGGAGAGTTGCTCGGTGAAGGCGAGAGCTGTTGTGACCCTGCCGATTTCGCGGTCGATATTGTCGACCGTGGTGACCGTGGTCGCCAGCGGTGCCTGGGCCCGGACGTGGGCGATGGCGGCGTTGCCCTCGGCGGCTCCGGCGCGGCCGGCGAGCACCGTGCCCGCCGCCCTGGCCCGCACCGCGCCGGTGAAGCGGGCGATAGTCGCGCCCTGCCCACTGTCGGATGCGACACCGTTGCCGGTGACCACGACGGCGAGTTGCGCGGGTCGCACGGGAGTGTCGCCGTAGGCGAGGAAACCGCCACCGCGCAAGGTCTCCAGGACCAGGGCGAGTTCGGGGGCGGTACTGCGCGGCTGGTTGGTCGCCGGGTCGAGCAGCAGGGTCAGGCCGAGCAGGTCGCCCGCCATGCTGCCCTGGTCGACGGCGCCGGTCCGCAGCTGCGCGCCTGCGGGGACGATATTGGTCAGGGCCGAGCGCATCCGGTCACCCTCCCCCGCGTCGACGAAGGCGTCGGTGAGTGCGATCCGGCCGGTCACCTGCGCGCCCGCGGTCTCGAGCGCCCTGCTCACCCCGTCGATGTCGCCGGGATCGGCGTCGGGCGTGGTGAACACGACGACGCTGCGGTCGGCCAGGGTGCCGCCCAGCAGCCTGCCCGAGGAGTCGGCGATGAAGCGGTCGGCGGCGTCGAGGCGGGCGGTGAGCTGGTCGTTCTGCGCGCTCAGCGCGTCGACCTGGCCGCGCAGGTCGTCCTTGTCCGATCGCAGCCCGGACAGCATGTCCGAGGCCAGGGTCTGCGAGCCGAGCACCACCCCGACGGCCAGGGCGAGGAAGATCGCGGCGATCGAGATGGCATGGTGACGCAGCGAGATCACAGCAGACCACGCACCCACAGGACGAAGCGGTTCCAGTACTCGACGGCCCAGTCCAGCACCTCGGATCCGTTGTGCGAGGCCAGGATCACCACCACGATCGCGACCAGTGCCGCCAACACCACCAAGGCCAGCGCGGCGCCGGAGGACCGCTGCCGGTACAGCGTGGAGACGGCCTTGGCGTCGACGAGTTTCGCGCCGACCTTGAGCCGGGTCAGGAAGGTCGCCGGATTGCTGTCACGGCGACCGCGATCGAAGAAGTCCTCCAGCGAGGCGGGCGCGCCCGCGAGCACGATCAGCGAAGCGCCGTGATGATCGGCCAGCATCAGCGCCAGATCGGTCGGCGAGCCCGACGAGGGGAACGTGGTCGCGCCGATGCCGAGGTCCTGGATGCGCTCGAGGCCCTTGGCGTGCCCGTCGGTGTCGGCGGGCAGGATCATCTCGGCACCGGATCGCAGGGTCTCGGTGCTGATCTCGTCGGGATCGCCGACGATCAGATCCGGCTTGTACTTGAGCTTGCGCAGGGTGTCGGCGCCCCGGCCGACACCGATCAGGATCGGCGCGTACTCCTTGATGAACGGCTTGAGCCGCTGGAGTTCCTCCTGGTGCCCCGACCCGTCGGCGACGACGACCACGTGCCGATTGCGCAACTCCAGCTCGATATCGGGGACACCGATGCCGTCGATGAGCAGCGCGCTCTCGGTGCGGACGAACTCGGTGGTGTTGCCGGCGAACGCGTCGAGGTGATCGGCCAGGCCGTTGCGTGCCTCGATCATCCGGTCGGCGATGGCCGACTCGTCGAACTCGATGCCCTCGACCAGGACCTCGGGTTCCTTCTTGGTCATCTTGTCCGCGTAGACGATGCCCTCGTCGATGCGGACCTTCATGCCGTCCTTGATCTTGCCGAAGGCGTCGGCCGACACCGCGTCCATCAGCACGATCCCGTTGGCCACCAGCACTTCCGGGCCGAGATTGGGATAGCGGCCGGAGATGGACGGCGAGGTGTTGATCACCGCGACGACGCCCGCTTCGACCAGCCGGTCGGCGGTGTGACGGTCCAGGTCGGTCTCGTCGAGGACCACGACATCCCCGGGACCGACGCGCCGCAGCAATCGCCGGGTGTTGCGATCCACCCGGGCGATCCCGGTGACACCGGGCAGCGTTTCCGTGTTCCTCGACAACAACGCCGGCATCTTCATGTGGCCGATGATGCGGGCAAACCCTCAACCTTTGGTGGAGGCGCGCCGAATCACCGGTCACATTCGTCACTGTGATCCTCGAACACAGCAACCCGCCGGCATCGTCGCCGAGTGAGGATTCAGCGAGCCTGGAAGGTGCCGTAGCCGGGCAGCACGGTCACGCTCGGACCGACATTGCCGCCGACGGACACCGAGTAGACACCGGCGACGACATGGCCCGCGCCGGTGCGCACCGTGACGGGACCGACCGGACACTGCGCGGGATCGGTACACGGGTGAATGTAGGGAACGTCGGCGATCCCCGATTCGCCGGTGGTCACGTTGAGCCACTGCACGCGGGCCCGCAACCACGGGGAACCGTCGCCCTTGTAGGGCAGCACGGCGGTGACACCGAAGGACGTCTGCCCCGGCTGCTCACCCGTCGTCGCCGTGACGGTGACATGGTCGGTGCCGGGCCCGTTCATACTCCAGCCCCACAGGGCCGCGGCCCCGGGGAATGTGGTGGTCACCGGCTCGGCGGCGGCGAGGCCGGTCGCGCCGAGCACCGCCGCCGCGGCGACCGCGGCCGTTCCGCCGATCCTGCTGATCCATCGCATCGTCTCGCGCTTCCTCTCGGTCGGCCCACCGCCGGGGCGGGGACAATCCACAAAGTTCGGCTAACCAACGATCTCCGGTCAGTATGTCGGACGCCGCCGCACGAGGGTTACGCCTCGTCGTTCTCCCGCAACTTCCCGGCGACCTCGAGCGAGGTGGCGTGCACCCCCGATGTCGCGGTTCGCCAGGACGGCGCGTGGCGCTTCGCCGCGTTCCACAACACGAAATACCACTGGTTCTTCGATGTGATGGCGGCCAGGTCGGAGCGGGGCCGAGATCTACCCGTATGCTGCGGGTCACAGATACCTCGGACAGGAGACCATCCATGCCCCGCAGCACCGTCGAGACGGTTTTCGACGCACCTCGTGACATCGTCTACCGCCTTTTCACCGAGCGTGAGGCCGTCAGCCCCTACCTGCCGATCCAGGTCAAGCTGATCAAGCAGGGCGACCCGGCCACCGGCGTCGGCGCACAGCACGTGCTCGGCTTCGGCAAGGCGGGCGTCACCGAGGAGATCACCGCGCTGGTCCCCGGCGAGCGGATGGAATACAAGATCGTCAAGGGCGCGCCGGTCAAGCGCCACGTCGGCATCATCACCTTCGCCGACACCAGCTCCGGCGGCACCCGTGTGGTCTACACGATGGAGTCCGAGCCGTCGCTGCCCGTGCCCGCGCCGGTCCTCGAATTCGGCCTGCGTCAGCTGACCAACCAGCTCATCGGCGGCGTCCGCAAAGCCCTGAAGTAGTCGCGTCGGCGTCGCCCGCGTCTCGCGCGGGCGACGCCACCCGCGCGATCAGGCCGGCGTGCGCTCCGCGCGCGCGGTCTCCAGCAGTTCCTCCGCGTGCGCGCGGCCGGTCTCGGTGTCGTCGAGGCCCGCGAGCATGCGCGCCAGTTCGACCACCCGCTCGTCGTCGGTCAGCGTGCGGACTCCGCTGTCCACCTTGCCTTTTCCGTCGTCGGACTTGTTCACCACGAGGTGGGTGTCGGCGAAGGCCGCCACCTGCGGCAGGTGGGTCACCACGATCACCTGATGGGTGCGCGCCAGGCGCGCCAGCCGCTTGCCGATCTCCACCGCCGCCCGGCCGCCGACCCCGGCGTCGACCTCGTCGAACACCATCGTCGCGCCGTGATCCGAGCTGGCCAGCACCACCTCGAGCGCGAGCATCACCCGCGAGAGCTCACCGCCGGAAGCGCTCTTGCTCAACGGCAGCGACTGCGCGCCGGAATGGGCCGAGAGCCGGAACTCCACCTCGTCCACCCCGTGCGACCCGGCGTGCAGCCGCGCACCGTCGATCTCGATCGGCGCCGAGTCCTGCGCGTTCGCCGGCAGCTGCCGCACCTGCACCTCGAGCCGGGCCTTCCCCATCGCCAGCCCGCCGAGTTCGGTACTCACCGCCGAGGCCAGCTTGCCCGCGGTCTTCGCGCGCGCCGCGCTGAGTTTGCGCGCGGCCTCGCGCACCTTGCCCGCCGCGGTCTCCACCTCGCCGGCCAGTTTGGCCAGCGCGTCCTCGGACACGTCCAGCGAATCCAGGCGCGCGCGGGACTCGTCGGCCCAGGCGATCACGCCGTCGATGTCGGGGGCGTACTTGCGGGTCAGCGACTTCAGTTCGGCCTGGCGGGTGAGCATCGAGTCGAGCGCGCCCGGGTCCGACGGCAGTTCCGAGAGATAGCCGCTGAGTTCGGTGGTCACGTCGACGACCACCGCGATCGCCTCGCCCAGCCGCGGCGCGAGCGCGGTCAGCCCCGGGTCGTCGGCGGAATCCAGCCGGGCCCGCGCACCGCCGAGCAGATCGAGCACACCGCCACCGTCGGCCGCGGAGTCGGCCGGACCGGACAGTGCCTCGTGCGCGGCGACCGCGGCCTCGCGCAGCGAATCCAGATCGCTGAGCCTGCGGATCTCGGCGACCAGGCGGGTGTCCTCACCGGGTTCCGGTGCGATGCCGTCGATCTCGGCCAGCGAATGCTTGAGCCGGTCGGCCTCGAGCGCCAGCTCCCGGCTGCGCGCGGTCCGCTCCAGCAGTTCCGAGCGGGCATCGAGCCACGTCCGGCGATGCACCTGGTACTTGCGCAGCAGCCCGGCGACGCCGTCGCCCGCGAACTGGTCGAGCGCGGCGAGCTGCTGCTCGGGCCGCTGCAACCGCAGCTGGTCGTTCTGGCCGTGCACGGTCAGCAGCCGGGAGGTGAACTCACCGAGCACCGCGGCGGGCACGCCGCGGCCGCCCAGGTGCGCGCGGGAGCGCCCGTCGCTGTTGACGGTGCGGACCGCGATCACGCTGCCGTCCTCGTCGGCCTCGGCGGCGGCCGATTCCAGCACCTCGCCGACGGCCGTGCGGGCCGCGTCGTTGACGTCGTCGATGACGAATCGCCCCTCGACCACGGCCTTGGCCGCCCCGAGCCGCACCCGCCCGGCATCGGCGCGAGCGCCGCTGAGCAGATGCAGGCTGGTGACCACCATCGTCTTGCCCGCACCGGTCTCACCGGTGAGGACGGTCAGGCCCGCATGGAACTGCGCGGTGGCCGTCGAGATGACGCCGAGTCCGTCAATCCTGATCTCTGTCAGCATCGCGGCTGTTCTCCGTTCGCTGTCTGCCCCGCCAGCCGGTGACCGGCAGCTGGAACTTCCGCACCATCCGGTCGGCGAACGGCGCGGAATCCAGCCGCACCCACCGCACCGGTCGTTCGCCGCGGACCACTTCGGCGCGGCCGCCGCGCGGCAGCGCCAGAGTGCGCCTGCCGTCGAGGAACACGATCGCGTCGTGCCCGGTCGCCACCGTCTCCACCGCGATCAGCGATTCCGGGCTGGTCACCAGCGGCCGCGCGAACAGCGCGTGCGCGTTGCTCGGGATGACCAGCATCGCTTCGAGTTCCGGCCACACCACCGGCCCGCCCGCCGAGAACGCGTAGGCCGTCGACCCGGTGGGAGTGGAGATGAGGATGCCGTCGCAGCCGAACGACGACACGGGCCTGCCGTCGACCTCGAGCACCACTTCGAGCACGCCCATGCGCTGGGCGTTCTCGAGGCTGGCCTCGTTGAGCGCCCACCCGCGCTCGACGATCGAGTCGTCGACGCGGACGGTGACATCGATGGTCATCCGGTCTTCCACGCGGTAGTCGCGGTCGACCACCTGGGCCAGCGCCTCGTCGAGATGCTCGGCCTCGGCCTCGGTGAGGAAACCGATGCGGCCCAGGTTGATGCCGAGGACCGGCACCCCCGACGGGCGGCCGAGTTCGGCGGCGCGCAGGAAGGTGCCGTCGCCGCCGAGCGCGAGCACCATCTCGCAGCCGATCGCCGCGGAGGGGCTGTGCGGCACCACCCGCACCGGGTAACCGGCGGGCTCGTTCTCGAACCGGGTGCTGTCGGCCTCGTCGGCCAGCACCCGCAGGCAGATGCCCGCCTCGGCGAAGATCTTCGCCACCCGGTGCGCGGTCTCGATGATCTCCGCGCGACCGGGATGGGCGACGAGCAGGATCTCCCTGCCGTCGTCGTGCGTGTTCACTGGGGACCTTCCTCGACCGCGCGGGCGACCAGCGCTGCCACCGCCGCGGCGTCGTAGTCGAACGGGCCGACCTTGCGCAGCCACAGGAAGTACTCGACATTGCCCGACGGACCTGGCAGCGGGCTGGCGACGACACCCTGGGTCCGCAGCCCGAGCGCGCCCGCCGCGGCGGCCACCTCGCCCACCACCTCGGCGCGCAGGGCCGGATCGCGCACGACACCGCCGGAACCGACCCGCTCCTTGCCGACCTCGAACTGCGGCTTCACCATCGGCAGCAGATCGGCGCCGTCGGCGGCACACGCGGCGAGCGCGGGCAGCACCAGGCCCAGCGAGATGAACGACAGGTCACCGACGACGGATTCGACTGTGCCGCCGATGATCTCGGGGGTGATGTTGCGCACGTTGGTGCGGTCGTACACCTGGACCCGGTCGTCGTTCTGCAACCGCCAGATCAGCTGGCCGTACCCGACGTCGACCGCGGCCACCTCCTTCGCGCCGCGCGAGAGCAGCACATCGGTGAATCCACCGGTCGACGCGCCCGCGTCCAGGCAGCGCTTGCCCGCGACACTGAGGCCCTGCGGCTCGAAGGCCTCGAGCGCGCCGAGCAGCTTGTGCGCCCCGCGCGACGCCCACGACACCTCGTCGGGTTCCTCCCGCACGATCAGCGGGGTTCCGGTCTCCACCGCCGTCGCCGGTTTCACGGCGACGGTGCCGGCAATCAGGACGCGGCCCGCGCTGATCAGCTCGACCGCGTGTTCTCGCGATCGCGCCAATCCCCGGCGAACCAGTTCGGCGTCCACACGCGCTCGCCTGGCCACCTCAGATCTTGTCCACTGTCGCCAGGGCGTCCACCAGCACGTCGTGCGCCTGCTCGAGAATGCGCGCACGCCGGGTGATGTCGGCTCCCGTCTCGGTGTTCTCGGCCGGTCCGGTCGCGACCGGTACCTGGCCGAGCTCCGCCAGCAGCGCGTCGACCTCGGCCTTGATCCGATGCGGGTCGGCCGGTTCCTGCCGCGCCTGACCACCGGGCAGGTGACTGCCGGGCAGGGGGATCCCGGGACGGGGTGGCTGCGGCGCGCCGGGCGTCGGTGAACTCGGAGTACTCATCGTGTCGTCAACGCTATCGGATTTCCGAATCGGCTGCGCGCACGCGTACCGCCCGGCCGGGGTGCTGTCGCAACAGTTCCGCGACCGCCGCTGGGGCGACCGCCTCGGGCACGATGTCGTCGTTGAGCGCGTCGAGCGAGGTGGCGATGAAGGTGGGTACCTGGGCCGGCGGCGCGATCAGGACGTCCGCCAGCGTGCTGACACCGGTGAGCACCAGCAGCGAGTCGAGCCCGAGCCCGTTGGCGCCCTCGATGTCGGTGTCGAGACGATCGCCGACGACCAGCGCAGCACGGGCGCCCGCGCGCTCCAGCGCGTCTTCCATCAGCGGCGCGAACGGCTTGCCCGCGACCAGCGGCTCCCGGTCGGAGGCGGTGCGCAGCGCGGCGACCATCGAGCCGTTGCCCGGCGCCAGCCCGCGCTCGTTGGGCAGGGTGCGATCGGTGTTGGCGGCGACCCACAGCGCGCCCGCCCGCAGCGCGTAGGCGGCTTCGGCGAGGTCGGGCCAGGCCGTGGTGGGCGAATGGCCCTGCACGACGGCGTCGGGCGGGGTGTCGCCGAAGCGCCGGATCGGCTCCAGCCCGACCGCGGTTATCTCGGCGGCCAGATCATCGGTGCCGACGACGAGCACGCGGGAACCGGGAGCCAGTCGATGCGCCAGCATCCCGGCCGCGGCCTGCGCGCTGGTCACCACGTCCTCGGTGGTCGCCGGGTAACCCAGTTCCGCCAGATGCTCGGCCACCGGACCGGGCCCACGGGCCGCGTTGTTGGTGACATAGACCAGCCGCTGCGCCGATTCACCGTCCGGGGCGAGCGCTTTCGGGCCGCCGTCGATCACCTCGGGACCGCGGTACAGCGTTCCGTCCAGATCGAGCAGCAAAGCGTCGTATTGATCGCGTAGCCGGTTCACACACCCTCACTCCGTCGTCACTGCCGGGCCGAGCACCTGCGCCGACCCTAGGCGAGGCCACCGACAGATCCGCGTCCGCGGAACCGCCGAATCGCGCTCGCACCCTTCATGATCGAGCATGCGGAAACCGTCCGTGCACGGTGTACCGCTTTTCGGCGCCCGCCCTCGCGCGCGTCGCGGGGTGCGGTGATTCCCGTCACCTCACTTCCGGCTCGCCGTGTTCCTGGTGCCGGCGTGCCTGTTCGGGAATGAGACCGGCCCGCTGTTCGGCGACTGCTGACCCACGAACGCGAAACGGCCGCCGGACCGGGAACCCGCGAGGGTTTCCCGGCCCGGCGGCCGTTGGCTACCGGATTACGCGTCGCCGGTGAGTTCCGCGGCGCGGTCCTCGGCGTCGGTCTCGCCGTCGAGATCGGCGGCGGCGGCATTGAGGAACCACTGCAGACCGTCGTCGGTGCGGCCCGCCGCGACCAGCGCGTCGGCGTAGGCGTAGAACAGGCGCGCGGCGGCCGAGCCGGTGCGCGCCGGGTCCAGATCGGGGGTCTGCAGCGTCACGACGGCCTGGTCGAACTGACCCAGATCCATTCGCGCACCGGCGACCACGATCCGCAGCTCGGTGGCCTCGTCACCGGTGAGCGCCTGCGCCTCGTCACTGCGGCCGAGCTCGATGGCCCGTTCCGGCCTGCCCAGACCGCGCTCGCAGTCCGCCATCACCGCCAGCAGCCCGGAACCACCGGACATCCGACGCGCGGTACGCAGCTCGGAGAGCGCTTCCGCCCATTCCTCGGCGTGATAGGCCACCACGCCTGCGGTCTCCCGGACCACGGCGATCCGGCCCGCGCGCTGCCGCGCGGCCCGCGCGTGGGCCAGTGCGAGGCGGGGATCGTCCTCGAGCAGCTCGACGGCCATCACCATGTGCCGTGCGACGGTCTCGGCGTTGTTCTTGTCCAGGCTGAGCAGATCGCGGCGCACGGCGGGATCGAGATCGGAGGCCTGCACGTCTTCCGGCAGATCCGGCTCGTCCGGACGCGCGGCACGCCGGTCCGACGACCGTCCGCCCGCGGTCCTGGCACCCTCGCCGCCACGACGCCGGTCGTCCCGATCGTCGCCGCCGCGGGCGCCGTAGCCGGAATCGCCTCGACGATCCGAGCGGTCCGCCGCGTCGTCGCGGTCACCGGACTCGACGGCCACCGACTCGGCGCGATCGTCGTCGCCCGCGTCGGCGGACTCGGTCGGCTCGATGGCTTCGGCGCGATCGTCGTCGTCCGCGGACTCCGTCCGATCGCTGTCCGCCACGTCCGCGGCGCGGTCCTCGGCCGACGAGGTGTCGTCGAACTGCTCAGTGGACGCGGCGCTGTCGTCGCTCACCGTCGAATCGATGTCGGCCGAATCGCTTTCTGCGGCATCGGCATTCGCGGCCGACGACACGACGCCGAGGACATCGCCCTCACGCTCGCGCCGCTTCTCGCGGTAGGTGCCGTCCAGCGGTGCGCCGTCCTCGCCGACGTAGCGCTTCCCGCCGGAATCGCCACCACGCTTGAATCCACCGCGCCCGCGATCGTCGTCACGGCGGGGGCCGC
Source organism: Nocardia sp. NPDC050718 (assembly GCF_040654235.1). Classification (NCBI taxonomy): domain Bacteria; kingdom Bacillati; phylum Actinomycetota; class Actinomycetes; order Mycobacteriales; family Nocardiaceae; genus Nocardia; species Nocardia sp. NPDC050718. The sequence continues at coordinate 1,798 of NZ_JBFAHQ010000006.1, read as the reverse complement.
GAGCGTTGTCGTCACGCCGCTGGTATCCACCGCGATCGGAACCCTCGCCACGGCGGAAGCCACCGCGATCCGAGGAACCACGCGAACGATCGTCGCGGTCGTCGCGACGGAAACCACCGCGCTCGCCGCCCTCGTTACGGCGGAATCCGCCACGGTCGGCGCCGCCACGCGAGCGATCATCGCCTTCGTTGCGACGGAAGCCGCCACGGTCCGAGCCGCCCCGCGAACGATCGTCACCCTCGCTGCGCCGGAAGCCACCGCGATCGGAGCCACCGCGCGAACGATCGTCACCGTCGTTGCGACGGAAGCCACCACGATCGGAGGAGCCGCGCGAACGGTCGTCGTCACCGCGCCGGAAGCCGCCCCGGTCACCGGAGCCGCCACGGCCCGCGTCGTCGCGACGCTGGTAGCCACCACGGTCACCGCTGTCGCTGCGCCGGAAACCGCCGCGATCGCCACCACGATCGGAACCACCGCGCGAACGGTCGTCGCCTTCGTTCCTGCGGAAGCCGGAGCCACCACGGGGACGGTCGTCGTTGTCGCGACGGAAGCCGCCGCGATCGCCGCGGTCGTAGCCGCCGCGCGAGCGGTCGTCGCCCTCGTTGCGCCGGAACCCGCCACGATCGCCGCCACGGTCCGAGCCGCCACGGGGACGGTCGTCGTCATTGCGCCGGTATCCGCCGCGATCACCGCCGCGGTCGAAACCGCCTGCGGGACGGTCGGATTCATCGCGGCGGCGGAAGCCACCACGATCGCCGGAGCCGCTGCGGCCGGCGTCGTCACGACGCTGGTACCCGCCACGGTCGCTGTCGCCACGCCGGAAACCGCCCCGGTCGTTGTCGTCGCGACGCTGGTAGCCACCACGGCCCGCGTCGTCACGACGCTGGTAACCGCCGCGATCGCCACCACCACGGGGGCGGTCGTCGTCGCTGCGCCGGAAGCCGCCCCGGTCACCCGAGCCGCCGCGACCGGCGTCGTCGCGACGCTGGTAACCGCCACGGTCACCGCTGTCGCTGCGCCGGAAACCGCCACGGTCACCGCCACGATCGTCGCGGTTGAAGCCGCCACGCTGGCCCTCGGAACCGCCTCGGCCACCACGATTGTCGTCGTTGCGGCGGAATCCGCCGCCTTCGCCACGGTGGTCACCGTGTCCGCCACGGGGGCGATCGGTCGGTTCGCCGCGCCGGCCGAAGCCGCGGGCGTCACCGTCCCGGCGGAAAGGCTTCCGTCCGTCGTTGTGTTCCGACACGGCGATCCCTTTCTAGATTCCCCGACCTCGGGGAGTGTTGTCGTGGCCCCGCCTACAAGAATTCAACCACGGGCGGAGGACGGGGCATCGTCCGCCCGGCGTGCCGGGGCCGTCACGGCCCACAAACGCCGATAGGGGACCCAATTCTGGGTCCCCTATCGCGAAGGATGTTCCGGCGGTGTCCTACTCTCCCACACCCTGTCGAGTGCAGTACCATCGGCGCAGGTGGCCTTAGCTTCCGGGTTCGGAATGGGACCGGGCGTTTCCCCACCGCTATAACCGCCGTAACACTATGAAACTGTCACACAGAGAGCCACAACTAACCACCCCAAAGGGTCGAGAATTGTTGTCTCGGTGATCTGTGTGTTGTTTCAGATACCGCACAGTGGACGCGTAACACCTTCGATAGTAAGCCCTCGGCCTATTAGTACCAGTCACCTACACACATTACTGTGCTTCCAGTTCCGGCCTATCAACCCCATGGTCTGTAGGGGGCCTTAACCCATCAAGTGGGAGAGAAACCTCATCTTGGAACAGGCTTCCCGCTTA
>NZ_JBFAHQ010000005.1:460852-596757 GCF_040654235.1 Nocardia sp. NPDC050718 | reverse complement strand
CCCGGAAGCTAAGGCCACCTGCGCCGATGGTACTGCACTCGACAGGGTGTGGGAGAGTAGGACACCGCCGGAACATCATTGCGAAAGGCCCTCCAGCATTGCTGGAGGGCCTTTTTGCGTTGTGGGACAACCGCTCTCGCTAGCAGTCCGGGCTCCCGCGTGCCCCCAGAATCGGGGGATTGCAATCCGAACTGTGAATATTTCAGAAACGTCTGTGCGGACCGGTCCGGTCCGTCACCATGGTGCGACGTTGCTTCGGGAGGTCACCATGGATTGGTTGTTCGCTCACAAGTCTCTGCGGCGCGGGGCGGCCGCCCTCGTGCTGCCCGCCGCGCTGATCGGCGCGCTGGCCACCGCCGCGCCTGCGCTCGCCGCGCCCGCGCCCGACCCGTTGGCAGACATCGCCGACGGTGTCGCCGGCGCGGCGAATTCGATTGCCGGCGTTGCCGGTATCGACCTGCCCGACACCTACGGACCCGAGACCGCGATCGTGGTGCTCGGCTACGGTCTGCAACCCGACGGCACCATGCGGGCCGAGCTGGGCAACCGGCTGCACGCCGCCCTGGTCCAGGCCTTCATGTCGCCCTCCTCCCCGGTGATCGTCACCGGCGGCAACCCGCGCAACGGGATCACCGAGGCGCAGGTGATGGCGGACTGGCTCAATATCCGCGGCGTCGCCAGGCACCGGATCTATGCCGAGACCCAGGCCGGTTCGACCGTGCAGAACGCGGAGTTCTCCGCGAAGCTGATGGAGGCTCTCGGCATCCACAAGGCCGTGCTCATCACCTCCGCCGACCACATGCGCCGGGCGCTGGACAATTTCATGGCCGCGGGCATTCCGGTGGTCGCGACCATGACGCCGGATGTCGCTCCGCTCTGGGCGCAACCGTTCGGTGCCGGAAACGAGCGATAGGGCACGCCTGAGTCGGTGGCGGGCACTACGATGCGTCTGGCGTTGTCGCGGGATGTGATGTCGCCGCGAGCGAACAGGGGTATGTGATGGACAGGCCTGCGTGGGCACCGGACGGCGTGGATATGCAGCAACCGAGCCCAGCGCGCATGTATGACGCGCTGCTCGGCGGCTCGCACAATTTCGCCGTCGACCGGATGGCGGCGGAGAAGGCGACCGAGCTCGTGCCCGATCTGCCCCGGCTCGCGCTGAGCAATCGCGCCTTCCTGCGCCGGGCGGTGCGGTTCATGCTCGACGCCGGGATCCGGCAGTTCCTCGACATCGGATCGGGCATTCCGACCGCGGGCAATGTCCACGAGATCGTGCACGAGATCGACCCCGAGGCGCGGGTGCTCTATGTCGACATCGATCCGGTCGCCGTCGTCCACTCCCGGACGATTCTGGCGGGCCGGGCGCGGGCCGGCGCGATCGAGGCCGACCTGCGCAAGCCCGAGGACCTGATCGCCAAGGTCGGGGAGACGGGCCTGATCGACTTCGACGAGCCGGTCGGGCTGCTGCTGATCGCGGTGCTGCACCTGGTGCAGGACGCCGACGATCCGGTCGGCAAGGTGGCCGCGCTGCGGGAGGCGGTCGCCCCGGGCAGTTTCATAGCCATTTCACATCTCACCTCGGCGCTGCGGCCGGAGGATGCCGGTAAGCTGGGTGAGCACTCCGCGACAGAGACCAGGGTCGGCATCCAATTCCGGTCCAGGGACGCGATCGTGGAGTTGTTCGAGGGTTGGGGCATGGTTTCCCCCGGGGTTGTCGAGCTGCCGTTGTGGCGGCCGGAGTCCGAGCGGGATCAGCACGAGAAGCCGGGGCGATCGCTCGGGTTGGCCGGAGTCGCGCGGAGAGACTGAGCCGTCGATCCGGCGGTGCTCGGAGATGACAGGGTGGACGAGTAGTGGGGTCGTGGGAGCTGGCGCAGCGGTGGGCCGATGCCCTCGACGGCGTCGTGGCTCCCACCCTCAATCGCTCCCAGATCGAGGAGATGCTCGCGGCGCTGTGCACCGGGCTGCTGGAGGCGGCGCGCGGCGGTGAGGACCCCGATGTCGCGCGGCGGACGGCGCGGATGCTGGTCGCCGCCAACTACCGTGATCCGGCGGCGGTCAGCCGTTCGGTCCGGGTGATCTGCGGGGACCTGGTCGAGATCGCCGCCGACGGACCGGACGATCCGCTCCTGCCCGAGATCAGGGAGCGCGCGATCGGCCTCGCCGCCGATTTCGCCGCGGGCTTCACCGCGGCGCTACGGGCCGCCGCCCTGGCCGAGCAGGAGGCGACGCTGGCGGCGGTGCTCGCGGCGGCGAGCGAATCCGAGAGCAGGCGGGCACTCTCGGAAGCGCGTTTCGAGGCCGTATTCGACGGTGCCCTGGTCGGCATCGGCACGGTCGACATGACCGGGCGGGTGGTGAACTGCAACGCCACCATGGCCGAGATGCTCGGCCACACCCCGGAGACGATGCCGGGCCGGACGGTCGCCGACATCCTCGGCCCGCAGAATCTCAACGAGGCCTTCGTCGAACTGCAGCGCATGGTCAGCGGCGAATCCGAGAGCTTCCGCACCGAGACCGAGCACCTGCACGACGACGGCGAGATCACCGTGATCGACCTGTCGATGTCGGCGGTGCGCGACGCCGACGGCAACATCCGCTTCCTGATCGGCGTCGCGGTCGACGTCACCGAGCGCAAGCAACTCGCCGACCGGCTGTGGCACGACGCGAACCACGACGCGCTGACCGGCCTGCCCAACCGGCCGCACCTGTTCAACCGGCTCGCCGACGCCGAACCCCCGATCGGGGTCTGCTATCTGGACCTGGACGGCTTCAAGGAGATCAACGACCTGTGGGGGCACACGGTCGGGGACCGGGTGCTGCGCGTGGTCGCCGACCGGATGCGCGACACCGTCCGGCCGCTGGACGCGATGGCCGCCCGGATCGGCGGTGACGAGTTCCTGGTGCTGGTGGAGGAGTGCTCCGGGTCAGCGCAGCTGTCGGCGCTGGCCGACGATCTGATGTCGGTGCTGACCACGCCGCTCGAGGTGGACGGGCACATGCTCGCGGTCGGGGTGAGCATCGGCGCCGCGTACTTCGACGAACTACCGGGCACGGTGGACGAATTGGTGCACGCGGCCGACGCCGCGATGTACCGGCACAAGCACGACACCCGCCGCGATCCGGCCCGGTAGCGGCCGGGCCGGATCGCCGCGCGCCGCTCAGGTGAGCTGGCGCTCGCGGTTCGCCGCCCGCGCGAGTGAGCGGTCGCGCTGTTCCTCGAAGCGCACGACATCCTCGCGCAGCCGGTCCAGGAAGGCGGCGAGCTCCTCGCGCGCCTGCTCCCCGCGCGCGCCGAAATCGGTGCGTTCGAAGACGTTCCACTTGCGCAGCACCGGGAGCAGGACCTCCTCCAGGTGCTGGCGCAGATCGTAGATGCCGTGCTTGGCCATCAGGACGCCGTTGCGGCGCCAGCCGGGCATGCCCGCGCCGGGCATCTGGAAGCCACGCACGATGATGCTGATCGCCTCGATGGCCTGATCGGGCGCCAGGTCGAGCGCGGCCTCGCAGAGATTGCGGTAGAAGATCATGTGCAGGTTCTCGTCGGTCGCGATGCGGGCGAGCAGCCGGTCGGCGATCGGGTCGTCGCACACGCGGCCGGTGTTGCGGTGGCTGACCCGGGTGGCGAGTTCCTGGAAGGTCACGTAGGCGACCGAATACAGCAGGCCCGCCACGGATCCGGCCCTGATGTCGGTATCGCCTGCCTTGGCGTCGACGACGGCCATCGCCGAATAGCCGTTGGTCATGTGGATCATCCGAGCCTGCTCGAGCGCCACCGGATCGACGCCACGGGTCACCACCAGGTAGTCGCGGATGGCGATGCCGTGCCGATTCTCCTCGGCGGTCCAGCGGCCCACCCAGGTACCCCAGGCGCCGTCCTTGGAGAAGTTCTCGGCGATCTCCCGGTGGTAGGACGGGAGGTTGTCCTCGGTGAGCAGGTTGGTGATCATCGCCGCCTTGGCGACGTCGGAGAGCTGGGATTGTTCCTGGTCCCAATCGATTCCGCCCATGGCGGCGAAGTTGCGGCCCTCGTCCCACGGCACGTAGTCGTGGGGGTGCCAGTCCTTCGCCGTCGACAGGTGCCGGTCGACGTTGCTCGCGGCGACCGGTTCGAGTTCGATGAGCAGTTCCAGTTGGGTGAGGTTCCTGGCCACGCTCGTGCCCTTTCCATGAAGTGAAAAGCAAGAGTTGCGCTGGTCCGGTAGTGTTGCCCGTCGTCGCCGGGTGCTCTGGGTCGAATGCGACCCACCGACAATAGACCCGGCGGATCGCGCCTCCGAACGACACGGTGCGGCAGCGCCTGTTTCTGAATTTGGGCGCGTCGCGGCGCCTGCATATACGCTCCACCAGTTCAGCTCCATCAGCGGTTCCCGATCAGTCGTGGCATAGCTAGAGAGAGTGAGCGAAAAATATGACGGACATCGTGGTCACGAGCCTGGCGGCGACCACGTCGATCGCGGGCGACGTCGACTCGACCTGGAAGGGTCTGCTCAACGGCGAAAGCGGGATCGACGTCCTGGAGGACTCCTTCATCGATGATTTCGAATTGCCGGTGCGGATCGGTGGCCACCTGAAGGTCTCCCCGGCCGCCTCGCTCACCCGCGAGGAGGCGCGCAGGCTGTCCTATGTCGAGCAGATGGCCGTGGTCCTCGGCCGCGAGGTGTGGCGCAACGCGGGCAGTCCCGAGGTGGATCGCGACCGGCTCGGCGTCTCGGTCGGGACCGGGCTCGGCGGCGCGGAATCCCTGATCTACGCGCGGGACAAGCTCGGCAACGGCGGCTATCGCAAGGTGTCGCCGCTGACCGTGGGCGCCATCATGCCCAACGGCCCGGCCGCCTGCGTCGGCATCGAATTGGGTGCGCGCGCCGGTGTTTCCACGCCGGTGTCGGCCTGCTCGTCGGGCTCGGAGGCGATCGCCAACGCGTGGCGGATGATCGTGATGGGCGACGCCGACATGGTGGTCACCGGCGGCGTCGAGGGGTCGATCCAGGCGGTGCCGATCGCGGCCTTCACCCAGATGCGCGCGATGAGCACCCGCAACGGCGATCCCAAGGCGGCCTCGCGGCCGTTCGACAAGGACCGCGACGGGTTCGTCTTCGGCGAGGCGGGCGCGATGATGGTGATCGAGACCGAGGAGCACGCCAAGGCCCGCGGCGCGACCATCCACGCGCGGCTGCTCGGTGCCGGCGTCACCTCCGACGGATTCCACCTCGTCGCACCGGACCCCGAGGGCACAGGCGCGGCGCGCGCGATGACGCGGGCCATGCAGACCGGCGGGATCAGCCGCACCGACGTCACCCACATCAACGCGCACGCGACCGCGACGCCCATCGGCGACACCGCCGAGGCCAACGCGATCGGCAAGGCGATCGGCTCGCACGCGTCGGTGTACGCGCCCAAGTCGGCGCTGGGCCACTCGATCGGCGCGGTCGGCGCGCTCGAGGCGGTGCTGACCGTGCTCAGCGTGCGCGACGGCATCGTCCCGCCCACCCTGAACCTGGACAACCAGGACCCCGAGATCGATCTGGACGTGGTCTCCGGCGAGGCCAGGCGCGGCCGCATCGACTACGCGGTGAACAACTCCTTCGGGTTCGGCGGGCACAACGTCGCCATCGCCTTCGGGCGGTATTGACGGTTGCCACGCGCGGGCGCCCGGTACTGTGCCGGGCGCCTGTGAGTTCTTCTTTGTTCGGCGTCATTGCACGAGTTCAGCCTCTCGGCGAGGCATTGTGCGTTGAAAAGGATAGGGAATGATCGGCGAGACTTTCGACGACTATGTGGACGAACTGGGCAATATCCGGATTCCCGGTGACCAGACCCTGATCGACTTCGTCGACAAACACAGCGAGGCCAACGGGGACGATCTGGCCTACCGCTTCATCGACTATTCGCGGGAGCGGGAGGGGGAATACCAGGAGCTGACCTGGCGTGAATTCGGCGTCCGGCTGCGCGCGGTGGCCGCGCGGTTGCAGCAGGTGACCGAGCCCGGCGACCGGGTGGCGGTGCTGGCACCGCAGGGCCTGGACTACGTCGTCGCGCTGTTCGCGGCGGTGTACGCGGGGAATGTGGCGGTGCCGCTGTTCGATCCGGAGGAGCAGGGCCACAGCGACCGGCTGCACGCGGTGCTCGGCGACTGCGAGCCGGCCGCGGTGCTGACCGTCGCGAGCGCGGCGGCGGGAGTGCGCAACTTCTTCCGTGAGCAGCCCGCCGCGCAACGGCCGAGAATCATCGCGGTCGAGGCGATTCCGGACACGGTCGGCACGCGTTGGCGCAGGCCCGACATCAATATCGACAGCGTGGCCTACCTGCAGTACACCTCGGGCTCGACCCGGGTACCCGCGGGCGTGGAGATCACCCACCGCGCCGTCGGCACCAATCTGCTGCAGATGATCGACGCCATCGGCATCACCGAGAACGCGCGCGGGGTCACCTGGCTGCCGCTGTTCCACGACATGGGACTGCTGACGGTGATCCTGCCGACCATCGGCGGCAAGTTCATCACCATCATGTCGCCTAGCGCGTTCGTGCGCAGGCCGTCGCGCTGGATCAAGGAGCTGGCGGCCCAGGCCGACGGCGCCGAGATCTACTCGGCGGCACCGAACTTCGCGTTCGAGCACGCGGCGGTGCGTGGCCTGCCCAAGGGTGACGAGTCGCTGGATCTGTCCAACGTGATCGGCCTGATCAACGGCAGCGAGCCGGTGTCGGTGGCCTCGATGCGCAAGTTCAACGAGGCGTTCGCGCCGTACGGGCTGTCCAAGACCGCGATCAAGCCGTGCTACGGAATGGCCGAGGCGACGCTGTTCGTGTCGGCGACCAAGCGCGACGACGAGGCCAGGGTGGTCTACGTCGATCGCGGGCAGCTCAACGCGGGCCGGATGGTGGAGGTCGACGAGCACGCCGACGACGCGGTCGCGCAGGTGTCGTGCGGGTATGTCGCCCGGTCGCAGTGGGCGGTGATCGTCGACCCGGAGACCGGCATCGAGCGTCGCGAGGGCGAGGTCGGGGAGATCTGGCTGCACGGCGACAACATGGGCATCGGGTACTGGGGCAGGCCGGGGGAGACGGTGGAGACCTTCCACAACCGGGTGCTCGCCCGCAATCCCGTCGGCAGCCGGGCCGAGGGCGCGCCCGACGACGCGCGGTGGATGCGCACCGGCGACTTCGGCGCGTACCACGACGGCGAGCTGTTCATCACCGGCCGGGTGAAGGACCTGGTGATCGTCGACGGCCGCAATCACTATCCGCAGGATCTCGAGTACTCGGCGCAGGAGTCGAGCACCGCGCTGCGGCCGGGGTTCGTCGCGGCGTTCTCGGTGCAGGCGGGGCAGCTGCCCGCGGCCGTGCTCGAGGCGGGCGGGATCACCGACGAGATGGCCGAGGCGCTCGTCGTCGTCGCCGAACGCGGTACCGGCGCGGCGAAACTCGATCCGGCGCCGATCGTGGACACGGTGCGGGCGGCGATCGCGCGCAGGCACGGGGTGACGGTCCGCGATCTGCTGCTGGTGCCCGCGGGGTCGATCCCGCGCACGTCGAGCGGCAAGATCGCCCGGCGGGCCTGCAAGGCGGCCTATCTGGACGGCACGCTGCGCGGCGGGCACCGCCAGGACGCCTACCCGGACGCGCCGGAGGAGTGAGCCGGTTCGGCCACCGGGTTCCGGTGGCCGAACCGCGATCAGTTGACGCAGGGGATGGTGCTGCCGATGGTCGTGGTCACCGGCTTTCCCGCGTCGGGCAGCGGCATCGTCGAGTTGCCGGGCGTGGTCGTCGTCGTGGTGGTTGTCGTCGTGGTCGGTGCGATCTCGGTCGGCAGGGTGAAATCGGCGCCGACGACCACGCGGACATGGCCTTCCTCGACGGTGGCTGACGCGGAAACCGGTAGCCCGCCGAGGGTTTCGGCGAGTGCCCTGGCGTCCTCGGCCGCGCCGGGGCCGTAGGTGAGGGCCGAGGTGGGACCGTCCCCGGTGGTTCCGTTGCCGATCTCGCCCGCCCGGTAGCCACGGGCGGTCAGCGCGGCCGACAGCGTCGCGGCCTGACCGGCCACCCCGCCGATATTGTGCACGTCGACGACACTGGTCGGCGTCCGCGCCGGGGTGGTGGTCGCCGCCACCTCCTGCCCGAACGCCGCCCGCACCTCCCGTTTGATCGCGGTCGGGTCGACGATATTGACGTCCTGGCCGTCGATCACGTCGTAGCGCACGACCGGCAGCGTGCGGAACTCCACCGGCAGCGACCCCGCGGCGCCCAGCTCGCGGGCGAAGTCGAACAGGTTCCAGCCGTCGGAGAGCACCACGTCCTTGTGCGCCACGTCCATCAGCTGCGTGAGCCTGCTCAGATTGGTGAGCGTGCCGGAATCCTTGAGCGACTTGGCCACCGAGGTGAGGAACGCCTGCTGGCGGTGCGTGCGATCCAGGTCGCCGTTGCGCAGACCGTGGCGTTGCCGGACGAAGGCCAGCGCGTCGGAGCCGTTCAGGTGCTGACGGCCCGCCGGGAACACCGCGCCGGAGTACGCGCTGTCGTCGACCGCGTTGTTCAGGCACACGTCGACGCCGCCGACCGCGGTCGCCAGGTCGTAGAACCCGGCCAGCGAGATCTCGGCGAACCGATCGATCGGCACCCCGACCAGATTGCGCACGGTCGACACGATCGACGCGCGGCCCGCCTCCCGGCCGCGCCGCTCGAGCACCACCGGGTCCTTCTCGCCCTGCTCGATCAGCTTCGCCTGCACCGCGGCCTTCTTCAGGCCGTAGGCCTCCTTGATCTTGATCTGCGAATAGCCGGGGATGCCGGAGACCGGGACGTAGTCGTCGCGCGGGATGGAGAACGCGACGATCTTGCTCAGGTCGGCCGGGATGTGCAGCAGGATCAGCGAGTTCGCGTTGTAGCCGCCCTCGGTGCCGTCGCCGGCGTGCAGCTGGTCGAGGATCTCCTTGGGCAGGTCGTTGCCGTCGAGATCCTTGCGGGTGTCCAGGCCGATGAGCAGGATGTTGACGGCACCACCGCCCGAGCGCGGCGCGTCCTCGCCGAGCGCGGTGGAGTGGGTGAAGCCGGAATCGAAGTCCTGCTTGGCCGACCAGGCCAGGCCGGTGCCGGTGAGCACGGCCAGCGCGGTCGTCGCGCCGAGCATCCTGGCCATGATCAGCGCCGCGCGCCGGAAACCGCCGCGGCGGTCGCGGTGTTCGGCGTGGCGAGCCGGTCGGCCGACGCGCTGTGGTCCATATCCGGGTGTGTCCCGGCGCGGTGGGGGCGCCGGGGTGTCGTGTGTTCGGTTCACCGCAGTGCGCTACCTGCCTGCCACTGTTCCCACGGAACGCTCCAGTCGCCGTTCTGCCACACCTCGAGCGGCGCGCCGCCGGTGTTGCGGATCTCCACCACGTCGCCGGGCTGGGCGAAGTCGTAGAACCATTTCGCGTTCTCGCCGCTGAGATTGAGGCAGCCGTGCGAGACGTTGGTATTGCCCTGCGCCCAGACGGTGTCGTCGAGCTGATGCAGGTAGATGCCGTCGGTGCTGATCCTGGTCGCCCAGCCGATGGTCTCCTTGTAGCCGAGCCGGGAGTTCACCGGCAGGCCGTAGGTGGAGGAGTCCATGATCACCGGGTTGGCCTTGTCCATGACGGTGTAGGTGCCCGGCTGGGTCCAGAAGGTGATGGTCTTGCCCCCGATGACCTCGCTGCCGCCCCGGCCCATCGAGGTGGGCATGGTGCGGATGAGGGTGCCGTTCTCGTACACCCGCACCTGCTTGTCGTTGTCGTCGACGATCGAGACGTGCGAGGGGCCGATGGTGAAGCTGGTCCTGGTGTCCTCCTGGCCGTAGAGGCCGCCGCCGAGGTCCTTGCCGTAGATGTCGGCGGCCAGGGTGACCTTGGTGCCGGGCGCGTAGTAGTTCTGCGGGCGCCAGTGCGCGTTGCGGTTGTCGAGCCAGTACCAGGAGCCGGTGACCGGCGGGTCGGTGGTGACGCTGAGTTGCTGTTGCGCGGTCGCCCGGTCGGGGACGTCCTCGTCGAAGTGCGCGACGACGACGGTGCCGACGCCGTAGCTGTCCGCGGGGTCGAGCGCGGCGCCGCCGGTGGTGCGGAAGTACACCTTCGTCTGGTTGTTCGGCGCGAGGGTCGAGAACGAGGAGGTGATCGGTCCCACGGTGCCCAGCACGGTGAGCGCTTCGGCGCCGACGGTGTAGGTGTGGCCGTAGCCGAGCGGTTCGGCCGGCTTCCAGGCCGTCTGATCGGGGGTGAAGATGCCCTCGACGGCGCGGCCCTGCTCGTTGGTCATGGTGACCGAGGTCAGCTTGCCGTCGCTGGTGCTGACCCGGACCGGCGCCAGCGGGTCGACGTCGGTCGCGCCCGCCGCGGGCGCGACGGTGATGACCGGGTCGGGTGGGGCGGTGGACCGGGTTCCCGAATCGGTGGAGCCACAGGCCGCGAGGAGCAGCGCGAGCCCCGCGGCGAGCCCGGCCCGCCATCGACGTCCTGACATTCGCCCCTCCTGTGCCCGTGTCCGAGTCAGCCCTGGAGGCCGACCTCGACATCGAGCGAAATGGTGATCTTGTCGCCGATCACGGCGCCGCCGTTGGCCATGGGCATCTCGGTGGTGATCCCGAAATCACGGCGGTTGATGGTGGTGGTCGCGGTGAAACCGGCGACCGGCGCGTCGGTCATCCCGGGGCCCGCGCCGAGGAACTCCACGGCCAGGGTGACCGGGCGGGTGGTGCCACGGATCGTGAAATCGCCGGTGACGTCGAATTCGGTGCCGGTGGGCCGGAACCCGGTGGCCGTGAAGGTGGCGAGCGGGTAGTGGGACACGTCGAAGAAGTCGGCGGTGGCCAGGTGGTCGTCGCGCTGTGGATTGTCGGTGGTGACCGAATCGACCTGGATCTCGACGTCGGCGTCGGCCGAACCGTCGGGGCGGATGACGAGCGTGCCGGAGAAGATCGTGAACCGGCCGCGTACCTTGCTCACCATCAGATGGCGCACGGCGAATTCCAGGGCCGAGTGGCTCGGGTCGATGACCCAGGTGCCCGCGGACAGTCCCTTGGTTGGTGCCGACATGATCTCTCCTCACTGAGCGGACCGGCCGGGACGGCCGTCGTGACGTGAAGCGATGACGGCACCCAGCGTAACCCCGCGTCAGTTCTCGCTGCTGTTGCGATCGCCGAGGAAGCGCAGCAAGGCCGGGTCGGCGGAGGTGAACCGGTCGACCTCCTGACCGCCCGTGCACTCGAACAGGCCGATGGTCACCGTGTCGGCGCGCCGGGCCACCACCCGCCAGATCGCGCCGGAATCGGCCCAGCGCCGCAGGGTCTCGATCGGGTCGGCGCTCACGGCTCGACCGTCTCGCCCCCGGCCGCCCGTGGCTCGCGGTAGTTCGCGGCGACCAGCGCCAGGCTGGCGGCGGCGATCAGCGCGACGACGAGGTACATGGCCGGGTAGCCGAAACCGAAGCCGCCGTGCAGGGCCGACAGGACGGCGGGCACGCCGAAGCCGAGGTAGCTCACCGAGTAGAAGACCGCGTTCAGGCCGGCGAGGTCGCCCGGGCCCGCGATGCGCTCGATCTGCTGGAGCCCGGCCACCAGGCCGATGCCGTAGCCGCTGCCGAGCACGACGGCCGTCAGCAGGGTCACCGGGATGCTCAGGGTGGCCGCGGTCCACGACGCCAGCACCATGCCCGCGGTGAGCAGCACCAGGGCGACGACACCGGCTCGCGCGGTACCGGGCCGGTCGATCTTGCGCGCGACCGACTGGATCGTGAATCCGCAGCCCAGCGTCACCATGGTGACCAGCGCGGAGAACGCGATCGGGGCGCCCTGCACGCGCGGCAGCATGAGCGTCGGGAGCACCGCGTAGGCGGTCGCGTTGGCGGTGAACAGCCACAGCGCGATCGGCACCGCGACCCGCAGGAATCGGCGATGGCCCGCGGCGGGAATCTTCAGATCGTCGCGCAATCTGCCCGGGTTCCGCTGCCGCGTCACCGTTTCCGGTGACCTGGCCAGCCAGACCGAGGTGGCGACGCACAGCGCCGCGTTGACGAGATAGGCGGTGGAATCGGGCAGCGGACCCCACTGCGCCAGCACCCCGGCCACCCCGGCGCCGAGGGCGAAACCCGCGGTCAGGCTCATCGCCGAGCGGCGCGCGCCGACTCCGGCGGCCGCCGCGGCGTACGGCGGCTGGGACAGCTCCTTGAGCCAGCTGCCGCCGACCGCCATCGCCAGGCCGAGCGCGACGCCGCACAGCATCCGGCCCGCCGCCAGCAGCGGCACCGAGGCGGCGCCCACCGCGAGCAGCAGCGACCCGGCGGCCGCGATCAGCGGGGCGGGCAGCATCAGCGGGCGACGGCCGAACCGGTCCGACAGCGGACCGCCGATGAGCAATGCGGGCACGATGCCCAGGACGTAGTAGAACAGCAGCAGATCGACCGCCGTCAGCGGCAGGCCGTGGCTCTTGTACATCACCAGCAGCGGTGTGAACTCGTTGCCGCCCCAGGCGATCGCGACCATCGCCGCGGAAACGCCGAGCCAGGCGCGGGTGCGCCGGCCCGCGACAGCACTGGGCCGTTCACTGGTGAGAATCGCCATCACAGGCCCTTTCCGTCGTGCGCGCACCGGGGGACGCGCACGGGGGCGAATGGTGGCAACCGGTCTCATTTTAGGCGCGGCCGATCGCTGTACTACGGTCGGCCTGTGCGTGAGCTGCGGGTCGGATGTGCGATGTGGCAGCACCCACAGTGGCAGCAGCGCCAGCTCGCACCCGGGGAGCGGCTGCGGACCTACGCCGGGTACTGCGGCGCCGTCGAGGGCAACACCACCTTCTACGCGACCCCCTCGGCCGCGACGGTCGAGTCCTGGGTCCGCCAGACGGCGCCCGATTTCCGGTTCGTGCTCAAGCCACCGCGCGCCGTCACCCACGAGCGCAGGCTCGTCGACGCACAGGGCGAGCTCTGGGCCTTCCTCGACGTGATGGCCCCGCTGGCGGCGCGGGTGCACGCGCTGTGGATCCAGCTGCCCGCGTCCTTCGGGCCCACCGACCTGGGCGCGCTCGCCCGGTTCCAGCGCGAGCTGCCCGGCGGCCTGCGCTGCGCGGTGGAGGTGCGGCATCCGGCGTTCTTCACCGACGAGCGGGCGGCGGTACAGCTGGAACGGGTGCTGGGCCGGATCGGCGCCGAATGGGTGCCCTTCGACACCACGGTGCTGTTCGACGGACCGCCCGGCGACCCGTCGGAGTACGAGGCGCGGGCGAAGAAGCCCCGGGTGCCCCGGCGGATGCGGGCGCTGACGGAGTACCCGATCGTGCGCTACCACGGTCGCGCCGACGAGGACCGCACCGTCGCGGGCTGGGCGCCGTGGGTCGAGACCGTCGCGCAGTGGCTGCGCGAGGGCCGGTCGCCGACGGTGTTCGTGCACACCCCCGACAACGCCGCCGCGCGCGGACTGGCCCGGCGCTTCCACGACGCGGTCGGCGCCGTCGTGCCCGATCTGCCGCCCCAGCCGACGCCGGCGCCCGACGGGCCGATGACCCTGTTCTGAATTCCGCGCACACCTGTCGGACCCTCGTGGCATGCTGTGCGCCAGCACTGGGGAGTGGGTGGGCAAACTCGAAGGGGACGAGTGATGTCTACGGATCGACTGTCGTTGTCGCGGGCACCGCATTGCGAGCCGGGTCTCGCCGATCAGGGGGTGGATGTCGTTGTGCCGCATCGTGTTTCCGTCCAGCGCCGCCGACATTCGGGCGGGGCGCCGTACGGGGTGCGGCGGGCGGTGCGCGCGTCCTGCGTGCAGGGCACGCGTGGCCGAGTCGAATCCGGCACCGGGGCAGAGCGATTCGCCGAACAGGTGGTGCGGCTCGTGCTCGAGGTGGTCGACCGGCGCAGGCAGGCCGACCAGCTGCGGTCGGTCAGCGATCCGCTGGTGCTGGCCGCGGTGCGCACGATGCTCGCCCAGGACCTGGTGCCCGGCCGGGAACTCGGGGCCGCCGCGCTGACGCGGGTGCGGGTGACCGCCGCCGATCCCGGTGGCGCCGAGATCTTCGCCTCCTATCAGCGCGGCGACCGGACCTTCGCCGTCGCGGGGCGGATCGAATCGGTCCGGGACCGGTGGCGATTGGTGGCGTTGCGGCTGTTCTGAGTCAGCGGCGCGCGCCGACACCCGAGAAGTCGCGCGCCACCCGGTGATTGCGATCGGCGAGCGTGCCGAGGGCGTGGTCGGGTTGCAGGCCGAAGTACTGCCTGCGGGTCCGGTCGGTCCAGGCCAGCGCGGCCGCCGCGGCGATGCGATGGAAGTGCGCCGTGTAGCCGTGCTCGTAGATCCGCAGCAGGGTGTAGCCGCCCGGATACTCCTTGGCCGCGGCGACCTCGAGGAATTCGACCCGGCCGGAATCGGGGCGGCTCATCCGGTTCCGGTGCGTGTGCCCGCTGTGATGCAGGAACACTCCGGGCGCGGCCTGGTAGATCGCCAGCAGGGCGTGCGCGCTCGCGCGGTCGAGGACGAAGCCGGGGCCACCCGGATTGCTCAGTGCCGCATAGCGGGTCACCGGGTGGTGGCCGAAGATCAGCGTCGGCTGGTCGGGGGCGGCGGCCAGGATCTCCCGCAGGTGGGCCAGTTGCGGGGCGCGCAGCGTGCCGCCCGCGCCGCGCCCGCGGGTGGTGTCGAGCCCGATCAGCCGCAGCCCGCCGAGGTCGTGGCAGGTGAGGCGCTGGTGGGCGTGGAAGACCCAGCCCCAGTGGTCCTCCCGGCCGCGCGCGACATCGTGATTGCCCCGGCACACGAGGTAGTCACGGCCGTTGCGGCCCCAGGCGTCGAGGCGGGCGCGGATGCCCGCGGACTGCTCGGCGGTGCCGCTGTCGGTGAGATCGCCCGCGACGACGAGGTGGTCGGCGGCGCGTTCGGGCCGCCGCAGATCGTGCAGCAGGGCGTCGGCCATCACCTCCGGGTAGTGGCCGTCGTCGTGGCGCAGACCGGGTGGCAAGCCCGCGACGATCAGGCCGCTGCGGTCCTCGCCCCAGTGCAGGTCGTTGGCGAGCGCGATGGTCCGCAGCAGCCGTCCTGGCGGAGGTGGCGCGGTCCGCACGACCCCGGTGACCTCCGGTGTGCCGGGCCTGCGGGTCACCCAGGTGCGGCCCGCGA
Source organism: Nocardia sp. NPDC050718 (assembly GCF_040654235.1). Classification (NCBI taxonomy): domain Bacteria; kingdom Bacillati; phylum Actinomycetota; class Actinomycetes; order Mycobacteriales; family Nocardiaceae; genus Nocardia; species Nocardia sp. NPDC050718. Next base: position 581,648 of record NZ_JBFAHQ010000005.1, on the reverse strand, counting down.
CGGCGCGGACACCGTCGGAGTGGGCGGTGAAGCGATAGCGGCGACCGGGTTCGAGCCCGCGCACCTCGGCGTAGTGGTACGCGGTGCGGCGGGGATCGGCGAAGACCGGCACCGGTGCCGCGGTGCCGTCGGCCGGGGCGAGCCGCACCTCGGTGTCGGCGGCCGCCGGGCGCGGGATGCCGGACCGGTCGCGGCGCCGGGTGGTCCAGGTGAGGATCAGCGTGTCGTGGGTGACGGTCACGACCTCGAGGTCGGTGGCGACCAGGCGATCGCGCGTCGGCACGGCGTCGCGCGGGCGGGCCAGCGGGGCGCGGACGGTGGCCGCCGCCGCGCCGGAAGCCGCGTTGACCAGCCATGCGGTGTGCAGTCGAGGATCCACGCCGAGCTCCGTTCGCCGTCTACCGGGGACGGTACGGGTGCCGGTTGAACGCGCGTGGACGCCGATGTGGCCGTCAGCCACCGTGGTCGTGGCGAAATCGCCGGAGCTGGAACGGTCCCCGCCGCCCGAAGAACGGGGCCCGTCTGCCGCGCCGGACCTGGGGGAGGGTGGGTGTGAACCCGGGCGCGGCCGTGGAGCTGTGGTGCGCCGGTTCCGTGGCCGGTCTCGGGCAGCGCACCGACTGTTATTCGGTGCGCGGGCGGTTCCGGCTTGGTTGTGCGCCACCGCTTTCCGGTGTGTCGCCGTCGGGGCCGTCGGGCAACCTGCGCGCGCCGTTGGCCACCTCGACGATGAGATCGTCGTAGCCGCAGGCCAGTTCGTGCAGGCGCAGCTGCGCGGCGCGCAGTTCGGACTCCGCGCCGCAGGCCAGCGCGCGATAGGTGAGCGCGGCGAAGTGGGCCATCCGATCGACGACGGCGCCGATGCTCTCGGTGTGCATCGGCGCCGTCGTGTCGGGCCTCGGGGAGCGGATGACCACCCACCGGTCGATCTCGCAGACCAGACGTGCCCGCGCCCAGTCGATCTCGCTGGTGTCGCCGGGGACGAGCTGTTCGCGGCGTTCGTGCAGGCCTGCCAGTTCGTGCGCGGCGAGCAGGACGGGATCGCCGTCGCCGGCGAACCCGCACACCGCCTGCATCATGTGCGCACGGTCCGGCAGTACCGGTTCCTGTCCGGGAGCACCCGATGAACCGCCGTCCGTGTCCACTGTCGCCGCACCGTCCTCGTCGCCCCGTTTGCACCGCTTCCGAAGGACATTCGTCTCCGCCGCAGGTCCGGATAGGTCACGAAATGGCAGCTCAACGGCGAAAACCAGCTGTGCGCAGGAGTATTACAGGCTCCTGGCGATGATTTCCTTCATGATCTCGTTGGTGCCCGCGTAGATCAGCTGGACGCGGTTGTCGACCCACATCCGCGCGATCGGGTACTCGTTCATGTAGCCGTAGCCGCCGAACAGCTGCAGGCAGGTGTCGGCGATCTGCATCGCCTTGTCGGTGGTCCACCACTTGGCCATGGCGACGGTGGGGATGTCGAGTTCACCGCGCAGGTGCTTCTCGATGCAGTCGTCGATGAACACGCGCGCGATGCGGGCTTCGGTGGCGACCTCGGCCAGCTTGAACTTGGTGTTCTGGAAGCCGAACACCGGGCGGCCGAACGCTTCGCGCTCCTTGGTGTAGCGCAGGGTGTGCTCCAGCGCCACTTCCATGCCCGCGACCGCGCCGTGGGCGACGATCAGCCGCTCCTGGGGCAGCTGCTGCATCAGCTGGATGAAGCCCTGACCCTCCTGGGTGCCGAGCAGGTTGGTCACCGGGACGCGCACGTCCTCGAAGAACAGCTCGGAGGTGTCCTGGCCCTTCTGGCCGATCTTGTCGAGCACGCGGCCGCGGCGGAAACCGGGGCGATCGGCCTCGACCAGCACCAGCGAGACGCCCGAGGCGCCCTGGGTGGGGTCGGTCTTGGCGACCAGGATGATCAGGTCCGCCTGGGCGCCGTTGGTGATGAAGGTCTTGGACCCGTTGATGACGTACTCGTCGCCGTCGCGGATGGCCTTGGCCTTGACGCTCTGCAGGTCGGAGCCGGTGCCGGGCTCGGTCATGGCGATCGCGCCGACGACCTCACCGCTGGCCATCTTCGGCAGCCACTGCTGCTTCTGCTCCTCGGTGCCGTAGGCGAGCAGGTAGTGGGCGACGATGCCGTTGTGCAGGCTGACGCCCCACGAGGTGTCCACCGCGCGGGCCTGCTCCTCCATGAGGACGGCCTCGTGCGCGAAGGTGCCGCCACCGCCGCCGTACTCCTCCGGGATCGACAGACACAGCAGGCCCACTTCACCGGCCTTGTTCCACAGGTCCCGGTCCACGTGGTGCTGCTCACGGTACTTGTCGATGTTGGGGACGAGTTCCTTGGCCATGAAGGCGCGGGCGAGGTCGCGCAGGGCGTCCAGGTCGTCGTTCATCCAGCTGGACCGGTTCGCGGCCATCGAGTCTCCTTACGGCTCGGCACAGCACTGGCTCAGGGGTGACCAGTGGTTACAGATACAGTGTGGACCACTATTGGCGAAGTGGCAATAATGAATTTTTTCCGGCGCGGGGCCGAATCGGAACCGTACCTTGACGGCGTATAACGCATGCCCGATTCGCGTTGTCCGCGAACATTGTTCGACAACGGATCGGCACCGAAGGTGCGAAAACAGTGGTCCGCGCGGAAGTCGGCGATTATCTTTCGGGGTCGGGCTACCGACCGGTATCGCCTGCGCGTGTCGCCCGCGGCGCGCCGGGAATGGGGAGCGGTGTCGGAGCATCGGTTTCGCACCGGAGGGTGTATGGACTATTAATGGCGTGTGCCGTTCACACGTGTGGTCACCCGTCTGCCTTCGCGATGCCGGGGCGGTGGTCAGGCATGACCATCGAGTCTCCCGTCGAGGACGATGTCAGTCAGCTCGCCCAGCGAGTGGAACGGGCGCGTGGGCGCCTCGCCTACCAATTCGATCCCGCGCTGACCGACGCACTGTCCGAGGACGAGCTGCGCGCGGAGCGGGAACTCGCCGAACGCATCCGTGAACAGGATCGCGAACAGCGCTGGAAGCACACCCAAGCGATGGCGCAGGCCTCCGACCGGGCCAGGAGCACCACCGAAGCGATCGAGAAGGCCGACATGCGAGATCTGCTGCTCGCCAGGAAGGCGATGGCCGCCCAGCGGCGCGAATCGAGCCCGCACGCGAAGCTGGCTTCGCTGTACCGGCATCGGTCGTGGTCGCTCAAGGCGCTGGCGGGCGTCGTCGGCGCGGGCATGTTGTGGTCGGCCGTGAACGTGCAGCACAACATCGCCCCCGGCGGCCCCAGCGATCCGCTGTACTGGTTCAGTTACCTGCTCGAGGCCATGATCAGCGTCTGTCTGATCATCATCATGGTCGGCACGAACAAGGTCGCCGAGTGGGGCGTCATCGACAACCGGCGCCAGGTCGCCCTGGCCGAGATCGCGCTGCTCGGGCTCACCGTCACCCTCAACACCTATCCGTATGTGCGCGACGGTCGTTGGTACGACGCCGCGGTGCACGCCGTCGCGCCGGTGATGATCGGTGTCGCGCTGCTCATCCACGACGCCGCCAGCGCCAGGTACGGCCTCGCCATCACCCGGGCGACCAGCCAGGTCAGGGACATGCCCGACCCGGCCGAGGGCATGCTCAACCGGCAGTCCAGCGAGGGTGTGCGGCTCACCTATCAGCCGCCGATGACCGGTCAGGCCCGCGCCGAGGCGTTCGCCGCCGACCAGGCCGCCGCCACCGCGCCGATCACCCGCGAACCCGCCTGGGCGCCCACCGAGCCGATCGCCAACGGCAACGGCAAGCCCACCGAGAAGCGCAAGCGGTTCGGCATCGGCAAGCCGGGCTCGGACAAGGCCGCGGCCAAGAAGACCGTGTCGCAGGCCCCCGTCGTGGCGCCCGAGCCGGTCGAGGCGGTCAAGCCCGCGGAGCCGGTGAAGTCCACCGATTCGGTGCCGGCGGCCCGCAAGAGCACCATCTCCGATATCGAGGCGCGCGTCGAAAAGGCCTTCGCCGAAGCCAACTTCGGCTACGAGGCGATCGAGCCGGTCAACGTCTACGACACCGGCCAGTTCCGTATCGCGGAGAGCCTGGAACAGGAACTCAACGCGATGCGGGAGGCCCGCCGCCAGGCCCGCAAGGAGCGCGCGGGGTCCTGACCACCGGCGCATCGCGCCGCTGATTCGTGCTCGCCGAGCACGGTCGGCGGCTATCGTGCTGCGAATGAACGGGCGTGCGTTCGTCATCGGGGCGGTCGGTCTGCTGTGCGGCTACCTCAGCGGATACGTCATCGGCCACACGCGGACGAACTTCGCCGTCGTCGTCCGGGACGGGCGGGCGAGCTGGTTCGGGTCGGGGCCCGCGTCGGCGGCGGTGATCGCGGCCGTCGTCGCGGTGGGCGTCGTCGTGCTGCTCGGCCGGTTCCGGGCGCGGTATCTCGTCGCGGTGGCCGCGGGGATGGCCGGGCTGGCGATGGTCGTGGCGATCGCGGCGCTACAGTCCGCCGGAACCTGGTCCGAGCAATGGGTTCTCGGCAGTATCGGGGCCGGTCTGCTGATCGCGGCCGCGGTGCTGCGGCCCGGCGGGCAGACCTGGTTCGTCGTCGGGTCCATGATCGCGGTGCTGTACGGGGCGCGCATCGATGACAGCGTCGAGCTGTCGCGGCGCTACGCCGACTATCTGAGCACCCGCACCGTGCCCGACCTGCCCGACAGCTGGCCGCTGCTGGTTGCCGCCCTGATCGCGTTGCTGGCGGCGGGTTTCGTGGTGGGCCGCGAGCGGATCGAGCCGGTGTCGCCAGGGCGCGCGGTGGCCGTCGGCGCCGGTGTCCCGCTGGGCGCGGGCGCGCTGATCTGGCTGGTGGGGGTGCTGCCGGGCAATCCGTCGGTGACCGTCGCCGTGGTGGCGGTCGCCGGCGTGGTCGCGGTGAGCTGGTGGCTGCCGCGGGCCGAGGCCGTCTACGTGCTGACGATCCTGGCGATCTCGGCCGCGATCGCCGTCGACCCCGTGGTCGGCGTCGGGCCGGACCGGATCGGGCTGTCGATCCAGATCGGCGTGCTGGCGGCGGGCGCGCTGGCCGGCACGGTGTGGCGGGTGCCGGTCGCCGGGATCGGGCTGTGCGCGCTGGTGACGCTGGGCGGCCTGGTGTCCGCGCTGGTCGGCGGCTCGGCGGTCGCCGAACTGGCGTTCCGGTTCGTCCTGCCCGCCGCGATCGGGTTCGCGGTCGGCGCCTGTCTGCCGGTCTCCCCGCTGACGGTCATCGGGATGTCGGTGCTGCCCGTGGTGGCCCGGCTCTTCGAGAACAGCAGGGCCACCTGGCAGTCCGGCCTCGAGCCGGGCTGGACGGCGTACACGCCCGACACCTACGCGGTCACCACCCGCACCGAGCTACCGCTGGCCGCGGCCACCGTGGTGATCCTCGGCTGCGCGGCGCTGGCCGGGTGGCGGCTGCGCGCCGCCGCGGACCCGGGCCGACCCGGCGGTCAGCCGAAGATGCCGCCCGAGTGACCCGCCTGCTGGCCACCACCGGTACCACCGACGAAGCCGCCCGGCGGCAGCTCCGACGGCTGCACGATGACGAAGCCGCGCCCGGTGAACGCGAGCGTGCTCGCCTCACCCGTGCTGCGGCCCATCAGCCTGCCCAGACCGAACGAGTCGTTGCGCTTGATCCCGGTCTGCAGGCTCGACGACCACGCGACCGCGGCGTTCGGGTCGGCGAAGGTGGCCTGGTCGACGGTGAGGACGACCGGGGTGCCGTGGGTGGTGATGGCGATGCGGCCCCGGCCGGTGAACACGCAGTTGAACAGGCCCGCGTTGGACGCGTAGCCGGCCGCGCCCTGGACGCGGCCGATGTCGTAGCGCAGGGTCGAGTCGAAGGCGAGCACATTGGCGCCGTTGATGGTGAGGCCGTCGGAGCCGTCGAGGTCGATGATGTGCACGTCGGCGGCGCTGTTGGCGACGAACAGGTCGCCGCGGCCGGTGACCTTCATCAGCGGCACGCCCTCACCGGTGAGGTGCTGGCGGATGGCGCGGCCGATGCCGCCGGAACCGAGCGCCTGGAACTGCAGGTCGCCCTGGTAGGCCACCATCGAGCCGGCCCTGGCCATGACCTCGCCGTTGAGGCCGACCTTGATCATCTTGCCGCCCTGCTTCTGGATCCCGAGGCCGTTGACCTCGGCGTGCGAGGGGTCGAACAGGTCGCTGTGCACGGGCGGGGCTCCTTGCTGGGAAGGGAACGGAGACTGCTGGGCGGGAGTTCCCGGATACGGCGGTGGGACGGGTGCGGCCTGGCCGGGCGGGAAGGCCACGGTCGGCGCGCTCGGTGGGTAGGCGGGCGGCGCGCTCTGTGGATAGGTGGGTGGGGGGCTCTGGGGAGGAGCGGGCGGCGGGGCGGGTGCGGGTGGTTCGGGTTCGTCGTCGAGGTTCACGCCGAACGCCGAGGCGATGCCGGCGAGCCCGTCGTCGTAGCCCTGCCCGATCGCCCTGACCTTCCACGCGTCACCGCGCCGGTAGATCTCGACACACACCACACCGCTCTCGGTGGTGAGCCGGGGGATCGGGAAAGTCAGTGTGCCCGAGGATGATCCGATCGTGGTGGTCAGCTCGCCGACGGCGGCGAAGGTGGCGGGACCGCGGCCGTCCAGGCTCGCGGTCACCACCACCTTGTCCACGTCGGCGGGCAGCGCGGCGGTCCGCACCTGCACCACGTCCGGTCCGCCGTTGCCGTGCCGGTAGACGACGCCCGGTCCGGTCGGCTGATTGAAGAAGACGAAATCGGCGTCCGAACGCACGACGCCCGCGCTGTTGAGCAACAGCGCCGAGACGTCGACCGGGGCCGAGCTCGCCACGGTGACGGTCAGCTCGTCACCGGGCGCGGGGCGGTTCTCGCCGGGAGCCAGCGCGGTCACGACACCACGACCCAAGACCGGGTGGTTTGTCCGATTCGAAATCGTTCCACGGCCTCGATAGTGCCGTGTGCGCCGCCGCCGCGCCAGCTGCCCCTGTCAGCGCGGCTGTTCCCGGTCCAGCGGGATTTCCAGGTGCACGGTCTGGAAGCCGTCGTGCGGGCCGCGCGCGTCGTGCACGACCCGGCCGAAGGTGAGCCAGAACTCCAACGCGCCGGGCGTCCGCGCGTCGGTGTGCAGGTACAGCCGCTCGAACGACGGTATGGCCCGCACGTGCTCGACCGCCGCCTCGACCAGCCGGGTGGCCAGGCCGCGCCGGTGGTGTTCGGGTCGGACGTAGACCCGGAACAGCTGCGCGGTGGTCGCGTCGGGATAGGCCAGGGCCAGCTCGGCCGGATGCGGTGGGTGCGCCGGTCCCTGCGCCCGGATCGCCGTCGTCGCGACGATCGCGCCGTCGTGTTCGGCGACCCAGAGCCGATGACGGGGATCGCGCAGGTACGCGGTCTCCGGATCGATGACGTCCTGGTGGTATTCGGGCAGGTAGCCGATGCCGAACACGCGATAGAAGGTGTCCAGCATGACGCTGCGCGCGCCCGCCAGATCGGCGGGTCCGGCGGGCCGGACGCGGTAGCCGGTGGTGGTCGCGCTGGTCATCGGACCGCCGCCAGTTCCCGGTCGAGCACTTCCAGCCCCTCGACCGCGACCGGTCCCGGCCCGGTGTACCCGAAGGGCGCCACGATGATCCGGTTCTCCCGGATCGCGCGCAGTCCGGCGAGTTCGGGGCGCTGGCGCAGTGCGGTGCGGACCGCGTCGGGTGTCTGGTCGCCCTGGGTGAGCAGGATGATCACCGCCGGATCGCGGGCGATCAGGGTCTCGGTATTGGCTTCGAAGTTGCGCTTGTCGATGCCGCCGTAGATGTTCTCCAGGCCGAGGATCTTCATCTGGGCATCGACGGTGCTCTTGGCGCCGTAGGCCTTCAGCTGGGCGCCGTCGCGGGAGATGATCAGCGCGGCGGCGGGGGTGCGGGTGGCGGCGGCCGGATGCCGCTGGGTGACGGCGTCGACGCGGCGCTGGAGCGCGGCGACCTCGGCGTCGGCGGCGCTCGCGGTGCCGAAGAGCTTGCCGTAGAGCGCGATATCGGCGAACACGTCCTCGAAGGTGCCCGCCGCGTCACGGCAGTAGCCGCGGGTCACGATCAGCGGGATGTTCACCTGGGCGAGATCGTCGGGGGTCACCGAGAGGCCCTCGACGCTCACCACCAGGTCGGGGGAGCGGCTGATGATCTCCTCGCGCGCGAGTTCCGCGGTGGGCGCGGTGATCTCGATGCCCCGCAGCCGCTCGCCGTATTCGCCGGGGAAGGCGGCGGCTTCGAAGGTGCGGGTGACGATGCGGTCGGCCGCGCCCGCCGCGGCGATCAGCGGTGCGGCGATGGACCCGACGGTGACGACGCGTTGCGGCGGCGCGGCGAAGGTGACGTCGCGGCCGCAGCTGGAGATCGTCATCGGGAAGCCGTCGGCGGCCGGGGTGGTGGCCGGTGCGGGCGTACCGCAACCGGCGACGACGGCACTGGTGAGCAGGGCGAGCATGGGCAGCGTCGCACGGTGCGACGGACGGACACCTGAGAACACGGTGATCGGTTTTCCTTTCGTGGAGCGAAGAATTCAGGAAGCGGAGGGTGCCTGGAAGCGGCGGATGAGGACGAGCAGCAGGGGCGCGCCGACGGCCGCGGTGACGATGCCGATGGGCAGCTCGCGCGGCGCGAACACCGTGCGCGCGGCCACGTCCGCGACGACCAGGAACAACGCCCCCAGCAGACCGCTGACCACCAGCAGCTGCCGGTGCGCCGCTCCCGCGCAGAGCCGGGCGACGTGCGGCACGATCAACCCGACGAAGCCGATGGCCCCTGCGACGGCCACCACCGCGCCCACGGCCAGCGCGACGATCAGCAACGCCAGCAACCGGATCCGGTTCGGCGCGACGCCGAGCGTGCGCGCGGTGTCGTCGCCCGCGGCCAGCGCGTCCAGGCGTGGCGCGAGCAGCAGCACCGCCACGGTGGCGGCCGCGACGACGGCCACCGTGGTGGCCACCGACGACCACGCGGCGGGCGCGAGCGAGCCGAGCAGCCAGAACAGCACGGTCCGCGCGCCTTCGGGCCGGTCGGAGGCGAAGATCAGGAAGCTGGTCGCCGCGGAGAAGATGTAGCCGATCGTGACGCCGCCGAGCAGCAGCCGCAGCGAGGTGAGCTGCCCGTTGATCCGCGCGAGGAGGAACAGCAGCGCCGTGGCCGCCAGCGCGCCCGCGAAGGCGCTCGCCGCCAAGGCCGTCGCCGTGGTCGCCGCGGTGATCCCGAACAGCAGGTACACCGCGGCGCCGGTCGACGCGCCGGAGGTGACACCCAGGATGTGCGGATCGGCCAGCACATTGCGCACCACGGTCTGCAAGACCGCGCCGGTGATCGCCAGCGCGGCCCCGACGAGCGCGCCGAGCAGCACCCGGGGTACCCGCACCAGCCAGACGATGGAGTCCTGCGCGGCGGTCCAATCGGCGGTCGCCGGATACCCGACGGTGTGGTGGCCGATGATCCGCGCGACCGTGCCCGGTGGCACCGCCACCGGCCCCAGCCCCGCGGCCACCAGCAGCGTCGCCACCAGTGCGACGCCGAGCCCCGCGCCCAGCAGGAGCGCGCGGCCCCGATGCCGGGCGTGGTCGAGATCGTCGACGGCCGGGGCCGCGGTGAGCGTCGCGGTCATCGCGCAGCCGCCTCTCGGGTCACGGGCGACGGTGTGTCGGCCCTGGGTACGTCGTGGTCGGAGTGGTCGGCGCCGGGTCCTGGTACCTGCGCCGATCTGTCAGCCGGAACGGCTGCGCGATCGTCAGCCGGGGTGTCGGGCGGGGCGGCGGTCGACCTGTCGACTGGGGTGGCGGTCGATTCGTCGGCTGGGGTGGTTACCGGTTCGGCGGTCCGTTTGTCGGCTGGGGTGGTTGCCGGATCGGCGGTCGGTCTGTCGGCTGGGGTGGTTGCCGGATCGGCGGTCCGGCTGTCGGGTGGGGTGGTTGCCGGTTCGGCGGTCGGTGTGTCGGGCGGTTCGGCGGTCGGCCTGTCGGTTGGGGTGGCGGTCGACTCGTCGGGTGGGGTGGTTGCCGGATCGGTGGTCGGTGTGTCGGCTGCGGTGGTTGCCGGTTCGGCGGTCGGGCCGAAGAGGAGTTGGATCGCGCCGAACGCGGTGGTCCGGCGGACCGGGATGCCGTAGACGGGTTCGAGGACCTCCGGGGTCAGGACGTCGGGCACGGTGCCCGCGGCGGCGACCCGGCCGCCGTCGAGCAGGACGAGCCGGTCGCAATAGCGGGCGGCCAGGTTCAGCTCGTGCAGCACGACGATGGTGGTGGTCGCGGTGAGGCCGCGGACCAGGCCGAGCAGTTCGTGCTGGTACCGGATGTCGAGGTGGTTGGTCGGTTCGTCGAGCAGCAGGTGATCGGCCTGCTGGGCCAGCGCCCTGGCGATCAGGACCCGCTGACGTTCGCCGCCGGACAGCGTCGCGAACCGGCGGTCGGCCAGCGCGCGCGCCCCGACCTGCTCGAGCGCGGCCGCGGCGGCGACCCGGTCGGCCCGCGAATACCCTTGGAACGCACCGACCCACGGCGAGCGGCCGAGTAACACCGTCTCGGCCACGGTGACCGGCGTATCCGGCGGTGCTTCCTGGGCGACCACGGCGAGCCTGCTCGCGAGCGCCCGCCCGCGCAGCTGGTCGACCGGCGTCGTATCGATCACGACGGTCCCGCCCGCCGGGCGCAGCGCGCGATACATCAGCCGCAGCAGGGTGGACTTGCCGGACCCGTTGGGCCCGATCAGCCCGATCGTGCTGCCCTGCTCGACCTGGAAGGTGATGCCGTCGAGCGTCGTTCGGCCGTCGTAGGTGAAGCGGATCTGGTCGACGGTGATCATCGCGGAGTGCTCTCTGCTCGGGGGTGGGGCGAGGGATGGACGCGGTCGCGGGGCGTGTCGGCCGTGGGCCGCCACGAGTGGTGCACCGTGACCGAGCAGGCGAAGCTGTCGCAGATCCGCCGCGCGGCGAGGACCTGCGCGCGCAGGCGGGGATCGTGGTCGGCCAGCAGGATGCCCGTGGTGGTGCCGCTGTGCGCGACGACGACGCCGAGCGCGCCGATCGCGCGCGCCGCGCCGATGGTGGCGTCCAGGTGCGGCCGGTCCCGCAGCGTCGCGCTGAGCACCGCGCTGCGGGTGGCGACGGCCCCGATCCCGGCGAGATCGCCGCGCGCGACCGCGACGCCGAGCTCGCTCAGCAGCCGGTCGTACTCGTGCTTCGCGGCCGAGCCGAAACACGGTCCGGCACGGTTGAATTCGACGGTGTCGACCGCGCCGCCCTCGTCGCCGGTGACGATGGTCAACGGCGGCAGGGTGCCGAGCCGGGCGAGCAGCCTGACCTCGCGATGGAAGTAGGCGACGGTGCCCGGGTACATGACGCCGTCGGAGGGTTCGATGGCGCGCAGGTCGGCCTCGAGTTCGTCGACGGGCACGGTGCGGCCCTCGGCGTCGGCGATCGCGCGGGCGGTGGCGACGAGATCGGCGGTGGAGCTGGCCAGTCCCTTGCCCTCAGGCAGTTCGCTGTGCAGCGTCAGCCGGCCGCCGCGCAGCACGCGGGACCGGGCGACCATCGCGCTCGCCAGCCCGCGTGCCTTCGATTTCCGTTCCGGCACCACGGTGATGTCGTCGCCGCCCGGTTCGAAGACGGCCACGGACCCGCGCCGGATGGGCAGCGTGACCAGGAAGTGCCGATCCCGCGCGGTGACGCCCTGCAGGAGTTCCCCGCAGCTGCCGTAGGCGCGCCCGACGCCGATCCCGGTGGCGGTGAGGTCAGCGGACATCGGCGGCACCGTCTTTCGCCGCGATGTCGTCGACAGCGGGCTCCGCCGTCGGCTCGCCGGGACCGGGCAGCACCCGGCGCCGGTGCAGCCGCAGCACGGCGAGCGCCGACAGCAGTCCGGCGGCGGCGCAGAGCACGGCGGGCGGCCAGGTCAGCGACCCGCCCGACCGGTCGAGGACGGCGCCGGTGACCGAGGTGCCCACGACCGTGAACACCCCGGACGCCAGATAGAACGCGCCGAAATAGGTTCCGGTGAGCCGATTCCCGGCGAAGCGGCCGATCGCCTCGTTCACGAACGGCTGCACCGCCGTCACCCCGAGGGCGAGCAGCACGGCGGCCACCACCACGGGCGCGACCCGGATCACCGTGCCCGCCACGCCATCTCCGGCCGCCGCGACGAGTCCCGCGACGGCGGGCGGCACCAGGAACGACAGCCCCATGACCGCCATCCCGAGCGCCATCGCGGGCCCACGGTGCGGTCGGCGCCCCAGCACCGTGGTGACCCGCACCTGCAACGCCACCACCGCGATCGTCTCCACGACGAACAGCGCGGCCACCGCGGCGGGACCGTGCCCCGGCCCCGCGCTGTCCTGCGCCTGCAGGGTGAACACGAAATAGATCTGGCTCTGCAACGCGAACATCGGCATCAGGGCGAGGGTGAACGCCCAGAAGCGCCGATCGGTGAACACCGTCGCGAAGTCGGCCCCGACCCCACCGTCGTGCCGCGGCACCGGACGAGCGGGCAGCAGCAGCCACTGCACCACCGCGAGCACCGCGAAGATCGACGCCGCGACCAGCGCGGACAGCCGGAAACCCGCCGCGATCAATACGGTGCCGAGCACCGGACCGATCGCGGAGCCCGCGTTGCCGAACACGTTGAACAGCGCGAACGCCTGCGCGGAGCGGGCACCGCTGTCGCGGGCGATGAAGGCGCGGACCGCCGGATTGAACAGCGCGCCAGCGAAACCCGTGAGCACCGACGCCGCCAGCACCACCGGCAGCGACCCGCCGACGGCGAACAGCGCGAAACCGAGCGCCCGGATGGCGAGTCCGGTCATGATCACGCCACGCGCGCCGAGCCGATCCGCCGCCGAACCACCGACCAGGAACAGGCCCTGCTGACTCAGATTGCGGACCCCGAGCACCACACCGACGACGGCGGCCGAGAGGGCGAGGTCGTCGAGGAGATAGTCCGCCAGGAACGGTACAAGCAGGTAGAAGCCGATATGCCCGACGAGGTGGTTCACCAGCAGCAGCCGCACCGCGCCCGGCATCGCGCGGAAGGTGGCGAGCCCGCTCATCCGACGGCCCCCGCCCCGAAATCCTTTGTCCTGGAGGCACTGTCGGCGACCCGCGTCACGCCGTCACCCCGGCGGCGGGATCGCGCACGACCGCGCAGCGGCCCCAGCCGGTGACCTCGGACCCGGTGGGCGAGGCGAGCTCGGCCGGTGCGTGCGCGGACTCGCCGAGCAGATCGTTCGCCCGGCACCAGTCGTCGTCGTAGATGGTGCGCAGGTAGCGGTGCGGACCGTCGGGAAACACGGTGAGCACCCGGGCCGCCGGCGCGCGCTCGGCGGCCCAGCCCGCGACCAGCGCGGCGGCCCCCGTGCTCCAGCCGCCCGCGATCCCGGTCGACGCCGCGAGCCCCCGGCACGACGCGACGGCTTCGCGCGCGCCCACCCAGTGCACCTCGTCGAAGTCGGCGTAGGCCACATTGCGGGGCAGGATGCTGCTGCCGAGACCACGCATGAGCCTGCGCCGGTCGGGCTGACCGAAGATGCGGGAGCCGACCGCGTCCACCCCGATCACCCGCAGGTGGGGCCAGCGGGTGCGCAGCACACGGGTGAGTCCGGCGCAGTGCCCGCCCGAGCCGATCGAGGCGACGAGCACGTCGACGGCGTCGACCTGGTCGAGGATCTCCGCGCCCATGGCCTGATAGCCGCCCGCGTTGTCGGGGTTGTCGTACTGGTCGGGCCAGTAGGCACCCGGTGTCGCGGCGAGCAGTTCGGCGAGCCGGTCCAGCCGGGCCCGCTGCCAGCCGCCGGTCGGGTGCGGCGTACGGACGACGTCGAGTCCGATCCGGTAGGCCGAGAACAGCGAGCGCAGTTCGGGTTCCAGCTCGTCGTCGACCACGAGCAGGACCGGATGCCCGAGCGCCTTGCCCGCCAGCGCCAAGCCGAGGCCGAGGGTACCGCTGGTGGACTCGATGATGGTCGCCCCTGGCGCGAGCTCGCCGCGGGCCGCGGCACCCCGCAGCATCGACACGGCCGCGCGGGCCTTCATGCCCGCGACGCTCGCGGCTTCGAGTTTCGCCGTGTACCAGCTGTTTTCGGTGGGGACGGGTACGGCGGGCGTGCCGCCGATCAGCTGGAGCAGGGCGGGCTGCGGTGTCGTCATGAGCGCTCTCGATAGGTGACGACGGTGCTGGGTCCGCCGTCGAGGGAGAAGAACGGATAGGGCTCGGCCGAGACGGCGTGCACGCCCGCGCCGAGAAACCAGGGCAGCACCGCGCTCCCGGTCTGCGCGAACATCACCAGCGGCAGCTCCCGCTCGACGGCGACGGCCCGCAGCGCGTCGAAACTGCCGTTGCCCAGGGTCATTCCGGTGACCAGCAGGGCGTCGTAGCCGGTCGGTGCCGCCGCGACGGACTCGTACACGGGCTCGTCCCACTCGGTGACGCCGCCGGCGAGATCGCACGGCAGATACCCGATCGCCCGTGCCCGCAGTTCGGCGAGCAGCGAGCCGACTACCCCGACGACCAGGACCTCGCCGACCCCGGCGGGCAGCAGATCGACCACGGCGGCGGCCCGGTGCCGGGATTTCGTGAGTGACGTCGGCCCGTCGATGCGCACCGGTCGGCCCGCCGCGCCCGCCGCGTGCGGATGCGGACGCGCGTGCATCAGATAGGCGTCCAGCGCGGCGATCCTGACCTCGGCGCGCGGATGCGCGAGCAGCTCGGCGATCGGGGCCGCGACGCAGTCGTCGACGAGTTCGGCGGTGGCCGTGCCGGGTTCGAGCCCGCACGAGCCGACCGCCGCGCCGAGCCGGATGCTCAGTACCTCGTTGCGGTACCCGCGGGTCCGGCCAGGATGACGGGTGCCGTAGGTGGTGCGGAACGCGGTCGAGGCGTGCAGGGACGCGGCGTCGGGCCCGAGCAGGCCCGCGCGCGCCCACTCGGTGAGTTCGGCGACCGAGGTGGGACAGGCGGCGACGGTCATGCCGCACCGCCCGGTGTGGCGAGCGCGAAGCGCAGGTCCCCGATCAGCGTCCGGGCCAGTGCGCCCGCGCCGCCGGGCTCGGTGTCGGTGACCATGACATGACCGAGGTAGCTGTTGTTGTCGGTCGCGGGCCGCACCCGCGTCCCCGGCGCCGCCAGGGTGTACTCCACGATCCGGGGGTCGTCGGCCCAGTGCGCCGCGCCGTCGATGCCGTCGAGCTCGCCGGTCCCGGTGGGCACCGCGAACGCGACCGCCGCGCTGGCCACGTCGCTCGGACGCGGTGTCAGATCCGGGGTCCCACCCGCGGCCACCTCGGCATACGTTGCCGCCAAGTCGATTCCGGTGACGCGCCGGACGAGTTCGGTGATCCGGTTGCCCGCCGGGCGCGGGTTGACCTCGATCAGCCGCGGGCCCCGCGCGCCGAGCCTGATCTCGGTGTGCGCGACGGTCGCGTCCAGACCCAGCGCGGCGACGGCCGCCAGCGCGAGCTCGACCACGGCCGCCGTCTCGGCCGCGGGCAGCGCGGCGGGGAACATGTGCCCCGATTCGATGAACGCGGGCGCGCCGGTGAGCTGCTTGTCGGTCACCCCGATCACCGTGGTGCGGCCACCGACGGTCACCGTCTCGACGCTGAATTCCGGTCCGTCCACGCACTCTTCGAGCAGCACCCGCGGGGAGCGGCGCTGTCCGCGCGCGTTCACCGGGAAACCGGCGATCCGGTCCACCGCCGCCCGCAGTTCGGTCTCGTCCTCGACCCGGCGTACGAACATCCCACCGCACAGATCGACCGGCTTCACCACCAGCGGATAGCCGAGACCCGCTGCCGCGCCGATGATCTCGTCCCATTCCTGGGCGACCGCGAAGTCGGGTCCCGGGACGCCGGCGGCCCGGCAGATCTGCCTGGTCCGGTCCTTGTCGCACGCGTCGGCCACGGCGGTGCGGCCCGCGCCCGGCAGGCCGAGGTCGGCGGCGATCGCGGCGACCGTCGGCAGGTAGTAATCGCAGGAGGTGAGCACGCCGTCGAAACCGAAGACCTCGTGCAGTTTTCGCACGTACGGCAGCAGCGTGGCCTCGTCGTTGGTCTCGGCGGTGAACACGTTGTCCGCGGCCAGCAGAGGGTGCGGCGACGGTGTGCCCGGCCGGAGATAGTGCGCGAGATCCCTGGTCAGGAAGCTGAATCTGTGTCCGGAATCCCGGATTCCCGCCGGGAGCAGGGTGCTCATCGAGCCGACCCAACTCTCCACCATCAGCAGATGTCCCATGTAGCCTCCCAGCCTCCAGCAAGGTGCTAATGATAACCATTATCGTTAGAATTGCGACAGTCGAGCGCTCGCTCGACCGGAAATGATGAGGAAAACCGCATGTTGATGAGGAAATTCGTTGTGCCCGCCGTGCTTTCGCTGGCCGCCCTGACGGTGGCCACCGGCACCGCGCAGGCCCAGGCACCGGAGCGGCCGGTCGCGTTCACCGCTCACGCCACCGAGACCGCGTCGATCATCGAGGTCGAGCAGGGTGGCCTGGTGGTCGCGGACGGCGCGCTGCAGGTGCGCGACCTGGCGGGCACCGTCGTGGCCGCGACACCGCTGACCTTCGCGGTCGACGATTTCGAGTTCCCGATCGCCGCCGAGATCACCGGCCGCACCGCCACCCTCACCCCGCAGCTGAGCATGGACAAAGCCGTCTACAAGCCGGTCGCCCTGCCGTTCGAGGACAAGGCACCCTGGAAGTCCGAATACGACCGCGAACAGGCCGCCTGGTCCCGTATGACCAGCACCATCTCCCTGGGCGCTTCGATCGGCACACTCGTCGGTGGACTCGGCGGCGCCGCCGTCGGCTGCGTCCTCGGCGGGATAATCGGCGCCACCGTCGCCTCGGCCACCATCGTGGGACTCTTCGGCCCGTTCCTGCCCGCCGCGGCCGTCGGCTGTATCGGCGGTGTACTGGCCATCGGCGCCCTGGGCACCGTGGCGGGACAGATCTTCGTGACCGCGCCGGTCGCGCTCGGCGCGGCGATCCAGTACTTCACCACGATCAACCAGCCGTTCACCCCACCCGCCAAGTAGGCGAGGGTCCCGTGGCCCGCTGGTCACGGGACTCTAAGGGTTTCTCGAGGAAATTCGTTACCGCCGCAAATGGCCACCGGATCGCATTACGCTGCGGCTATGAGCACTACCGTCCATGGATTCACCGATGATGCCCTCGGCACGCTGGATGCCGTTGGGGTCGCCGCGGCGTTGCGGGCGGGGGAGGTCGGCCGGGCGGAGGTGCTCGAGGCCGCGATCGCGCGGACCCGGCGGGTGGACCCGAGTCTGGACGCGGTGCAGGTGGCCTGCTTCGAGCGGGCCGCGTCGGCGCCGGAGACCGCGGGCGTGTTCGCCGGCGTGCCCGCCTTCGTCAAGGACAACACCGATATCGCCGGGCTGCCCAGCTGCCACGGGTCGGCCGCGTTCACGCCGCGCGCGGCCACGGCGACCAGCGGGCCCGGCGCGCAGTTCCTGCATTCGGGTGTGGTCGTCATCGGCAAGTCGACGCTGCCGGAGTTCGGGCTCACCGCCAGCACCGAGTTCACCGGCCGGGCGCCGACCCGCAATCCGTGGAACATCGAGTACTCCGCCGGCGCGTCCTCGGGCGGTTCGGCGGCACTGGTCGCGGCGGGCGTCGTGCCGATCGCGCACGCCAACGACGGTGGCGGCTCGATCCGGATCCCGGCGGCGGCCAACGGCCTGGTCGGCCTGAAGCCCACCCGCAACCGGTTGCTCGACCAGCCGGGCGCCCGGCAACTGCCGGTGCACCTGGTCGCCGAGGGCGTGGTGACCCGATCGGTGCGCGATACCGCGCACTATCTGGCCGCCGTCGAACGGTTCGGCGCGAATCCGAAGCTGGCGCCGATCGGCTTGGTCGAGGGGCCGAGCGCGCGGCGGCTGCGGATCGGGCTGATCAGCGAGGACGTGCTCGGCCGCCCGGTGCACCCCGACAATGCCGCGGTGCTCGCCTCGGCGGCGGCGATCCTGGCCGGCCTCGGCCACGAGGTCGTCGAGATGCGGCTCGACGTGGAGCCGCGGTTCGTCGATGACTTCAAGCGGTACTGGGCGATGATGGCCGCCGCGATGACGCTGTCGTTCCGGTTCGGGCACCGCGACCACTTCGACGCGGGCAAACTCGACCCGTTCACCAGCGGCCTGATCGGGCTGGCCAAGCGCAACCCGCTCGGTGTCGCCGCGTCCACCTGGCGGCTGCGGTCCGGCACCGCCACCTACGACCGGCATTTCACCGACGTCGACGTGCTGCTCACCCCGGTGCTGTCGCATCCGGCGCCGCGGATCGGCGAGCTGGCGCCGGGCCAGCCCTTCGACGAGCTGTTCACGAAGCTGGTCGACTACGTGGGCTTCACGCCGCTCAACAATGTCGGCGGCGGGCCCGCGGTGTCGCTGCCGCACGGGCTGCTCCCGCACGGGCTGCCCGGCTCGATCCAGCTCGCCGCCCGGCGGGGCGACGAGCGATCGCTGCTCGATCTGGCCTACCAGCTGGAGGCGGCGAGCCCGTTCCCGCGCATCGTCGACCGGACGGCGGCCGAGGGCGCGGCCTGATCAGCTCTGGCGCACCGCGACATTGATCGGGCGCAGCCGGCCCGGGCTGGCGGTGCCCGCCTCGAACGCCCAGTGCTCGCCGTGCCAGCCGGGGAACTCGGTGTGCCAGCGGCCGACCAGGCGCGGGTCCTCGAGCGAGTCGATGACACCCGCCGAGCCGGTGTACTGCAGCCGCTCGTACTTGTGGCGGGTGATGGTGTCGACCGTGGCGACGGTGGCAAGGGTTGACATGACGATCCTGTCGGGAGGGTGGGAAACGGTGACTGACGTGACGAGGCGCGTCCGGTCCGATGGTCCGGATGCCGCGGTGGCGCGTCACCGCTCGCTGCCGAGTATGCCGCGCGACGCGACAGTACGCGGGTTCTTTTGAAAATCCTGTTCTTCGGATTAACGGCTACTCGTCATCACTTCGTCATGATCACCACGAGGGGCGGACCCGGCCAGGCGTGACCATCCTGGCGATGGCATTTCTGGTCTGCGCGAACATCGCCGGACCGAGGGTGTCGACCCAGTGCGCGGCGAAGGCGGCGGCGGCCGCGTCGGCCGCCCTGGTGCAGGCCCAGCCGCGATCGGTGAGGGTGATCAGGCGGGCGCGCGCGTCGCGCGGATGTGGATTGCGGTCCGCGTAACCCTTGGTGACCAGCTCGTCGACCAGCTGGCTCGCGGCCTGCTTGGTGACGCCGAGGTGCTCGGCGATCTCGCCGACGGTCGCGCCGTCGGGCGCCATCCGGACGAACGCGAAGCCGTGCGCCGGGCGGATGTCGGTGAAGCCCGCGGCGGTGACCCCGTCCTGGATCGCGGCGCTCACCTCGCTCGCCGCCGCCAGCAGCAACAGGGGGAGATCGGTGGCGGGCGGCGGGTTCCGGTGCACGGCCGTCATTCTGGCACTTGACATGATGGTCAATCTACTTGACCATATAGACAAGTTGCTTGACTATCCGAAGGAGGCGCCCATGCCGGTCACCCGTTCCGAAGACGCTCAGGTCCACGAGATCCACAACGCCCGCTTCACCTCGCTCATCCGCCCCGGCACCGGCAGTGCCGAACTCTGTGTCTGGCAGACCGAGGTCGCGCCCGATTCGGTGGGCGTGCCGCACCGCATCCTGGGGGAGGAGGCCTTCTACCTGCTCGCGGGCGAGGTCGAGATCACCATCGACGGCGAATCGGCGCCGCTGCGGCCGGGCGATGCCGCCGTCGCGCCCGCCGGGTCGATGATCGGCCTCACCAATGCGGCCGCCGAGCCCGCGGTGCTGCTCGTGACGGTGCGCGTCGGGTTCTCGGCGGAACTGCCCGATGGCTCGACTTTCGTTCCGCCCTGGGCATCCTGAACCGTCACAGCGTCTGTTCTAGGCGTTGAACTTGAAAGTTCGGTAACCCGAACAATATAATTCTGGAATGAAGGTTGGGTTTCACCGCGCGCCGGGTTCGTCGCGGCGTCGAGTTGTCGCGGCGTGTGTGCTGAGTGTCATGGCGTTCGCGCTGTCCGCGTGCGGTGGAGCCACCGCCTCCGACGACGGGAAGAAGGTGGTCCTCACCACCTTCACCGTGCTCGCCGACATGGCGCGCAATGTCGCCGGCGATCACCTACGGGTCGAGTCGATCACCAAGGTCGGTGCCGAGATCCACGGCTACGAGCCGACGCCGGGCGACATCAAGAAGGCGGCCAAGGCTGATCTGATCCTGGACAACGGGCTCAACCTGGAGGCCTGGTTCGCCCAGTTCGTCGCCGATCTGACGGTGCCGCACGCGGTGGTCAGCGAGGGCGTGACCCCGATGGACATCAGCGAGGACGCCTACCGCGGCAAGCCGAATCCGCACGCGTGGATGTCGCCGGTGAACGCGCAGATCTACGTCGACAACATGGTCCGTGCCTTCGCCGACCTCGACCCCGGCCACGCCGAGGAGTACCGCGCCAACGGCGCCGCCTACAAGGCCCAGCTCGCCGCCGTCCACAACGACCTGGTCGCCGCCGTGAACACCCTGCCCGCCGGGCAGCGGGCCCTGGTGACCTGCGAGGGCGCGTTCTCCTACCTGGCCCGCGACACCGGTCTCACCGAGAAGTACATCTGGCCGGTCAACGCCGAACAGCAGGCGACCCCGCAGCAGATCGGCTCGGCCATCGATTTCGTGCGCCAGCGCGGCGTGCCCGCGGTGTTCTGCGAGTCGACCGTCTCCGACGCGCCGATGCAACGGGTGGTCGAGGCCTCCGGCGCGCGCTTCGGTGGCACGCTCTACGTCGACTCGCTCTCGGAGGCCGACGGCCCGGTGCCGACCTACCTCCAGCTGATCCGCCACGACGCGAACACCATCGCCACCGCACTCGCCGGAGCCCCGAAATGACCACCGCGCCTGTCGTCGAGATCCAGGACGTCACCGTTCACTACGGTGACGTCCTCGCCCTCGACAATGTCGAACTGACCCTGAAATCCGGCCGGGTCTGCGGCCTGATCGGCATGAACGGCTCGGGCAAGTCGACGCTGTTCAAGACGATCATGGGCCTGGTCACCCCCGACCGCGGCCGGGTGCTGATCAACGGCAGCGCGCCCGTCGCGGCCCGCAAGGCAGGCAGCCTCGGCTACGTGCCGCAGTCCGAGGACGTGGACTGGACCTTCCCGCTGTCGGTGCGCGATGTCGTGATGACCGGCCGCTACGGGAAGATGGGCTTCACCCGCCGGGCGAGCAGGGCCGACCGCGCCGCCGTCGCCGAGGCGCTGGCCCGCGTCGAGCTCACCGAGCTGGCCGACCGTCAGATCGGTCAGCTCTCCGGCGGGCAGAAGAAGCGCGCCTTCGTGGCCCGCGGCATCGCCCAGGAGGCGACGATCCTGCTGCTCGACGAGCCGTTCGCCGGCGTCGACAAGCGCTCGGAGGCCACCATCACCGCGCTGCTGCGCGAACTCGCAGCCGACGGCGCGACGATCCTGGTCTCCACCCACGACCTGCACGCCCTCCCGGCACTGGCCGACGAGGCGGTGCTGCTCAACCGCCGGGTGCTCGAGCACGGCGACCCCGATGTGGTGTTGCGACCGGAGAACCTGGCCAAGGCCTTCGGGCTCGACGTGGACGCGTGAGGAAGTACCGATGAGCCTCGAAGAATTCTTCCTCGACCCGCTGCGCTACGAGTTCATGGTGCGCGCGCTCGCGACCACCGTCACCGCGGCGGTGGTGTGCGCGGTGCTGTCGTGCTGGCTGGTGCTGATCGGCTGGTCGCTGATGGGTGACGCCGTCTCGCACGCGGTGCTGCCCGGTGTGGTGCTGGCCTACATCGTCGGCTGGCCGTTCGCGGTCGGCGCGGTGATCTTCGGTTTCCTCGCGGTCGCGCTGATCGGCGTCGTCCGCGACACCAGCCGGGTGAAGGAGGACGCGGCGATCGGCATCGTCTTCACGACGCTGTTCGCCTTCGGCCTGGTGCTGGTGTCGGTGACACCGAGCCAGACCGACCTGAACCACATCGTGTTCGGCAATCTGCTGGGTGTCAGCCGCGGCGAGATGATCCAGATCATGATCCTGGCCGCGATCGTGCTGACCGCGCTGGTGCTCAAGCGCCGCGACTTCACCCTCTACGCCTTCGACGCCACGCACGCGCACGCCATCGGGCTGAACCCCCGGATCCTCGGCACCGCGCTGCTGGCGCTGCTCGCGCTGACCTCGGTGGTGGCGCTGCAAGCCGTCGGCGTGGTGCTGGTGGTGGCCATGCTGATCATCCCGGGCGCGACGGCGTACCTGCTGACCGACCGGTTCGCCCGGATGCTGATCATCGCGCCGACGGTGTCGGTGGTGTGCGCGGTGACCGGCCTCTACCTCAGCTACCACCTCGACACCGCCGCGGGCGGCATGGTGGTGGTCACCCAGGGCGTGGCCTTCTCGCTGGTCTACCTGTTCGCGCCGCGGCACGGCGTCATCGGCCGCAGGCTGACCGCCGCGCGGGCGCGCGGGAAGGTGGCCGTCGCGCGCTGATTTCGGCGAATCGACCGCGCGGAACCGTGCCGCGTCGCACCATGTGACCTGGAACGTGTTCCAGTTGCCCCCGGCCGTCGGCCGTGGCGGCACGCGGGAAAGGTCGCTCGATGTTCGGACTCGGGATTCTCGATTCCGTCGCCCTCTCGCTGGACGCGCCCGACGGGCGTCCGCGCGAGGTCCGGCGGGCCCAGCAACTGGCGGTGTGGCAGGCCGTCTACTGCACCGGCCTCGCGCTGGTCACCATTCCGGCCACGGAACTGCTGCCCGCCGATGCCCTGCTGCTGCGCTACGAGGGTTTCGCCTACGCCGCCGCGATCGGCACGGTGCTGCTCGCGGTGCTCACGAGCGAATTCGCCAACCGCAGCCGGTACGTGCACGCGCTGGGGTGGTACGGGGCGGCGCTGATCGCCGGTGTGGCGCTGTTCGGCCTGCTCACGCTGCCCGCCGTGGTGGTGTCGGTCGCGGTCATCACGCTGCTGGACCGGCCCGCGTCCACCGCCTGGTTCGGGGTGTCCGGCACCGTGGAACCGGTCGCGTTCTGCCGCCGGGCGACGCTCCCGGCCTGGGCCGTTCCGGTCGCCCGGCCGGTCGGGGCGCGGTGGAAGGCGCTGCTGGCCGAGCGATGAGCCCGGCGAGCTGTCGGGGCCTGCTGGCAGGATGACGGTCATGAAGGCCACTGGGGAGGACGTCCGGGCGATCGTCGCCGCGCTACCGGAGACGGTGGAGCAGTTCGCCTGGGGTATGCCGATTTTCAAGGTCGCGGGCAAGCTGTTCCTGACCCTGCCCGAGGACGAGACCTCGATGGCGGTGCGCTGCCCGATCGTGGACCGCGACGAACTGGTCGTCGCGGAACCGGACAAGTTCTGGATCGCCGCGCACGAGTCGGGCAATCCGTGGGTCCGGGTCCGGCTGGCCGCCCTCGACGATCGCGCGGAACTGACGGCGATCGTCACCGACTCGTGGCGGCTGGCCGCACCGCGGGCCCTGCTCGAAGCCGCCGATCAGTAGCCGATCGGCCTGATGTCGGCCTCGATGGTGCGGATGGCGTCGTCGGGGATGACGAAGGTCTCGACGATCTCGACGGTGGTCAGCCGCACGCCCGCGATGCCGGTGTCGAGCAGGTAGCGGGTGGTGACGGTGTCGCCGGACTCGGACATGGTGAGCTCGCGCACGCCCTGGATCACCCGGTACTGCGGTCCGTTCGCGAGATCCGCGCTCAGCTGCGGGCCCGAGTACCCGGTCTGGAAGCCGACCTCGACCCGGGTGGCGTCGGGGGTGAACGGCACCGCGCTCGCGTCGTGCGAGACCAGCGCGTCGATGTAGGCGCGGGCGATGGCCTGGCGCGGGGTGTCGGCCGGATTCGGTGCTGCCGCAGCGGTTCCCGCGCCGAGGGCGAGGAACGTGGCGGCTATTGCTGAAACATGGGTGATTCGCATGCGGAGATGCTGGCCGTCGGGGCGGGCGAGCGCAAGCGGTAGTCTCGGAGCTCCTATGGCACTCAGCGCAACCCTGCATCATTTCGCCGTCCAGCTCGCCGACGTCGACCGCGGCGTCTACGAGGACCTCGAGCTGCGGGTCGCCCGTCATCCGTCGGAGACCCTCGAGTACATGCTCACCCGCATCCTCGCCTACTGCCTGCAGTACGAGGAGGGCATCGTCTTCAGCGAGGGCGGCATCTCGGCCACCGACGAACCCGCCGTGCAGATCCGCGACCTCACCGGCCGGGTCACCGCCTGGATCGAGGTCGGCGCGCCGGACGCCGACCGCGTGCATCGCGGCAGCAAGCTGGCCGGTCGCGCGGCGGTCTACACCCATCGCGACCCGGCGAAGGTGCTGGCGCAGTACGCGGGCAAGAAGATCCACCGCGCCGAGGACATCCCGCTCTACGGCATCGACCGCGCCTTCATCGACGAGGCCGTGCCGCTGATCGATCGCCGCAACACCCTGAGCCTGTCGGTCACCGAGGGTGTGCTGTACCTGGATCTCAACGGGACCAGCCTGCGCGGCGAGGTCACCGAGCATCGGCTCGGCCAGGTCTGACCCGCGATCCGGGTCGGTGGCCTATCCTCGGTTCGGACGATTGACCAGGAGGTTGCCGGTGCCGAGTGTCATGAGCCGGATCGTGCTGCCCGCCTTCCTGCGGATCACCCGGCGCAACCGGAACTACATCGACGCCGAGGCCGCGCGCGAGCACGTCCGCAAGCTGAGCGCGGCGCCGGTGGACTATGCCCCGCCCAAGCGGTTGCGCGGCGTCGTGGTGTCGAAGCTCGAGGATCGCGGCTGGCCGGTCTACACGCTGACCCCGGCCACCGGCGACTCGCGTGGCGGGCTCGTCTACGCGCACGGTGGTGGCTGGGTCGGCGAGATCGCGCCGCAGCACTGGCAGCTCGCGGCCCGGCTGGCCGCCCAGTTGCGGCTGACCGTCACGGTGCCGATCTACCCGCTGATCCCGGCGGGCACCGCCGCCCAGGTGATTCCGCGCTTCGCCGAGATCGTCGCCGCCAGTGCGGAGCGGCATGGCACCACCTTCGTGGCAGGCGACTCGGCGGGCGGCCAGATCGCCCTCTCGACGGCACTGCACCTGCGCGACACCCGGTCGATCACCCTGCCGCGGACGATCCTGATCTCACCCGCACTCGACCTCACACTGGAGAATCCGCAGATCACCGAGGTGCTGCCGCTCGATCCCTGGCTCGGCCGCGACGGCGGGCTGGTCTTCGGCCGGCTGTGGAGCGGCGAGCTGCCGATGACCGATCCGATGGTCAGCCCGCTGTTCGGCGACCACGCCGGCCTCGGCCCGCTCACCGTGTTCAGCGGCACCTACGACATCCTCAACCCCGACACCCGGTTGCTGGTGGACAAGGCGCGCGCGGCGGGGGTCGAGGTCGACTATCACGAGGCCGACGGCCTGGTCCACGTCTATCCGCTGACCCCGACCCCCGAGGGCGCCGCCGCCCGCCGCACCATCGTCGAGACGCTGCGCGCCCACCTCTAGCGCTGGGACAGGTGCAGGTTGAGCAGGATGGTGAGCTGGGTGACGGCCTGATCGAACGGGTGCGGGGACTTGAGCGCGCGACTGTGCACGATGGTGCCCTCGATGGTGGTGAGCAGGAACCCGGCCAGTGAGACGGCGGTGGCGCGTTCGATGCCGGTCGCGACGATGCCGTCGGCCAGGCGCGCGGTCCACTCGGCGAAGGCCTGGCCCGCGATGGACTGGACGGCCGGGTCGAGTTCGTCCAGCGCGGCGGCCATCATGAACGAGCCGGCGCTGTAGTCGGACTTCTCCAGCGGGATGCGCCAGAAGGCGAGCAGGTCGGTCAGCCACTGCTGGACCGACGGCGCCGTCTGCAACGCGTCGGCCATGGTGCTCACGTGCGAGTAGACCAGGCGCGAGACGATCCGGCCTGCGGTCTGCACCAATTCGCCCTTGCCCGAAGGGAAGTGCTGATACAGCGAGTTGCGTGAGGTGTTGCTGCGCTTGAGCAGTTCACTCAGCGCGGCCGCGTGGACGCCGTGCTGCTGGACGGTGCTGATGGTGTGTTCGATCAGTCGGGCGCGTGGTCCGGCTGCCATCCGATCTCCTCCCAACCCTTGATTGAACCGATCGGTCCATGTTAGACCTATTCCAGCGTGAACCGATCGGTTCATATGGAGAGGATGCCATGCCCACCCCCATCGCCACCGCAGTTCCGGTCACCCATACGGGAATTCTCGGCCTCGGCGTGTATCGCCCGCGCCGGGTTGTGCCCAACGCCGAGATCGTCGAGGCCATCGACTCCTCCGACGAGTGGATCAAGACCCGCTCGGGGATCGCCGCCCGGCACTGGGCCGAGCCCGACGAGACCATCGTCGGGATGAGCGTCGCGGCCGCCCGCGACGCGCTGACGGCGGCCGGCGTCGCGGCCGCGGAGATCGATGTCGTCGTGCTCGCGACCTCCTCGCAGATGGTGCTCGGCCCGTCGGCGGGCGCGGTCGTCGCCACCGAGCTCGGCATGGACGACACCGCCGCCTACGACATCTCCGCCGGGTGCGCCGGCTTCTGCTACGCCCTGGGCGACGCCGCGAACCTGGTGCGCTCCGGTCAGGCCCGCAAGGTCCTGGTGATCGGTGTGGAGCGGCTGTCGGACCTGCTCGACACCTCCGACCGCAGCTGCGCGTTCATCTTCGCCGACGGCGCGGGCGCGGTGGTCGTCGGCGCGGCCGAGCAGGAGGGCATCGGCCCGGTCGCGTGGGGTTCGGACGGCAGCCGGACCTCGGCGATCAAGCAGGACAAGGACTTCCTCGAGTACTTCGCCGAGGTCGCGGAGGCGGAGGCGAACGGCGGCACGTCGGTGCGCCCGTACATCCGGATGAACGGGACCGAGGTGTTCCGCTGGGCCGTGACGTTCCTGGAGAAGGCGTGCCGGGCCGCGCTCGATCAGGCCGGTGTCGCGGCGGCCGACCTCGACGCGTTCGTCCCGCACCAGGCCAATATCCGCATCACCGACGCGCTGGTGCGCACCCTCGGGCTGCCCGAGTCGGTGGCCGTCGCGCGCGACATCATCGAGACCGGCAACACCAGCGCCGCCTCGATCCCGATGGCGATGGAACAGCTGCTGCGCTCCGGCGGCGCGAAGCCGGGCGACACCGCGCTGCTGCTCGGCTTCGGCGCGGGCCTGGCCTACGCCGGTCAGGTGGTGCATCTGCCGCCGATCGCCTGAGCGGTGCTCAGCGCACCAGCGCGCGCAGGTACCGGCGACGGTAGACACGCTGGGCGAGCAGCAGGATCGGGAACGCCGCGCGCCAGCAGCCCGCCCGCGCGGGCCTGGTAAGCGAGCGCAGGGTGAGGACAACGGCACCGTCGGGGCGCCGATGCACCACGAACGCCTCCTCGCCGGTGACCGGGTGGCCGGGCAGGGTGCCGTAGGCGAAGCCGCACCGGTCGCCGGTGTCGACGACCGCCACCACCCGCACCGGCTCGTGCACGACGATCGGGCCGAAGCCCGCGGTGATCCGGTAGTCGGCGTCGGTCACCACCGGGGTGTCGGGCGCCACGCGAAACCCGCTGCGGCGCTTGATGCCCCAGCGCAGGATCGTGTCGGTCGCGGCGGTCCAGACGTGGTCGCCGTGGCCGATCACCACCGAGGTCTCGAACCGGCGGAACCCGGGGAGTTCCGCCGTCCAGGATTCCTCGGCGGGGCGGGTCGCCCCCGCCGGGTGATAGGTGAGTGCCGCGGGCATACCGTCGACGATAGAGCGCCGAGGAGTGTCAGGCGGTGGGCTGCGGGGTGCGCTTGGCGCGCCGCTCGGTGACCGGGATCGCGTAGGCGGCGCCGTCGCGGATGCCGAATTCGAAGCGGCACGGGAACAGCGAGGGTAGGCCGGTGGAGCGTAGGTCGTAGTTCGCCGCGAGGGTCTGCATCGCCCAGTTCTGCAGCGAATCCGGCAGGCGCAGGGTGGTGCCGTCGACGCAGGACACGTAGGCGTGTGTCCGCTCGCCGTCGACGGGCAGTGGGTTGCGCAGACCGACCGCGCCGATTTCCAGAATTCGTCCGGCGTTATGGGCAGAAGCGACGCTCGGCAAATCCAACTCGATGTCGTCCATGCGGGAAACGGTAACTCAGCAACTATTCAGGGAACACGGAAATCGAGTGCCCTTGACCAAACTTCGCAAAGTCACTCCGATCCGCCGGGCGGGTCGGCCGCCCGGCGGATCGCGGGCGGGCTAACGCAGGGCGACCACCGGGAAGTCGACCGGCACGCGCAGCGCCACGTTTACGTAGTTGGTGAACAGGTTCAGCGCCACGTGCGCGACGAGTTCGACCAGCTCGGCGTCGGTCCAGCCCTGGGCGCGCGCCCGCTCGACGTGCTCGTCGTCGACGTGTCCGCGCTGCTCGACCAGCTCCAGCGCGAGCCCGAGCAAGGCGGCTGTCCTGGGATCGTCGGCATCGCCGACCTGTGCCGCGGCCAGCGCGTCGGCGGACAGTCCGGCCTTGCGGCCGAGCCCGGTGTGCGCGGCCAGGCAGTATTCGCAACTGTTGCGATTGGCCACGGCCACCGCGATGAGTTCGGTGAGGGCCGGGCCGAAGGTGCCCTCGCCGAGCGCGGTGAACGATCCCCACATACTGCGCAGTGCCGCAGGCGAATTCGCCACCGCCCGGAACATGGCCGGGGTGGTGCCGAAGGCGCCGTCGATCTGATCGAGCAGCTCGCGAGTGCCGCCCGTGGTGTCGGTCCGGGCGATGAGCGAGACGTGCGACATGGTGATTCCTCCGTGGTGCGGGGGTTGCCACCGGGGCCGATCGGCTCCGGCGGATGCCTGGGCATGCCTCCAGCTTCGTCGTCGAAATCGGCCGAAAAGGTACCAAAAGTCCGTGATGCTTACCGGATCGTCTAACTTTGGGGGATGTCTTCGGTCGATCGGCTGTCCCCACTGCTCGAGCAGTTCCGGGTGCGGGCGCACGTGCTGCACACCGGACCGCTGTGCGGCGTCACGCGATTCGGCGCCGAGCGGGGGCGGGGGTTCCTGCATCTGATCCGCGCCGGGCGGTTGACCGTCGAACACCGCGATCCGCTCGGCGCGACCCACCGGCTGGAGGTGGCCGAGCCGAGCGTCGTGTTCTATCCGCGGCCGCTGGCGCACGTCTTCCATACCGACGCCTGCGGCGACACCGATTTCGCCTGTGCCACCGTGGACTTCGATGGCGGCGCCGAGCATCCGCTCGCCAGGGCGCTGCCGCCGGTGATCGTCGTCCCCCTCGCGCGGGTCGAGGGGCTCGATCAGGCGCTGGAACTGCTGTTCGGTGAGATCGACCGGCATCGGTGCGGGCACCGGGTGCTCGCGGATCGCCTCTTCGAAGTGGTGCTCCTGCAACTGCTGCGCTGGCTGCTCGATCACCCCGGCGACGTCGCGATGCCGCCTGGCCTGCTCACCGGCATCGCCGACCCGCAGCTCGCCCCGACGCTGCTCGCCCTGCACGAGGCGCCGGGCGACGACTGGACGCTCGCGAGCATGGCCCGGCACGCGGCGATGTCGCGCAGCGCCTTCGCGGCCCGGTTCCGGGCCGTCCTCGGCCAGACCCCGCTGGACTATCTGACCGCGTGGCGACTCGCGCTCGCCCAGCTGCGGCTGCAGGCCGGGCACTCGGTGAAAGCCGTTGCCGCCGAGCTCGGTTACGCCAACAGCTCGGCCCTGTCGCGGGTCTTCACCCAGCGGATCGGCCGGTCGCCGACGGCCTGGCTGGCCGAGCTCGGCGACTGACTACTGGATCGCGAAGCGCAGCAGGGCCTGGCGGTCGCCCTGCTTGATCTTGCCCTTGCGGTCGAGCACTTCCAGCTGCCAGACCGGGCCGTTGCGGAACGCCCTGGCGATCGCGTTGGCGTTCTCCTGGCCGAGCAGCGAGGGCCAGATGTCGGCGACCGGCTGGCTGTCGGCGCCGGTGGCGTCGTAGATCTTGAACGAGACGTTGTTCGCCTTCTCGAACGAGGAACCCTTCTTGAAGGCGGCGGCGACGAACACGATCGCGTCGATGCCGGGCGGCACCTCGGCGAAGGTGACGTGCACGGTCTCGTCGTCGCCCGCGGCGGCGCCGGTCTGCTCGTCACCGGTGTGCACCACCGCGCCGTTGCCCAGCGGATTCAGCGAATCCAGCCCGGCGAACCGGACGGGTTCGCCGCCCTGCAACAGAATGGCGATCAGATCCAGGTCGACGCCACGCTTGCGCCGGGCGATGCCGAGCAGGCCGCCGCTGGATCCGGCCGACGGGTCCCAGCTCACCCCCACGCTCATCTTGGTGATGCCGGCGAGGTCGGCCGCGCCGTCTTCCTTCTTCAGCGTAATCACGATTCCAGGCTACGGACTCGCGGAGCGGGGTGCAGGGCAACAGAATTCACCCGGAACGGTCACCCGCCGTTTCGGGCTCCGGCTGCCGATCCACCGCGCGCCCCGCCGCCCGCAGCGCGACATTGGTGACGACGACGGCGACCGTGCCCGCCGCCGCGGTGGCGTACATGCCCGCGCCGGCGAGCGCGCCGACCGCCGCCGCGCACCACAGCGTGGCCGCGGTGTTCAGCCCGCGGATATTGACACCGTCGCGCAGGATCACCCCGGCGCCGAGAAACCCGATGCCGGAGACGATCTGCGCCGCCACCCGCGTCGGGTCGGCGTCGGCGCCGTGGAAACCGTTGGCGGACAGCAGGACGAAGAGGGCGGATCCCGCGGCGACGAGCGCGTTGGTCCGCAGCCCGGCCATCCGGGCGCGATATTGCCGCTCGATCCCGATCAGCGCACCGAGACCGATGCCCGCGCCGAGACGAAGCAGCATTTCCAGAGTCGACATGACGACCACACCTTTCGGCGGGTGGTGGCGTCGCTACCTCACAGTCGCGGAGGCGATCGCCGGGTGAACGAGGGACAGCACAGTTCGATGACTTCCGTCGGACACGACAACCACCTCCTTTCGCCCACTTCACGGCGTGTACCCGCGCACCCGGCGGTGCCGGGTGCCGATCGGGGCCCAGTAAACCCCCGGTTACCGGATTCCGCAACCCGAATATCGGTAACGATCGAGTTCTTTTGATTACCAACATGTTTCGCGCCATACAATCGAGGGGTGGGCGCAGGGGAGCCATGGCCGGGAGGGAAGCGAATGGACACCCGCGAGTGGATCGCCGAGAAGGTGGAAGAGTCGAGGGGCGCCACCTACCGGACACGGCCCGAGGGTGAGCAGGTCCTGATCGTCGAGCGGACGCCGACGTGCGGGCCCGCGATCGTGGTGTGCCTGGAGCGGTCGGCGGTCGAGTTCACCGCCGCGGATCTGGACGCGGTCTGCGCGCAGATCCCGGAGGTCGACTTCGTGGTGGGCACCCGGTCGAGCCCGATCGCCCATCAGACCTATCACCGTGCCGACGTGCTTGGCATCGGCCTCGGCTCGCTCGGTGACCTGCTGTTCGCGCTGCGGCACGCGGACGTGGCGAGCGCGCGCACGAGTGAGCGCATCTTCATCGAGAACGGCTTGGCCCGGCACGCGGGGGTGGAGGGGTTCGGGCGGATCGCGAAACGGGCCTACGAGGTGGTGCTCGGCGCCGTCGCGGCCGGGACCAGACGGGTCGTGATCACGAAGGAATACGAGCTGACCGCGGGGGAGGTGCTCAGCCTGGTGGCCGAACACCGCGCCCTCGCCATCGACGCCATCGCGTCGAGCAACCCCGCGGCGACGGGATTCGGCCCCGACGCGCACGACGCGGCGCGCCGGGCCGGCGTCGAGCTGTACACCTGGAAGGCATTCCTCGCCGACCTCGGCAGCGCGGTGGCGCAGGACGAGCACCGGCCGCCGCCGCACACCGGCTCGCGGTGACCCCGATCAGCGCGGGGATTCCGGGCGGGTGATGATCAGCGGGCAGGTGGTGCCGTGGAGGACGGCCTGGGCGACCGAGCCGAGCGCGGCGTCGGCGAAACCGCCGCGGCCGTGGCTGCCGACCACGATCAGCTGCGCGCCCGCGGCGGCGGTGAGGATCGCTCGGGCGGGACGGTCCTCCACGGCGATGCGCTCGACCGACACCTCGGGATACTTCTCGCGATAGCCCGCCAGGCTCGCCGAGAGCTCCGCCTCGGCCTCGGCCCGCATCGTCGCCCGCGATTCGTAGCGGAAGAACTCCGACCAGGCGTGCACCGCGATCACCCGGACCCCGCGCCTGCTCGCCTCGTCGAAGGCGACCGCGATCGCGTCCGCGCTGACCCCGGAACCGTCGACACCCACGACCACCGCACCAGCGGTGGCCGGTGCCTCCGGCACCACCGCGACCTGGCACGCGGCGTGCCGGGCGATCGCGGTGCTGACCGAGCCGAGCAGCGTGCGCCGCAAAGCACCGAGTCCCCGGCAACCGACGACCACCAACCTGGCCCGTTCGCTGCGGTCCCGCAGCACCGCGCGCGCGTCCCCGACTTCGACGCCCGTGCCGACGGTGAGCCGGTCGGTGGCGACCAGCGCCGCCGCCTCCGCGACCACGGATTCGCCGTGCGCGTGCAGCGCCGCACCGTCGAAGAGCGGACCGCTGAGTCCCGGCCCGTAGTCGATCGGGATCTCGACGGCGTAGACGAGTTCGAGTGGTGCTCCATGGTGAACGGCGTACTCGGCGGCCCAGCGCACCGCGATCAGCGACTGCGCCGAACCGTCGACACCGGCGACGACCGGGCGGCCCGGGTACTCGGGAAGGGACATGACGGCCTCTCTCTCGAGTCCACCCTGCGCCCCGGACGCCGGGCCGGGACAGGGCCGCAGGACCTGGGCCGCAGGGACTTTGGTCCCTCAGTCCAGCGGGGCCGACCAGCGCAGCAGCGTGCCGCCCTCGGGCCGCGCGGTGGCGGTGAAGACGCCGCCCGCCGCCGCGGCCCTGGCGGCCAGATTGGCCAGTCCGCTGCGCCGGGTCACCTCGGGCGCGATGCCGATGCCGTCGTCGGCGACCTCGATCGTCACCTCGTCGCGCACCACGAGTTCCACCGCCACCGAGTTCGCCTTCGCGTGCCGCACGACATTGCTCACCGCCTCGCGCAGCACCGCCTCGACGTGATCGGACAGCGGCGGCTCGAGCACGGTGACCGGCCCGGCCAGCCGGACCGTGGTGCGCAGCCCGGTCTCGGCGGTCATCTCGGTGATGATGTGGTGCAACCGTTTCCGGTACTGCGAGGAGTCGGTGGTGGTGTTGGACTGCAGGTCGAAGATCGAATACCGGATGTCCTGCACGATCGCCTGGATGTCGTCGATGGTCTCGTCCAGGCGGGTCCGCACCTCCGGCGTCCGGACCCGCTGCATCGTGCCCTGCAGCGACAGGCCGACCGCGAACAGCCGCTGGATGACGTGATCGTGCAGCCCGCGGGCGATCCGGTCGCGGTCGGCGTAGACGTCCAGATCGCGCATCCGGCGCTGGGTCGCGGCCAGTTGCAGCGCCACCGCCGCCTGGTCGGCGTAGGTGGTCATCAGCGCCTGGTCCTCGTCGCTGGGCGGGGTGGTCCCGGCCGGGAGCACCGTGGTCAGGACCCCGGTGACCAGGCCGTTCGCCCGCAGCGGCAGGGTGAGCGCCGGCCCGAAGTCGGCGATCGAGTCGAAGACCGGATCGTGGGCGGGGGCATCGGAGGTGACCGGCAGGCCCGACCGGAACGCCGCCGCCACCGGCGAACTCGCGGTCAGCGGAATGGCCCTGCCGACCAGGACACCGGCGTCGGCGCCGGCCGCCGCGACCACCCTCAGCTCGGTGATCTCCTCGGACGGGACATCGGGGTCCTCGGGCAGGGCCAGGAAGGTACACGCCGAATTCGTCAGGGAGCGGCCACGTTCGGCGATCAGCTCGAGCACGTCCTCGGACGGGCTGCCCGCCAGCAGTTCGGTGGCCACGTCCCGGATCGCCTCCAGCCACTGCTGCCGGATCCGCGACTGCTCGTAGAGGCGGGCGTTCTCGATCGCGATGCCCGCGGCGGCGGCCAGCGCCTGCACCACCACCTCGTCGTCCTCGGTGAACTCGAGTCCGTCGGCCTTCTCGGTGAGATAGAGGTTGCCGAACACCTCGCCGCGCACCTGCACCGGAACGCCGAGGAACGTGCGCATCGGCGGATGCCGGTCGGGGAAGCCCACCGAGGACGGGTGGTCCGAAAGGTTGGTCAGCCGAATCGGTTTCGGCTCGGCGATGAGCAGCCCGAGCACGCCGTGCCCGCGCGGTAGGTCGCCGATCAGCA
Organism: Nocardia sp. NPDC050718; assembly: GCF_040654235.1. Lineage (NCBI taxonomy): Bacteria > Bacillati > Actinomycetota > Actinomycetes > Mycobacteriales > Nocardiaceae > Nocardia > Nocardia sp. NPDC050718. The sequence goes on along the minus strand of NZ_JBFAHQ010000005.1, from coordinate 547,419 downwards.
CGCGGGTGCGGTCGTCGATGCCCTCGTAGACGAACTCGGCGAGCTGGTTGCTGGTCTTGTCGGTCTCACGCACGCCGAGCGCGCCGTAGCGGGCGTCGACGAGTTCGATCGCGGTGTGCACGATGGTACGCAGGGTGTTGTCCAGGTCGAGGCCCGCCGTGACGACGAGCATCGCCTCCATCAACCGGTCCATCCGGTCGCGCACGTCGACGATCTGGGTGATCCGGTCCTGTACCTCGGTCAGCAGTTCACGCAGACGCAATTGGGACAGGGTCTCGGTCACCGGGGGCCGGCCCGCGGCCGCCGATTCGTCGTCCATGCCGGGCATTCTTCCACGGCGGGGGCGCCGTGGCCGACGTCATGCGCGTGGCGGTCGGTCCAGGTCGGCGGCCATGACGGCGGCCTGGGTGCGACGCTCGACGCCGAGTTTGGTCAGCAGCCGGGAGACGTAGTTCTTGACCGTCTTTTCGGCCAGGAACATGCGCGCGGCGATCTGCCGATTGGTCAGGCCCTCCCCGAGCAGCGACAGCAACGTGCGCTCCTGTTCGGTGAGCGTCGCCAGCGGTCCGGACTTCTCCGCCGCCTCCGAGCGCAGCTTGGCCATCAGAGCGGCGGCGGCCCGGTTGTCCAGCAGCGATTTGCCGTGGCCGACCTCGCGCACGGCGTTGATCAGCTCCAGGCTGCGGATGTCCTTGACCACGTAGCCGCTGGCGCCGGCCAGGATCGCGTCGAGCATGGCCTGTTCGTCGGTGAACGAGGTGAGGATCAGGCAGCGCGGCGCCGGGTCGGCCGAGAGCAGTTCGCGGCACAGCTCGATGCCGTTGCCGTCGGGCAGGCGCACGTCGAGCACGACGACGTCGGGTCGCAGCGCGGGAATGCGGGCCAGCGCCTCCGCGCAGGTACCCGCCTCACCGACCACCCCGAGATCGGATTCGAGCGCGATCAGGTCACCAACGCCGCGCCGGACGATCTCGTGATCGTCGACCAGGAACACCGTGATCATCGCTGACCCTCTCTCGAAGACCGACCGTCGCGTTCCATTGTCCGCCGTCCTCGCCGGCCGGGGACACCGCAGGTAGCCGATCATGCTTCGAGCCTGCCCCCGGCGGGTGGCCGGGGGCAGGGCCGAAGGTCCTCCGGGAGTGGGACTCGCGTCCCGATCCGGTGACGTCGGCGCCGCGCGCGGCCGCGACGGCGCACAATGTTCGCACTGTGTTGGAGCGCGCACTGCCCGGTTTGCGGCAGTTCCGGAACTATCGGCGCGCGTGGCTGCGTTCGGACGTGGTCGCGGGCGTGACCGTCGCCGCCTATCTGATCCCCCAGGTGATGGCGTACGCGACGGTCGCCGGGCTGCCGCCGGTGGTCGGGCTGTGGGCCACGATCGGGCCGCTGGCGGTGTACGCGCTGCTGGCGACCTCGCGACAGCTCTCGGTCGGCCCCGAGTCGACCACCGCGCTGATGACGGCGGTCGCGCTGGCGCCGCTGGCCGCGGGCGACCCGTCCCGCTACGCGGCGCTGGCCGCGCTGCTGGCGCTGCTGGTCGGGGTGCTGTGCCTGGTCGCGGCGCTGGCGCGGCTCGGCGTACTGGCCGATTTGCTGTCCCGGCCGGTCCTCGTCGGGTATCTGGCCGGCACCGCCGGGTTGATGATCGCCGGTCAGCTGGAGTCCGTCACCGGCGTGCCGGTCGAGGGGGAGTCCGTCCTGGACCAGGTGCGATCGTTCGTGTCCAACCTCGCGCAGTGGCATCCGGCCACCGCGCTCCTGGCCGGTACCGTGCTGGCGGCCCTGCTGATCATGGCGCGGTGGGCGCCACGCGCGCCGGGCCCGCTCATCGCGGTGCTGGCCGCGGCGCTGGCCGTCGGGGTGTTCTCGTTGCAGCGCTTCGGCATCGATGTCGTCGGGGAGGTGCCCGCCGGTCTGCCGGTGCCGGGGCTGCCCGCCATCGCGTTCGACGATGTGGCGGCCCTGCTGCTGCCCGCGGTCGGCATCGCCGTCGTCGGCTTCTCCGACAACGCGCTGACCGCGCGGGCCTTCGCCGCCCGGCACGGCGAGCGGGTGCAGGCCAACGCAGAACTGGCGGGTCTCGGCGCGACGAATGTGGCCACCGCGTTCACCCACGGGTTCCCGGTGAGCTGTAGCGGCAGCCGCACCACCATCGCCGACCTGATGGGCGCGCGCACTCAGCTCTACGCCCTGGTCACCCTCGTGTCGGTGCTGGTCGTGCTGTTCGGCGCCACCGGGCTGCTGGCCCAATTCCCCTCGGCGGCGCTGGGCGCGCTGGTCGTCTACGCGGCGCTGCGGCTGATCGACGTGCGCGAGTTCCGCCGGATCGCCCGGTTCCGGCGCAGCGAGCTGTTCCTGGCGCTCGGCACCGTCGCCGCGGTGCTGGTGCTCGGCGTCCTCTACGGCGTGCTCGTCGCGATCGCGCTGTCGGTGTTCGACCTGCTGCGCCGGATCGCCCGCGGCCACGACGCCGTCCTCGGCTTCGTCCCCGGCCTCGACGGCATGCACGACGTGGACGACTACCCCGAGGCTGCACCCCTGGCCGGTCTGGTGGTGTACCGCTACGACGCGCCACTGTGCTTCGCCAACGCCGAGGACTTCCGCAAGCGCGCGCTGGCCGCGGTCGACTGGTGGGCCGAGCGCAGCGGTGAACCGGTGCGCTGGTTCGTGCTCAACGCCGAAGCCAATGTCGAGGTCGACCTCACCGCGCTCGACGCCGTGGATCAGGTCCGCGACGAATTGACCTCTCGCGGGGTGGTTTTCGCGATGGCGCGGGTCAAACAGGATCTGCGCGACGATCTGGACGCGTCCGGTCTCACCGAGCGCATCGGTCCCGACCTGCTGTTTCCCACCCTGCCCACCGCGATCGAGGCCTTCCGGGCCGACGCCTGACCGTTCACTTCTCGGTGAGCACCTCGGTCAGCGGCCGCCGCGGGGTGGGCGGATGCTGTTCGTCGCCGGGCGCGATGCCGATCCGGACGACGACCTGCGGGGCACCCGGCCGCCCGGCCAGGCCGGCCAGCAGGCGCCGGTTCGCGGGGAGTTCGGTGATGTGGGTCAGCGCGCAGGTCGACAGGCCCGACGCGGTGCACTCGAGCAGCACCGCCGAGAGCGCCTCGCCCGCCCGCAGCCAGTCCAGCGTCGCTTCCGCGCCGGTGGACAGCACGGCGAGGCGCGCGTGATCGTCGTCGAGCTCGCCGCGTCGCGCCGAGCGACCCGGCGCCGGGAACGCGCGCGCGACGCCCACCCTGGCCCGCTCGGATTCCGAGGCGAGCGCGGTCGGCGGGACGCCGTCGGATTTCTCGGAATGTCCCGCCCACCAGCGCAGTTCGGCCTGGTATTGCATGTCGTAGGTGCGCAGGGCGTCGGCCTGCTCGGACGCGGTGGTCAACCGGGGACGCGCGTCCTCCGGCAGCACATCCACGTCGAGATCGTGCGGCGCGACGAGTCCACCGACGGTGGACATCACCGAGGACAGGCCGATCGGGGCCGCCATCGGCAGCCGGTCGGTGTAGCGGCGGTCGATCGCCTCCGCGCGGCGCAGCTCGCCGATCGGCGGATCGGGCCACGGCGCGAACTCGATGCGGGCCAGCAGATCCGGGCGGTCGGGATCGGGCAGCCGGGTGACCTCGGTGTGCCAGTGGGCGGCGGCGAACGCGGTCCGCACATGGTGCAGCGCGGCGCCGCAGCTGATCACGGCCTGCCGTCCGGTCGGGTCGGCCTCGGTGAGCACGCGGGTGGGGTCGCGCCACAGCTCCAGCGCGGTTCCGTCGAAGACCCAGCGCCACGGCTGGGTGTTGTGCACCGACGGCGCCCGGCACCCGAGCCGGATCGCCGCGCGCACCGTGGGGTGGTCGGGGATCGGGGGAACCGTTTGCTCGGTCATGTCATCCAGCCTGGTCCGGGATCCGGACGGCCGAAACGGGCTTTGCGCACTTTCGCGGGGGACCGAAGTCACTCATCGGCTCAGGTGGGCGGGGTCGACAGGCTGCGGCTGGCGCGGCGCTCGACCAGGAGCGGGACGAAGTCGCGGACGTGCACGTCGGCGAACCGGTCGTAGGCCGTGTGGACGGTGTCGGAGATGAACTCGGGGGCGATGCTGGGATATCGCTGCGTGAGGCGGACGACGACTTCGTCGATCTGTTGAGCTTCATCGGTGGCCATGAGTCCATGGTCAGCTCGGGTCGATCGGGGGTCAATCGGATTACGCGGATCGTTTGCCAGATGTTGCCGGAGCGGTGATGGTGGACAGGAGAGATCCGTGCCGCATGTCATCTGAATCCGAGATCGCCGGGAGAGGTAGACCGATCATGAGCAGAATCCGACCGAGCACGGCCCTCGCGCTGGCCGCCGGGCTGAGCGCCTGCGTGCTCACCGCCGCGCCCGCCCTGGCCGCCGAGCACCCGACCGTGGTGCTGGTGCACGGCGCGTTCGCCGACACCACCAGCTGGGACGGTGTCGCCGCCGCCCTGCGCGCCGACGGCTATCGCGTGGTCGTGCCGGACAACCCGCTGCGCGGCCCGGCCAACGACGCGGCGGCCGTCGAACGCGCCATCGCCGGTATCGACGGGCCGATCGTGATGGTCGGCCACTCCTACGGCGGCGCGGTGATCACCAATGTCGACGATCCCGACGTGACCGCCCTGGTCTACATCGCGGCCTTCGCCCCGACGCAGGGCGAGCCGACCCAGCTCCTGCTCGACCCGATCCGCTTCCCCGGCAGCCAGCTGCTGCCCCCGGTCCTGCAACTCGCGCTGGTCGACGACCCGCAGGGCCTCGCGGGCAAGAGTCTCGACGGCTATGTCGATCCCGCGTCGTTCCACCGGGTGTTCGCCCAGGACGTCGACGACGCGACCGCCGCCGACATGATCGCCCACCAGCGCTCGATCGCCGTCGCCGCCAATCTCGAGCTGTCCGGGCCCGCCGCCTGGCGGAACCTGCCGAGCTGGTACTTGGTCTCGGGCGAGGACCGGGTCATCCCGCCCGCGTCCCAGCGCTTCATGGCGGGCCGGATCGGGGCGAGGACCAGCGAGATCCCCGCGTCGCACGCGTCCCTGGTCGCGCAGCCGCAGGTCGTCGCCGAGGTCGTCGAGCAGGCCGCCGCGGGCTGAACCACCGATTGCCCGCCCGGCGGGTCCGGGCGGGCGATCGGGCGAAAACGTCAGGCGGCCATGGCTCGTCGCCGGGGTTCGACGGCCGCGGCGACCAGATAGCTGCCGCCGCCCGCGAGGGCCAGCACCCAGTACGGGCTCGCGCCGTCGAGGAACAGGGCGGCCGTCGAGGTCAGGGCCAGCCAGGCGCCGAGCGCGTATTGCAGGACGTCACGGTAGGCGGCGCCGCCCGCGAGATAGAGCAGGCCGACGATCAGGCCCGATCCGGTCGGCCAGAGCAGCATCTTCAGATCATCTTGGGCCAGTGCCGAACTCAGCGCGGTGATCACGAGGAACAGCGCGCCGAATCCGACCAGCCAGGACACCGCGAGCAGATTGCCGACGACCGCGTCGGCGCCGGTGGCACCCCGCTGCGCCCGCATCGTCACGACGCTGGTGATCACCATCGCGATCAGCAGCCCCGCGATCAGCAGCGCGGTCGGCACGGCCGCGGGCAGGCGCAGCAGCGGATCGGCGCCGTGGGACAGGGCGTAGGCGCCGTGGCCGAGCAGCCAGGCCAGCCCGAAACTCAGGTAGGACGGCCGGTTGTCGAGCAGAACGCGCAGGGTGGACGGTCGGGCTTCGGTGGACGAAACAGGCTGGGACATCACAGATCTCCTGGGTGCGGGGTGGAACGGATCAGGCGACGACGACGACTTTGCCGACGACCGTGCTGGACTCGGCGAGTTCCATGGCACGGGCGGCCTCGGTGAGCGGGATGCGGGCGGCGACCTGGGCGCGCAGGTCGCCACGGACGGCGAGCGCGAAGACCTGTCCCAGGTCCGCGGCGATGCGGGCGCGGAAGCCCGCGCGGTTCCGCTTGCCCGCCCAGAGATTGAAGAAGTGCGCGTTGCGCTTGTTGGGCAGCGCGTTCCACAGCACCAGCCGGGCGAACAGCTTCAGCACCGGCAGCCGGGAATCGCCCTCGTCGTCCTTGGTGGCCGCGGTGCCGTAGGAGACCAGCGTGCCGTGCGGCGCGAGCAGCGCGAACGAGTCGGCGATCCCGGGTCCGCCGACATGGTCGAAGACGGCGTCCACCCCGCCGGGGGCGAGCGCCCGCACCTGCCGCGCGACCTCGCCGCGGTAGTCCACCCAGGTCGCGCCGAGGGCGCGCACCGCCTCGGCATGGCGGGCCGAGGCGGTCCCGATGACGTGGATTCCGTTGGCGCGGGCCAGTTGCACGAGGGTCGAGCCGACGCCGCCGTTGGCGCCGAGCACCAGGATCGTCTGTCCCGCGCGGACCTTCGCGGTCCGGAAGAGCATCTGCCAGGCGGTGATCCCGTTGACGACGAAGGTCTCGGCCTCGGCGGCGTCGAGCGCGGCCGGTACCGGCACCAGGTCGGCCGCGTCGAGCACGGCGTGGCTGGCCCAGCCGCCGATCTTGGTGAGCGCGGCGACCCGCGTGCCGACCAGGGCCGGGTCGACGTCGGCCCCGACCGCGGTGACGGTCCCGACCAGGTCGTAGCCCGGCACGAACGGGAACGGCGGCTGGTCGTAGTACTTGCCGCGCCGCATCTGCTGCTCGGCGAAGGAGACGCCGCTGGCCTCGACGCGGACGAGCGCCTGGCCGGCGGCGGGCGCGGGCAGTTCGCGCCGGGTGATCAGCAGGCCCGCTGGTTCGACGCGGCCGGGCAGGACGATTTCGGTGGCGGTGGTGGACATGGCGATACTCCTAGTGTGTGACTGGTCAATCACTCGATGGTCCGAAAAAATGCCCCGGGCGGGGCATTGCCGGTCAGTGGGGTTTCGGGTGGCGGATGCCCGCGGTGACGATCTGCGCCCAGGCGCTGTTGTCGCCGTCGAGGCCGAGGGTGGTGATCAGGTGGCAGAGCTGGCCGAAGGCGATGAAGCGCTGGACGAATTCGTCCGCGGCGCCCGAGCGCTGTTTGGCCAGCTCGGTCACCCTGGCCAGTCCGTCGCGCAGGGCCGCGCCGATCTCCGGCACGTCCGCGACGGATTGGGCGTGCACCTGCAGCATGAGCAGGCTCTTGTCGCCGATGAGCTCGGCGTAGGCGCCGCCCATGTCGTAGAGGATCTGTTCGGGACTCTCGCCGGTGGACCTGGCCGCACCGCTCGACATGGCCGCCACGATCCGGTCGAAGCACCGCTCGAGCGCCGCGACGAACAGGGCGACCTTGCCGGGGAACAGCTTGAACACGTACGCCGGCGAGATCTGAGCCGTCGCCGCCACCGTGCTGATCGGCGTGCCGTGATAGCCGGTTCTGGCGAACTCGACGATCGCGGCGTCGACCACGGCATCGCGCCGCACGTCCGACTTGGAGAGGGTGGCTCCGCTCTTGCTCATGTGAGTGACTGTACACTCACTCTTTCTGGAGCGTCAATCCGTACGGGTGAGGGGAACAGCCGGTACCCCCTATAAACCGGCTCTCCCGCGCCCGCCCACGGCGCAGCAGAGTAGAGATCGAGGCTCGCACCGATCGGTCGAGCACCGTCTCGAGCAGGGAGTTTTCATGGAATCCGTCAAGTTCCCCAGTGGGCCGATCGACATCGCGGGCAACCTGCACCTGCCCGCCGATTTCGACCCGGCCGGCAGCTACGCCGCGATCATCACGGTGCATCCGGGTGGCGGCGTGAAGGAACAGACCGCGGGGCTCTACGCGAGCAAGTTCGCCGAGCAGGGCTTCGTCGCGCTGGCCTACGACGCGTCGCACCAGGGCGAGAGCGGCGGCGAACCGCACTTCCTGGAGGACCCGGGCGCCCGCGTCGAGGACGTCCGCGCCGCGGTCGACTACCTGCAGTCGCTGGGCTACATCGACGCCGAGCGCGTCGGCGTGTTCGGTATCTGCGCCGGTGGCGGCTACTCCGTCGCCGCGACCAAGACCGACCACCGGATCAAGGCGCTGGCCACCGTCAGCGGCATCGACATCGGCTCGTCCTACCGCCGTGGCTGGCTGGGCACCGACCCCGATTCCGCCGCGGTGCCGACCCTGGACGCCGTCGCCGGGCAGCGCACCGCCGAGGCGCAGGGCGCCGAACCCGCCTACATCCCCTACGTGCCCGCCCAGCCGGACGAGAACACGCCGCGCGACCTGGTCGAGGCGAGCGACTACTACCTGACCCCGCGCGCGCAGCACCCCAACGCGCAGAACAAGAAGCTGTTCACCAAGAGCATCTCGAAGATCTTCGGCTTCGACGCGTTCCACCTGGTGGAGGACCTGCTCACGCAGCCGATCCTGATCATCGCGGGCAGCGAGGCAGGCTCGATGTGGGCCTCGGCGGGGCTGTACTCGCGGGTGCGCAGCCCCAAGCGCCTGGTGGTCGTCGACGGTGCCGCGCACATGGACTTCTACGACGTGCCGAAGTACGTCGAGCGGGCCGTCACCGAGGCGACGCCGTTCTTCCAGGAGAACCTGGCCGCGCGGAACTGAGCGCACACCGGAACAGCGCAGCGGCGGAATTCTCCGCCGCTGCGCTGTTTTCGCGTCGTCGAAGGGCTTACTCGTCGATCGCCGGAGACACCGGCGTGGTCGCGGCCGTCTGCTCGGTGGCCGCCCAGCTCGACAGCAGCCGCAGCGCCTCGTCGGCGGTGGAGCCGGGTACCGCGGTGAAACCCATCAGGGTCAGGCCCGCCGTGCCGCCGATCTCGAGCGCCTCGTAGCGCAGTGGAAGCGTGCCGACGACGGGATGCCGGAACGTCTTGCTGCCCCGGCGATGAACCCGCACGTCATGGGCGGCCCAGCGGGTGCGGAATTCGGCACTGCGGGTGGCCAGTTCGCCGATCAGCCCGGTCAGCGCGGTCGACTGCGGCGCCCGCGTCGTCTCCACCCGCAGCAGCGCGACCACCTCGTCGATGGCGCGCTCCCACTCCGGGAAGACCTCGCCCGCGCGCGGGTCCAGGAACAGGAACCGCGCGAGATTCGGTGTGCCGGTCTGCCGTTCGTACACCGGCCCGTACAGGACGCGGCCGAGTGTGTTGGCGCCGAGCAGATCGAGGCAGCCGTTCTGCACGACCGCCGGCGCGGTCATCGAATCCATCAGGGCCAGAATCCCCTCGGGTACCTGTTCGCGTTTCGGCGCCTGGCCGCGCCTGCGCCCCGGCCGGATGGTGGCGGCGCGGGCGAGATCGAACAGGTGCTCGGTCTCGGCCTCGTCGAGCCGCAGCGCACTCGCGATCGCGTGCAGCACGTCGTCGGAGACCCCGTCCACGCGCCCGCGCTCGATCCGGATGTAGTACTCCGCGCTCACCCCCGCCAGCAGCGCGACCTCCTCCCTGCGCAACCCGGCGACCCGGCGTCGCCCGCTGGTCGGCAGCCCGACCTGCCCCGGCACGATCTTGGCGCGGCGGGTCGTCAGGAACTCCTTGATGTCCTCGGCGAACTCCATCCCTCCAGGTTAAGGCGGTTGTCGTGCGGGATGGAGGGTCTGGCGGTACCCCCGTCCGGCGCGGATACCGGCCGCCGGGCCGCGGAGCGCATGATGGTGGGGAGCGGGTGACCGCCTCGGTGGGCCCGGCCGGACTTCTCAGGAGGACCGATGACCGACGGTTCCGAACCACCGGGTGACCGGAGCGAGGTGCTGCGGGTGGACGGTCCCGCCGGTCCGACGGCGGCGGCCACGCACCTGGTGGTGGGCTACGACCGGCACCGGGCCAGTGACGTGGCCCTCGGTGTCGCGATCGGGCTGGCCACCCGGCTCGACGCTCACCTGCACGTCGTCCACGTCATCGACGCCGACGATCTGCCCGACGACCCCGACGCGGCCGACTGGGAGCGGGCCGTCACCGAAACGGTCGAGCGGGAACGCGCCGCCGCGTGCGCCCGGCTCGCCGAACTACCGGGCAACTGGACCTACTACGCGCGCCGCGGCCACCCGGCGCACCTCCTGGACGCCCTCGCCGAGACGTACGACGCGTCGATGATCGTGATCGGCGCACCCCGGCACGGACTCCAGTCGCTCGTCGAACGCCTGCTCGGCGCGTCGGTCTCCGCCCACCTCGTCCACCACGCGCACCGCCCGGTGCTACTGGTCCCGGCAGGCCCCGGCGACTGACGGCTACCGCCGCACCGCTTGTGCCGTCCGTCCACTGTCGCCCGCGCGCATGTCGTCGCCGATCACGGCCCCGACCGTGCCCGGTTCAGCCGTCGCGCGAAGTCCGGCGCTGCTCTGCCCGGTGGGCGAGCGTTTCGACGACGCGCTGCCAGGCTGGGGACGCCTCGGCGATATGCGCGGTGACGAGGCGGTTCGCCGGGCGGCCGGTGTCGCTCTCGTGCGCGATCTCCCAGGCGTCCAGCTCGTCGATGAGCTGGTCGAGGCGTGGGTCGCGCGGGTCCCAGTCGACGGATCGGTCGCAGGCCAGCACCATCCGGGTCGTCGCCGGGTCGTCGAAGTCGGCGTTCTTCTCGCGCACGCGGTGGGGGAGGGCGCGCGGGTCGATGGCCTGCAACAGGATCCAGGCGTCGCGTTCGAGCCGGATCCGGCGCTCGCCGATGCCGAGCGCGCGCATCCGGTCCAGCAGGGCGACCACCTCGGCGGGCAGCACCAGGCGCTCGCCGCTGTCGAGCGCGGCAATCCGGCGGCGGTAGTCGGTGAGCTGGTCGATCCTGCGTTGGAGCTCGTCGTCGATGGCGGTGACGGCGGCGGCGAACTCGGCGGGCTCGGCGTGCAGCAGGGCGTCGATGCGCGACAGCGGCACCCCGGCGTCGGCGAGGGTGCGGATCCGGATGAGGTCCACCGCCGCCTGCGCGCCGTAGCGGCGATAGCCCGAGGCGTCGCGCTCCGGCTCGGGCAGCAGGCCGACGTGGTGGTAGTGGCGCACGGCGCGCACGGTCACCCCGGCCGTCGCCGCGAGCTGGCCGATCGTGAGCACCGGTCCCCTCGGGTCGTCGAACATCGTCGCCGCCGAGTCTAGGGGCGGGCCCGGTCGACGACGTCCCGGATCGCCCGGACCACGGCATCCGGCCGGTCGAAACAGAGCCGGTGGTGGAAGGTATCGGTGAGCACGCGCTGCTCGCCGTGCGAGACGGCGCCGACCAGGGCCGCGTCCATCCGCGTCTTGGCGGCGGCGAGGTCGCGCTGGGCCGGGTCGTCGGAGACCACGGTCAGCGCGACCACCGGCACGTCCGGAATCCCCGGCCCGCCGAGCAATTCGGTGGCGAGCGGTACGAGGACGCGGCGTTCGGCCATCCCGGTGCGCAGCCAGGTGTCGCTGCCCTTGGCGTCGAGCAGCGCGTCCCTGATCGCGGCCGGATAGCCGGTGAGCAGCTCGGCTCGCATGGCGCGCATGGCGGGCCGCAGCTCGGCGAGCTGGGCGAGGTCGGGCCCGAGCCGCTCGGTCGCGGCCAGCCGCGCCTCGCGCGGCACGTGGTCGTCCCAGTCGCGGTGCAGGGCGTCGAGCCAGACCAGGCCCGCGACCTCGCCCGGGTACAACTGCGCGAACCGATGCGCGTAGAACCCGCCGAGGGAGTGGGCCGCCAGCACATAGGGGCCGGGAATGTCGCAGGCCCGCAACAGTTCCCGCAGCTCGGTGGCGACCGCGGCCGCGGTGCGCGGTAGCGGCAGCGCGTCGCTGTACCCGGTGCCGCCACGGTCGTACACGACGGCGGTGGTGAACTGCGAAACCTGCTGCTGGACACCGAAATAGTCCAGGCCGACGGCGCTCGCGCCCGGCAGGAAGACGACCGCGGGCCCACCGGTACCGGACCGGAACACGAAGAGGCGTCGGCCGTCGATCTCCTGGAACCCGCCGATCGGCGGGGCGTGGTCGCTGATGTTCGTCATGCGACCACTCTGCGACCCTGACGCAGGGTCAAGGTCAAGCCCCGCCCGGGATCGCCGTGCCCGCCGCCCGCAGCCGGTCCGCCAGCACGTGACAGCGCGCCGCCAGCTCCGGGGGATCGAGCACCGCGAACTCGTGGCCCAGCAGCAATATCCGCACCAGCAGGATGTCGAGATCGGCGGCACCGCTGAGGATTTCGCACGACGTCCGGTCGCGCTCCCGGACCACGGCGGTCGAGCCGGGGAGCTGGGCGCGGACGGTGTCGGCGTCCGCGTGCACGAGGAAGCGCGCCTGCTTCGGGTAGACCCGGCTCGCCACGCCCTCCTGCACGTAGGTCGCCGCGTCGGGTGCTGGCCGCGGCCGGAACCGCCAGGTGCGCGCGGCGACCTCGGTCATCCGGTCGACGCGGAAGCTGCGCCAGTCGGCGCGGTCGAGATCGTAGGCGAACAGATACCAGCGACGGTCCGAGGCGACCAGGCGATAGGGCTCGACCCGCCTGCGTCGCGTCGCGCCGGCGGACGGATAGCCGAACCCCGCCTCGACCTCGTCCCGACAGGCCCTGGCCAGGGTGATCAGCGCGTCCGGGTCGACCGGCGTGTGCCCGGTGCCGAACGATTCCACCGAGCCGGTCAGCGCGCGCACCTCGTGCCGGAGCCGGGTCGGCAGCACCCGGTCGAGCTTGGTCAGCGCCCGCAGCGCGCCGTCGCCGGTGACCGCCCCGCCCGCGCCGACCAGCAGCGAGACCGCGGTGGCGATCGCCTCCTGATCGTCGAGCAGCAGCGGCGGCAGCTCCTGGCCGGGACCGAGCCGGTAGCCGCCGCCGACCCCATGACCGGCCTGCACCGGATAGCCGAGAGCGCGCAGCCGGTCGACATCGCGGCGGACCGTGCGGGTGGTGATCCCGAGCCGTTCGGCCAGCTCGGGACCGGTCCACACCTGCCGCTGTTGCAGCAGCCCGAGCAGAGTGAGGACCCGTTCGGTCTGGCCGCGTTCCGCGCTGTCGGTGTTCACGTTTCTCAGCGTGCCAGAGATAGCGGACCTGATCTGTCCGCTATTGGTGCGAGAGTGTCCGCAGGGACCCAGTCGACCTCGACTGGGACCATCCGCTGAACCGACGAAAGGAAGCAATCGCGATGAGCCGCCAATTCCAGGTCACCTTCGACGCCGCCGATCCGAAGGCGCTGTCGACCTTCTGGCGTGAGGTGCTCGGCTATGTGCATCCCGGCCCGCCCGGAGTCGAGCTGGCGGACGGCGTCGACCCGCTGGCCGCCTGGGACGAATTCCTCGCCCGGCTCGGTGTTCCGGCGGAGCAGCGCAACACCCGCTCGGCCATCGAAGACCCGGCGGGGGATGGCCCGCGCGTGTTCTTCCAGCAGGTGCCGGAGGGCAAGGTCGCCAAGAACCGCGTCCACCTCGACGTCCGCGCGGCACCCGGCCTCCAGGGCGAGGAGCGGATGACCGCCCTGGAAGCCGAATGCGCGCGACTGGTCGCCCTTGGCGCGACCCGGCTGCGCCGCTTCGAACCCGAGCCCCCGATGAGCTTCGGCTTCATCGTCATGGCCGACCCCGAAGGCAACGAATTCTGCCTCGACTGACCGGAACCGCCGGGCCGATCCGGCCCGGCGGGGTCAGCGGGTGATGATCGGAACGAGATAGGTGCGGGCGAAGGCGTCGAGTTCCTCGTCGGTCCGCAAGGGGAGCAGGCCGCTCGGCGCCAGGATCATCGAGTGCACCACCCGGCACAGCACCTCGGCGCGGGCGAGCAGGTCCGGTGTCTCGGGCAGGAGCCCGGCCGAGATCGCTTCCCGCAGCATGGATTCGGTGGTCAGGATCGACATGGTGAAGGTCGACGCGCTGTCGGTGGTGAGGTGCGGCATCACCCGGTCCGGTTCGAGGACCAGCAGCCGCTGCACGAGCGGGTGATCGCGCCACCGGCCGACGACCGTGACGAGGATGTCGGCGACGAGGTCGTCGAGGTCGTCGTGCTTGCCCGGCAGGCTCCGCAGGTCGGCCAGCACCCGCGCGACCTCCCGCGCGAACACCGCGGTGACCACGTCGTCGCGGGAGCCGACCCGGCGGTACACCGTCGCCCGGTCGACGCCGGCCTGGCGGGCGATGTCCTCGATCGTCGTCTTCTTGACGCCCACCTGCTCGAACTGGACCAGCGCCGCGTCGAGGATGCGCGCCGCCGCGGAATCGTCGGTTTCGGGGGTGTTCGTCGAGGTGGGGGACGCCGCGGTCATGGGAACCACGGTAGCAACTCGGCGCTCGATGCAACATATCCACACAATTTGTTGCTGCAACATTGCAATCATTTGTGTTGCATCGTACGGTTGAGGCATGGCTCACTCCGCTGACGCAACGAGGCGTCATCACCGCGAGGAAGCGCACGCGATCCACGCGCGAGACGTGCACTTCGACTTCGGTGATGTGCCGATGCACTACATCCCGGGCGAGGTCTTCGCGACCCATGTCATCAATGTCATGCACCTGGTACTGCCGGAAGGCGAACGGGCGATGGCGCAGGCGCTCGCCGAGGCCCTGCCCTACATCGACGACCAGCGGCTGCGCGAGGAGGTGCAGGGCTTCGTCGGCCAGGAGACGATGCACGCCAGCAGCCACGCCGGCGCGCGCGACCACCTCCAGGCCATCGGCCTCGACGTCGACTCGATGGTCAAGACCTTCGCCTGGTTCGTCGATCGCATCCTCGGCGACCACGGCCTGACCGGCCGGGCGAAGGAGGAATGGCTCAAGGAGCGGCTCGCGCTGTTCGCCGGGATGGAGCACTACACCGCCGTCATCGGCGAGTGGCTGCTGGAGAACGACAAGTTCGAAGACCTCGGCATGGACCCGACCATGCTCGATCTGATCCGCTGGCACGGCGCCGAGGAAGTCGAGCACCGCAGCGTGGTCTACGACGCCTACATGTACGTCGACGGCGGCTACGCGCGCAAGGCGCGCACCGCGGTGGCGGCGAGCACCGCTCTGCTCGCGACCTTCATCCTGTCCTCGGCCTACCTCTACGCCAAGGACCCGTCGCCGAAGAAGGGCCCGTTCTGGCCCGTGCAGCTGGTGCGGGCGACCACCCGAGGCATCATGCCGAACTTCGGTCTGTTCCTCACCGAGATCCCGCGCTACCTGCGGCCGGGCTTCCATCCGTCCCAGCTGGGGCCGATGGATCGCGCGCTGCGCTATCTCGCGCATTCGCCCGCGGCGCGGGCGGCCGAGCAGTGACGGCGATGACCGAGCGGCACACCCCGCCCGCCGCCCTGCGCGCGATCGGCGCCGTCGCCGACGGCTATCGGCAGCTGTTCGTCTCCGGGCGCGCGGCATCGCTCATCTCGCGACCGAACCCGGTGCGGCACACCGGCTTCGAGATTCCGGTGACCGTCGCCGGAATCGAGCCGGTGGCGGTCGACGTCACCTGTCTCACCCTGACCTCGCCGACCGGCGCGCCGCTGCCCCCGTGGCGGCCGGGCTCGCATCTCGACATCGTGCTGCCCTCCGGCAAGCAACGCCAGTACTCGCTGTGTGGTGACCCCGCGGATCGGCGCCGCTACCGGATCGCGGTGCGTCGCATCGCCGACGGCGAGGGCGGATCGATCGAGGTGCACGACCAGCTGGCGGTGGGCGACGCGCTGCGAATCCGCGGCCCGCGCAACGCGTTCGACTTCATCGACGCGCCGTCGTACCTGTTCGTCGCGGCCGGGATCGGGATCACACCGATCCTGCCGATGGTCCGGGCGGCGGCCCGCGCGGGTGCGCGCTGGCAGCTGATCTACCTGGGGCGCTCGCGGGCGACCATGCCGTTCCTCGACGAACTGGCCGTGATCGGCGGTCGCCGGATCGACATCCGGCCCGACGACGAGTTCGGCACCCCGGACGTCGGCGAACTGCTCGGCCGGGCCGCGCCCGGCGCGGCGATCTATGTCTGCGGCCCGCCGCCGGTCCTCGACGCCGCGCACCGCCACGCCTTCACCGTCAACCCGACGGGTTCGCTGCACACCGAGCGGTTCTCCGCGGCGCCGGTGGTCGACGGCCGGGAATTCGAGCTCACGCTGGCCCGATCGGGGACCACAGTCCGGGTCGGCGCGGACGAGACCGCCCTGTCCGCCATCACCCGGGTCCAGCCGGACGCCGTGTACTCGTGCAGGCAGGGCTTCTGCGGCACCTGCAAGGTCGCGGTCCTGGCCGGCGAGGTCGACCACCGCGACCGCAAACTCCTCGACGCCGAGCGCGGCGACCACATGCTGACCTGCGTGTCCCGCGCGGCAGGCGAATCCCTGGTCCTCGATCTCTGAGCAGGGCACGAACGAGAAAGGGTCGTCCATGGGGCGAACAACACTCTCTTCCGCGGAATCCGTGAATTCTGTTCCCGCGCGGGAGGACTCGACCTTCGACGTCGTCTCGCCGGCGACCGGTGAGGTCGTCGGCACGTATCCGCTGCACACCGCGGCCGACGTCGCGGCCACGGTCGCCGACGCGCGCCGGGCCGCGGACTGGTGGTCGCGGATCGGCTTCCGTGAGCGGGCCCGGCGACTGGATGCCTGGCGGTCCGAGATCACCCGGGGGCGAGCCGAACTCGCCGAGCTCATCCACACCGAGATGGGCAAGCCACGCTCGGACGCGCGGCTCGAGATCGCCATGGCGCTCGAACATCTCGCCTGGGCGGCGGGCAACGCGCGCCGGGTGCTCGGCCCGCGCGGTGTCCGCCCGGGGCTGCTCGCGTTGAATCAGGAATGTACGCTCGAGTACCGCCCGTTCGGGGTGGTCGGCGTGATCGGGCCGTGGAACTATCCGGTGTTCACGCCGCTGGGGTCGGTGTCGTTCGCCCTCGCCGCGGGCAACGCGGTGGTGTTCAAGCCGAGCGAGTACACCCCGGGTGTCGGGCAGTGGCTGGCCGAGCGGTTCGCGGCGGTGGTCCCGGAACAGCCGGTGTTCCAGGTGATCACGGGCCTCGGCGACACCGGCGCCGCCCTGTGCCGGGCGGGGGTCGGCAAGATCGGCTTCACCGGGTCGACCGCCACCGGCAAGCGGGTCATGGCCGCGTGCGCGGAGACACTCACGCCGGTGCTGATGGAGCTCGGCGGCAAGGACGCGCTCGTGGTCGATGCCGACGCCGACCTGGCCGCGGCCGCCGACGCCGCGGTGTGGGGCAGCATGTCGAACGCGGGCCAGACCTGCCTCGGGGTGGAGCGGGTGTACGTGCACACCGACGTCTACGACGATTTCCTCGCCGAACTCCTCGACCGCGCGACGGATCTGCGGGCGGGCACCGGCGCGGCGAAGATCGGCCCGATCACCATGCCCAAGCAGATCGAGATCATCCGTAACCACATCGAGGACGCGCTGGCGCGCGGCGCGCGGGCCCTGCTGGGGGGCGCCCACGCGATCGACGGTCAGTTCGTGCAGCCCACCATCCTGGTCGGTGTTCCCGAGGACGCGCTCGCCGTCACCGAGGAGACCTTCGGCCCGACCCTCACCGTCGCCCGGGTGCGGGACATGGACGAGGCGATCGAACGGGTCAACGCCGGGCCCTATGGGCTGGGCAGCACCGTCTTCTCCCGGCGCAACGGCAAGCGGATCGCCGACCGGATCCGCGCGGGCGGCACCTCCATCAACGCCTATGTCGCCCATGCCACCATCGCGCGCCTGCCGCTGGGCGGCGTCGGTGACTCCGGCTTCGGCCGCGTGCACGGCGAGGACGGACTCAAGGAGTTCACCTACGCCAAGGCGACCACCCGTCAGCGCTTCGCGATGCCGCCCGCGCTGACCACGTTCACCCGCAGCGAGACCACCGACGCCCTCGTCGATCGCCTGGTCACCGTGCTGCACGGAAGGAATCGGTAATCATGGCAGCAACCGAACACCGTCACATCGTCGTGATCGGTGCCGGATTCGGCGGCATCGCGCTCGCGATCAAACTGCGCGAGGCCGGGTTCGACGATCTGACGATCCTCGAACGCGCCGCGGATCTGGGCGGGACCTGGCAGGCCAACACCTATCCGGGCTGCGCCTGCGATGTGCCGTCCCAGCTCTACAGCTATTCCTTCGCGCCCAATCCCGACTGGTCACGGACCTACGGCAAGCAGTCGGAGATTCTCGCCTATCTGCGCGACGTGGCGACGAGATTCGATGTCGTCCCGCGGATCCGGCTGAACACCGAACTGCTCGAGGCCCGCTGGGACGATGATCGTTCGCTGTGGCACCTCGAGACCTCGCAGGGTGCGCTCACCGCGGACTACCTGATCTCGTCCACCGGCATCTTCGCCGACGCCAAGTACCCGACGCTGCCGGGCCTGGACACCTTCGCGGGCAAGACCTTCCACTCCCTGCACTGGGATCACGACCACGACCTCACCGGCGAGCGGGTCGCGGTGATCGGTACCGGCGCCTCGGCGGTCCAGTTCGTGCCCGAGATCCAGCCGAAGGTGGCCGCGCTCACCGTGTTCCAGCGCTCGGCTCCGTGGATCATCCCGCGGATGGACCGCTCGATCCCGGATCTGGAGCGCTTCGTACTGCGTCGGGTGCCGCTGGCGCGCAAAGCGATTCGCAGCGCCTGGTACGCGGCGATCGAAGGATTCGGCCTGGTCGGCTTCGTCGACAACCGCTTCCGGCACCCGTACGAGCTGCTGGGCCGCTGGCAGCTGCGCCGCCAGGTGCGCGATCCCGATCTCCGCGCGAAGCTGACGCCGGACTACATGATCGGCTGCAAGCGAGCGATCTTCTCCGACGCCTACCTGCCCTCGCTCGACCAGGACAACGTCGAGGTGGTGACCGACGGCATCGCCGAGGTGCGGCCGCGATCGATCGTCACCGGGGCGGGGGTCGAGATCCCGGTCGACACCATCATCTACGGCACCGGCTTCGATCCGGCGCCCGCGTTCTTCGACCGGGTCATGGATGGTGACGGGCTGTCGGTCGGCGATGTCATGCGCAAGCAGCGCCGGACTTACCTGGGCACCGCCATCGCCGGATTCCCCAACCTGTTCCTGACACTTGGCCCGTTCGGCGCGGTGGGCAACCAGTCGGCGGTGTTCATGATCGAATCCCAGGTCGCCTACATCGTCGACGCGCTGAAGACGCTGCACGACAAGGGCGCGCATCGGGTGGAGGTCCGCCAGGACGTCCAGGACCGCTTCGTCGAGGAGATGCACCGGCGCAGCGCGTCCACGGTGTGGCTCACCGGTGGCTGTGACAGCTACTACACGACCCCGGACGGTCGCAACGCCGGGCTCT
The DNA here is from genome assembly GCF_040654235.1 of Nocardia sp. NPDC050718. Classification (NCBI taxonomy): domain Bacteria; kingdom Bacillati; phylum Actinomycetota; class Actinomycetes; order Mycobacteriales; family Nocardiaceae; genus Nocardia; species Nocardia sp. NPDC050718. Next base: position 528,291 of record NZ_JBFAHQ010000005.1, on the reverse strand, counting down.
ACCCGAGCTGGAGTTTCGAATACCGCAAGCGCACCAGCGTGTTCGACGCCTCGTCCTACGAGGTGAGTGCCTGATGGATATCACCGCGCTCACCCCGTCGAACCTGCTCGGTCGCCGGTCCTTCGACGTCCGCGACAAGGTCGTCCTGATCACCGGCGCGGGACAGGGCATCGGGCTCGCGCTGGCCGAAATCCTCATCGACCGTGGGGCGTTCGTCGCGCTCGTCGATATCGATGAGATCGCCGTCAAGACTGCCGCGCAGCGTCTCGGTTCCCGGGCACTGGCGATCGTTGCCGATGTGCGTGATCGCGGGGCGATGGCCGACGCGACACAGCTCGCGGCGGACTACTTCGGCCGTCTCGATGTGGTCGTCGCCAATGCCGGGGTCACCCCGAAACCCGCCACCGTCCGCACGATGGACCCGGCGGATTTCGACCGGGTGATGGCGATCAATCTCGAAGGCTGCTTCAACACCGTGCATCCCGCCCTCGACCACATCGTCGCCGCCGAGGGGCACGTGGTCGTCGTCTCGTCGTGCGCGTCGTTCGCGCCGGGCATGGCCGGGTCGCCGTACATGATGAGCAAGGCCGCGGTCGAGCAGTTCGGGCGCGCGTTGCGGGTGGAACTCGCCGCGGCGGGTGCCAGCGCGGGCATCGCCTACTTCGGCGTCGTCGACACCGAGATGACCCACGCGATGCTCGACCAGGACGATCTCGGCCGGGAACTCGACGAGCTGCTGCCGTGGCCGCTGAACGTCCGGATCAGCGCGGCGCACGCGGCGACCGTGATCGCCGACGGCATCGCGCGCCGCGCCGCCCGCACCATCGCCCCCAGCGGGTGGGAGCCCTACGCGCTGCTGCGCGGCCTGGTCAACGTGGTGCTCGACGCGCAGCTCGCGGGCAGCGGCAAGGTCAAGGACCTGCTCGACCGGGTCGAGCGGCGGAGCGGCCGGTGACCGCGCCGGACCGGGGCTCGTTGCGGACCCGCGCGGCCCGGCTGGTGGCCGAACATACGGTCAAGCCGCTGGCCGCCGCGCTGCCCGTCAACACCGCGACCCTGCCGGTGGCCCGGCTCGCGATTGATACCGCGATGCGCGTGGTCGGCCCGAGCCTGGCCGGAACCTCGGTGGACCGGGTCGACGACGGCATGGTCCACGGCGAGATCGTCACCGGGCCCAAGGCCGACCGCCGCGACGCGATGATCCTGTACGTGCACGGTGGCGGCTTCGTCGCCGGTTCGGTCGCCGCCTATCGCGGGGTGGCGTCGCGGCTGTCGACCGCGACCCGCACCCCGGTCTTCGTCGCCGGCTACCGGCTGGCACCGGAACACCCGAGCCCGTGCGCCCAGCTCGACGTGGCGCGGGCCTACCGGTGGCTGCTGCGGCGCGGGTTCGCGCCGGACCGGATCGTGCTCGCCGGTGATTCGGCCGGTGGCTTCCTTGCTGCCGACCTCGCGCTCGCCAACGCCCGCCTGGGGATGCCAGGACAGGGTGGGCTGGTGCTGTTCTCGCCGATGGCCGATCTCGGGCTGAGCATCGCGCAAGCCGGCGGGCGCAACCGGGACGGTGTCCTTTCCTACGCCCTGTCGGCCAAAGCGGTCGCCCACTTCACCAGTGACCGTCTCGAACTCCGGCCCGAGCGCGGGATGGTCCTGCCGCCGACCCTGATCCAGACCGGCGGTGCGGAGTACTTCGCCGCCGACGCGATCGAACTGGCCGAGCGGCTACGTGCCAGCGGAACCCCCTGCGAACTCCAGGTGTGGCCCGACCAGATGCACGTCTTCCAGGTCATGCCCGCATTGGCTCCCGAGGCCCGTTTCGCCTTCGGTGCCGCGGGTCGCTTCGTCACCTCCTTGCTCGACTCACCGGCCGCGACCGCGGTCTGATACACGGAAGAACCACACACACTATGTCGACACCTCGTTTCGAAACCCTCTGTGCCGCTTTCCAGTACAACGCCACTATCGATCCCGACGCGGTCGCGTTGCGTACTCCGGGCGATGGACAAACCATGACCTGGCGCGAGTACGCCGACGGTGTGCGCGCCGCGGCGGCGGGTCTGGCGGCGCTGGGCGTGCGGCGCGGTGACACCGTCGCGTTGATGATGGGCAATCGCGTCGAGTTCTATCCGCTCGAGGTCGGCGCCCAGCATGTGGGCGCGACGTCGTTCTCGGTCTACAACACGCTCTCCGCCGAGCAGCTGGCACATGTCCTCGGCAACGCGGGCGCGCGCGTGGTGATCTGCGAGCCGCGGTACGTGGCGCGACTGCGTGACAGCGGGGTGCCGCTGGACCACATCGTCTGTCTCGACGACGCGGTCGAGGGCACGGTGCCGGTGGCCGAGCTGATCGCCGGCGGTGCACCGGATTTCGACTTCGACGCGTCCTGGCGGGCGGTCGAGCCGGGCGACGTGGCGACCCTGATCTACACCTCGGGCACCACCGGCAACCCGAAGGGCGTGGAGACCACACACGCGAACCTGATGTTCCAGGCCTACGGCCTCGGCGACGTGCTCGGGTTCGAGTTCGGTGATTCGATCACCTCGTTCATGCCGAGCGCGCACATCGCCGACCGGTTGACCGCGCTGTATCTCCAGGAGGTGTTCGGCACCCAGGTCACCGCGGTGTCGGACCCGAAACTGATCGCGGCCGCGCTGGCGGATCTGCGCCCGACCATCTGGGGCGCGGTGCCGCGGGTGTGGGAAAAGCTCAAGGCCGCTATCGAATTCGTCGTCGCGAACGAGCCCGACGAGACGCGCAAGCAGGGCATGCAGTGGGCACTGTCGGTGGGTGCCAAGCGCAGTGGGTATCAGCTGGCCGGACAGCCGGTTCCCGACGAGGTCGCCGCCGAGTGGGCCAAGGCCGACGAGCTGGTGCTGTCGAAGTTGCGGGCGAAGCTGGGTTTCGACCGGCTGCGTTTCGCGCTCTCGGGCGCCGCGCCGATTCCGCCGCAGACGCTGGGCTTCTTCGCCGGGCTCGGCGTGCCGATCTCGGAGATCTGGGGCATGTCGGAGCTGTCGTGCATCTGCAGTGTCAGCGCGCCGGGCGAGACCCGGCTCGGGACGGTCGGGCGGTTGCTGGCGGGCATGGAATCGCGGATCACCGAGGACGGGGAACTGCTCGTCAAGGGCCCGCTGGTGATGAAGGGCTATCGCGGCGAGCCGGAGAAGACGGCCGAGGCCGTCGACGCCGACGGCTGGCTGAGTACCGGTGACGTGGTGACCGTCGACGACGACGGCTATCTGCGGGTGGTCGACCGCAAGAAGGAACTGATCATCAACGCCTCCGGCAAGAACATGTCACCGACGACGATCGAGCACGCGATCAAGGCGGCGACCCCGCTGATCGGAGCGATGGCCACGATCGGTGATGGTCGGGCCTACAACACCGCGCTGATCGTCCTCGATGCCGAGAGCGCGGAACCGTATGCGGCCCAGCACAATCTGTCCGATGCCTCGGCCGCGGCGTTGGCGGTGAATCCCGAGGTGGTCAAGGAGATCGCGGCGGGTGTGGCGGCGGGTAACGCGAAGCTGTCCCGGGTCGAACAGGTGAAGCGGTTCCGGATCCTGCCGGTGTTCTGGGAAGCCGGTGGTGACGAGGTGACGCTGACCATGAAGCTGAAGCGGAAGGTGATCGCCGAGAAGTACACGGCCGAGATCGCCGAACTCTACGCCGACAACCCGCCCGTCCAGGTCCAGCAACCGGTATAGCCGCCCGGTGGCGGGCCACCCCGGCCCGCCACCGCACGCCGGTCAGGGCAGCACGTTGGGGATGATCTGCGGCGCCTGCTGAGCGACCAGAGTGCCGAGGTAGGCACCGGCGTAGTAACCGGCATAGGTACCGACCACACCACCGACGATGCCGCCCGCGACCGCGCCGACCGGGATGCCGAGGCCCGCGGTGGGGACCGCCAGCGGAGTGGCCAGCGCCGCGCCGCCCGCCGCGCCGAGCCCGGCACCGGCCAGACCTCCGATCACCTGCCCGGCCGTCGAGCCGAGGAAGGTGGCGTTCTCGATCGGGCTGGCGATCGGGGCCGCCGTCGCGATCGGCCGGGCGTCCGTGCTCTGCTGCGGGACAACCTTTTCCGTGTCGGCACCGAGGTACGGCTCGTCATCGACGAAGGAGATCGGCTGCGCGGCCCGGTGTTCGATGTCGGCCGACGCCGTCTCGAACGCGACCTCCTCGGCCTGCGGGGCCGCGAAATCCGGCAGGTCAGGGGTGAAGGAGACGGTCTGCACCGGCGCGGCCTGGGCGGCGCCCGGCCCGATGCCGAAGGCGATCGCCGCGGGCAGCGCGACCGCCACGGGAAGTCCGCGCAAGGCCTTGCCGCGCTTGCTCACTGCTCGATGCCGTCCAGCCACCGTGATGTCCTTCCCGAGTCCACATCCGTCACGGTGCAGATCGTGGTCGGACGACCAGGCGCTACCGGGATGTGAGCGGCCTCGCTCGCGCGGCGCGGTGGCTATGGGATGTCAGCCCAGCGCCTGTTCGCGGAGTTCGCCCAGCGTCTTGGCCAGGATGCGCGAGACCTGCATCTGGGACACCCCGAGGCGCTCCGCGATCTGGCTCTGCGTCAGGTTCTCGTAGAACCGCATCACCAGCACCCGCTTGCTCTCCGCGGGCAGCGCGGCGATCAGGGGCGCCACCGCGATGGCGTTCTCGGTCAGCTCGTAGCAGGGTTCGTCGGCGCCGAGGGTGTCGGCGATCGGCGGCGCCGGGTTGTCGCGATCGTCGTCGGTGATCCCGTCGATCGAGTTGGTCTGGTAGCCGTTGCTCGCCACGAGCGCCCTGGTCACCTCGTCCAGCTCGACCTCGAGCTCCGCGGCCAGCTCGGGCGCGTTCGGCATCCGGCCCAAGCGCTGGGACAGTTCCTCGGTGGCCGGACCGATCCGCAGCTGGATCTCCTTGAGCCTGCGCGGGACGTGCACGGCCCAGGTGCGATCGCGGAAGTGCCTGCGGACCTCACCCATGATGGTGGGGATCGCGAAGGACAGGAAGGTGAAGCCCCGGGTGACGTCGAACCGGTCGACGGCGAGCACGAGCCCGACCCGGGCCGTCTGCTCCAGATCGTCGAACGCCTCGCCACGGCCCGTGAACTTGCGGGCGATGTGGTCGGCCAGCGGTAGGCACCGCCGGATCACCTCGGCCCGCAGGTCCTCGTGGTGTTCGTCGTCGGGCGGGAGTGCCCGCAGCTTCTCGAACCAGGGTTCGATGTTGTCGTAGCTGTCGCCGCTGGACCGGGATCGCCGGACACTCGTCTCGCCTGCCGTCATCGTTTCCACTGTCATCGCCACGTGCCTCGCTTCCGGGCGGAGTTGGATGACAATGGGGTACCCAGCACCACGGTGGCTATGCCTCGGCGGCGGGCTACTCGGGCAGCGCAGGCCTGTGAGCTCGGCGAATCCAGCCGAATTCGATGGTCGTCGGGTAGCCGTCGCGTGCCGGGTCGTACTCGCTGTACTCCGTAGCCAGCGCGTCGGTCAGGGTCGCCGCCACGTGCCAGCCGAAGGCGTTCTCGTCGATCGCGGAGGGCGTCCGCGCGAGGGTGGAGGCACGTGCGCCGAGCACACCGTCGCGCCCGGTGAACACGCACTCGAGGTGCGAACCCGGAACGGCGGCCAGCACCAGCGCGGTGACCACCTCGTCCAGGGCCAGCAGCAGGTCGGTGACCTCGTCGAGGGCGAATCCCTCGATGAGCAGGATCGTCTCGGCGAGGGCGTGCGCCATGGTCAACTGGTCGAGTTCGGCCGGAACTGTGAAGCCGACGGCCCGTGATCGCGGCGCGCCGTCCTGGTTGCCGTTCCGCACGCCGCCTCCCTTCGCCGTCGCTGACCGATGGACTCCCGTGCGATGAGCTCCACCCGGCGCGTACCCACACCACGCCGGGCCAATCGCCGTTCGCCGAGCCTAGACGCATTCGCGGGATCGTCGGGGCGCACGTCGACGCGGCCGTGGCCGCGCACGCCGCCGTCGTCGAGTAGAACTGGGGGCATGGCGCAGCGTGCACCCGAGACCGACGACGAGCAGCCGGTGGCGGCACCGGGCCCGCGCAAGCGGACCGGGGGACGCTCGGCGCGGGTGCGCGAAGCCGTGCTGACGGCCACCCTGGAACAGGTCGCCGAGCACGGCATCGAGGGGCTGACCATCGGTGACGTCGCGGCCCGCGCCGGGGTCGCCGAGACCACGATCTACCGCCGCTGGGGCACCCGCACCGCCCTGATCGCCGAGGCGGTCACCGAACTCGCCGCCGTCGGCAACCCCGCGCCGGACACCGGCGCCCTGCGCACCGACCTGCTGGTGCTCGCCGAGCAGATCTCCCACCTGATCACCCGCCCCGGCATCGCGCGGCTGGTGGGGACCACCATCGCGCTCTCGGCCGATCCCGAGGTCGACGCCGCCCGCCGCAAGTTCTGGAACGATCGTTTCGAACGGAGCTCCCAGGTAATCACCAAGGCCGTCGAGCGCGGGGAACTGCCCGCGACGGTGCGGCCGCGCGACGTGCTCGAAACCCTGTCCGCGCCACTGTATTTCCGGCTGCTGGTCGGCGACGAGCCGCTCGACGACGCGTTCATCGCGCGCTGCATCGACGACACCCTCACCCTGCACGGCACCGGCGCGGACTAGGGCTCACGCGCCGCCGGAACCGCTGTCCGGCCGCGGACCGTTGTCGACCTCGGCCGACAGGTGGACCACCCCGGTCGCCATGGTGCCGACCAGCGGACCCGGCCGGACCTCGGGCGGGGTGTGTTCCCAGGTGCCGTCGGCCCGGAGCTGCCCGGGCCGCTGTTCCACGGTGGGCGGCGCGGACACCACCGGGCACGCCACGCTGATCCGCGCGGTGTCCCGAGGCGGGACGTAGGTGTCGACCACGACCGACTGCCGGGGCACCGCCGAGACACCCGGCGCATCGCAGAGCACCTGCGATCGCACCCGGTAGGTGTCGTCGGTGTCGTTGCGGCAGGCGAATCCGTCGCAGGTGATCCCGGGCGCGAGTGTGGCGGCCGCCTCCTGTGGCGCGGCGAGGACGAGATGCGCGACGCCGGCGGTGGCGGCCAGCAACCCCGCGAGCTGTGGAGTGAGTTTCATGTCGGGTCCGAGGCAAGGCGGTATCGCCATCGTCACGGTGGCGCATCATTGCGGCCGCGCCTTTCCGTGCCGCGTGCCGTCGTGACCTAGGCTTTTGACGCCGAGATCGCGTCCCAGTCCGAGGAGGCTCGAAGGTATGCCGAAGTACATGTGGCGGGTCAGCTATCTGCAAGACGGGGCCAACGGCCTCCTCGCACAGGGTGGTAGCGCTCGCCGCGCGGCCATCACGGAGATGGTCGAGAGCGTCGGCGGGCGGGTGGAAGCCTGCTATTTCGCCTTCGGCGACGACGATCTGTTCGTGATCGGTGACGTCCCCGACGAGGTGGCCGCCGCGGCGCTCGCGATCCGCACCGCCGCCGCCGGTGCCGCCGTCTCGCACACCGTCGGCCTGCTCACCCCCGAGCAGATCGATGCCGCGACGGGGCTGGATGTCACCTACCGACCGCCGGAGTAGCTAGCCGAGCGCGGGTTTCCACCCCAGCTCGGGAGCGATCAGCGTCACCGTGTCGTGCAGGATCTGCTCGTAGTCCGCACGATGGAACTCGTACGGCAATTCCAGGCGCAGTTCGGTGGTCAGCGCGAGCACCGGATCGGCGCGCAGCTGGTCGAGGATCTGCTCGGCGGTCCCGACGACATCGGGGGCGAACAGCACCCGCCGCTCGCCCTGTGGTCCGAGCGTGCGTTCGTGCCTGCTCGCGGCGTAGGCCCGGTACCGCTCGCGGGTCGCGCGATCGGCGCTGTCGAACGGAACCAGGACCCGGCCGACCGCGACGCGCGCCGGTCGCGCCGGATCGATCCGCTCGCGGTAGTCGCCGATCAGGCCCCGCTGGGCGGTCGCGAAGTCGTCGCTGCGATCACCGAAGACGATATTGCCGCTGAGCAGATTCAGCCCGTTCTCTGCGGCCCAGCGCACCGACCGCGTGCTCCCGCCGCCGTACCAGACGCGATCGGCGAGGCCGGGGCTGTGCGGCTGGAGCCGGGGGCGCTGGGTGTTGCCCGGCGAGTGGATGACGGTGTCGGCGTCGCCCAGGTAGTGGCCGCGCAGGTTCTCGACCAGCCGGGCGACCCGGCCGTAGGACAGGTCGAAGGTGCGCCAGTCGCCGTCGAAGACCAGATCGCCGATCAGGTCGGCGTGCGGCGGTGTCCCCGCGCTGAACCCCGGCTGCAGGCGTCCTCGCGACAGGACGTCGGCCAGCGACAGGTCCTCGGCCAGCCGGAACGGGCTCTCGTATCCGATCGGAATGACCGCCGTGCCCAACTCCACCCGGCTGGTGCGCTGGGCCGCCGCGGCCAGGAACACCGCCGCCGAACCGACCCCGTGCTCGAGATGCCGCTGCCGGACCCACGCGCCGTCGAACCCCAGACGCTCGCCGTACTCGAACAGCCGCAGGGTGTCCTCGAGGCCGGTGTACGGATCCTCGTCGAGGTAGTTGCCCGGGGTCAGGAACGCCAGCGAGGTGATCCGCGGCGTGCTCATCCCCGGCGCCCGTAGCGGATCTGCTCGCCCGCCTCGACCGCGATCGGCAACCGGTTCTCCGTCGCGGCGGGCAGGGTGCCGGATCGGTGCGCGTCGGTCTCGGTCGCCTGGGTAGCCATGTCATCGATGGAATCCGATCCGGGGACCGATGGACAGGATTCCGCTCAGCCCGAACGCAATTCGGCTACCCGGCCCTGTGTCGACGCGGTATCACGACTGATGTGTCAGTGTCTGGGTTGGTTGGTGTATACGCCTTGCTAAGTGCGCGATGTCTGACTGTTGTCGTATGGCTTGGAACTCAAGTATGGCTTTGGTCAGTAGTTTTCAGAGCTGCCCTTGTGTGAATATCTGTCTGAGTCAGTGAGCGGTTTTTCGGCCGAAACCGTTGACTGGCCGCCCGGAGCGGGTCTATCGTTTCTACTCACGCGTAGTAATACTTCTACGCATGAGTAGTAAATGGATTGGAGCTCGCGATGGCAACGATGGCGTCCTTGCGTGAGTGGCTGTCGATACCCCCACTGACGCCCGCGGAGGACTATGGTTTCTTCGGTCCGGAGTCGGTCGCGTGGCAGGTCTGGAGCTACCCGACCAGCCTGACGGTCGGCTTCCAGCGGGCGGTAGTGATCGAGGAGCTGGACCCGGCGCTGGTCGCCTCGGTGGACGCCACCCATGCCATCTACGACCGGCCGCGTACCCGCTACGACCGCACCCTGCGGTATTTCGCCATGGTGATGTTCGCCGACAGCCGGTCCACCGCGCACGCGGCCGACATCCTGGTGAAGATCCACTCCAAGGGGATCGGCGTCGACCCCGTCACCCGGCGGTCCTACGACGCGAACGATCCGCAGTCCCAGCTGTGGATCCACCTGACGGCATGGCATTCCATCCTCGTCGCCTACGAGAAGTACGGGCCGGGCCGGCTCAGCGAGGCCGACGAGCTGCAGTACTGGGCGGAGTGCGCGCGGGCGGCGGAACTCCAGACCTGCGACCCCGCGGACGTGCCGCGCACCAGGGCCGGGATCAGCGAGTACTTCGAGCGGATGCGCCCGCAGCTGATCGGGTCCGACATCGCCCGCAAGGCGATGCGGCACCTGCTGCGGGCGGAGGTGATGATGCCGGAGATCCCGCTGCCGCTCCGGCCGATCTTCAAGGTCGTCTACGCCTTCCTGCGCCGCGGCACCCTGGCCACCATGCCGCGCTGGATGCGGGAGATGGCCGGATTACCGACCGGCAGGCTGCTCGACGCGCTCGTCACCACGCCGATGAGCGTCGCGTTCACGGTGGTGAGTCTCAACGCGCGCTTGCAGATTCAGCTGCTGCGGCTGATCTCGCCGATGTCGGTGCCGGTGGCCGGTCCGGTGCTGCTGAAGATCCCGCCGGCGAACGCGACCACGATGACTCCGCGCCAGGCGCAAGAACTCTACGGCTACGACATTCCCGCACAGGCGCATCAGGCACTGCGGGACAAGCAGCGGGCCAGGGTCTTCGGTCGCGGGGAAGCGCCGGACGACCAGGGGCTGATCGAGTCGCAGGCCGTGCTCGGCGAGATCGCGTAGGGGGAGCGGTGATGATCAAAGAACTGCTGGGCTACCGGATCAGCCTGCGCCAGCTCATCTTCCTCGGCATCGCCTTCGGCGTGCCGTACTTCCTGATCGGGCTGTTCTGGCTGGGCTACCACCACGAGCACCTCGCCGAACTGCACGGCTTCGACAAGCTGTTCTCGGCGATCGGCGAGATCATCGCCTGGCCGCCGCTGCTGATCTCCGACATCCGGTTACGGTGACGCCGGATGCTCGGGCGGCGTCCGCGCGTTCCCGGCCTTGGGCAGCGTCCTGGTCAGTGCCCGCACCGTGGGCCGGAGTGCCTGGGGGGAAGCGAGTTCCGGATTCGACAGCACCAGTCGGCCGAGCGATTCGATGAACCCCAGCATGACGCGACCGGCCAGTTCGACATCCACGTCGCTGGGTCCACCGCGCCGCGCGATGCCCGTCTCGAGCAGCTGGGCGCAGCGCTCGACGACCTTCTCCCTGGCGCCGGCGAGTAGGCCGCGGTAGGAGGCGGGGGCGCCGTCGGCGGGCATGAGGATCAACCGCCAGCGCACCGGATCGTCCTGGACGGCGGTGAGGAACGCGATGACGGCTTCCTCGAACTCCACGTCCGGGTCGGCGTCGTCGAAGCCCGCAGGCAGGGCCTCGAGGACCTGGGCGATGCCCCGGGAGTGTTCGCGCCGCAGCAGTGCGTCGAGCAGCTGGGGTGCGGTGGGGTAGATCGCGTACAGCACGGGCTTCGCGACGCCGGCCTGCTTGGCCACCGCCTGCATCGTGAGCTCGGCCAAGCCGTCCCGGCCCGCGACCGCGCGGGCGGCGTCGAGCAGTTGCTCGCGGCGTTCCTCCGGCGGTAGTCGCGGTCCGTTGCGGCGCCGCGGCCGGACGGGGCGCGGCGGAGCGATCCGCCAGACGCCGTCGGTGTCCTCTTCGATGCTCATCGAGAAATGATCCCCCACCGGCAGGGTGCCGCGCTGTCGGCGCCGTCAGTGTCCATATATCTACTCTAGCGTAGTAATTCCTAACTACTTCACCGTAGAAAATGTCCGCGGAGAGTGAACCATCGTGCAGCAGTCGTCGACTACAGCTCCACCACCGGGCGGAGATGCCCGTGATCAGGTCATCGCCTTCGGGCTGACCTACTGGCGCGACCACCCGCAACGGGCCGTCGAGACGGCCGGGCGCCAGGTCCTGATGACAGGGCGGGCGCTGGCCGAACTGATCCGCGCGCTGGTCACCCGGCGTTTTCCGGCCACGGAATTCGTCAAGCAGTGCGCGTTCATGGCCAGTGTGTCGGCGACGCCGACGCTGCTGGTCGCCGTTCCCATCGCCGTCGTGGTGTCGATCCAGGTCGGTTCGCTCGTCAGCCAGGTCGGGGCGACCACCTTCATCGGCGCGGTCAACGGGCTCGGCATCATCCGCCAGGGCGCCCCGCTGGTGACCTCGCTGATGATCGCCGGCGCGGTGGGGTCGGCGATCTGCGCGGATCTCGGTTCGCGCACCATCCGGGAGGAGATCGACGCCATGGTCGTGATGGGCGTCGATCCCGTCCGCCGCCTGGTCGCCCCGCGCCTGGCCGCGGCCGTCGTGATCAGCACCCTGCTGTGCGGGCTGGTCGTTTTCGTCGGTTTCGCGACCGGCTACGTGTTCAACGTCTACATCCAGGACGGGACACCGGGCTCCTATGTCGGCACCTTCGCCTCCTTCGCGGTGGCCGCCGATCTGGTCGTCGCGATGGTCAAGGCCGCGGTCTTCGGCGCGCTGGCGGCGATCATCGCCTGCGACACCGGGCTGCACACCCGGGGCGGACCGGCGGGCGTGGCCGACGCGGTGAACTCGGCGGTCGTCAACTCCGCGATCGTCCTGTTCGCGGCCAACATCATCCTCACCCAGCTCTACAACGCGGTGTTCCCGTCGAAGGTGCTCTGAGATGGCGTCCGGTTACGTTCCACCACTGTTGCGGCCGCTCTCCCGGCTGCGCGCCGCCGCCACCGCGCCGGCGACCGTGCCGGTGCGGCTCGGCCATCAGGGACTGGTGTTCCTGCAGGCGGTCGCGGCTGTTCCCTTCGTGCTCAAGCATTATCGGAAGGAGCTGCTGCGGCTGATCACCGACGTGAGCTTCGGCAACGGCTCGTTGATCGTCGGCGGCGGCGTGATCGGCGTCGTGGTGATCCTCTGCGGTTTCGGCGGGATCACCGTCGGCATGGAGTCGCACACCGCGCTGAATCTGCTCACCATGAGCCCGCTGACCGGCGCGATCTCCGGATTCGCCACCACGCGGGAACTGGCGCCGCTGCTGGCGACGCTCGCGTTCGGCGCCCAGGCCGGCTGCCGGTTCACCGCGCAGCTGGGCTCGATGCGCATCTCCGAGGAGATCGACGCCCTGGAGTCCATCGCCATCCGGCCGCTGCCCTACCTGATCACGACGCGGATGCTGGCGGCGGTCGTCGCCATCGTGCCGCTCTACACCGCGGGCCTGGCCGTCGCCTACCTCGCGACGCGATTCACCGTGGCCTTCCTCGGCGGGACGACGCTGGGCACCTATGACCACTACTTCCACCAGTTCCTCGACCCGGTGGACGTGGCCTATTCGATCCTCAAGATCATCGTCTTCGCCGCAGTGGCGACCTTCATCCAGTGCTACTACGGCTTCACCGCGGCGGGCGGACCCGAGGGTGTCGGCGTCGCCTCCGGCCGGGCGATCCGGATGACCATCGTCACCGTCGTGTTCGTCAATCTTCTGTTCTCCCTGTCGATCTGGGGGATCGACCCGGGCATCCGGATCACGGGATAGGCGGCGACCATGATTCTCGATCCCAGCGGCCGCGGCCCGAGTGCGTTGCGACTCGGCCTGTTCGGCGTGCTCATCGCGGTGCTCCTCGCCGCGGTCGTCTACCTGCTCGGACTGCGCTACAACGGCGCGTTCCTCGACACCGTCGAGGTGACCGCGCGGATGACCAGCACCGGCGACGGCGTCCCCCAGCGCGCCGACGTCACCTTCCGCGGGGTGCTGGTCGGCCAGGTCGCCGGCACCGACATCGCCGCGCGGGGCGAGCGTCAGGAGGTGCGGTTGCGCATCGAACCCGCACTGGCCCAGCGTATTCCCGCCACGGTCACCGTCAGGGTGGTGCCGAACAACATCTTCGGCGTCACGGCCGTCGAACTCGTCGACAACGGCCCCGCGCCGGACCCGCTGCGCGACGGCGCCACCGTCACCCAGGACACCAGCGAGGTCGGCGCCCAGTTGCAGACGACCCTGACCACCCTGCGGACCGTGCTCGACGCCATCGATCCGATCCGGCTGGCCACCGTCCTCGGCACGCTGGCCGACGCGCTCGACCCCAGCTACCGCATGCCCGGCTCCACCATCGAACGACTCGACACCTGGACCACCCAGGTCCGGGCGACACCGGGGATCGGTGACCTGCTCGGCGATCTCGGTGCCGCGGCGTCGGCCGTCAACGAGTCCGCGCCGCAGCTGGTCGACACCCTCGTCTCGTCGGTGACCGCGGCGCGCACCCTCACCGAGAAGCGCGCGAACCTGATCGCGCTGCTGACCGCCGCGCGCGGCGCGGTCGGCGTCACCAACACCCTCTTCGCGCGCAATCCGGACGCGGGCCCGGAACTGGTCGGCGGGCTGCACGAGACCTTCGGTGCGCTGGCCGCCGACTCCGGTGCTATCGGCACCGCGGTCGCCAATCTCGACATCGCGCTGAGCAAGCTGGCGACCGTCTTCAACTGGGGACCCGACCGGCAGATGCGCTGGGTCGTCGACGTCAGCTTCACCCCTTTCACTCAGTACACCGCCGCTGACTGCCCCCGATACGGCAGCCTGTCCGGGCCGCGCTGTGGCGGAGCGACGGTGCCGTATACCGCGCCGGAACAGCACATTCCGACCCAGCTGCTGCCGGGCAGGCTGGAAGCGGCGGGCCCGCCGCCCGCGGTCCCCGGCCTCCCGGCGATTCCCGGCCTGACACCGAGCGCGGTCGTCCCCGGCCCCGCCGCCCCGGCGTCGGCCACCGCACCGGCGTCGCTGCACGGCGTCGAAGCCATCGAGGCGCTTGTCGGGCGACCGCCGAACGCCGCGCAACTGGTGCTGCTCACGCCGGTCCTGGCCGACGGGGCAGTCCAGGTCACCTACGCCGACGCACCGCCGATGGGGAACTGACATGATGAAAACCCGCACCGCCCTGCTCATCTTGACGCTGTTCGTCGGGCTGGCCCTGGTGGCCAGTTACACGATCTTCTCGACCTTGCAGCGCGGAGTCAGCGGCGACACCGTCCGCTACACCGCGACGTTCGGCAATGTCCTCGGTCTGCGCGTGGGCGACGACGTCCGCATGGCCGGAATCCGCGTCGGCCGCGTGGATGCCATCGAACTCGACGCCGACCGCCGCGCGTCGGTGGTGCTGCGCGTGCAGTCACGCCATCAGCTCACCACCACGACCAAGGCGCTGATCCGCTACCAGAACCTGATCGGGCAGCGGTATGTCGCGCTGGCCGCCGGGGACCGGGGCGGGAACCGGCTGCCGCCGGAGGGGACCATTCCCTACGAGCGCACCGAATCGTCCTTCGACGTGTCCACGGTGCTGGCGGGCTTCGAACCATTGTTCGCGACCCTGGAGCCCGACGACATCAACTCGTTGTCGCACACCCTGATTCAAGCTCTCCAGGGTGACGGGGTATCGCTCAGCGCGCTGGTCACTCAGGCCGCGCAACTGGCGAGCACCTTCCGCGACCGGGACGAGATCCTCGGGCAGGTGATCACCAATCTCGGTGGGGTGGTGGAGGGTCTGGCCAACCGCAGCGGTGAGCTGGAGACACTGATCACCCAGTCCCGCACCCTCACCGTCGAGCTCTACGAGCAGGGCACGACCCTCGCGTCCGCGGTCGAGCAGGCCTCGGGGTCGACCCGGCAGCTCGCCGATCTCATCGCCCGGATCAGGCCCGGACTCGCGCAGGCGCAGCAGTCCGCGAACGAGGGTGTGCGCCTGCTGATCGCCAATGGCGCGCGGCTCGACATCACCGCCGCCGAACTGCCGTTCGTCCTGGCCGGCCTCGCCCGGATCAGCGGCAACGGCACCTACATCAACTCCTATGTCTGCAGTCTCGACGTCTCGCTGTGGGGTGTGGTGCTGCCGCCCGGGATGTTGACCCAGATCGGTGGCAATTCCCATTCGGAGGTATGCCGGTAATGACGTCCACCCGACCATCCGACCGTCTGCGCGCGCTGCTGCCCACGGCGCGGCGACTGTGGCAGGCGATACCGAGCTTCGCGGACAATCGGCACTGGTGGCTCGGCCTGGGCGCGGGCGCGGCGGTGCTGGTGCTGCTGTTCGGCTCGAGCGCGCTCACCCGATTCGACCTCGGCAACCGCACCGTGCACGCCGAATTCGCCCAGACCGCCGGGCTCCGCGCCGGCGACAGCGTCGATATCGCGGGCATCGAAGTCGGCACGGTGAAGTCGACGCGACTGGCCGGCGACCGGATCGAGGCCGCGCTCTCGATCGACAACGGCATCCGGGTCGGCGACGACGCCAGGGCCGCGATCAAGATGTCGACCATCCTCGGCCGGATGCACGTCGAGCTCGATCCGGGCGCGCCCTCGGCGCCGGAGAGCAGGCGAATTCCCCTGGACCGGACCGAAGTTCCCTACAACCTGGCCAAGGTCGTCAACGACGACAAGTACACCCACTCCTTCGAGCACCTCGAACGGGTGGACCCCGTGGCCCTGCGAGCATCGTTGGACGCCCTCGCCCGACAGATGGGGGACTCGCCGCAATTGACCGCAGCGGCACTGGACTCGGTGGGTTCGCTGGCCCAGGTGATCAGCGAGCGCCGGGACGAGGTCGAGCAGCTGCTGCGCAATATCGACAAGGTCTCCAGCGTGGTCTCCGACAACCAGAATGCCGTCCTCCTGCTGCTGACCCGCGGCCAGGCCATCGGCGACGCGGTCGCCCGGCGGCAGACCCTGGTCACCCAGCTGCTCGACAGTATCGCCGCGGTCTCGAAGGACCTGCAGGCGATGGGCATCGACAACGGGGGACAGCTCGCGCCGTTGATCGTCGATCTGAACACGATGTCGGCGGGCCTGCAGAACAACAAGGCCAACCTGGACAGCCTGTTCCAGATCATGCCGGTCACGCTCCGGCAGTTCAACAACTCCCTCGGCAACGGCCCGTACGGGGAGCTCTATCTGCCGTGGATGTTCCCCGACAACTGGCTGTGTGCCGTTCAGGCCGTAGAGGGGTGCCGCTGATGCGCACAGGATTCGTCCGGCTGGCCGTCGTGGCCGCCGTCGCCCTGTTGTTGTCGGGCTGCTCGGCGCTGCCGCAGACCCTGACCTCGCTGCCGGACCGGCTGCTCGGCCGCGAGAAGACCGTCACGGCGGACTTCGAGAATGTCGCGGGCCTGTACGTCGGCAACGAGGTCTCCGTCCTCGGCATGCCGGTGGGCCGGGTGACCGCGCTGGTCCCCAAGGGCGAGTACGTGCAGGTGCACATGGTCGTCGACCCCGAGGTCGACGTGCCCGCCGACGTGATCGCGGCACTGGTCTCCCCGCAGATGATCACCAACCGGCACATCGAACTCACCCCCGCCTACACCGGCGGCCCCACCCTGTCCGACGGCGCCCACATCCCGTTCGCCCGCACCAGGACACCGGTCGAGCTGGACCGCATCCTGCGCAACTTCGACGACATCGGAAAGGCACTGGCGGGCAACAACTCCGATGGTCCGATGGCGAGCCGCGTGCTGTTCCCCCTGCTCGACGGAAACGGTGACCGCATTCGCGAAACCCTGGACGCGCTCGCCGGCGCCTTCGACGTGACCCTGGCCAACAAGGACCAGATCGCCAACGCGATCGTCCGGCTCAACGACGTCACCCAGATCCTCGCCGACAACGACGCGACGGTCCGTGACTTCAGCGCCCGCCTCACCCAGCTGGTCACGCTGATGCGCGAGCAGTCCCCGGGACTACAGGCCGTGCTCACCCAGGTCAACGACTTCGTCGCCAACACCAGCGCCGTCGTCGGGGAGAACGAGCAACCGCTGACCGACGCGCTGCTGCGCCTGATCACGATCACCGCGCAGATGCGCGACCACGCCCGCGGACTCACCGAGATCGTCGACATCGCACCGCTGTTCCTCGACAACCTCGGCAACGCGGTCAGTCCCGAGGCCAAGGCGGTGCGCCTGCACCTGCTGACGGACAAGAGCCTGCTCGACAACGAGTTGCTGGCGCTGTTCTGCCAGCGGGTCGAGCTCAGGGCCGACGGCTGCCGGACCGGCAAGCTCCAGGACTTCGGGCCCGACTTCGGACTGTTCGCCGCACTGCTGGGACTGACCCGATGAGGCCCCGGCTCGCCCGCGCGGCGGTCCTGGCGCTGGCGGCCTGCTCGGTCGCGGGCTGCGCGGTGACCGTCGACTCCATGCCCCTGCCCAAGCCCGGCCTCGACGGCCCCACCTACACGGTGCGGGCGCTGTTCGACAACGCGCTGAACCTGCCCGATCGCGCGCACGTGAAGACCGGCGGGACCGACATCGGCGTCGTCACCGGCCTCGACACCACCGATTTCGTGGCCACCGTCGACCTGGAGATCCGCGCGGATGTCCGGCTGCCGCGCGGATCGCGGGCCGAACTGCGCCAGCCGACCCCGCTCGGTGACATCTACGTCGCGATCGTGCTGCCCGAACTCCGTTCCGGCACACCGATGCTCGTCGACGGTGACGTGATCGACCGGGACCACACCTCGGCGGGCGCCTCGGTCGAGGAACTGATGATGTCGCTGTCGATGCTGCTCAACGGCGGCGCGCTCAGCCAGGTGGCCCGGATCACCAGCGAGTCGAACTCGATGTTCGCGGGCCGCGGTCCCCAGCTCGCGCACCTGCTGACCGAGCTGACCGCCACGCTCACCGCGCTCAACGAACGAACCGGTCAGATCGACGCCGTCCTGCGCGGTCTCGACGCGCTCAGCGTCACCCTCAACCAGCGCAGAGCCGAGCTCGGCCAGGCCGCCGACACCTTCCCGCCGCTGATCTCGGTGCTCACCGAGAACAACCGTGCCATCACCGAGCTCACCGCCGATGTCTCGGTCACCCTCGGCGCGCTGGGTGAGTTCACGTCCACCAGCAGCGCGGATTTCGTCGGCCTCTTCGACAGCGTGCAGGCCTTGATGACCGGCTTCACCCAGATGGGCGACAACCTGGCCGGCGCGCTCGACCAGCTGCACGCGCTGCACCCGTCGCTGCTGGCGACCACCCAGGGCACCAGCCTCGCGGTCGCGGCGACGATTTCCTACCTCAGCGTCGGCGCCCTGACCGACCCGCAGGGCAGCAGGTTGCCCGACGGATCCGACCCCGGCGCCTTCGTCGGCAGCCTCGCCGAAGTCCTCGCCCGGGTGATCGGCCGATTGCAGGGCGGTGGGCGATGACCGAGTACCCCCGAGGCAGCGTCCGGTACACGCTGGCGCTCGTGTTCACCGCCGGAATCTGGTTCGCCGGTGTGGCACTCGAGGTCGCCGCGCAATACCTGCTCCGGGCCGCGGGCTGGGCGAAACACCATGTCAACGGCATCGCGGCGGTGGGGCTGGTGCTGACGCTGCTGGTGAGCGGCGGATATCTGCTCGTCGATGTCATCCGGGTCGACCCGCGGCGGGACAGCATCACCGTCCGGGTGGAACTGGCCGGCTCCGGTGGGCTGCTCGAGCATTCCGATGCCACCTTCCGTGGCGTGCGGGTCGGGACGGTGCGCTCGTTGGAGTTGTCCGAGACCGGCGTCACCGCCGTCGTCGACATCGATGCCGGATATCACGTGCCGGCGGGTGGCGCTGTCGTCGTCGCCCGATTGTCGGCCGCGGGGGAGCAGTACCTCGATTTCCGGCCCGATTCCAACGACGCCCCGTACCTGTCCGACGGCGCGGTCGTCGAACGGGACCGGACCGCGACACCGGTCACCATCGACGAGTTCCTCACCGACACGGCCGGTTTCATCGGCGGCCTGAATCCACAGCGGCTCGACGTCATCGTCGCCGAACTCGACAGGGCGCTGGCCGGTGGGCCGGACCAGTTGCGCACCGTGATCAGCGGGATCAGCCAGGCCATGGTGGGGATGACGGAACTGCTTCCGCAGACCCGCAACCTCGTCGAGAAGCTGTCGGTCATCGCGGAGACGACCTCGCATGCCCAGCCGGACCTGCGCACGCTCGTCGAAGGGTCGGGCGTGCTGTTCGGGCAGTTCGCCGCCGCCGACCAGGAATTGCGGCGCCTGCTCGACCTCGGCCCCGGACAGCTGGCGACGCTCGGCGGGGTGGTCGCCGAGACCACCGACCCGATCACGAACCTGGTGACCAACCTGCGGGCCATCACCCGCGCGGCCCGGCTGCGCACTCCGGCGCTGACGGCGCTGTTCCCGGCCTTGCGCACGGGCACGGCTCTGCTCGGAGTTCCCGCGCACGACAACGCCTTCCACACGATGGTGGACATCTGGCCGCGGCCGTTCTGCGAGTACGACACCATCCCGGTCTCGCCTGCCACCGTCTCCGACGGCACCGTCCGCCTCTACAACTACTGCGTCACCAGCGATCCCGCGCAGCAGGTCCGCGGGTCGGCGAACGCGCCACGGCCCGCGACGCCCGACAACACCGCCGGACCGCCGCCGGGCAGCACCGGCGACGAGCGGTCCGCGCCGCTGCCCGGCCGTTGATGCCCCCGCTACCGAAAGGAACCCCATGACCGACACCGACGAATCGACAACCCCCACCGCGGCAACACCATCGCGTAGCCGGAATCGCACCACCTCGATCGTGGTCGCCCTGGCCGTCGCCTTCGGCATCGGCGGAACAGCCGCCGGTGGGTACTTCGGCTGGCAGCACCACCGTGCCGGGGAACTCGACCGGGCGCGCACCGAGGCGCGGGCGGCGGCCTGCGCCTACGGCTCGGTGCTGTCGACCTACAACGCCACCGATCTCGATGCCTACTTCGCCGCCGTGCTCGACCGGGCCACCGGCGACTGGAAACAGGAATTCGAGTCCACCAGTGCCGATCTGCGCGAGGTGCTGATCCAGGGTCGGGTGCAGTCGACGGCGGGCACCGTCGACTGCGCGATCGCCACCAGTGACACCGACACCGCCGAGGCGATCGTCGTCGTCGACCAGTCCATCGCCAGTGTCGGGACGCAGCAGCAGCCCCGCCGCGGTCAGCTGTCGATCACCCTGTCGCTGACCAAGTCCGGCGACCGATGGCTGACCAGCAAAGTCTCCTCGCCCCTGCTGCGCCCTGCCCCGTGACACCCGTGATGTGGCTCGTTCTCCTCGGTTCCGCGCTCGGCGCGTTCCTCGTGGCCGCGGGTGGCGGACTTGTCGTCCTCCTCGTCCTGCAACGCCGCGCCGTCCGCCTGCGCGCCACCGAGATCGCGCCGGTCGACGACCCGACGATCCAGCTGCTCGAATCCCGGCGCCCGACCTTCCAGATGACGGTCGAGCAGCACTTCCCCGCCATGCCCTGGGAGGTGTGGTCCGCCCTCGAAGACGGGGCCTTCACCTGGATCCCGATGATCGACGGCGTCAGCTACCGCGACCAGGCGCGTGGTCCCGGCACCGTCCGCACCCTCGACGCCATCGTCTTCGCCGCCGCGGAACAGGTCACCCGCCGCGATCCGCACACCCGCCTGAGCGTGGCCGCCGTCAAGACCTCGATCCCGCTGCTCGTCGAGTCCTACACCATGGAGTTCCAGCTCACCGAAACACCGGACGGCGCAACGCTTCTCCGGTGGACGATCGCGGGCAGGCCCGCCGTCTTCGCCTTCGTCCCATTGAGCTGGACGGCGCCCTTCCTCCGTCCGTTCGTCCAGGTCGTCCTCGGGCGATGGGCGAACTACTACCGCTGAGAAGGTGACCGTGAATCCGGTGCCGAACTACGCCGCCGGGGCCTTCGTCGACGGCCGCATCGTGACCGAGATGGTCGCTACCTGTGGTCTGCCCTGTGGCTGGCGGGGAGTGTCCGACCGGACCACGATGACCTGAGCTCAGCAGGTGCTCGGCGCCGGTTTGTCGGCGAAACGGTCGGCCAGGTAGGTCAGGGCCGTGGGTAGTCCGACCATGGCTTCGGTGCCGTGCTCGCCGATCGGATGCTCGACGACTTCGACGGGAATGCCGGTGGCACAGTAGTTCCCGGCCAAGGCCCGGGCCGCCGCCACGGGAGCGAATTCGTCGGCGACGGCGTGGTAGATCAGAGTCGGCGCGGTGGGTGCGCCCGGGCGGTACCGGGGGCTGGCACGCCGCACCACCGCGTTCAATTCGGGGTTGTTCGTGATCGATCCGGGCCACGCCTCCAACGCGGCCGCGTCGAGAAAGGGATACCCGACGGCGGCGTCGGTCAGGCACTCCGCGTCGACGGCTGCCATCACGCCGCGGCCGTATTCGTTGAGGTACCGGGAGATATCGGCGTCCGGGTAGGACCGGTTCAACCCCGCCAGCCCGATCACGACGGCTCCGCCGAGGGCGCTACCGCTGAAGCCGGACAGGGTGGCCTCGAGATCCGCCACGGTCCCGCCCAGTGCCACCCCGGTCACCCGGAGCTCCGGGGCATAGGTGCGCTGCGCTTGCGCCGCGATGGCGCTGGCCTGCGCCCCGCCGGAGTATCCCCACAGGCCGATCGGCGCCGCGGGATCGATCCCCGCGGGCGTGAACGCCGTGGCGGCGCGGATGCCGTCCAGCACGCCGCGGGCGTACCCGTCGGCGCCGAACAGATCGGAGTCGGGCCCCTGGAAGTCCGGCACGACCACGGCCCACCCCTGTTCCAGCGCGAACCGGATCATGCCGGTCTCGGTGTACGCGTTGCTCGGAACGCGGTTCAGCCCGCCGCGCAGCGCGTACGAGGGAGTGCATTTCGCGCCGACACCGTCTTCGGCGACCTGGTACGACAGCAGCGGACGCGGACCACTTCCGGTCCATTCGCGCTGCGGCACAAGAACTGTCGCGATGTAGGCGCGAGGCGCCCCATGATTGTCGATCGTCTTGTACTGCACCTGCCACGCGCGCGCGGGCAGCGGCTGCCCGAACGACTCCGGTTCGATCACCCGGGACGCGAGCACCGCCCCGTCGGCCACCCCCGCGAGACCGCCGGGCTCGACGTAGAACGAATCCTGTTCCGGCGGCGGCACTGCCGCGGCCGCTCCCGCGCACGCGACCACCAGCGCGAACGCCACACCGGCGACCGCCGCCCGCATCGCCGCGATCTCCACTACCCGCATTGCCCGCTCCCACCCCTGGAACCTGTTCTAGTTCGAGCGAGCGTAGTGCATTCGACGGGCCACTGGACCGGGTAGCGGGAAGGCCCTCGCCGATGCCGGTTCGGTAACGCAACTGTTGGGCTGTCGCCCGCCCGCTGTGCGGTGTGGGCAGCGGGTATCCGAAGGGAATGGTCGATGCTGACCAGGAGAAGTTTCATGATTCGTGCGGCCGGGACCACGGCGGCGGCGGTGCGATGCCGGGGCTCTGCATCGCCGCACACCAGTGGCACCTGGCCTGCGAATTCGGCAACCGGATCGGCGCGTACCTGCGCTGATCGTCGCTCGACGGGCCCGTTCGCCGCCGGGAAACGCGGGCTCCGGTCGTGTGGTCACCGGCGGGTGGTCGAGTCCTCGCCGTCGGCCGGATCGGCCGCAGTCGCGTCGCGGCGTCGGATGGCGTCCAGACTGAACCGAGCCCAGCGGATGTTCTCCTGTTCGAAGGCGATGCCGCGCAACAGGGTCAGGTAGGGGCCGATGTGCGCGGATTCGCTGAGGTAGGCCTGCTCGCTGCGGCCTGCGAGCAGGCGGGTTCGCGACCGTTCGTAGCGGGCGAGCTTCGCCTCCGCCCAGCCGATGCGCTCGATCAGGACCGCGGCCACGGCGGGGGCGTCGCCGGAGTCCATGCCCTGCACCTTGACCAGCATCTCGTCGCGGATGACGGTGGGTTTGGTCGAGTCGGCGATGAAGGCGCGCAGGGCCTCCCGGCCGGATTCGGTGATCGAATGCAGCCGCTTGTTCGGGCGCTTCTCCTGCTCGACCACCCGCGCCTCGATGAGGCCGTCGGCCGTCATCCGCTCGAGCTCCTTGTACAGCTGCTGGGGGGTCGCCATCCAGTAGTTCGCGACCGCCGCGTCGAAGAGCTTGGCCAGGTCGTAGCCGGACGCCTCGCCTTCCATCAGCGTGGCCAGTACCGCATGTCGTAACGCCATCGGCCGATTCTACAGGATTGAACTATTCAATTCTGACACTGATAGCGCCACCCTGGACAGCGATGTCGACGCGGGATAGCCTCGATCAAATCTATTCAATTATTTGCTTAGGAGGAACGGATGCATCAACGATTTCGGGCCGCGGTCGAGGCGAGGAATCTCGACAACGTGGAAGAGTTGCTGGCCGACGATGTGGTGTTCACCAGCCCGGTGGCGTTCGCCCCGTACCCCGGCAAGGCGGTGACGGCGGCGATCCTGCGCGGGGTGCTGCGCGTGTTCGAGGACTTCCGCTACGTGCGCGAGATCGGCGACCCGGCGAGCCGTGACCACGCGCTGGTGTTCGAGGCCACCGTGAACGGCTTGCAGCTGACGGGCTGCGACTTCCTGCACTTCGACGCCGACGGCAGGATCGACGAGTTCACGGTGATGGTGCGACCGCTCTCGGCGGCCCAGGCGCTGGCCGCCCGGATGGCCGAGCAGTACCCGCGCATCCAGGAGGAAGCCCGCGCGGCGATCGAGAGTCAGGCTTCGGCGTGAGCGATCCGTCGTTCGCCCGCTACGTCGCGCTGGGGGACAGTCAGTCCGAAGGGGTCGGCGACGGCACCGACGACACCGGGCTGATCGGCCTCGCCGACCGGCTCGCGATCGCGATGGCGCGGTCGAATCCCGACGTGCGGTACGCGAATCTGGCAGTGCGCGGGAAGCTCGCGGGCCAGGTGCGCCACGAGCAGCTCGAGGCCGCGCTGGCGCTGCGCCCCGATGTCGCCACGGTGATCGCCGGCGTGAACGACCTGCTCCGCCCGGACTTCGACGCGAGCGCGGTGGGCCGCCACCTCGACGCGATGTTCGCGGCCCTGATCGCGCAGGGCGCGGTGGTGGCGACGGTGACCGTCCCCGACATCACCCGGATCAACCCCGTGACCAGGCCCCTCGGTGGCCGCGTCGTCGCGCTCAACGAGGAGATCCGCGCCGTGGCGCGACGACACGGCGTCCTCGTGGCGGAAACCGCCGCCCACCCGGTGTGCACCGATCCGCGCATGTGGTCGTGGGATCGCCTGCACGCCAGTGCGCTCGGGCACCAGCGCATCGCGGACGCGCTGGCCGAAGTGCTGGATCTGCCGGGATCCGGCAGTGGCTGGACCGAGCCGTTGCCGCCCGACCCGGCCCAGCGGGGTGTGGTGGCCGCCGTCGCCACCGAAATCCGCTGGGTGACAGGATTTCTCGCGCCGTGGGTGCTGCGGCGGCTCACCGGCAAGTCGTCCGGCGACGGCCGGGTGGCCAAGCGGCCGACCTTGACTCCGGTCGAGGCGCGGCCCGACGCGGTCACGCTGGATTCGCCCGCGTAGGTCGCGGCCTCCCCGCATCGGGGGCACGGGCGCGTCACCACCATCGGGGACGCGCCCGGCAAGGCGGGTTCGGACGGTCGCGAGGCGCTCCGATCAGCCGCAGCAGCCGGCGCCGGACGCCACGGCCTTCTCCTTGGCCTGGCTGCCGCAGCACGCGCCCTCGGCCTCGGCTTCGGCGGCGGTGCCGCAGCACACCTCGACCGCCTCGGCGTCGGCACGGCCGAGTTCGGGTGCGGTGCCGAAGGTTTCGCTGTCGGCCAGCACGGTGTAGACCTCCCATCGCTCGGTGCCCGGACCGGTCACCCACACCTTGTCCTGGGTGGCGAAGCAACACGTGGTCGCGATCTGCTCCTCGGTGAACAGTCCGGCGTCCGAGAGTCGGGCGATCTCGCCGTGCACCTGCTCGGAGGTTTCGACCTCGACGCCGAGGTGGTTGATGGACCCGCCCTGTCCGGCGTTCTCGATCAGGACGAGCTTGAGCGGGGGATCGGTGATGGCGAAGTTGGCGTAGCCGGGCTTGCGCTTGGCCGGTTCGGTGTCGAACAGGGTCGAGTAGAACCGCACGGCGGTGTCGAGGTCGTCGACATTGAGGGCGAGCTGGATGCGAGACATGATCGAACCTCCACTTGTGTGACATATATCGAAGAACTTCTGCTGCCGAGTCTGCTTACCTTTTCGACATATGTCAATACCGCGGGTAGTGTCGATGTCATGCCCAAGGCGCTACCCGTGATCGACATGTCCGCCCCGGTCTGCTGCGCCCCCGTCGCGGCGGGACCGGTCGACGACGCCGCCGCGCTCGAAGTGGCGTTGCGGCTCAAGGCGATCGCCGACCCGGTCCGGGTCCGGCTGCTGTCGCTGCTGCTCACCGCCCCGCAGGGGGAACGCAACGGCGGCGATCTGGCCGCCGAGGTCGGCCTGGGTGAGTCCACGGTCTCCCATCACCTCGGCCAGCTCCGCAAGGCGGGCCTGGTGGAATCCGAGCGGCGCGGAATGAACACCTTCCACCGCGCCCGCCGCGACGCCCTCTCCGCGCTCTGCGTGGTCCTCGATCCCAACTGCTGCACCTGATCGGGCGCCGCCCGAGTGCGGCTCGAGGTCGGGTTCAGGCGGTGAGCAGCGCTATCAGGGGAAGCGGCGTCAGGACCACGAGCAGGATCGTCACGGTCTTCGCCAAGCGTGTCCGGCCCGGGCCCGGCGCGACGACAAACGGCGCGGCTACCGCGACCACGGCGGCGGCGGGGAAGGCGAGCACGGTGCCGGCGATGAGTTCGTAGCCGTGGGGATCGGTCAGCGGATCGGTCGACAGCCGCGAGCGCAGTGCGATGTACACGCACCGCAGCAAGATCAGGCCCGCTACGGCGACGATGGCGCCGGCCGCGACCGCGATCGGCAGCCGCCATCGCGTGCTCGGTGCGCGTCTCGTTCCCATCGTTTCCTCCCCGCTTCGACGGGTGTGTTCGAACCCGCGCCCGTGTTGCTGCCGGTCCGGGGCACCCACACCGATAGTGCTCTGCTACAGCATCTTCCGGTAGTACACGACGCGTTCGCGTTCGGTGAAGCCGAGGGCGGCGTGCATCTGCTGCCCCGTGGCATTGCCCAGCAGGGCGTCGGAACCGAATTCGGAGCAGCCCTGGTCTCGGCCCCAGGTCTCCAGCGCTTCGCACAGAGCGCGCGCTACTCCGCCGCGCCGGTGCGCGGGAACGACGTAGAGCCCTTCGAGAAAGGCGACCGGTGAGGTCTCGCATCCGTTGACGTAGTCGTGGCGCAGGGTGACCTCGCCGAAGCCGACGGCCGTGCCGTGCTCGTCTCGGGCCAGAAACGCGGCGGCGGCGCGCGAGCCGTCGTAGTGCTCGCCGGCATCGGCGCGGTGCTCGTCGACGGAACTGTCGGGCCACAGGTCCGCGCGCAGGGCCGCCAGCTCGTCCAGATCGTCCGCCCCGCAGGGGTGTATCCGCATATCCGCACTGTATGGCTAGCATGGCGGCCATGATCGAATCTGCCCGATTTGTCTCTTTTGTCAGGAGTTGGCGTCGGTGAACACGCGCACGGTCTCCCGCCGCACCAGGATTCTGACCACGCTGGCCACGGTGCTCGTCATCGTGGTCGGCGCCGTGGTGCTGGCCGCGGCCCGCACTGACGACCGCGCTCCGGTGCCGGGAGCCGCCGCGACCGATCAACCCGCGATGGCGGTCCGGCCGGACAGTCATCGGCTGTCGGACCCCGCCGGGGCGCGGGTGACGCTGGTGGAGTTCCTGGACTTCGAGTGCGAGGCCTGCGGGGCCATGTATCCGGCCATGGAGCGACTACGCGCCGAGTACGGCGATCGCGTCAGCTTCGTTGTGCGCTATTTCCCCATTCCGGCGCACGTCAACTCGGGGCGCGCGGCTCGTGCCGCCGAGGCGGCGGCGCGGCAGGGCCGGTTCGAGCGGATGTATCAACGCCTGTTCGAAACGCAGGCCGACTGGGGCGAGAAGCGCGTGGCCCAGGACGCCGTGTTCCGGAACCTGGCCGCCGAAATCGGCTTGGACATGGCAGCTTTCGATTCCGCCTACGCCGACCCCGCGACGGCGGCGCGCGTGCAGGCGGACTTCGACGACGGGCTGACGCTGGGCGTGGCGGGCACCCCCAGCTTCTTCCTCAACGGCGAGAAGATCACGGTCAGCGGTTCACGCGACCTGGCCGCCGCTCTGGACGCGGCGCTGCGATGACGGTCGCCAAGTCGGTCTGATCGGGCGGCGACCCGGCTGAATCCGCGTGCGCATCGGCCGGTGCGGCGACCAGATCGTCGTGGTCGGGAGGTGACGCGACAGCGGCGCGGCGGCGGGTGCGGAGGTAGAGCCAGTGCAGCACCGCCAGGCCCACCAGGCCGGCGGCAGCCGTCGCGGCGCCGATCTTCCAGCCCGGTGGGCGCCACGTCAGTTCGAGAACCGCGTTGTCGGTGCCCGCGGGAATGTCGACCGCGGTGATCGATTTCGCGACGGTCGTGATCGGGACGGGCTTTCCGTCGAGCGTGGCCCGGTAGCCGGGCCAGGCCAGGCGGGCGAACACGATCCGGCCGCCGTTGGTGGAACTGACCCGCAGCGTGCTCGACATATCGGCTTCGGAGAGCGAGGTCGCCGACACTCCGCGCAGGGCGGAGACCCGGCCGTTGGCCGTCGACACCGCGCCGCCATCGCGTTCCAGCACCCAGATGTAGCGCTCGTGATCCGGGTAGCGGACGAAATGCCATCCGGTGGGCGCGGATTGGTTGCCCGCTTCGGGGAACAGTGCCTTCTGCAGCACCACCCGATCCAGCAGCATCAGATCGACCAGGGGCCGCCCGGTCGTCGACTCGGGGGCGAACATGCGGCGATAGGCATCGGGGCACACGCTCGAATCCCAGCGCATGCACAGCAGTTCACCGAAATAGAAATGGCCGGTCGGGGTGTAGCCGTTTACGTAGTCGAGCTCGAGTGATTTGGCGTAGTTGCCGAATACCAGGGACCCGTACGCGCCGTCGAGGCTCTTGTCACCGGGCTGCAGCAGCGCGCGGTCGGCGAGCTGGATCGTGGTCCCGGGCAGGTCGGGGAACACCGCCTTGGCCTCGGCACGGCTGGTCGGCAGGTTGTAGGACATGATGTTGGGCAGGGCGTGACCCACCTGATAGAAGGCGATCGGGAACATCACCGCGATGGTCGCCGCGCACGCGGCCGCGGTGTTGCGATGCCGCGCGAGCCAGTAGACGCCCGCGCCCGCCGCGGCGACGAACCCCGCGGCCACACCGTGGCTGATCCAGTCGGCGGGATCCGCGGAGGCGGTGCGAATCCACAGCAAGCCGATCAGCACGCCGGCGGCGATGCCGCGCGCCCGCGCGTTGGCGGTGGTGCCGAAGCGTCCGACCAGCACACAGACCAGGACGAGCAGACCGATCGCGAGCATCGGCAGCACCCGCGCGGGCCACCGGAGCGGGCCGATGGTGCCGGGGCCCGCCGTCCACATCAGCATCATGATCGTGAACAGGGCCACGGTGGTGAGTTCGCGCCAGTGGCGGCGGGCGCGGTCCCAGTCGACGAACGCCAGGATCGGGATGAGGAACCACGCGACATAGGTGACCGGGAACGGCTGGATATAGCCCCACCAGGTGGTGAACGCCGGTGACACCGTCGGCAGGCTCGCGTTGAGGGATTCCGACCACGGCACCGCGAGGAAATTGTCGTTGTTGATCTGCGCTGTACCGCGCCAGGTGACTTTCGCCGAGAGCATCGAGGGGAGGAAGGTGAGCAGCCCGGCCAGGCCAGCGCACGCCGACACGGCCGTCAGCCGCAGGACCGATCGCCAGTCGCCCCGGGAGACCAATTCGCCGACGGCGATGGCGAACAACATCAGCACGGCCTCGACGGCGGGGAAGATGTATTGCGTCGAGATCGTCAGGTACAGGAAGACGAAGACGGGGATCGGTCCGCCGTCACCGCGGGTGTAGCGCACGGCCGAGGCCCAGGCCAGCAGCATCCAGGCGGTTCCGGTCAGCGCCGTCATCCAGCTGGCCTGGTCGAAGAAGAGGAAGAACCCGGACAGCGGGAACGCGACACCGGCGACGGCGCTCCACGCGGGAGCCGCTCGATAGACCAGGCAGATCCGGTAGACGCCGAGCGCGCACAGAATCGAGAACACCAGCTTGACGACCGTGGCGTAGACGGCCATGTTGTCCACCGACGGCGCGATGACGTCGATCAGCAGCTGCACGGGGTTGAACAGGCCCGCGTCGTCCATGGTGTTGTTGCCCGACATCCACTGGTTGGGCCACAGCGCGGGGAAATCGCCCGCGCGCAGCGAGCGCCCGAGCCCGACCCACAAGCCGGTGTACTGGGATTCGGTGTCGTCGAGGTAGTAGTGGCGCGGGTCGGCCAGCAGCACCGCCAGGTAGCCGACGATCGTGCCGACGACGGTGACGATGCCCCAGCGAATCCTCCCGGATCGGGAGAACGGTTCTCCGGCTTCGCGTTCGCGGGATTCGGAGCCAGTGGGGTCAGCCGCCGTGATCGGTACAGCTCTGTCGGTCACGCAGCAGACCCTACAGCGATGGGCGGCACTCGGCAGGGGACGCGATGGCGGTGCCCGCGGTGGTCAGGACGCCGAGGTGACATGGGCCCGCGGGTGCGGTGTGAGCACATACAGCTGCTCGCGGCCGCCGGCGATGAGGCTGGTCGACGCGATGCGGTCGGCATAGCGCGCGAGTGCCCGGTCGAGGGTGTCGCGGGTGAATCGGTGCGCCTGAGCGCCCTCGCCCGCGTCGGTGAACCGGCCCGACAATCGCGCGAGAGTCCGGTTGGAACTGGTGGTGAGATTGCGGATCGGTTCGGCGATGATCACCTGCTCGCGGGCGGCCTCGAGCATGCGCCGGACGACCGGGTCGGGGTCGGGCAGGAAGTGGTAGAGGCTGGCCTGCATGACGACGTAGTCGGCGCGAGGCAGCGCGGTGTCTTCCCTGAGGTTCCAGACGAGGCCGTCTCCGCCCGCGGCGACCACCCGGTCGACGAAGCGTTCGTTGATGTCGAAACCCTTGTAGCGGACCGACTTTCCGCGCAGGTAGCGGGTGTAGAGGGTGGCCGGGCCGCAGCACAGGTCGAGGACCTCGGCTCCGTCGGGGATCAACGCGGCGATCGCTTCGAATCGGGCTCCGTAGTGGCGGCCGTAGAGCCCGCGCATGAGGAGGTTGTAGACAGACGTGTGCCGATAGATGACGCTGGTGGTGCTCACAGATTTTCCTGCTCGGGGTGACTGCGTGAATGCGCTGCCGACGGCGGGCGCGAACGGTGTCTGGTCGTGGCGTCGACCCGACGGTGTGCGGCTACGGGTGGTCCGTCGAGTGGACGGTGACGTGGTGGAAACGGTCGGCCGGGGCGTGAGTCTCATCGGTGCGAGCGCTTCATCGCGCCGCAGCCGGATCGGTTGCGCACCACGATATTGCGAGCCTGGGGCGGCGGCAACGCGAAAGCGTGATTGTCCTCGGCTCGTCGACTCCGGTTCATCCAGTGCCCGTCGCGTCGGACCGAATACGAGGGACCGGGGTGCGAGCGTTCCGCAAGTGCTCCGAATATGCTGCCTATCGTGTCGAATCTGCGGATCAGTGAAGTTGCGGCCTTGATGGGTGTCAGTGACGACACCGTGCGCCGGTATATCGACCAGGGGCGGCTCACCGCGATCCAGCTCGACAGCGGGCGCAAGGGTGTCGAGGGTCGTGTGCTGGCGGAATTCCTGCGACACAATGCGGAGGCGCCGGAGCCGGGGATCACGGTCGCGTCCTCGGCGCGCAATCGCCTGCGCGGGATCGTCACGCGGATCGTGAAGGACACCGTGATGGCGCAGGTCGAGATGCAGGCCGGGCCGTTTCAGCTGGTGTCGCTGATGAGCCGCGATTCGGTCGACGAGCTCGGGCTCGAGGTCGGCAGTATCGCGGTGGCCTCGGTCAAGTCGACGCATGTCGTCGTCGAAGTTCCGGAAAGCTGACGAGGTCGATCGTGCGGGCCGGATCATGACCCGGGTCGCCCGGCGGCGGGCCGTGCGCGGCAGACGGCCGCTGATCCTGCTGGTGCCCGCCGTGTGCGGGCTGGTCTTTCTGACCCTGCCGCTGCTCGGCCTGCTGCTGCGGACGCCGTGGCGGACCCTGCCGGAGCGGTTGAGCAGTCCCGAGGTCTGGCAGGCGCTGCGGCTCTCGCTGATCTGCGCCAGCTCGGCGACCCTGGTGTGCCTGGTGCTCGGCATCCCGCTGGCGTGGTTGCTCGCGCGCGGCGAGGTGCGCGGTCAGCGGTTCGTCCGTGCGCTGGTCACGGTGCCGCTCGTGCTGCCGCCGGTCGTCGGCGGTGTGGCGCTGCTGCTGGTGCTGGGGCGACGCGGTCTGGTCGGCCGATACCTCTACGAATGGTTCGGTTTCTCGCTGCCGTTCACCACCGCCGGCGTGATCGTGGCCGAGGCGTTCGTCGCGATGCCGTTCCTGGTGATCTCGGTGGAGGGTGCGCTGCGCGGCGCCGATCCACGCTACGAGGAGGCCGCCGCCACCCTCGGCGCGTCGCGGTGGCTGACCTTCCGCCGGGTCACGCTGCCCTCGGTGCTGCCCGGCGTCGTCGCGGGCGCGGTGCTGTGCTGGGCGCGGGCGCTCGGCGAGTTCGGCGCGACCATCACCTTCGCGGGCAGCTATCCCGGGACGACCACGACCATGCCGCTGGCCGTCTACCTCGCCTTGGAAACCGATCCCGAGGACGCGATCGTGCTCAGTGTCGTGCTGCTCGCGGTGTCGGTGGCGGTGCTGGTCGCCCTGCGGGACCGGTGGACGCGGGGTGCCCTTTGACCCTCACCGCCGACATCCGCGTCACCCGCGCGTCGTTCGAACTCGACATCGCCATCGAGGTCGCCCCGGGCGAGGTCGTCGCCCTGCTGGGACCCAACGGCGCGGGCAAGACCACCGCCCTGCGGGCGCTGGCCGGGCTCACCCCGCTCACCGGCGGGCGGATCGTCCTCGACGACCACGTCTGGGACGCGCCGCCGGACCGGTTCGTCCCGGCGGAACGACGCGAGGTCGGCGTCGTGTTCCAGGACTATCTGCTGTTCGCGCACATGAGCGCCCAGGACAACGTCGCCTTCGGCCCGCGCGCTCGCGGACAGCACCGCACCACCGCCCGGGCCGCGGCGGGCGCCTGGCTCGAACGCGTCGGCCTAGGCGACCACCTGCACGCGAAACCCCGGGCGCTGTCGGGCGGTCAGGCCCAGCGCGTCGCGCTCGCGCGGGCCCTGGTGACCGACCCGGCCCTGCTGCTGCTCGACGAACCGCTGGCCGCGCTCGATGCGGGCACCCGGCTGCAGGTTCGCTCCGAACTGGCCCATCACCTCGGCGACTACCCCGGCCACACCGTGCTGGTCACCCACGACCCCTTCGACGCGATGGTCCTGGCCGACCGGCTGATCATCATCGAGAACGGTGCCGTCGTCCAGCAGGGTGCGCCGAGCGAGGTCGCCCGCCGCCCCCGCACCGACTACGTCGCCGACCTGGTCGGCCTCAACCTCTATCGGGGCACGGCCGCGGGCACCACGGTCGACCTCGGCGGCGGCGCGGCCTTCACCATCGCTGAACCCGCGCACGGCCCGGTCCACGTGTCGTTCGCCCCCACCGCGGTCAGCCTGTATCCCGAACGCCCCAGCGGCAGCCCGCGCAACACCTGGCAGGTCACCGTCACCGGCCTCGAACAGCACGCGCACACCACCCGCGTCCGGCTCGACGGCGCCCCGCCGGTCCTGGCCGAGATCACTCCGGCGACCGTCGCCGACCTGCGCCTGCACAGCGGAGCGCGGCTGTGGGCCTCGGTGAAAGCGACCGAGATCCACACCTATCCCGCGTGATCGACACCGTCCGGAGTCGCGGCCGCCGCCACGTCCACACGCCTTCGACCCTGCGCGCAGCCGTAGCGGAACCCAGTTCGGGCGCCGGTCGGATCCGAGATGCCGATATTCGCAGTTGAAGTACGATCAGCACTGCTACTCCGTGTTTCGGGATCTGAATGCCCGAGAGTATCCGCATTTGCGGAGGAAAAGCCGCTGAACCGGAACCGCTGAAAGTTGATGAAGTTGAAGATGACTCGCATGGTCTGTGGCGTTGCGATGGCCGGCGCCCTGGCGCTGGCCACGGTCGGCTGCGGAAGCGACACCGCGACCGAACCCGCCTCGGCCGACAAGGTCACCGGCACCGTGACCGTATTCGCCGCCGCCTCGCTGACCGAGACCTTCACCGAACTGGGCAAGCAGTTCGAGGCCGCGCATCCCGGGGTGAAGGTGGTCTACAACTTCGGCGCCAGCTCCGCGCTGGCCGAGCAGATCAAGCAGGGCGCACCCGCGGACGTGTTCGCCTCGGCCGCGCCCAAGAACATGCAGCAGGTCGTCGACGCGGGGGAGATCACCGCGAAACCGGTCACGTTCGTGCGCAACCGCCTCGAGATCGCGGTGCCCGCCGGGAACCCCGGCCGCATCACCGGACTGGCCGACTTCGGCAAGACCGAACCGAAGATCGCCCTGTGCGCCGAGCAGGTTCCCTGCGGTGCCGCGGCGAAGACGGTGTTCGAGACCGCCGGAATCGCCCCGCAGCCCGACACCCGCGAAGCCGATGTGAAGGCGGTGCTCACGAAGGTGACTCTCGGCGAGGTCGACGCCGCCCTGGTCTACCGCACCGACGTGCACGCCGCCGGTACCAAGGTCGAAGGCATCGACTTCCCCGAATCGAGCAAGGCGATCAACGACTACCCGGTCGCGCCGCTGGCCAAGGCGCCCAACGCCACGGCCGCCGCGGCGTTCGTCGAGTTCATCGGCTCGGACTCCGCGCGCGCGGTCTTCACCGAGGCCGGATTCGACAACCCGTAACCGCACAGCCTGCCGCTCGGTCGCCTCGGAGCATGCGGCCGGGCCCGCCGCCCGGATCTCGGCGAAGGCCTCGGGCTCCCCGTGCGGTGGCCGACAACGATCGGCAAGAAACCGTGGACGTGCCCCTACCTGCGGTGGGAAGCTCGAAGGGGCCGGGTCCCAACCCGAGGGAGCGTGCGACATGGCGGATCGGACGAACGGTGCGTGGCGACCGGAGAGCATCCGGAACGTCGCGTTGGTCGGCAGCAGTGGTGCGGGGAAGACGACGCTGGTCGAGGCGTTGGCGTTGGCGACCGGGACGGTGAACCGGGCAGGCCGCGTGGAGGACGGGACATCGCTGTCGGACTACGACGAGGTCGAACGGCGACAGCACAGGTCTGTGCAGGTCTCGGTGGTCCCGGTGCAGTGGGGCGAGGTGAAGATCAATCTGATCGATACGCCGGGGTGCCCGGATTTCGTCGGCGAACTGCGGGCCGGGTTGCGGGCGGCGGACGCGGCGCTGTTCCTGGTGTCGGCGGCCGACGGCGTGGAGGGCGTGGCGGGGGCGACGCGCGACCTGTGGGCCGAATGCGCGCGGGTGGGGATGCCGCGCGCGATCGTGATGACCCATCTGGACACCGCGCGGGCGGAGTACGCGGACCTGGTGCAGACCTGTCAGGCGCTGCTGACCGACGGCGCGAGCGATACCGTGCTGCCCCTGCACCTGCCGGTCTACGGGCCGAAGAGTCCCGACGGGCACCGGCCCGCGACCGGACTGCTGGAACTGCTCGAGCGACGGGTCGCCGACTATCGCAGCGGAAAACGGGTGCGCACCGAACCCGCGGCGGACCAGCTCGCGGTGATCGACCCGGCCCGCGATCGGCTGATCGAGGCGATCATCGCCGAGAGCGAAGACGAAACGCTGATGGACCGGTACCTCGACGGCGAACCCGTCGAACTCGACACGCTGGTCGACGACCTGGAACGAGCCGTCGCCCGCGGAAGTTTCCATCCGGTGCTGTTCGCCGCCCCGGCGGCCGAGGACGCCGAACAGGGCCTCGGCACGCTCGAACTGCTGGAACTGATGACGGCCGGATTCCCGACACCGATCGAACACCCGCTGTCGGCCGTGCCGCGCGGTGACGGCGCCGCGCCCACCGCGCTGCGCTGCGATCCGGCGGGCGAGCTCGCCGCGGAGGTCATCCGGACCTCGTCCGACCCGTATGTGGGGCGGGTATCGCTGGTGCGGGTGTTCTCCGGCACGCTGCACAGCGAGGACACCGTCCACGTGTGCGGGCCCGAGCACGATGCCGACGACCGGGTCGGCGGGGTCACCGCGCCGTTGGGGAAACAACAGCGGACCCTGTTCGAGGCCGTCGCGGGCGATATCGCGTTCGTGAGCAAACTCGGCCACGCCGAAACCGGCGACACCCTGTCCGGCACCGGGAAACCCCTGCTGATCGAGCCGTGGCCGCTGCCGGAACCCCTGCTGCCCGTGGCTATCCGGGCGCAGGGCAAGGCCGATGAGGACAAGCTCTCGCAGAGCCTGACCCGGCTCGTCGCCGAGGATCCGACCCTGCGGCTGGAACACAACGAACACACCCACCAGCTGGTGCTGTGGTGCCTGGGCGAAGCCCACCGGGATGTCGCGCTGGAACGGTTGCGCGGGCGGTTCGGGGTGCGGGTGGACGTGGAACCGTATCGGGTGGCGCTGCGGGAGACGCTCGCCGCGGCGGCCGAGGGGCGCGGCAGGCTGGTGAAGCAGTCCGGCGGGCACGGGCAATACGCGGTGTGCCAGGTCCAGGTGGAACCGCTGCCCGCGGGAACGGGGTTCGAGTTCGTCGACCGGGTGGTCGGCGGGGTGGTGCCGCGGCAGTTCATCGGGTCGGTGGAGAAAGGGGCACGGGCGCAGGCCGCGCGCGGGGTCACTCCCGGATATCCGCTGGTGGATGTGCGGGTGACCCTGGTGGACGGGAAAGCGCACTCGGTGGATTCCTCCGACGCCGCCTTCCAGACCGCGGGTGCCCTCGCCCTGCGCGACGCGGCGGACGCGTCCGGAACCCTGCTGCTCGAACCGGTCGCCGCCGTGCGGGTCACGGTCCCCGACGACCAGCTGGGCGCCGTCCTCGGTGACCTGTCCACCCGGCGCGGCCGCATTCTCGGCACCGAACCGGCCGAGACCGGCCGCACCCATATCCGGGCCGAGGTACCCGAACTCGAACTGAGCAGGTACATCATCGACCTGCGATCACTCACCCACGGTGCGGGCTCGTTCGCCCGCGGCTATCTCCGGCACGAGCCGATGCCCGCCGCCGTCGCCGAACGCGCCCGCAAGCAGATCGCCGAGGTGTCGGCCTAGGCGGCGGTGCTACGCCGGGATCAGTTCCGCGATGAGCTTCTCGATACGCGTACGGATTTCGTCGCGGATCGGGCGGACGGCCTCGACACCCTTGCCCGCCGGATCCTCCAGCTGCCAGTCGCGATAGTCGACGCCGGGGAAGTACGGGCACGCGTCACCGCACCCCATGGTGATCACGACCGTGGAGGTTTCGACCGCGTCCGGGGTGAGGATCTTGGGTGCCTGGCTGGTGATGTCGATGCCGACTTCGGCCATCGCCTCGACCGCGGCGGGGTTGAGGGCGGCGCCGGGAGCGCTGCCCGCCGACCGCACTTCGATGGCGTCACCGGCGAGGTGGGTCAGGAAGCCTTGTGCCATCTGCGATCGTCCGGCGTTGTGGACGCAGACGAACAGCACGCTGGGCTTGGTCGACACGGGGTGTCCTTTCAGTGGATGGTGATGTCGAGGGAGGCGAGCATCTCGCGGACGCGGTTGCCGATCTCGTCGCGGATACCCCGGACGACCTCGAGGGGCTGGTGGTCGGGGTCGGTCAGTTCCCAGTTCTCGTAGCGGCGGCCGGGGTAGATGGGGCAGGCGTCGCCGCAGCCCATCGTGACGATGACGTCGGCGGCGCGCAGGATCTCCTCGGTCCAGGGCTTGGGGAACTCCCCGGTGATGTCGATGCCGATCTCGTTCATCGCCTCGACCGCGACCGCGTTGATGTGGGTCCCCGGCTCCGATCCGCCCGACCAGGCGATCGCCCGGTCGCCGGCGAGGTGGGTGAACCAGCCCAGCGCCATCTGGGAGCGCCCGGCGTTGTGGGTACACAGGAACAGCACGACCGGCTTGTCGGTGCCGAGCTTTCCCTCGACCTTGGCCAGGGCGAGCAGACGCTGGCGGGCGAAGCGTTCGGCCAGCAGCGGCAGGTAGTTGACGACGGTGGCGCGGGCGGCGAACTCGTCGTAGCTGGTGGTGAGGAAGTGTTCGATGGTCTCGCGTCCGTAGGTGTCGGCGAAGGCCTCGTGTAGCCGGGTCGCGGCGGTGGTGAGCGCGTGGCGCTGGTCGATCGTCAATGTCGCACGATCAGCGTGGGTGGCGGGGCTGTCGGACATGCGTGCTCCCGGAGAGGGCTCGGTCAGTGAGTTGTCGGGTCGGGGGGATTGGAGACGGGACGATCCGCGGCATGCGGAATCACCGCGTTGTCGGCCGCCGCGCTCGCCGAGCGGGGATACAGCACCACGATCAACGCCAGTCCCAGTGCCGCGCCGACGAATTGGGCGACGATGAATCCGGGGGCGGACGTGGGGGCGATGCCGGCGAACGTGTCGGAGAAGACGCGGCCGATGGTGACCGCGGGATTGGCGAAACTGGTGGAACTGGTGAACCAGTACGCCGCACCGATGTACGCCGCCACCGCCGACGCGGACAGCGCCGCCCGGCCGCTGCGGGCCAGCGCGAAGATCACCGCGATCAGTCCGGCGGTGGCGACGACCTCGCCGACCAGGTGGCCGGTGGTGATCCGGTCGTGGGTGGAGATCTGCCAGGCGCCCAGGTCGAACATGATGTTGGCCAGCACGGCGCCGCAGACCGCGCCGCCGATCTGCGCGATCGCGTAGGCCAGGGCGTCGATGAAGCCCAGGCCGGTGCCGTGCCGACGTCCGAGCAGCCAATCCGCCAGGGACACCACGGGATTGAAGTGCGCTCCGGACACCGGCCCGAAGACCAGGATCAGCACGCCGAGGCCGAAGACGGTCGCGGTGGAGTTGGCCAGCAACTGCACGGCGACATCGTCGGTGAGCTGCTGAGCGGCGATACCCGAGCCGACCACGACCGCGACCAGTGCCGCCGTGCCCACGAACTCGGCCAGGAGCCGACGTCGAATGTCGGTCACCGCGCGTCCGCCGGGACGGTCGTGACATCGAGCACCTGCGCCAGGGGAGCCAGTGCGCGCGGTTCGATCCGGTAGTAGACCCACGACCCACGCCGTTCACTCGACAGCAGCCCCGCCTCGCGCAGCACCTTGAGGTGGTGGGAGATGGTGGGCTGGCTCACCTCGAACCCGGCGGACAGATCACACACGCAGGCTTCGCCGCCGCCGCGGCTGGCGACCAGTCTGAACAGTCGCAACCGCACCGGATCCGCCAGCGCCTTGAACGTTGCCGCCAGTTCGGCGGCGGATTCGGCGGTCAGCGGTTCCCGGGTCAGCGGGGTGACCTCGCACGGGGAAGCGTCCTGTGGCTGACAGGACGAGGGCGGTTTCGACACGCATCGATATTGACGGTTGTCGAATCAGTCGGCAAGCAAACAGTGGGTGAACGCACCCAGGGGCTATCAGGGGGCCGAAGGCTCGCATACGACGGAAGAATCGGAATCAGCACTTGCATCCTGTACCCGGGTACAGGCTTACCGTGGATTCATGACGATCTCACCAGGTCAGGGGCACTGGGTGCCGACCGCGTGCACCCTGCCCACCGCCGAGCAACCGATCCGGGTGGCCGAGTTCGACCGGTTCTTCGCCGAGTCGGTGCACAGCTCGAACCGGACCGACCCGACGCGGCTCGAGCTGGTCCTGGACGTCGGCGCCGAAGCCGTCGCCCGGGATCTCGCCGCCCGGGAGTCGAGTTGCTGCTCGTTCTTCACCTTCGACTTCGACGCCACCGACACCGGCTTGGTGCTGCGGGTTGGCGTCCCGGCAGCCTACGTCGAGGTGCTCGACGCGTTCGCCGCCCGCGTCGCCGCCGCGACCGAGGCCCGGCGATGACACCCGGCCTGCGCACCGGCGAGCTCGCCGCGGCCGCCGGTGTGAACGCGCAGACCCTGCGCTACTACGAACGCCGCGGATTGCTGGCCGAACCGGACCGCTCCCTGGGCGGGCACCGCCTGTACCCGGAGCAGGCCGTCACCGTGTTGCGGGTCATCAAGGCCGCCCAACGCCTCGGGTTCACCCTCGACGAGGTCGCCGAGCTACTGGCCGCCACCCAACTCGGCACCCGGCGCCGCCGCGCTGATACCGGGCTCCAGGCCCGCGCGGCACAGAAACTGGCCGAGGTCGACGCGAAACTCGCCGAACTGACCGCGGTCCGCGACACCCTGCGCGCAGCGCTCGCGGCGGGCTGCGACGACCTGGTCGCATGTAGCGAAATCCCCACGTGCCCGGTCCCGTTCGACGACGGCATGGACCACCGCGGCATCGACGGTGCGGTCGCGCTGTGAACCAGGCATCTAGGCTCGGCCGATGACCGTGGTGCGCTCGATCCTGCTGTTCGTCCTGGCCGCGCTCGCCGAGATCGGCGGCGCCTGGCTGGTCTGGCAGGGAGTTCGCGAACACCGCGGCTGGGCCTGGATCGGTGCCGGTGTGGTCGCCCTCGGCATCTATGGATTCGTCGCCACACTGCAGCCCGACGCCAATTTCGGCCGCATCCTCGCCGCCTACGGTGGAGTTTTCGTGGCCGGATCACTGTTGTGGGGGATGGCGCTCGACGGATTCCGCCCCGACCGATGGGACGTCATCGGCGCGATGATCTGCCTGATCGGCGTCGCGGTCATCATGTATGCCCCACGCCCCGCTTGAATATTCAATGACTTGATCCGCAGTCGGAACCGGCATAGCGCGACACCGAGACACAGGCGCTTGCGGATTGGTATCCCGCTGTCAATGTGAAATAGATCATAAAAGTTGCCATTAAGACGGTAGGGCTATTACTAATAGCTCGGTCGACATTCGATTGGTCCGGGTTGGGGGGCACAACGTCGAGAGGGATTACTCAATGTTCATGCGCTCAACTCGCCTCTTTCTTCTCGGTGCACTGCCGGTGGTTGTGGCGGTCACCTTCGCCGGTAACGGTGTCGCGTCGGCGGATGCCTTCGCCGATCAGCAGGCTCAGCCTGCCGTCGCGACGGTCATCCCGGGTGGCGGCGTCGAGACCGCCATCGCCGAGTTCACGTTCGGTTCCGCGACCCCGGTGAGTGCGGAGATTTCGCAGGACACCGAGCTTTCCGGCGACAGCGCTGTCTCGGAGGCGATCGATCCCGAGGTCGCTCCCGTCGTCTCGGACGTGATCGAGACCCAGCTGCACGAGGTGGCGACCAATCCCACCGCCGAGAACTCCGACCCGGTGGTCAACGGCGCTCTCGCCGGCGCCGGTATCGGTGCGCTCGCCACCCTGGTCAACTGCCTCCCGTCCGTGGTCCTGCTCGGCGTCGGCTACCCGATCTGCCTCATCCTCGGCACGATCCCCCATGCGATCGTCGGTGCGATCATCGGCGGCGTCGTCGGCCACGTGAACCCCGAGGCCGTTCCCCAGGTCCTGCCCTGAGCGATCGGGCAGGCAGATAACTGCCCCCCGGCTCGCGGACTCCCGGTGCTGCTGCGGTGAAAACCGCAGTCTCGCCGGGAGTCTCGCTGTTTTCGGGGTCGAGCGCGTCCGACGTCATCGTGCGCGGCTTCGTCGGCAGGGGCCGTGGACTGGTTCCTGGAGGGCGACGCGATGGAACTCCGAATGTGGCAGGCGGACTCGCGGAGCCTTGTCGAGAGTTGTTGCCTCACAGTGCCTGATTGTTGATCGTGTGAGTACGAAACGGTCGAAGTCTCCAGGCGGGAGCCCCAGGCGGACTAGCGTCGCGCTGGTGGCAGAACAAGATCGAGCTCAGGTGGTTCGGGTTGTCCGCGCGGTTCAGCGGATGAACCTGACGATCGACAACCGGTTCGCTCTCATCGAGCCGGATCCGGCCGGGGTCGAGCTGGCGACAGTGGATGAGGATGAGGGGCCTGTCGAGTTCGATCTGTTCGCCGTGAAGCTGTCCAGCGGTGAGATTCACCGCGACCTCACGGACTTGGAAGCGCTCGACCTCGCGAGATGGTGGTGTTCGCTGCACAGCTGATTGTCGGGCGTTCGACAGGAATCTTCGGCCTGTGCACTTCTCTGCCATCGAATTCGTCGGACCTCCGCCCGATCGAGGTTGGCCAGGCGGTGGCCTTCGACGTAATTCGGCGGCCGCAAGGTCCGACCTGCTCGGCGAAGGCGCCCAAGGGGATGCACCCGGAAGAACCCGGCACGTGTCACCGGGACGGATCCGTCGGTCGT
Source organism: Nocardia sp. NPDC050718 (assembly GCF_040654235.1). Taxonomy (NCBI): domain Bacteria; kingdom Bacillati; phylum Actinomycetota; class Actinomycetes; order Mycobacteriales; family Nocardiaceae; genus Nocardia; species Nocardia sp. NPDC050718. Next base: position 486,838 of record NZ_JBFAHQ010000005.1, on the reverse strand, counting down.
GGCGCGCACGGATCAAGCAATTCTCCGGGCATGACACCGTCAGCCGGGTGCCGGGTGGCCGAAAGTGGCACATATGCCACCGATCTGTGCGCGAGAGGGGACTCGCATACAGATTGCGGATCAAAGCTTCGGAAATGTGTGATCGAGTGCGATCGAATACATATCGCGAAGCTGGTGCCAGCAGAGGATATACGAACTGCCCTACGAGCCGAGCTAGGCAATGTCGCAGAGGTGTTGATCCGCCATGTCGACACTGCTAGTCGCGCTTCCTGCGCGCCACGCCCTTCTCGGCTGTGGCGGCCCCGAACCGCCCCGCTGCACAGGCATGGTCAAGGCAGCAGGTCGAGGAACCGGCGGACCTCCGCGCGCTCCTGGCTTCCGGTAGTCGGCAGGCGCAGCAGTGGGAAGTTGTAGCGGCGGCAGATCTCGTCCTTCAACACGTCACGGGCCAGCTGGACCGGGTTCGCTTCATGAGTGCTGAAGCCGTCCACTTCGATGGCGCCGACGTTCTGGTTGGTGATTCGGTTATAGAGGACGAAGTCGAACGACGCTCGGCGCCGGAGGAACTCGCGGTGCTCGTCGTCCAGGCCATCCAGACTGCGCGGAAAAACATTCTGCAGATAGACCTGTGCGTGGATTGCGAGATGGCCGTGTCCGGATTCGGCGAGCGCCCCTTCGAGCATCGTGAGGGCGATGTCCTCGGAATCCCACTTGGTCCGCCCCCATCCGATAGACGGATGCGTGCGCCGTCGCGCGTTGTATTCGGTGTAGAGCAGGTCGAAGATCGACATCACGTCACTGTCGATGACCGCGTTGTGGGGGTCCCGGTACCGGATGTATCCGATCAGGTCGCGCAGGTGTCTGCTCGCGGGTAGCTCGGAAGGGTGGGTGACCAGGACGAACAAGCGCATTGCCCGGGATACGGCCACGTTGATCAGTTTCGGGTCGTCGGCGAACTTCAGTGCCGCCACGCCGCTGGGGGTGTCGTCGAGGACCGTTGTCATGACAATCGCGTCCTTCTCCCGCCCCTGGAACTTGTGCACGGTGTCGGATTCGATGGACTCGATCAGGGCGTCGGCCACTTTGTTGGCCTGGCGGCGATAGGGCGTGGTGACTCCGACCTCGTGTGGCGGGATATCGGCGGACACCCAGGACATGACGTCGCGTCGGATCACGTCGATCTCGCGCTGGTTGCTGCGGCCCGGCGACATCGGGTCGTCGTCGCCGTAGGTCCGGCGCATGTGGTTGCCCGGAACGGTCCGCACCACACGCATCGAGGCCAGCCCCGGTGTGCTGTGGGTGTACGGGATCAGTTTGTTGTAGTAGAACTTCCGGTTGCAGAACTCGATGATGTCCGGATCGCATCGGTAGTGTTCCCGCAGCAGCTGGCGCGGCAACCCCTCGGGGAAGAGCTCGAGGATCGAGGACAGAACGCTGCGCCGGTAGTCGAAGACGGGGTCGGGCGCGGGGAGCACGTTGTTGAGCTTTTTCGTGACCGGTGGTAGCTGTTCCAGATCACCGACCACGATGACATTGCGCGCGCAGGCCAGGGCCGGGCCCACCGTCACCAGATCCACCTGTGATGCTTCGTCGATGATCAGGTAGTCCAGCAGGGTCGCACGCCCGATGCTGTTCTGCAGCGAATGGCAGGTGCTCAGGATCAGGGGGTAGTCCTGCGCGAACCGACTGAACTGCTGTCGATATCGGGAGGTGTAGACGGTCCGGGACAGCGCACCGTAGCGGGTGCGCAGCGCATCCTCGAGCAGCTGCCGGGACAACCGCTTCTGGTCGGCCTGCATCGTGTCGAAGTTCTTGCCCTCCAGCATCTCGGCCAGTTGCTCAGTCTGTCGCTGGAGTTCGGCAATCTTCTTCTCGTAATACAGTCGCTGGATGCGCAGCACTACCTCGGTATCGCCGGCATCGACCTTGCGCAGCGCCCGGTATTTGAAGTACCGGTTCATTGTCTCGACCATTCGGCCCCAACCGCTGTCGCGGATCCAGCGAGGATCGGTGTCGGCGATGAAATCGAGCAGTTTGGCCGCGCTGTAGCGACGCAGCAGCGGTAGATCCTCCGCGTCCGGAACCTCGTGCCGGTCGAAGAACGACTGGAAGTGCTGTTGTTCGAGCTGGTATGCGTGCAGTTGTTGACGTAGCAGGGCGCGCTGACGGTCCTGTTCCTGGAGTGCAACCAGGCGCCGGTTCACCTTGCCGAGTTCCTCGGCAGCATCGGGGGCTGTGGGAGTGGGGTTGCGCAGAAGCGCATCGACGTCCGCGTTGCGTGGCGCCTGCCTGTCGAAGAACTCCTGCCGCTTCTCGGCTCGTCCCAGGTTGGCCGCGACCATCGCGAAGCCCTCCTCGGTCAGTTTCTCGAAGACATTGTCGACGGCGGAGTTGCTGAAGGACACCACGCCCACTGTTGTGCCGGGCTGGCAGATCAGTGAAGCGATGATGTTGAGGATGGTTTGTGTCTTACCGGTACCGGGTGGCCCGTCGATCACCGAGGTCGGCGAGCGCAACGCGTTACGAACCGCCTCGCTCTGACTGATGTTGGTACGGAACGGATACACCGGCATCGGCACTTGGTCGTCAGGCCGCTGCTCGATCGGCGTCTGAGCGAGAATCCGGGCCAACGCACTGTCGGGGTGAACGAAGTCCAGGTTCTGATGGTTTCGGAGCAGGACACCGGAGTCGCCGTCCAGCTTCTCGGCTACTGTGCGCCAGTAGGCCAGCACATCGCGGGAACGGGGTAGGTCGGCGGCATTCGGCAGCACTCGTACTCGATTCGCGCTGTAGGTGTTCCATCCGCCCCTGGTTGTCGTCACGTGCCACCACGATCCGAATTCCGGCGGGCCGGTGAACAGGTATGCCGCGGTCGCTTCCTGCAGGTACCCGTCGACGAGCAACCGTGCGTGAGGCCCGAGTGATACCAGCGTGGGTTGTCCGAGAATCGCTACTCGCTCCCATCCGAACAGATATTTCTTCGGCGTACTGAAGCGCACTCGGACCCGGTGCGGCTCCGGTTCGTATGCCGTGATCTCCAGGGTCTTGTCCTCGGGGACCCAGTCCTGCTTCCGTCGGATGACAACCGCGACAACCCCTGGATCGACCACCGAACCCCCTTGTCCCAGCTCCCCAGCGGACAGCGCCTGATTTTCGCACCCGCAGCCTTGTGATCGGCTCGATACGCACGCAGCACAAAGGCTACCGTGCACTGCCGAAAGTGTCTGCCTAGCAGTGGACTTCGCCGATCCAGCGTGGATCAGCTGGAAGGCGGTTCGCTTCCATCCGCCGATCGCCACGCCGACGCGATCGTCGGTTTGGCCTCAGGTGGTCGCTTGCGTAAGTACCCGGAGGACGCGCGGTGCATAGATGCGGCGTTTGTACGCGTTCGGGTTCGCGACCCGGAGTATCCCCAGATCGATGAGCTGACCGACGAGCTTGTTCGCTCGGCCGTACGAGATTCCGAGCTCGGCCTCGACTTGGCGCACGGTGAATGATGGGTTCGCGATAGCGAGATCGATCAATGTGTGCGCGCTGTCAGCTCGCAATGTCGAGCTTCGTACGACGTCCTTCAACTCGCTCTGGACTCTGACGAGTGCGATCATCTGGCGCCGAGTCGATTCCGCTGCCTCTCGCAGACCTTGCGCGAAAAACCGAATGTAGCTGTCCCAGTCGCCTCGGGTACTGACCGCGAGGAGCCGGTTGTAGTAATCGTCGCGCCTGGCCTCGAACCATGGTGAGACAGTGAGCGTAGGCTCGGTCAGCACCTGGGTGAGCTGGAGGTGCATGACGATCAGCAGGCGACCGAGTCGGCCGTTTCCGTCGCGAAAGGGATGGAGTGACTCGAACTGGTAGTGCGACATCGCTGCTGCGACGACTGGATCGATCATGGCGGAGTGGTCTTCGCGAATCCAGTCGACTAGGTCCTGGACACCGATGCTCAAACTATCATCGGGCGGTGGTGGGATGAACCGTGCTGCGTGCACTGGCGCCATCCCCGGGGTTGCGTCCGCTCTGCGACCGATCACGACCTGTCGGTCGCGGATCCGGCCGGACTCCGACTCCAGCGCAGTCTGTTGCATCAGAATGCCTTGGAGGCTGCTGAGCAGGGACGTGGTTACTGGTCGGTCATCGGAGATCCAGGAGAACGCGTAGTTGGCCATACGTACGTAGTTGAGGATCTCCGTGAGTTCGGCACTTGCCGGGGCCTCTTCGTCGGCGGTCAGCACCTCGGCGAGCGGCGCGTAGGTTCCCTCCAGTGCGGATGTGCTCTGCGCTTCGCGACGCAGCGTCGGTAGCCGGAGAAGTTGCGGGTTCGGTAGCTGGGCGGCTGTGCTGTCGAGCGCAGCCAGAGCGGCCCGCGCTGCGGTCGTTGCGAGAATGGTGGGAACGCTCAGCTCCGGCATGACAGTGGGAAGCGGCGCCGCGACGAACGCTTTGTGCTTCCAGTCACCGAAGACCGGATCTGTGCCCCAGATGTCGACGAGAGATCCGGTTTCGCTGCTGAGGAACATGCTGAGGTCCACAATGTCACTCTATAGGCACTTCAGTGACATGGTCGGGCCTGTCATGTCACTTTGAGGCAAGTGATTCAGTGGACCTCGATGCTGGTCCCCGCCGGTGCCGGACATCGGCGCCAACCAACGATATCCCGCAGGAATCGAGTAGTCCGTTGCCGCTCGTCGGCAGATTCGGCGTGTCTGTGCCGTCGTTGCCGGTCGTCCTGTCCACTCCGTGTGCGGGTGCACTCGAACACGCCGGAGCCCTGATCCGGCTCGAAAGCCAGGAATCTGTGCGCGAGAGGGGACTTGAACCCCTACGTCCGTGGACACCAGAACCTAAATCTGGCGCGTCTGCCAATTTCGCCACTCGCGCTGGATGTGTACGACCGTCCAAACTCTACCGGGCAAATCCGGCTTCGCGAAGCGTTCGGGCGGCGTGGCGTACTCGTCGGTAACACGACCTGGGGTTATAACGATTTGATAAACCTCAACATGAGGGCCACTCATGTTTGCGAAGCGAAGTAACAGGCTGGACCTGCGGTTTGAACATGAGGCGGGGTCATGTTTCAGAAAAAACTGGTACTGGCGTACAAAAATACTCGGCGGTAGCTGCCGTCGGGGCGGGAAACGTGAGGCTTTCCTCATGATTTTGTGCGATCGTGGCTGCCAACAGGCCCGAGGGGCTGCCGGATACGTGTGCGTGCCGTCGGTGGGCGGAGCGCCAGGAGAAGGAAGTCGAGCGTCTTGACGATCAACGAGAGCACCGAGATGGGCACGGGGTCGACCGCGAAAGCTGGTGGTCGTGGCCAGGCATCGGGTGTCCGCGCAGCGCTGCTGGAGCAGCTGCGCAACGGGGCCGGGTACGCGTTGGCGTTCGGTGGGCAGGGTGCGCAGTGGCTGCGCGAGCTCGAGGAGATCGGCCGCGACAGCGCGCTCGAGTCCGAGCTGACCGCGCTGGTGCACGCCGCCGAGGCGCTGGTCGAGCCGGTTGCGGCGCAGTTGCTGGTGGTCCGCCCCGGTGGCTTCGACCCGATGGGCTGGATGCTGGAGAGCGAGCTGGACGAGCCGGACGAGCCGTCCTCGGCACCCGCCGACGCGGTGCTGCGCTCGGCCGCGGTCTCGATGCCGGGCGTGCTGCTGGCCCAGCTCGCGGCCATCAAGGCGCTGCGGTTGCAGGGCCTGGACACGACCGAGCACGCGCCGGTCGCGATCGTCGGGCACTCGCAGGGTCTGCTGGCCGCCGCCGCGGTCGAGGCCCGTGGTGAGCGCGACGCCGAGCTGCTGGCCATCGCCCAGTTCATCGGTGCCGCGGCCGGGCTGGTCGCGCGCAGGCGTGGGCTGATGCCGATCGGCGAGCGTTCGCCGATGGTCGCGGTGTCCAACGTCGATCCGGAGCAGTTGCAGGCGATCGTCGCCGAGGTCGCCGAGGGTGTCGACCCCGCGAGCGCCGCGGTGGTGTCGATCCGCAACGGCCGCAGGCGCGTCGTGCTGTCGGGCACCCCGGCCCAGATCGATCGCGTGCGGGTGCGCTGCGCGCAGCTGCACGACGAGCAGACCCGCGAGCGGGAGAGCAAGGCGCGCGGTGGCGCGGTCTTCGCGCCCGTGTTCGAGGACATCTCCGTCGACGTCGCCTTCCACCACCCGGCGCTGGCCGAGACCGTCGACCTGGTCACCGGCTGGGCCCGCCAGTGCGAGCTCGACGCCGACCTCGCCGCGACCCTGGCCCAGCAGGTGCTGGTCGACCCGATCGACTGGGTCGCCACCGTCGACGGCGTCGTCGCGGCGGGCGCGGAGTGGATTCTCGACCTCGGCCCCGGTGACCTGCTCTCCCGGATCACCGGCGGTTCGCTCAAGGGCACCGGCGTCGGCGTGATCGCCGCCGCCACCCGTCCGGGCCAGCGCAGCCTGCTCACCCCGGGCGCCGCGCCCGAGCCCGCCACCCCGTGGTCGGCCTTCGCGCCGAAGCCGGTGCGGCTGCCCAACGGCCGCATCGTCGTCGAGACCGCGTTCACCAAGCTCACCGGCCGTTCGCCGATCCTGCTGGCGGGCATGACCCCGACCACCGTCGACGCCAAGATCGTCGCCGCCGCGGCCAACGCGGGGCACTGGGCCGAGCTGGCCGGTGGCGGTCAGGTCACCGAGCAGATCTTCGGCGACCGGATGACCGAGCTGCGTCAGCTGCTGCAGCCGGGTCGCGCGGTGCAGTTCAACTCGCTGTTCCTCGACCCGTACCTGTGGAAGCTGCAGCTGGGCGGCAAGCGCCTGGTGCAGAAGGCACGCGCGGCGGGTGCGCCGCTGGACGGCGTGATCGTCACCGCGGGCATCCCCGAGCTGGAGGAAGCCGTCGCGCTGATCGAGGAGCTGACCGAGGCGGGCATCAGCCACGTCGCGTTCAAGCCGGGCACCGTCGCCCAGATCCGCGCCGTGCTGCGGATCGCCGACGCCGTGCCGGACTACCCGGTGATCATGCACATCGAGGGCGGCAAGGCCGGCGGGCACCACTCCTGGGAAGACCTCGACGACCTGCTGCTCGCCACCTACGCCGAGCTGCGCAACCGGGCCAATGTGGTGGTCTGCGTCGGCGGCGGCATCGGCACGCCCGAGCGCGCCACCGACTACCTGACCGGCACCTGGGCCACCGCCCACGGCTACCCGGTGATGCCGCTGGACGGAGTCCTGGTCGGCACCGCGGCCATGGCCACCCTGGAGGCGACCACCGCCCCCGAGGTGAAGCAGCTGCTCGTCGACACCCCCGGCACCCCCGACTGGGTCGGCGCGGGCACCGCCACCGGCGGCATGGCCTCGGGCCGCAGCCAGCTCGGCGCCGACATCCACGAGATCGACAACGCCGCCTCGCGCACCGGCCGCCTGCTCGACGAGGTCGCCGGTGACGCCGAGGCCGTCGCCGCCCGCCGCGCCGAGATCATCGCGGCGCTCGACGCCACCGCCAAGCCCTACTTCGGCGATGTCGCCACCATGACCTACCAGCAGTGGCTGGAACGCTATGTCTCGCTGGCGGTCTCGAGCGAGGTCCCGATCTCGTTCGACTGCGGCAGCGACATCGGTGACGCGATCATCGACGCCACCCGCTCGGACTGGCTCGACATCAGCTGGCGCGACCGGTTCGCGGAGATGATGCGGCGCACCGAAGCCCGGCTGCACCCCGCCGACAGCGGCGAGATCGAGACCCTGTTCGCCGACGACGAGGCCTTCGAGCACCCGGTGCAGGCGCTGTGCGCGCTCAAGAAGCAGTACCCCTCGGTCGCCGAGACCGTGCTGCACCCGGCCGACGTGCCGTTCTTCGTCGCGCTGTGCAAGACCCCGGGCAAGCCGGTGAACTTCGTGCCCGTCGTCGACGGCGACGTGCGGCGCTGGTGGCGCTCGGATTCGCTGTGGCAGGCCCATGACCCGCGCTACTCGGCCGACCAGGTGTGCATCATCCCCGGCACCGTCGCCGTCGCCGGGATCACCCGCGTCGACGAGCCGGTCGGCGAGCTGCTCGACCGCTTCGAGCAGGACACCGCCTACAGCCTGGTCCGCGCCGGCGTCGTGCCCGCGCCGGTCGACGCGCGACGCGTCGCCGGTGTGGTGGCGGGCCCGCTCGACACCGTGCTCGCGGCGCCCGACGTGCAGTGGGCCGGGCGCACCACCGTGAACCCGGTGCACCGGCTCGGCGCGCAGGCCGAGTGGATCGTCGAGCAGGGGAGCGCGGTGCATCAGGGCACCGGCGCGACGCTGACCGAGATCTCCGGTCCCGAAGCCGAATTCAGCTACGTCGAACTGGCCGTGCCGCTGCTCGGCCGCGACGCCGTGAAGATCCGCATCACCGTGCCGGTGAGCGTCTACTCCGGTGGCGCACCGGTGATCACCGAGGCCGACGCCGAGACCGCCATGTCGGCGCTGCTCGGCGTGGCCGCCGGCCAGTCGCTGCCCGAGGTGAAATCCGGGGTGGCGCACCTGAACCTGGCCTGGATGCCGGACCTGGTCGCCGATCACGCCGGTGTCACCGGTTCCGGTCTGCCCGCCACCCTGAGCACCCTCGGCCGCACCGCGCCCGACGTGCTGGTCGGTGCCTGCTGGCCCGCGGTCTTCGCGGTGCTCGGCGCGGCCCGCACCGGCAACGGCGGTTCGGTGATCGAGGGCATGCTGGACCTGGTCCACCTCGACCACCAGATCGAGCTGCTGACCGAACTGCCCTCGGAGACCGGCATTCTCGTCGTGCGCGCCGAGAGCGGCGCGGTGGTCGACACCGACATGGGCCGGGTCGTCGAGGTGGCCGTGAACGTCGGCCTGATCCTCGATCAGGGCCTCGAGCCGACCCCGCTGGCCCGGCTGGTCGAGCGGTTCGCCATCCGTGGCCGCAACGGCGCGGGCGAGCTCACCGATCCGCCGCGCGCGGCGGGCGCGGTCTCCGCCGAGGCCACCGACACCCCGCGTCGCCGGCGCCGGGACGTCTCGATGACCGCGCCACGCGCCATGCACGCGTTCGCCACGGTCTCCGGTGACCACAACCCGATCCACACCTCCGACGCCGCGGCCAAGCTGGCCGGGTTGGGCAGCCCGATCGTGCACGGCATGTGGCTCTCGGCCGCCGCCCAGCACGCGGTCGTCGCTGTGGATCCCGAAAGCTCCCTTCCCGCACGCACTCTCACGGCCTGGACCACCCGGTTCCTCGGCATGGTCCGCCCCGGCGCGACCGTGGACGTGCGGGTGGAGCGGATCGCGGTGGACGCGGGCAGCGAGATCATCGAGGTCTCCTGCCGCGTCGACGGTGACCTGGTCATGACCGCGACCGGGCGCACCGCCGCCCCGAAGACCGTCTACGCCTTCCCGGGCCAGGGCATCCAGCGCAAGGGGATGGGTCTGGACGCGCTGACCCGCTCGAAGGCGGCCAAGCAGGTGTGGGAGCGTGCCGACGCGCACACCCGCGAAGCCCTCGGTTTCTCGATCCTGGCGGTGGTGCGCGACAACCCGACCTACCTCAAGGCGCGCGGTGTCGAGCACCGGCACCCGGACGGCGTGCTGCACCTGACCCAGTTCACCCAGGTCGCCATGGCGACCCTCGGCGTCGCCCAGGTCGCCGAGCTGCGCGAGGCCGGTGCCTTCGTCGAGGGCGCGATGCTCGCCGGTCACTCGGTCGGTGAGTACAACGCGCTCGCCGCCGTCGCCGGTGTGCTGCCGCTGGAGGCCGTGCTCGAGGTGGTGTTCCAGCGCGGCTCGGCCATGCACGAGCTGGTCCCGCGTGACGCCAAGGGCCGCAGCGACTACCGGATGGCCGCCATCCGCCCGTCGCAGATCGGGCTGCCCGACGCCGAGGTCATCGACTTCGTCAACGGCATCGGTGAGGCGACCGGTGAGTTCCTCGAGGTCGTCAACCTGAACCTGCGCGGCTCGCAGTACGCCATCGCGGGCACGGTCGCCGGGCTCGAGGCGCTGGAGACCGAGATCGACCGCCGCCGCGAGGAATTCGGTGGCAAGCGGGCGTTCATCCTGGTGCCCGGCATCGACGTGCCGTTCCACTCCTCGGTGCTGCGCGACGGCGTCCCGGAGTTCCGGCACAAGCTCGAGCAGCTGCTGCCCGCCGAGGTGCACCCGGAGGTGCTCGTCGGCCGCTACATCCCGAACCTGGTGCCGCGCCCGTTCTCGCTGCGGCGTGAGTTCCTCACCGAGATCGCCGAACTCGTGCCGTCGGAGCCGCTCGCCGCGGTACTGGCCGACTTCGACAGCTGGGCCGACCGCGAGGCCGAGCTGTGCCGCGTGGTGCTGATCGAGCTGCTGGCCTGGCAGTTCGCCAGCCCGGTGCGCTGGATCGAGACCCAGGACCTGCTGTTCACCGATGCCGCGCACGGCGGCCTCGGCGTGGAGCGGTTCGTCGAGATCGGCCTCGGCGCCACCCCGACGGTGGCCAACCTGGCCTCGCAGACGCTGAAGCTGCCCGCGTTCGGCGGGGCGACGGTCGAGGTGGTCAACGTCGAGCGCGACGCCGCGGTCGTCTACGCCACCGACACCGATCCCGCGCCGGTCGACGACATCGAGGAGACCCCGGCCGAGGCGCCCGCGGCCGCTCCCGCCGCCGCGGCCGCACCGGTCGCCGCGGCGCCGGTCGCCACCGGTGGCCCGCGCCCCGACGACATCTCCTTCACCGCCGCCGACGCCACCCGCGTGCTCATCGCGCTGTGGACCAAGCTGCGGCTGGACCAGATCGGCCCGGTCGACACCATCGAGGGCCTCTGCGACGGCGTGTCCTCGCGTCGCAACCAGCTGCTGGTCGACCTCGGTTCCGAGCTCTCGCTCGGCGCCATCGACGGCGCGGCCGACGCCGACATGGGCGCCCTGGCGGGCACCGTCGAGCGCCTGGCCCGCACCTACAAGCCGTTCGGCACGGTGCTCACCGACGCCATCGGCGACCACCTGCGCAAGGTCTTCGGTCCCTCCGGCAAGCGGCCCGCCGCCATCGCCGACCGGGTCAAGAAGACCTGGGAACTCGGCGACGGCTGGGCCAGCCACGTCACCGCCGAGGTCTCCCTCGGCACCCGCGAAGGCGCCAGCGTGCGCGGCGGCGACCTCGGCGGGCTCGCCGGCGGCGCGCTGTCCGACGCCGCCTCGGTCGACGCGGCCATCGACGCCGCCGTGCAGGCGGTGGCGGCGCGCCGCGGTGTCGCCGTGTCGCTGCCCTCGGCGGGCGGCGCGTCCGGCGGCACCGTCGACGCGGCGGCACTGGGCGAGTTCACCGAGCAGATCACCGGCCGGGACGGCGTGCTCGCCACCGCGGCCCGGGTCGTGCTCGAGCAGCTGGGGCTGAGCGAGCAGGTCAGCGCGCCCGAGGCCACCGAGGACACCCTCGTCGACCTCGTCTCGGCCGAACTCGGCACCGACTGGCCGCGCCTGGTCGCCCCGGCGTTCGACGCCCGCAAGGCCGTCCTGATCGACGACCGCTGGGCCACCGCCCGCGAGGACCTCGCGACCATGTGGCTCGGCGACGACGCCGCCACCGCGGAACTGTCGATCGGCGGCTACGTCGGGGCCGGTGCGGCCGTTGCCGCGCAGGCGAACTGGTGGCGTCAGCGGGCCATGCACGAGGCCCGCTCGGTGCTGGCCGGGGTGTACGCGCAGATCGCCGACGCCGCCCTCGACACCACCGACCCCGGTCTGTGGTCCGACGACGTCGCCGTGATCACCGGCGCCAGCAAGGGTTCCATCGCGGCCGCCGTCACCGGCAGGCTGCTCTCGGGTGGCGCGACCGTGGTGGTCACCACCTCGCGTCTGGACGACGCGCGGCTGCGGTTCTACCGCGCGCTCTACCGCGACAACGCCCGCCACGGCGCGGCGCTGTGGGTCGTCCCCGCGAACATGGCCTCCTACCAGGACCTCGACGCGCTGATCGACTGGGTCGGCACCGAGCAGGTCGACAACGCGGGCGGCGCCAAGATCAAGGTCAAGGACGCCATGACCCCGACGCTGCTGCTGCCGTTCGCGGCACCGCGCGTCGCCGGTGACCTCGCCGACGCGGGCGCCCGCGCCGAGATGGAGATGCGGGTTCTGCTCTGGTCGGTCGAGCGGCTGATCGGCGGCCTGTCCGCCCTCGGCGCCGACCACGACGTCGACGCGAAACTGCATGTGGTGCTGCCGGGTTCGCCCAACCGCGGCCTCTTCGGCGGCGACGGCGCCTACGGCGAGTCCAAGGCCGCGCTCGACGCGGTGGTCACCCGCTGGCGGGCCGAGAAGTCGTGGTCCGCGCGGGTCACCATGGTGCACGCGCTGATCGGCTGGGTGCGCGGCACCGGGCTGATGGGCCACAACGACCCGATGGTCGAGGCCGTCGAGAAGGCGGGCGTGCACACCTGGTCGACCACCGAGATGGCCGACGAGCTGCTCAAGTGGTGCACCTCGCGGGCGCGTCAGGTCACCGAGACCGGCCCGCAGCAGATCGACCTCACCGGTGGTCTGGCGCGTGCCAAGCTCGACCTGCCCGCACTGGCCAAGCAGGCCCAGGAGGCCGCGGCCGCGAGCGAGGAGGAGGCGAGCACCGCCGCCACCATCGCCGCGCTGCCCGCGCCGCCCACCCTGAGCTCGGCGCTGCCGGTGCCGGAGTGGGGTGCGGTGACCGCCGACCTGGCCGACATGGTCGTCATCGTCGGCGCGGCGGAGCTCGGCCCGTACGGTTCCTCGCGCACCCGCTTCGAGATGGAGGTCGAGGACAAGCTCTCCGCCGCCGGCGTGCTCGAGCTGGCCTGGACCACCGGTCTGATCCGCTGGGAGAACGACCCGAAGCCGGGTTGGTACGACACCGAATCCGGGGACTTCGTACCGGAGTCGGAGCTGGCCGAGCGCTACCACGACACCGTCGTCGAGCGCTGCGGCGTGCGGCGCTACGAGGACGACGGCGCGATGCTCGACAACGCGGCGCCGCTGCTCACCTCGGTCTTCCTCGACCAGGACCTGAGCTTCACCGTCGCCAACGAGGCCGAGGCCCGCGCGTTCCACACCGCCGATCCCGAGCACACGGTGATCACCCCGGTCGCCGACTCCGGCGACTGGACCGTCACCCGCAAGGCGGGCACCGAGATCCGGGTGCCGCGCAAGGCGAAGCTGTCGCGGGTGGTCGGTGGCCAGATCCCGACCGGCTGGGACCCCACGATCTGGGGCGTCTCCGCCGACATGGCCGCCTCGATCGACCGGGTCGCGCTGTGGAACATCGTCTGCACCGTCGACGCGTTCGTCGGCGCGGGCTTCAGCCCCGACGAGCTGATGAGCTGGGTGCACCCGAGCCTGGTGGCCAACACCCAGGGCACCGGCATGGGTGGCATGTCCTCGATGCGCTCGCTCTACGTCGACAACCTGCTCGGCGAGCCGCGCCCGAACGACATCCTGCAGGAGGCGCTGCCCAACGTCGCCCTGGCGCACGTGGTGCAGTCCTACGTCGGCAGCTACGGCGCCATGGTGCACCCGGTCGCGGCGTGCGCCACGGCGGCGGTGTCGGTGGAGGAAGCCGTCGACAAGATCCGGCTCGGCAAGGCCGAGGTCGTGGTCGCCGGTGGCTACGACGATCTCGGTATCGAGGGCATCGTCGGCTTCGGTGACATGTCGGCCACCGCCGACTCGGCGGTCATGCGCGCCAAGGGCATCAGCGACCGCTACTTCTCCCGCGCCAACGACCGCCGTCGCGGTGGGTTCGTGGAATCGCAGGGTGGCGGCACCGTGCTGCTGGCCCGCGGTGACGTGGCCGTGGAGATGGGCCTGCCGGTGCTCGGCGTGCTCGCCTTCGCGCAGTCCTTCGCCGACGGCGTGCACACCTCCATCCCCGCACCGGGTCTCGGCGCGCTGGGTGCCGGTCGTGGCGGCAGCGGTTCGCGACTGGCCGCCGAGCTGCGCAAGCTCGGCGTCACCCCGGACGACATCGCGGTGATCTCCAAGCACGACACCTCCACCGCCGCCAACGACCCCAACGAGTCGGAGCTGCACGAGCGGCTCGCGGGCGCGCTGGGCCGCACCGACGGCGCCCCGCTGTTCGTGGTCTCGCAGAAGAGCCTCACCGGCCACGCCAAGGGCGGCGCGGCGGCCTTCCAGCTCATCGGCCTGTGCCAGGTGCTGGAAAACGGTGTGGTGCCGCCGAACCGGAGCCTGGACTGTGTCGACGAGAAGATGGCGGCCTACCCGCACCTGGTGTGGGCGCGCGAGCCGCTGCGCTTCGGCGACAAGTTCGCGCTCAAGGCCGGTCTGGTGACCTCGCTCGGCTTCGGCCACGTGTCGGGTCTGCTCGCGGTGGTGCATCCGCAGGCGTTCCTTGCCGCGATCGACCCGGCCGCGCGGGCCGACTACCAGGAGCGGGCGCAGGCGCGTCAGCTCGCCGGTCGGCAGCGCTTCGCCGAGGCGATGTGCGGTGGCACCGCGCTGTACGAGAAGCCGGCGGATCGTCGCCTCGGTGCCGACGGCACTCCGGCCAAGCAGATCCGTCAGCTCGAGGCCGACATGCTGCTCTCGCCGGAGGCAAGGCTCGACGGCGACGGCGTGTACCAGGCGAACGGATGGGGTTGCGGCACCGGGCGAATCGGTTCCGCTCCGCAGTCGACCGAAGCGTCGTAGGCTGCCGCTTCGTGACGATTCTCGGAATCGGTTTGGACTTGGTGACCATCTCCGAGTTCGCCGAGCAGCTGCAACGGTCGGGGACGACGATGCTCAGGGAGAGCTTCACCGCTGGTGAACGCCGCTACTGCCAGAGCAAGCAGACGGACCCGGCCCGCAGCTTCGCCGCACGCTGGGCCGCGAAGGAGGCGGTGCTCAAGGCTTGGGCATCGTCTCGCTTCGCGCGCAGCCCGCAGATCGGGGACAACCCGTATCCGCTGATCGAGGTGGTGAACGACGCCTGGGGCAGGCCGAGCATCAAGTTGCACGGCCTGGCCGCGGAGTTCCTGCCGCGCGCCCGCGTCCACCTGTCGCTGACCCACGACGGTGACACGGCCGCGGCGATGGTGGTACTGGAAGATCCCGGCGAACTCGCCGACCTGATCGAGGGTAGGGAAACTACCCGCTAGACATCGCGCACCGTCACTCCGTGGCGGTGCGCGATTCCTTTTCCGCCACAAGCAGGTACGCCACCATGAGGCGCTTGAGCTCGGCGACGGCGTCGGCGTTGGACTGCTCGTCCTGCACGGAGAAGTTCAGCATCGAGTAGACGACGTGCACGAGCACCTCGGCCATCATCGTGCGCCGGGCGCGCGGGGTGCGCGGGGTCAGTGGCCGCAGCATCTGCGAGACCACCTCGGCGAATTCCTTCTCGTGCAGCGCGCCCGTCGCCCGGGTGGACGGGGTCGACTGCATGGCCAGCCACACCTCGCGCCGCGAGGGATCGGTGGTCCACAGGCCGGCCAGGTGGTCGACGAACTGGTTCATGTGCCGCAGCCAGTCCAGCGACGGCACCTCGCCGTGGAAGTCGGCGAGCTCACGGGAAACCGCAACCAGGTCTTGCCGATTGAGCTCGCAGACGATCACGTACTTGTTGGCGAAGAACTGGTACAGGGTGCCGATCGGCACCTCGGCGCGCTGCGCGACCTCTTCACAGGTGAACGATTCGAATCCGACCTCGACGAGCAGTTCGCGCGAGGACGCCAGCAGCGCGTCGAACTTGCGCTTGCTGCGTTCCTGGGTGGGCCGCTTGCGCGGCATCAGCTCCTGCGGGTCGTCCTGCAATTCCAGCGCAGGGTCCGGACGGCTCTGCTTGGACCGGGCCTGCGCGTGTACTTCCACCCATCCAGGCTAGCGGTATACACACATCCCCGACACGCGTCTACCGACAGCGTGTCAACAACTGGGCGAAATTCCTCCCATCCATGCCACAGCTGGTGACGAATCATCAGATGAGCGTGCGTGCATCCGCACGCTTATTCGCGGCGATCTCTCGTCGCAACCGACCTACCGCGAAGTGATGGGCCCCGTGCGGTCCCGTCCCGCATCGTTTCGCACAGGGAAGGCATGACTTGTGGCTGCAGGATCTGTGATCACCCTCGGCGTCAGCACCGAGCGAGGCGCCGTGCACGCGGTCGCCTTCGCCGAGTCGGGCGCGACCCTCACCGACCGGATGCTGCTGCGGCGCACGGTGCGTGCGGGCGGGGACAGCAAGGCGGAGGTCGCCGTCGCGGTGCAGACCGCGCTGGACACGATGGCCGCCGAACTCGACGACGAGCACGAGATCGCCGGAGTGGCAGTGAGTTACCGCGATGCCGCCGAGCGGCGCGCGATCGTCACCCGGCTGGCGTCGACGCCGTGGCGCACGGCGTCGCTGGTCTCGGCCAAATCGGCGCATCTGTTCGTCGCGGGCGCGATGACCTGGCTCGACGAGTTCGACAATCTGCTGGTCTACGAGGCCGTGCCGGGTCACCAGGCGATGACCCTGCTCGATCCGGGCAGGCACCGCGTGCTCGCCGCCTCCGCGCAGACCGGCGCGCCGACGCCCGACGCGCTGCGCGCCGGTGTGTCGGCGGCTTGGGACCAGTTCGAGGCGGCCGGGGTGAAGCCGGGCGCGGTGGTGCTGATCGGCTCGACCGCCGACGCGCCCGCGGTGCGTGAGGCGGCCGCCGGTTTCGGCGTGCCGGTGCTGCCGTGCCGGCTCGCGCCCTTCGCCCCCGCCGCCGGTGCCGCGCTGGTCGCGCTCGGTGATTCCGTCGATGTGCCGGTGGCCGCCGCCGCGCACTCCAAGCGGGGCACGGCGCTGGTGGCCGCGGCCGCGAGCCTGCTGGCGGGCGGGCTCGTCGCCGGTGGGTCGTACGCGGTGATGAACGGCGGGCCGCAGGCGGTCGACAACACCGCGGTGTCCTCCGAGCCCGGTGCGCATCCGGCCGAGCCGGTCGCGTCGCCGGGGCCGCAGCTGCACGAGACGGCCGACACCGGGTCCGCGGAGACCGGCTCGACCGGCGGCGTCGGTTCCAGCAGCGGCCTGCAGGTGAGCCCGGCGGCCGAGCCGTCGGCCACCTCGCCGTACGAGACGGTGTCGCCGAATCCGCAGCTGGTCGACCCGAGCCAGTTCCCGCTCGAGTACCCCACCCAGCTCTACGGTGACGCGCCGCAGGACGAGCCGCTGCCGCTGGAACCCGCCGCACCGGTCGTCCCGCAGACGCCCGCCGCGGCGCCGACCCTGCCGGGCACCGGCATCCCGATGGGGATGCAGCCCGCCCAGGCGCCGGTGCCGGAGGGCCCGCGCTCGGCCTCGGCCGACTAGTCCGCCCGAGACACGGGAAAGGGGCCGCGCGATCCGTCGCGCGGCCCCTGCTCGTCGGTCAGACGCTGGTCCGGCGGCGGAACAGCACACCGGCCGCGAGATACCCGGCGATCGCGATCCCCGCGCACCACAGCACGGCGAGCAGCGCGCTGTCACCGATCGGCGTGCCCATCAGCAGCCCGCGCATCGTCTCGATCACCGGGGTCACCGGCTGGTGCTCGGCGAAGGTGTGCAACCAGGTCGGCATCGTCTCGGTCGGCACGAACGCGCTGCTCACGTACGGCAGGAACATGAAGAAGAAGGTGAAGCCGTTGGCCGCCTCGGGATTCCGGGCGAGCAGGCCCAGCGCCGCGGCGAGCCAGGACAGCGCGAAGACGAACATCGCGAGCACCCCGAGGACACCGAGCCAGCGCAGCGGATCGGTGGTCGGCCGGAAGCCGAGCGCCACCGCCACCCCGATCACGACGGCGGAGGTGAGCAGATTGCGCAGCACGCTCTCGGCGACATGGCCGGTGAGCACCGCCGACCGGGCGATGGCCATGGTGCGGAACCGGTCGATGATGCCCTCGGCCAGGTCGGTCGACAGCGCCACCGCCGTGGTGGAGGCACCGAAACCCGCGCACAGCAGGATGATTCCGGGCACCACGTAGTCGATGTAGGGGCCGGGGCCCGCCTGCATCGCGCCGCCGAAGACGTAGACGAACATCAGCAGGATCATCACCGGCAGCGCGATGGTCATGATCATCGTGTCGGGACTGCGCACGGTGTGCCGGATATTGCGGTCCAGCATGGTGATCGAGTCCTGGGCGATGTGCACGGGGGACTGGGTGGTCATGGTCGGTCTCGTTTCGTGGGAGTTCAGGCGGCCGACGCGGCCCGGTGGGCGCGGCCGGTCAGGGCGAAGAAGACGTCGTCGAGGTCGGGGGTGTGCACACTGAGCTGGTCGATCGCGATGTCGAGCTCGGCGAAACGGTCGAGCAGCCGCTTGATCTCGACCGCGCTGCCGTCCGAGGGCACCTGCAGGGTCAGCTGGTCGGGGTCGAGGTGGCCCGCCTGGTCGCCGACGGCGTGCGCGGCGGCCGCGAGCAGGCGCTGGTCGGCGAAGCGGAAGCGGAGGTGCCCGCCGGGGACGAGCCGTTTGAGTTCCTCGGGCGTGCCGTCGGCGACGATGCGACCGCCGTCGAGCACGGCGATCCGGTCGGCCAGCTGGTCGGCCTCCTCCAGGTACTGCGTGGTGAGGAAGACGGTGGTGCCCTCGGCCGCGAGGTCGCGGATCGCGGCCCAGAGGTCGCGGCGGCTGCGCGGGTCCAGGCCGGTGGTCGGTTCGTCCAGGAAGACCAGGCGTGGCCTGCCCATCAGGCTCATGGCGAGGTCGAGCCTGCGGCGCATGCCGCCGGAGTAGGCCGACACCGGCCGGTCGGCGGCGTCGGCGAGGTCGAAGCGGTCGAGCAGGTCAGCGCCGCGCCGCCGGGTTTCCGCGGTGCCGAGGTGTAGCAGCCTGCCGGTGAGCCGTAGGTTCTCGGCGCCAGTGAGGACGCCGTCGACGGCGGCGTACTGCCCGGTGACGCCGATCAGGCCGCGCACGGTGTCGGCCGCGCGCACGGCGTCGTGCCCGAAGACGCGCGCGTCGCCCTGATCGGGCCGGATGAGCGTGGCGAGGATGCGGACCAGGGTGGTCTTGCCCGCGCCGTTGGGTCCGAGCAGCGCGAAGACGGTGCCGGGCGCGACTTCGAGCTCGAGGTCGTCGAGCACGACCTGCGTACCGAAGCTCTTGCGCAGCCGCCGGACCGAGAGGGCGGGCGTTGGTTCGAGCGTCATGAGTTCTCCGATCGAGAAACTGTTTATGAGATAAACATAGTTTATAGAGTAAGCAGTTAATCGGCGCAAGAGTGGTCCCGCTAGAGTCGACCCGAGCTGAGGAGGAGAGTGGATGACGGACGCGGCGCTACCGAAGGCGGTCGAGCTGATGTGGGGGCTTGGTCAGCCCGGCACGCGCGGGCCCCGGCGCACGCTGACCCTCGAGCAGATCCTCGACGCCGCCGTCGAGGTGGCCGACGCGGAGGGCTACGCGGCGCTGTCGATGGGCCGGGTCGCCAAGCAGCTCGGCTTCACCGCCATGTCGCTGTATCGCTATGTCGACAGCAAGAACACGCTGGAGGACCTGCTGCTGGACCGGGTGGTCGGCGTGCCGCCGGTGATCGCGGCCGGGACGCCGTGGCGGGCCGGGCTCGAGCAGTGGGCGAGCGCGGAGTTCGAGCGGATCGGCAGGCACCCGTGGTGGGTCGACATCCCGCTGAACCGGCCCCCGCTGGGGCCCAACAACATGGCCTGGCTCGACGCCGGGCTGCGGGTGCTGGGCGAGACGGCGGTGCCCGAGCCGGTCAAGCTCCAGCTGGTGATGAACCTGTCGATGTTCGTGGTGGGCAAGCGGCGGGCCGTGCGTGACCTGCAGGCGGAGGAGGACGGCGACTTCGCCTCGGTACTCGCGCGGGTGCTCGACCCGCAGCGCTTTCCCTCGGTGTCGGCCGCGCTGACCGCCTCCGCCTTCGACGCCGACGATATCGACTGGAGCGCAGCCGATTTCGAGTTCGGGCTGGCCCGCCTGCTCGACGGCTACGAGGTGTTCATCCGCACCTTCGGCGGCTGACTACACCGACAGGTCGCGGCGCAGCTTGGCGACGTGGCCGGTGGCGCGGACGTTGTACTGGGCGAGCTCGATCCTGCCCTGCTCGTCGACCAGGAAGGTCGAGCGGATGACGCCGGTGACGGTCTTGCCGTACATCATCTTCTCGCCGAACGCGCCCCACTCCTTCAGCACGTCGCGCTCGGGGTCGGACAGCAGCGGGAAGGTCAGGCCCTCGGCGTCGCGGAACTTGGCCAGCTTGGCCGGCTTGTCCGGCGAGATGCCGATGACGTCGATGCCCGCGCCGCCGAGTTCGGCGAGGTTGTCGCGGAAATCGCAGGCCTGCTTGGTGCAGCCGGGGGTGCTGGCGGCCGGGTAGAAGTAGACGATCACCTTGCGGCCGCGGTAGTCCGACAGCGACACGTCCTTGCCGTCGGCGTCGGGCAGCGTGAATGCGGGGGCGGTGTCTCCGGGGGAGAGGCGATGGTTGTCGGTCACCACCGCACGGTAACCGACCGGGTCCGGCGAACGCATGGATAGACTCGTCGGCGAGCAGCAGACACATATTGGAGGTGACGGTGGCCAAGGACGACACCGACCGGATCGAGCGCGAGATCGAGATCGCGCGCGCCCGGTTGGCGACGACGCTCGACGAACTGGCGGTGCGCGCCGATCCACAGCGGATCGCGGACGACACCAAGGCGATCGTGGTCGCCAAGTTGAACGAGCCGAAGGTCAAATACACGCTGATCGGCGCAGGTGCCCTGGTGGCAGGCCTGGTCCTGGTCAAGATCTTCCGCCGCTGACACAAGCAGGCGAAACAAAACACCCGATGTGGCCGAGCCACATCGGGTGTTCTTGTTCGAGCGCAGGACTACTGCGTGGGGCAGGCCAGCCCGTCACCGTCGGGGTCGAGGTGGGGGGAGTAGCCCGCTTCGCCACGGAACAGCGGGGCGCGCCCGGCCGCGATCGCGTCGTCGCAGCTGCGGAAGGCGCCGCCGGCCGAGCCGGACTGGACCAGGTTGGCCGAGCCGGTCGCGCCGAGGAGCGAGTCGAAGCTGGAGGAGCCGGTGCCCGCCGAGCCCGACACCACATCGGCGTGGGCGGCGGGGACGGCGAGCAGGGTGAGACCTGCGGCGGCGAGGCTCACGGAGAGCCGGCGAACGTTCATGAATTCCTCGATGTCTGCTGCGGTTCGGTTGTGGGCCCGGACACTTGGCACCCCGGGCGGCCCCGTCCACAATCGTGAACGGGGCGTCCGGTTGTCAACCGCGCGGGTGCCCCGAATCGCCGCGAATCGCGGTCGGTTATTCGCCCAGGCGGCGTCCGGTCGAATGTTCGGCTGGAACAGTACCCATTCGACCGGCCTGGAAATCCTCCATGGCCTGAATGATTTCCTCCCGGGTGTTCATGACGAACGGTCCGTACTGGATCACGGGTTCGCGCAACGGCATTCCGCCGAGCAGCAGGACCTCGAGATCGCCGGTGCTGCTGTGCTGGGTGCGGTCGGCGGTCAGGGTGATGGCGTCGCCCTTGCCGAAGACCACGAGCTGGCCGGCGCTGATCGGCCTGCGGTCGACGCCGACGGTGCCGCTGCCCGAGAGCACGTAGGCCATCGCGGTGTAGTCCTTGGGCCACGGCGTCTCCAGCTGGGCGCCGGGTACCAGCGAGGCGTGCGCGTAGGCGATCGGGGTGTAGGTGGAGCCGGGACCGGCGAAGCCGCCGAGTTCGCCGGCGATGACGCGCACGAGCGCGCCGCCGTCGTGCGAGCTGACCAGGGTCAGTTCGCTCGCGCGCAAATCCTGGTAGCGCGGGGTGGCGAATTTGTTCGCCCGCGGCAGGTTCACCCACAGCTGGATGCCGTGGAAGGTGCCGCCGGAGATGACGAGCTTCTCCTCGGGCAGTTCGTCGTGCAGCATGCCCGAACCCGCGGTCATCCACTGCGTGTCGCCCTCGCTGATGACGCCGCCGCCACCCTGGGAGTCGTGGTGGACCATGGTGCCGTCGAGCATGTAGGTGACGGTCTCGAAGCCGCGGTGCGGATGCCAGGGCGCGCCCTTGGCCTCGTAGGGCTCATAGGCGACGGGGCCCATCTGGTCGAGCAGGATGAACGGGTCGGCCGAGCGCAGATCGATGCTCGGGAAGGGGCGGGTCACCTCGAAGCCCGCGCCTTCCTGCTGGCGCGCGGCGGTGACGATCTGGCGGACGGGTCGCTGGGTCTCGGTGACATCGGGCCGGGGCAGCCGGGGCAGCACCATGATGTCGTCGACGGTGATTGCGGGCATGGGATGCGCCTCCTGGTCGGTCACGTGCTTTGTTTCCATGTCAACCAAATGGGTTCTAGGATCATTCCCGTGACCCGATGGTTGACCGAGGAAGAGCAGCAGACCTGGCAGGCCTATATCCGGATGCGCCAGCGGCTGGACGCGGCGATCGCGGCCGGGCTGGCCGAGCACGGCCTGTCGATGGCCGACTACGAGCTGATGGTGCCGCTCTCCGCCACGCCGAACGGGTGCCTGCGGGCCAAGGAACTGGCGAGCGAGGTGTGCTGGGACAAGTCCCGGCTGTCCAAGCAGCTGGCCCGGATGGCCGCGCGCGGGCTCGTCGACCGCAGGCCCGCCGAGGACGACGCGCGCGGGATCGTCGTCTCGCTGACCGAGGAGGGGCGCGCGGTGCTCGGCCGGGCCGCGCCCGAGCATGTCGAGTTGGTGCGCGATGTATTCGTCGACCGGCTGAGCGAGCCCGAGAGCGACGCGCTCCGGTCGCTCTCGGCGAAGGTGGTCGGGGCGAGCGACGCCCGAACCACGTTGCCTGGTTAACGAACTCGCGCTGACGGTCGATGGACAACGCGTAGGTCGGGCTCGTCGAACCCAGGGGTGGCTATGACTGTTCGAGCAGGAGTCGTCGGTGCGGTGGGCGCGACGCTGATCGTTCTCGCCGGATGTTCGTCGTCGCCGGATTCCGCGACGCCGACCGGGCAACCGTCGGGTGCGACGCCGACCCAGTCGACGGTGCAACCGGCACCGTCCGGCGCGACGCCGACCCAGGCGACCGGGCTGCCGGGTCCGTCGGGTGCGACGCCGACTCAGGCGTCCGGGCAGCCAGGGACGCCCGTCCCGACGACCGACCCCGGGGCGCCGGTCACCTCGGGCCAGATCACACTCGCCCCGTCCGGCCCGGCGACCAGCGTGGTCTCGGTCGTCGCGGTGACCGACGCCGGTCAGGCAACCGACGGCTTCGCCATCGTCAGCCCCGATCCGTACGGCGCGCTGGACTGCAAATACGCCGAACCCAGCCGCTCGGGGAACACTCCCGGCATCTACTCCGGCTGCGGCGCGTCCGCCGACTCGGCCGATGTCTGCTGGGCACCGCCCGGCAACACCACCCTGCTCTGCGCGAGTGATCCCTGGCAGCGCACGCTGCGCCGCTACACGGTGACGCCGCAGCTCGCGCCCGTCGGTCGCACCGAGTCGCCCGAGCCGTGGGCGCTGGAACTGGCCGACGGCAGGCACTGCCGCATCCGGGTCGGCGGTGCCTGGGGCGGGCGCTCCGACGGACTGGTCGGCGCGTACTCCTGCGACGGCGGCAGCCACGACGTGGTGCTCCAGCCCGCGAACGCGCGCACCGCGGTCGACACATCGTCGAGTACCTGGACGGTGCAGGTCGGCCCGCTCGGCTCGGGCAACCCCGACTTCCCGCCCCCACCCGCTGTCGCCGTGCGCACCGCGTACTTCGCCGCGACCGCGGGCTGACCGGACGAACCTCCGCTGCGGTCGTGACTATCGCGCCCGGTCCGGCGGATATCGGCGGTGTGGCCTCCGGCCTCCGGCCAGCTGGGCTACGTCGGCCTTCTGTGTTCGGCCTCCGGTCCCCGCCCGGCTGGGCTGCGCTGCCCTTCCGCGTTCAGCCTCCGGCCCCGTCCGGCTGGGCTGCGCTGCCCTTCTGTGTTCGGCCTGTGGCCTCCGACCCCAGTCCGGCTGGGCTGCGCTGCCCTTCTGCGTTCGGCCTCCGGCCTCCGGCCCCCATCCGGCTGGGCTGCGCCGGCCTTCAGTGTTCGGCCTCCGGCCTCCAGCCCCCATCCGGCTGGGCAGCGCCGGCCTTCTGTGTTCGGCCTCCGGCCCCATCCGGCTGGGTTGCGCTGCCCTTCTGCGGTCGGCCCGTGGCCTCCGACCCCTCCAGTCCGGCTGGGCAGCGCCGCCGCTGCCGCATTCGGCCGGGGCGTGGATTCGGTGCGCTCAGGTCATCGGCCGGGGGGTGTCCCGACTCAGGTGAGCGCGGTGCCGGTGGTGGCGGTGATGTGGTCGGGGACGTCGCCCGAATAGTCGCCGGTGGTCAGGGTGCCCGCGGGTTCGAACAGGAGCAGCGTGGCGCCCTCGGCCGAGGACGGGCGGTGCTCGACGCCGCGCGGGACGACGTAGGTGTCGTTGCGGTGCAGGGTGATTCGACGGTCCGGTGCGCGCAGATCGATGTCGAGGGTGCCGTCGAGGACGAGGAAGAACTCGTCGGTGTCGTGGTGGGCGTGCCAGAGGTGCTCGCCGCGCACCTTGGCCAGGCGGACGTCCCAGTCGTTGACCTGGGCCAGGATGCGCGGGCTCCACAGGGCGTCGAAAGTGGCGAGCGCGGTGTCGATATTCATCGGTCGATCGGTCATGCCTCATCGTCGCGGTTGCGGTGGCGGGCCGAACAGTGCGATGAATGGCACATGTCGCAAGATTTCTCGCAGCCGGGACTGCACCGCATCGCGGCGCTCGTCGACGACGGGTCCAATCCGTTCGAGCTCGCCTGCATGACCGAGGTGTTCGGGATCGAGCGGCCCGAGATCGGCGGCCTGCTCTACGACTTCCGGCTCTGCGCGCACCGGCGCGAAGTGCCGATGCGGCAGAACTTCTTCACCATGACCGGCCTGGCCGACCTCACCCTGCTCGACGCCGCCGACACCGTGATCGTCCCGAACCGTCCCGACACCGGTACCCCACGGCATCCGGCCGTTCTCGCGGCGATCGCCCGCGCGCACGCCCGTGGCGCCCGGCTGGTGGGCATGTGCAGCGGGGCGTTCACCCTCGCCGAGGCCGGGGTGCTGACCGGTCGCACCGTCACCCTGCACTGGCAGTGGGCGGCCGAGTTCCGCCGCCGCTTCCCCGAGACCGCGGTCGACGACGCCGTGCTGTTCATCGACGACGGCGACATCCTCACCTCGGCGGGCAGCGCGGCGGCCCTCGACCTCGCCCTGTACCTGGTCGGCCGCGATCACGGCGCCGAGATCGCCACCGCGGTCGCCCGCCGTCTGGTCTTCGCCGCGCACCGCCGCGGCGGCCAGCGCCAGTTCATCGACCGACCGGTGCCCCGCGACCCCGGCCCGTCGCTGGCACCGACGGTGGAGTGGGCCGAACACCATGCCACCGAACCGATCACGGTCGCCGACCTCGCCGCCCACGCCTGCGTGAGCGTGGCCACCCTGCACCGCCGCTTCCGCGCCGAACTCGGCTGCACCCCGCTGTCCTGGCTCACCGCCCGCCGCCTCGACCACGCCCGCCGCCTCCTCGAGGCGAGCGACCTCCCGATCGACCGGGTCGCCACCGCGAGCGGCCTCGGCACCACGGTGAACCTGCGCACCCACCTCGCCGCCGCCACCGGCCTCACCCCGACCGCCTACCGCAGACAGTTCCGCGCCGACCCCGCCTGATCCACGAGTTCCCTTGCACCACAGCCAGTTCAACGCCCCGCCTCGGACAAGCGCTGGCACCGGCAGATCGACATCGCGCTCACGTCGGCGTCGCGCCACCACGCGGCCTCGGCACCACGGTGAACCTGCGCACCCACCTCGCCGCCGCCACCGGCCTCACCCCGGCCGCCTACCGCAGACAGTTCCGAACCGACCCGCGTGAGACGCGGGCTCCCTTGTCCCACAGCCGGTTCCGCGCAGCGCCCCGGAAACGCCGCTGCGACCAGCAGATCGACACCTGCGCGGCCCCGGCTCCGCCGGCCGGTCGAACCCAGCCGTGCTGCGGTCCAGCCGTCCAGCCGTCCAGCCGTCCAGCCGTGCTGCGGTCCAGCCGTCCAGCCGTCCAGCCGTGCTGCGGTCCAGCCGTCCAGCCGTCCAGCCGTGCTGCGGTCCAGCCGTCCAGCCGTCCAGCCGTGCTGCCGTCCGT
>NZ_JBFAHQ010000005.1:457563-460759 GCF_040654235.1 Nocardia sp. NPDC050718 | reverse complement strand
GTCCAGCCGTCCAGCCGTCCAGCCGTGCTGCGGTCCAGCCGTCCAGCCGTCCAGCCGTGCTGCGGTCCAGCCGTCCAGCCGTCCAGCCGTGCTGCCGTCCAGCCGTCCAGCCGTGCTGCCGTCCAGCCGTCCAGCCGTGCTGCCGTCCAGCCGTCCAGCCGTGCTGCCGTCCAGCCGTCCAGCCGTGCTGCCGTCCAGCCGTGCTGCTTTCCGTTGCCGGAGTCACGCGAGGTGTGCCGTCCACCAGCGTGCTGGTTCCCGGCCCGAGTCGCGGTGAGGGAGATGCTCCAGCTGTCTGCACGGTGGATGCCGCGCAATGGCTGCGGCACCCAGTGGCCGGGCGGTGTCGGGTGGCGCTCGTGCTCAGTGGGCTCGGTGGGTGGGGAGGAAACGGCGGGCGTAGCTGATGGCGGTGCCGGTGTCGGGGAACACCGCGTCGTCGCCGCCGGCGGGCAGCGCGCCCATGGTGGCGAGGCGGGCGCGATGGTCGTCGCGCAGCCCGGACATGAGGACGGTGATGTGGCGGTGCTGGAGCTTGCGCACGGCGTCGGCGAGGACCAGGGCGCCGGTGGTGTCGAGGGCGGTGACGCGCGACATCCGCAGGATCACCACCCGCACATCGGCGACCTCGGACAACTCCAGCAGGAAGCGGTGCGCGGCGGCGAAGAACAGCGGGCCGTCGATGCGATAGGCGACGATGTGGTCGCGCAGCAGGTCGTGTTCCTCGCCGAGATGGTCGGCCTCGTCCAGCGGTACCTGCTGCATGCTCGCCTCCCGCGCGACCGCGCGCACCGCGAGCACCAGCGCGATGCCGATGCCGGCCACCACCGCGGTGACCAGGTCGAACGCCACCGTCACGAGGAAGGTGAGTGCCATGACGATCGCGTCCCCCCGCGACGCGCGGGCGATCGCGGCCAGCGACGCCGCTTCCACCATCCGCACCGTGGTCGCCAGCAGCACACCGGCCAGCGCCGCGATCGGGATGTCGGCGACCGGCCCGGAGGCCAGATAGACGATCGCGGCCAACACCACCGCGTGGAAGAGCGCCGCCAGCCGCGTCCTCGCACCGGACCGCACATTGACCGCGGTCCTGGCGATGGCGCCGGTCGCGGGCACGCCGCCGAACAGCGGCGCGGCGATATTGGCCAGGCCCTGGCCGAACAGTTCGCGATCGGGATCGTGCCGGGTGCCGACCGCCATGGCGTCGGCCGCGGTGGCCGACAGCAACGATTCGAGGGCGGCGAGCGCGGCGACCGCCAGCGCGGGCAGCAGCAGCCCGGACAGTGTGCCCCACTGCACGAAGTCGAGCGACGGCGTTGGCAGCCCGGCCGGGATCGCCCCGATCCGGGTGAGAGGCAGATCGAACACGCTCGCGACGACCGTCGCCACGACGACGGCGACCAGCGCGAACGGCAGCTTCGGCAGGAACCGTCCGCCGATCAGGATCGCCGCGGCGACGACGAGTGCCGTCACCGGCGCGGTCGCGTCCGGATGCTCGGCGAACCGGCGCACGGCGTCGAACGCCGATTGCCAGACCTTCTCGCCCTCGGCTCCCGCTACCCCCAGCGCGCCCGGAACCTGTTGCAGCGCGATCACGACCGCGATCCCCGCGGTGAATCCCTCGATCACCGGAGCCGGCATGAACCGCACCGCACGGCCGACACCGGCGAAGGCCAGCGCCATCAGCAACACACCTGCCATCAGCCCGACGGTCAGCACCCCGGACGCGCCGTGTTCGTGCACGATCGGCACCAGCACCACGGTCATGGCGCCGGTCGGTCCCGACACCTGAAAGCGTGAGCCGCCGAACACCGCGGCCAGCGCACCGGCCACGATCGCCGTCGCCAGACCGGCGGCGGCGCCGAGCCCGGAACTGATGCCGAATCCCAGCGCCAGCGGCAGTGCCACCAGCGCCACGATCAGCCCCGACATCAGATCCGTGCCCGGCGCCCGGAAAGCGGGCTTCCACTCCGACCAGGTCGGCAGCAGTGCCCGCATGGTCAGCGGTTGCCGAGCAGGCGCAACTTCAGCGCGGCCAGCTGCTCGCGCAACGCGTCCGGTAGCCGGTTGCCGCCGATGCCGGCGAACCATTCGTCGATGGACCGGGTCTCGGTGACCCACTCGTCCACGTCGACGGCCAGTGCCCGTTCGGCCAGCGCGCGGTCGGCGTCGTCGAACCCGGCCTGATCGAGCGCGCCCGCGGTGGGGACGAAGCCGATCGGCGTCCACTCGGCGTCGGCGGTGCCGTCGAGTCGTTCCAGCGCCCACTTCAGCACGCGCACGTTGTCACCGAAGCCGGGCCACAGGAAGGTGCCGTCGGCGTCGCGCCGGAACCAGTTGACCTGGAAGATCTTCGGCAGCTTCGTGGCGTCGGCGGTTGCGCCCAGTCGCAGCCAATGCGCGAAGTAGTCGCCCACGTGGTAGCCGAGGAACGGCAGCATCGCCATCGGATCCCGCCGCACGACGCCGACCGCGCCGGTGGCCGCCGCCGTGGTCTCCGAGGACAGCACCGACGCGGTGAACACCCCGTGCGCCCAGTCGAAGGTCTCGGCGATCAGCGGCACCGTGCTCGCGCGGCGGCCGCCGAAGAAGATCGCCGAGATCGGCACGCCGGTCGGGTCGTTCCATTCCGGCGCCACCGACGGGCACTGCTCGATCGGCGTGCAGTAGCGCGAATTCGGATGCGCGGCAGGGGTTCCGGAGTCCGGGGTCCAGTCGTCGCCGCGCCAGTCGGTGAGGTGCGCGGGCGGTTGTTTCGTCAGCCCCTCCCACCACACGTCGCCCTGATCGGTGAGCGCGGTGTTGGTGAAGATGGAGTTGCCGCGGTCGATGGTGGCGATCGCGTTGGGATTGGTGCGCGCGCCGGTGCCGGGCGCGACACCGAAGAACCCGGCCTCCGGGTTGACCGCGTACAACCGGCCGTCGGCGCCGAAACGCAGCCAGGCGATGTCGTCGCCGATGGTCTCGGCCTGCCAGCCGGGCAGCGCGGGCTCCAGCATCGCCAGGTTGGTCTTGCCGCAGGAGGACGGGAACGCCGCGGCCACATAGTGCGTGCGGCCCTGCGGCGAGGTGAGTTTGAGGATGAGCATGTGTTCGGCCAGCCAGCCCTCGTCGCGCCCGATCACCGACGCGATGCGCAGCGCGAAGCACTTCTTGCCGAGCAGGGCGTTGCCGCCGTAGCCGGAGCCGTAGCTCC
>NZ_JBFAHQ010000005.1:268652-457464 GCF_040654235.1 Nocardia sp. NPDC050718 | reverse complement strand
CAGATGGTGC
Organism: Nocardia sp. NPDC050718; assembly: GCF_040654235.1. NCBI lineage: Bacteria > Bacillati > Actinomycetota > Actinomycetes > Mycobacteriales > Nocardiaceae > Nocardia > Nocardia sp. NPDC050718. The sequence goes on along the minus strand of NZ_JBFAHQ010000005.1, from coordinate 457,454 downwards.
GTGCTTCGGGGAAGTGCGCGATGTATTTGGTGCTGTCGCACGGCCACGGCACGTCGGCCTGGCCGGCCGCCAGCGGCGCGCCGACTTGCCGAGCAGGGCGTTGCCGCCGTAGCCGGAGCCGTAGCTCCAGATGGTGCGTGCTTCGGGGAAGTGCGCGATGTATTTGGTGCTGTCGCACGGCCACGGCACGTCGGCCTGGCCGGCCGCCAGCGGCGCGCCGACCGAATGCAGGCACCGCACGAATTCGGTTTCGCCGGTGAGCTTTTCCCAGACCGGGGTGCCCGAGCGGGTCATGATCTGCATCGATACCGCCACGTACGGCGAGTCGCTGATCTGCACCCCGAACTTCGGTTCGGCGGCGTCGAGCGGGCCCATGCAGAAGGCGATGACGTACATCGTGCGGCCCGTCATCGCGCCGCGGTAGTGCTCGGTCATGACGGTGCGCATGTCGACCGGGTCGACCCAATTGTTGGTCGGTCCCGCGTCGGCGGCGTCGGCGGAGCAGATGAAGGTGCGGTCCTCGACGCGGGCGACGTCGTCGGGGTCGGAGGCGCACCAGAAGGAGTTGGGCTTGCCGGTCAGCCGGACGAAGGTGCCCTTTTCGACGAGTTCGCCGGTCAGGCGATCCCATTCGGCACGGGACCCGTCGCACCAGACGACGCGGTCGGGGGTGGTCAGCGCGGCGATCTCGTCGACCCAGCGCAGGATGGCCGGATGGTCGGTCGGAACCGTCGTCGGCGCGGAACTCGCGGTCACGGATGTTCTCCTTGTCAACTTGCTAGGTGGCTAGTTTAGAAAGTCTGCAATCAGTGGTGGCGGTGGAGCGGCAGGGAAAGGGGGCGGGGATCAGGCCACGGTGGACTCGGGGTTCTCGAGGAGTTCGGCCTGTCCGGCGACGACGCCGGTGAGGATCGCGCGAGCCACGATCAGCAGCTCCTTCACGCGTGGCGAGGTGAGTTCGTAGGTCACCGAGAGTCCCTCGCGGCGCGCGGTCACCAATCCGGCCCGGCGCAGGATCGCGAGCTGCTGGGACAGGTTCGCTGCCTCGACGCCGACCTCGGGCAGCATCTCCGAGACCGCGTGTTCGCGCTCGCTGAGCAGCTCCAGCACCCGGATGCGGACCGGGTGGCCGAGGGTTTTGAAGAAGTCGGCCTTCATCTGGTACAGCGGCCTGCTCAGTCCTGGCACCGCGGCGAACCCCGTCCTGCTGTGGCGGTATGGTGTTTTCTAACTTTAGCAAACAGGCTAACAGGAGAGATATGCCCCTCGCCTCGCTCAACGGCATCCAGCTCAACTACGACGTCACCGGGTCGGGGCCGCTCGTCCTGCTCGTGATGGGCAGCGGCAGTCCCGGCCGGGTCTGGCGGACCTATCAGGTGCCCGCCCTGGTGAAGGCGGGCTTCCAGGTGGTCACGGTCGACAATCGGGGGATCGCGCCGTCCTCGGAATCGGCGGCGGGGATCACCATGACCGACCTGGTCGGCGACACGGCCGCGCTGATCGAGCATCTCGGCGCGCCCGCGCACGTGGTCGGGACGTCGATGGGCTCGCGGGTGGTGGCCGAGCTGGCGCTGGCGCGGCCCGAACTGCTGGGCAAGGCGGTGATGTTCGCCGCCACCGCGCGGCCGCATCCGGTGTCGAGCACGCTCAACCGTGGTGAACAGGCGTTGTTCGACAAGGGAATTGCGCTGCCGCCGGAGTACGCGGCGGCGGTCAAGGCGATGCTGAACCTGTCCCCGCACACCCTGGCCGACCCCGCCAAGGCCCAGGAGTGGCTCGACATCTTCGAATTCACCTCGGGCAAGGGCACCCCCGGCACCCGCGCCCAGCTGGGGATGGACCGCTCCCAGGATCGGCGCGCGGCCTACGGTGGGATCACCGTGCCCAGCCTCGTCGTCGGATTCGCCGACGACCAGATGGTGCCGCCGCGGTTCTGCCGCGAGGTCGCCGAGGCGATTCCGGGCGCCCGCTACGCCGAGATCGAACGCTGCGGACACTACGGCTACCTCGAACAGCCCGACGAGATCAACCGCGTCCTCGTCGAATTCCTCTCCGCCGCTTGATCACCCGCCCCGAAGGACTACCGATGAGCGATTCGCTGCCCCCGTGTCCCGCCTGTTCCTGCGAATACACCTACGAGCTCGGCGCCCTGCTGGTCTGCCCGGAGTGCGCCAACGAGTGGTCACCCGCGGGTGCCGACGACGCGGGTGACGACGTGATCCGCGACGCCGTGGGCAATGTGCTCGCCGACGGCGACACCGTGACCGTGGTCAAGACACTGAAGGTCAAGGGCAGCCCGACCGGCATCAAGGCGGGCACCAGGGTGCGCAATATCCGCCTGGTGCAGGGCGTCGGCGATCACGACATCGACTGCAAGGTGGACGGCATCGGCCCGATGCAGCTGAAGTCCAGTGTGGTGAAGAAGGTCTGATCACCGCCACGTGACGGTTCGCCGATCAGCGCGCCGGCTGGATCAGTTTGTCCGCGGCGGCCGCCACGATGGCCGCCGCGGTCTTGCTCAGGGCGGGGGAGTCGAGTTTCCACTGCTGCCAGTACAGCGGGACATCGATATGGGCGTGCCCGCTGATATTGACGAGTGTGCCGGTGGCCCTGTCTTTTTCGGTCTGCAGGTCGGGCAGCATGCCCCAGCCCATGCCGAGCCGCACCGCGTCGCCGAAGGCGTTGGACGACGGTACGAAGTGCATCGGCGGGTCGATCGGCAGGGGTGACCGGCGGCCGACGTGCCGGAACTGGAGATCGTCCTTGCGGTCGAACTGGATCATCGGCACGTGCGCGTACGCGTCGGGACGCGCGCCGTCGGGAAACCAGTGCGCCACGAACTCCGGGGTCGCGAGCGACTGATAGCGCATGGCGCCGAGTGGGACGACCTTGCAGCCCTGGACGGGCGTCGCGGTCGCGGTGATCGCCGCCATCACGGTGCCGTCGCGCAGCAGCCGGGTGGTGTGCTCCTCGTCCTCGCGGTGCAGCTCGAAGCAGATCCCGCTGCCCACCGCGGCCAGGGCGGGCATCACCCAGGTCTCGAGCGAGTCGGCGTTGACGGCGATCGGGATCCGCGCGGGCCGCCCGGCGGGGCGGTCGACGTCGCCGAGTTCGCGGGCGGTGTCACCGGTGAGCAGTTCGACCTGCCGGGCCAGCCGCAGCACCGCGAGCCCGGATTCGGTGGCGCGCACCGGTTTCGAGCGCTGCACCAGGATGCGGCCCGCCGCCTCCTCCAGCGCCTTGATCCGCTGGCTGATGGCCGACGGGGTGACACTCAGGCGCCGCGCCGCCGCGTCGAAGGTGCCCTCGGTGAGGACCGCGTCCAGTGCGCGCAGCTGGTCCAGCTGGAGATCCATGTAAGAAATTCTAATGGTAGTGAAGAATCATTAGCTGGTCTGAAAATTGATGGTCTCTTAACGTCGAAAGACGTGACGGCATCCTCCGCGGCACTGGCCGCCCTCTCCGGATTGGGCTTCGGGCTCTCGCTCATCGTGGCGATCGGCGCGCAGAACGCGTTCGTGCTGCGCCAAGGCGTGCGCGGGCAGCACGTGCTGCCGGTGATCGCGGTCTGCGCGGCGTCCGACATCGTCCTGATCGCGGCCGGGGTCGCGGGGTTCGGGACCGTCGTCGAGGCCGTGCCCGCGGTGCTGATCGTGGCGCGGTACGCGGGTGCGGCGTTCCTGCTCGGCTATGCCCTGCTGGCGGCGCGACGGGCGCTGAGTTCGTCGGCGCTGATCGCCGAGGCGGCGGGCGCCTCGGTGGCCGTCGGGGCGTCGGTCCTCACCTGCCTGGCGCTGACCTGGCTCAATCCGCACGTCTACCTGGACACCGTGGTGCTGCTCGGCTCCTTCGCCAGTACCTACGCGAGCCCGGATCGCTGGTTCCTGGCTGCGGGCGCGATGCTCGCGAGCGTCGTCTGGTTCCTGGCGCTGGGCTACGGCGCGCGCCGGCTGGGGCCGCTGTTCGCGCGGCCGGGCGCGTGGCGGGTGCTCGATTCGCTGATCGCGGTGATCATGTTCGCGCTCGCGATCGGGCTGGTCGTCTCCTGACGGCGCCGCTCAGGACCCGGCGGTCCACGGGGTGACGGGCGGCTTCACCCACAGCAGCTTCTCGTCGGCGTTGGCCCGCACCGCGGCGGCGTGGCCGGGGTTGCGGGCGGCCCAGGCGTCCTTCTGGTCGAGGAGATCGGCGACCACCTGCCAGGTCTCGCCGGTGCTCGGCGGATTGGTGTCGGCGGCCCTGGCCAGCTTGCGCAGCGTGGCCGCGGGCAGGGCGAGCAGTTCGGCACCGCGGATATCGCGATCCCAGAGGTAGCCGGCCAGCCGACGGGCCTTGGCGACGCGGCTGGCGGTGGCCGCGTCGGAATGCGCGTGATCGGGTGCCTGATCGGCGCTGTCTGGCACCCGGCGATTCTACGACGAACGCCCGCGCTCCGGTCGGCGATGACCGGGGCGCGGGCGTTCACCCGTCAGCTGGCTCAGTAGGCGCTGTTGACGTTGTCCATCGAGCCGTAGCGGTGCGCCGCGTAGTTGCAGGCCGCCACGATGTTGGACACCGGGTTCCAGACATCGAAGGGGGTGCCCTCGACGTGGTACGCGGCGAAGGTCGGGTCGATCACCTGGAGCAGGCCCTTGGAGGGGATGCCCATCGCGGCGTTGGAGTCCCACAGGTTGATCGCCTGGGGGTTACCGGTCGACTCGCGCATGATGTTGCGGTGGATGCCCTCGTAGCTGCCGGGGATGCCCTTGGCGGCCATGATGTCGAGGGCCTGGCGGATCCAGCCGTCCAGGTTGTCCGGGTAGACGGGGGCGGCGGGCTCGGGCATCGGGGCCGGAGCGGCCTCGGGAGCGGGCGCGGGGGCCGGAGCGGCCTGCGGCGCGGGGGCCGGGGCGGGGATCGCCTCGACGGCGGGGGCGGCGCCGACGGCGGGGATGCTCTCCGCCTGCTCGACGACCATGGCAGCACGCTCGGGAACGCTGTCGTCGGCGAAGGAGACGGCGGAGGACGCGGCTACGGCGACCAGACCGACCGCGGCGACCGCCACGGTGAACGCCTCACGGCGCGAACGACGGCCGATAACGGTGCTGAGCTTGTCTTTGTTGAGCATTGCTGTTCTGTTCCTTCATCTCTGTCTGGCGACCGCGGGCCCCGATGGGGGCGCGGTGGATCGCGCAGCGCGCGCAGCGGCGCACGCCGGTCAGGCGATGTGTTGTTTCTGTCTGTATGGGAATGTGCGACGCTGTAGTGGTCGGACTCGCTCGATGGCGGTCCGCGCGTCGCACGGTGCTCCACAGCTGGCTGCGGGGAGACCACGCGCTGTTCGGTTCTGTGCTCCGGAAGTTGGATACCTCGGGGCTAACCAAACCGCAGGTCTGTTTGTGACCTGATTGCAGAATGGTCACGACGGGTGAACAGAAGGTAAACGGAATCTGAACGGCAAACGCTGCCGATCTTGGTCGGTTCCCCGCGCAGTTGCAGAATCGTTATCTATGCAGGGGGTTTGCCGCCTCGAACGATGTGCCGCGCGTCACAGAAAAAGTTTGCCCAAATCTGGTTTCGGGAGCGTTTGCGCAGCTCCAGCGTGTCCGGATCGGGACTGCTGTGATGTGACGACCGCTGTCCATGGCATTTCGATAACGACCTCGTGACCGTTACCGAACGGGCGACCCGGACGTAGAAAGACCGCATCCCGGCAGTTTCGGTAACTGCCGGGATGCGGTCTGTTGTGCGCCATCAGGGACTCGAACCCCGAACCCGCTGATTAAGAGTCAGCTGCTCTGCCAATTGAGCTAATGGCGCTTGGTTTGCTCGGACCGCGACTCTGGGAGAGAACCTCTCGGTGTCTCCCTCAGCCCCGCTCTCCGGTGCGGAACAAACATTAACAGGCTTGGGGCCGGAAAGTGAAATCGGGCTCTGACCAGCGGCAATGCCGAGCCCTTCGTGTTGTTAACGGCGGAGGCCCCGCCGCGTATCTAACGATTGTGACTTGGTCGTGTCGCGGGGCCTTTCCCGTTGGTGGCGACCGGGCGGGCTGGCAGAATGGCGGGACGACGATCTCGTCCGCCCCCGCCGGCGCGGATGGCACGAGCGATAGGCGTCGGTGGGATCTGCGGCGCACACAGTTATTGCGTCGGTACGGAAACGGGGTTGACATGAGTAAGACGCGGGGGCGACATCGGTCGCTGCGGACGATCGTTCCGGTGGCGTTGCTGGCGGTGTTCGCGCTCGGCGCGTCCGCCTGCTCGGCCGCCGAGGGCGCTGGGGTCGAGGTCGCGATCGACCGCAACCCGATCACCGAACTCATCAAGCCGAAGCTGGTGTCGACCATCAAGGACGGGCAGGTCGGCGTCTCGCCCGGCATGCCGATGGCCTTCCAGGTCGAGGACGGCAAGTTCACCGAGGTCACGCTGACCAACAGGGAGGGCCGCGCGGTCGCGGGCCAGCTGGCGGCCGACGGCCGCTCCTGGGCGACCAGTGAGGTGCTCGGGTACGGCAAGACCTACCAGCTGACGGCCTCGGCGATGGGCCTCGGCGGCGTGAACTCGACGACGCTCAGCTTCACCACGAGCTCCCCGAACAGTCAGACCAAGCCGTACCTGCTGCCCGGCGAGGGCGAAGTGGTCGGCATCGGTCAGCCGGTGGCCATCCAGTTCGACGAGAACATCCCCGATCGCCGGGCCGCCCAGGACGCCATCAAGATCACCACCGAGCCCGCGGTCGAGGGCGCCTTCTACTGGGTGAACAACCGCGAAGTGCGGTGGCGCCCAGAGCATTTCTGGGCACCGGGCACCAAGGTGACCATCGATGTGAACGTCTACGGCAAGGACCTCGGCAAGGGCCTGTTCGGTCAGGACAACATCCACTCGTTCTTCACCGTGGGCGACGCGCAGGTCTTCACCGCCGACGACAACACCCACCAGGTGACGGTGGAGCGCAACGGTCAGGTGATCATGACCATGCCGACCTCGATGGGCAAGGATTCCACGCCCACCGACAACGGCATCTACATCGTCAGCGACCGGCACGAGAAGATCATCATGGACTCCTCGACCTACGGCGTCTCGGTGAACTCGCCGGACGGCTACCGCACCCCGGTCGACTACGCGACGCGAATCTCCTACAGCGGCATCTTCTTCCACTCGGCACCGTGGTCGATCGGGCAGCAGGGCTACTCCAACGCCAGCCACGGCTGCCTGAACCTGAGCCCGGCGAACGCCCGCTGGGTGTACGAGAACGCCAAGCGTGGTGACATCACGATCATCAAGAACACCGTCGGCGGCACCCTGTCCGGTGTCGACGGCCTCGGCGACTGGAACATCGCGTGGCCGGAATGGAAGGCGGGCAACGCCGACGCCCCCTGATCCACACGGCAAACGAAGGGCCACCGGAGATTTCCGGTGGCCCTTCGTTTCGTTGCGGGGTGGGTCAGGCGGGTGTCGGCAGGTCGGCGCAGTCCATCATCGCCTCGCCCGCGACGGCCAGCGCGCTGCCGAGGGCACCGCAGAGGATGCGGCCGCCGAACAGCAACCGGTCCAGATTGGGCAGGCCGGCCGAGCCGGTGCCGGAGGACCCGGTGGTCTCGACGCCGGTGGTCGAGCCGCTCTGCGCCGAGCCGGACTCTGGCTTGTCGCTGGGCAGGCCGAAATCGCCGGTGGCCGTCGGCGCGGCGGCGACATACGGGGACAGGGGCAGGCCGGGCGACTCGGCCGCCGCGGTCCCCGCGATCGGGCCGAGCGCGGTGGCGGCCGCGAAGGCCGCGACGACGGTGGAACGCTTCATCAAGTGGTCTTTCCGGTCGAACGCTGACGAGATATGCCCCACATCTGGGCAGTGGTCCAGAGTGTAGCGGGCAAACGTGATGTTCGTCATGGCCCTGGTCGGAGAGCCTCAGGCGGTCGCGGCGAGCCCGTCGTCGTGGCCGCGCAGTTCGCCCGAGATGCTGACGCCGGGATCGCCGACGACGACGCGGCGGGCGCCGCAGCGGCACCGCTGATAGGCGACGAGGCCCTCGCTGGTGCGGTGGCAGGACTCGATCCGCCAGGTGTGCGTGGGGTGGCTGGTCATGCTTCGAGTCTGATGTAATGGCATTGTGCATTACAACCATTACGGACGGGAGCCGGTGCAGCTCGGCGTCGATCTGCTCAACCGGCCGTGCGCCAACGCGGCGGAGCTGGGCGAGCGCTGCGTGGCGTCGGGACTGGTGCTGGCCACCGCGCCCACCGCCGCCGATCTCGCCTCCGTGACGGCGTTTCTGGCGCGCTGGCGCCGGGTGGTGGAATGCGCCGACCACACCGCGCGCGCCGCCCTGCTGAACACCTTGCTCGGCGAGTACGCCTCGGCGCCCCGGCTGACCGATCACGCGGGCGACGGCTGGCACCTGCATTTCCGCGATCCCGGCGTCCCCACCGACCGGCAGATCGCGGCGCTCATCACCGTCGGCACCGCGCTGCACCTGACCGGGCTCGGCATGGATCGCCTCGGTGGCTGCGCGGCCGAGGGCTGCGCGCGGGTGTACGCCGACACCTCACGCAACGGCAGGCAGCGCTTCTGCAGCCCGGCCTGCGCGAACCGCTCGGCCGTGCGCAGACATCGGGCGAGCCGCGCCGCCGCCCGATAGCGTCAGCCCAGGACCGGGAAGTTGGCCCGCAGGACGCCGTGCGGGTCGCGGTCCTGCTTGAGCAGGCGCAGCCGGGCCAGCGTCGCCGCCTCGAACGCCGCGCTCGCCGATTCGCCGGGCGCCAGGAAGGTGTAGGGCTTGGCGCCGGTGATGTGCGGGCCGAGCTCGTCGAGGATGGTGGCGAAGCCCGCGGTGACGTCGTCGACCAGATGCGGCAGGCCGAGGCCGAGGAGGTAGAGCGCGTAGGGCTCGGTGACCGGCCCGCGGGCGCCGTCGTGCGGGCCGGATTCGGCGAGCGCTCCGCCAAGGCCGCGGAGCTGGATGTTGAGCAGCGGCGCCACCGGCGCGTCGATGAGCGTCTTCACCACCGCGTCGCCGAGGTCGGTGAGCAGCTCACCCCGTGAGAGCGACGGACTCGGATCGGTCGGCTCGGCGGTGATGGTGCCGAGCTGGTCGGCCGTCATCGCCGCCCTGGTGTCGACGAGCGCGCCCGGCAGCGCGTCCAGGCCCCGGGTCAGCGCGCGGCCGTCGGCCGGGTCGCCGAGGTAGGCGAAGTCGATCGCGACCGTCGGCGCCGCGCCCGGCAGCTGATAGCGCTGCAGCCACACCGACAGTTCGGCGGGCGCGTCGGTGGTGAGCGCGGTGAACAGCTCGAACGCCTCGTGCGTGCGCTCGGCCGACCAGCTCACCCGGCCGCCGTAGAGCTGGGGCAGCTCGACCAGATCGAACTCGAGCGCGGTGACGATCGCGAAATCGCCACCGCCGCCGCGCAGCGCCCAGAACAGGTCGGGATCGGACGCGGCGTCGACCCGGCGCCGGACGCCGTCGGTGTCGACGATGTCGAACGCGCGGACCGCGTTCGACGCCCAGCCGTGCGCGCGGGCCAGCCAGCCGAAGCCGCCGCCCAGGGTGTAGCCGGTCACGCCGACGACGGGGTTGCTGCCCGCCAGGCCGGACAGCCCGTGCGCCGCCGCGGCGGCCTGCACGCGGCCCCACTGGGCGCCGGACCCCACTCTGGCCCGCCGCGCGGCCGGATCGATCGCGATGTCGTCGAGCGCGCCGGTGCGCAGCAGCACGGCGTCGTCGATGTCGCCGGTGGCGCCGTGGCCGGTCGGCTGGGTCACCACCGTGCGGCCGGCGCCGGCCGCCCAGCGCACGACGGCGGCGATGTCGTCGGCGTCGGCGGCCGTGACGACGGCGCCGACGGACTGGGTCACCGCCACGTTCCACGGCCGGGCGGCCTGCTCGAAGTCCGCGTCACCCGGCAGCAGCACGGTGCCCTGGACGGTGCCGCGCAGTTCGTCGATACCCATGCTCGAAATCCTCACTTCTCTCGGTGGTTCACCGAGTCGACGACGGCGGGGCCGCGAGTGTGACATGAAGGGCCGGGAATGCAGAAGGCCCGGTCCTTACGGACCGGGCCTTCTCACTAGGGGTGACTGACGGGACTCGAACCCGCGACAGCCAGGATCACAACCTGGTGCTCTACCAACTGAACTACAGTCACCATCACCGGTTATTCACCGGCGCGGTAAATAGTAGCCTGTCTCGGCCCCCAGGCCCTAATCGGCTGGTCGTGGGCTTGTTCCGGTGACATCGACGGCCTCGGTGACGGCCTCGGCGACCGCCGCGATCTCCGTGGTGGACGGGCCGGGCAGCGGCACGAACGCGGTGCGGCGGTAGTACTCGAGCTCGCGGATGGATTCCTTGATGTCGGCCAGGGCGCGGTGCGCCAGGCCCTTCTCCGGCTGCCCGAAGTAGATGCGCGGGTACCAGCGGCGGCACAGCTCCTTGATCGAGCTCACGTCGACCATCCGGTAGTGCAGATGCTCGTCGAGTTCGGGCATGTCGCGGGCGATGAAGCCGCGGTCGGTGGCGATCGAGTTACCGCACAGCGGCACCGTGCGCGCGGTGGGCGCGTACTGGCGGATGTAGTCGAGTACCTCGGCCTGCGCCTGCTCGAGGGTCACGGTGGAGCGCCGAACCTCTTCGGTGAGACCGGATTTCGCGTGCATGTCGGCGACGACCGGGGGCATGCAGGCCAGCGCCGCGTCGTCGGCGTGGATGACGATGTCGACACCGTCACCGAGAATATTCAGGTCGCTGTCGGTCACGAGCGCGGCGATCTCGATCAGCTTGTCGCTGTCGAGGCGGAGCCCCGTCATCTCGCAATCCATCCAGACCAAGAGTTTGTCTGACACCTGAGCCACCCTAACGGGCGATACAGTTTGCTTGGAATTCCCCGGCAGACGTTTCGAGCATTTCTTGCGTACGGCAGTTGTGACCAGACGGAGGACGCGCGAATGACCACCCCCCAGGAGAAGGCGGCAGCGGCCCGCAAGGCGGCCGAGGAGGCGGCGCGGGTCGCCGCGGAGGCCGCCGCGGCCGCGGAAGCCGCCGAGGCGGAAGCCGCCGCGACGAGCGCCGAAGCGGCGCAGGCGCCCGCGGCGTCCGGCGCGGCCGCCGAGATCGCGGCGGGCTACGCCTTCGACGGACCCGCGCTCGAACTCGGCACCGTGATGGTCGACGGCGCCACCGATCCCGCTGCGCGGGTGCGGATTCCGCTGCGGATGATGAACCGGCACGGTCTGGTCGCCGGCGCCACCGGCACCGGCAAGACCAAGACGCTGCAGGGCATCGCCGAGCACCTGTCCCGGGCGGGCGTTCCCGTGGTGATGGCCGACATCAAGGGCGACCTGTCCGGCTTGAGCGAACCGGGTCAGACCAACGACAAGATCACCGCGCGAGCCGCCGAGACCGGGGCCACCGACTGGGCGCCGAGCGGTTTCCCCACCGAGTTCGTCTCGCTCGGCACCGGCGGCATCGGCGTGCCGATCCGGGCGACCATCTCCTCGTTCGGCCCGATCCTGCTCAGCAAGGTGCTCGGCCTCAACGACACCCAGGAATCCACGCTCGGCCTGATCTTCCACTGGGCCGACCAGCGCGGCCTCGCCCTGCTGGATCTCAAGGACCTGCGCGCGGTGATCACCCACCTGACCAGCCCCGAGGGCAAGGAAGACCTCAAGGGCATCGGCGGCGTCTCGGCGCAGACGGCGGGAGTGATCCTGCGCGCCCTGGTGAACCTGGAGGCCGAGGGCGGCGACACGTTCTTCGGCGAACCCGAACTCGATCCGGCCGATCTGCTGCGCACCGCGGGCGGCCAGGGCGTGATCACGCTGTTCGAGCTCGGCCAGCAGGCGGCGCGCCCGGTGCTGTTCTCCACCTTCCTGATGTGGGTACTCGCCGATCTGTTCCAGACGCTGCCCGAGGTGGGCGACGTCGACAAGCCCAAGCTGGTCTTCATCTTCGACGAGGCGCACCTGCTCTTCGCCGAGGCGTCCAAGGCGTTCCTGCAGCAGGTCGAGCAGACGGTGAAGCTGATCCGGTCCAAGGGTGTCGGCGTGTTCTTCTGCACCCAGCTGCCCACCGACATCCCGAATCCGGTGCTGTCCCAGCTCGGCGCGCGCATCCAGCACGCGCTGCGCGCGTTCACCCCCGACGATCAGAAGGCGCTGTCGAAGACGGTGCGGACCTATCCCAAGTCGACGGTGTACGACCTGGAGGAGGCACTGACCTCGCTGGGCACCGGCGAGGCCGTGGTCACCGTGCTCTCGGAGAAGGGCGCGCCGACCCCGGTGGCCTGGACCAAGATCGCGCCGCCGCGCTCGCTGATGGACACCATCGGCGACGAGGCGATCAAGTCCAAGGCCCTGTCGAGTCCGCTGCAGGGCAAGTACGGACAGAGCATCGATCGCGAATCGGCCTACGAGATGCTGCTGGCGAGTGTGGCCGCCGCCGATCCGGCCCCCGAGGCGCCGCGGGCGCCGGGACGCGCACAGCCGGAAGAGGATTCGGCGGCCGAGCGGATCATGAAGAACCCGGCGGTGAAGAGCTTCCTGCGCTCAGCGGCCAGTGCGGCGGGCCGGGAGATCAGCCGCAGCATCTTCGGCACGCGGCGGCGCTAGCGAGCACCGGTCATCGCACGGCCGGTGGTCGTCCCCGGTCGTGCGATGCGGGGCGATGGGTCTCAGCTGCTGCCGAACCAGCCCCAGGGGAACCAGTTGTGATAGCCGCCGCCGCGGCCACGGTCACAGTATTCCCAGTCGCGGTCGTACCGGTGGTCGCGGCCGTACCAGTCGTTGTCACAGCGGTAGCCGCGGTCGCGGTCGCAGTACTCCCAGCCGCGGTGGTTCCAGTCGTCGCAGCGCGGATACTCGGTCTGCACCACGCCGGGGGTGACGGCGGGCGCGGCGATGGCGGGTGCCGCCACCGTCAGCGGAAGGGTGAGGGTCGCACCCACTACCGCGAGACCCAGGAACAGTCGGCGCCTGCCTGCCTGATGTGTCGTGTCGGTCTTCATGGCTGCCTCGTCGGTCGGATTTGTTCGATTTCCCCGACATGTCCGATCCTAGGCTCGGTACGGGCGTCGCCACCAGCCCCTGACGGCGCCCGATGCCCGGTTCAGCCGAGTTCACGCATCAGCAGATCGGCCGTCGTCTCCCGGCGCCGGAGCTGCTGGACGCGGCCCTCGGCGACGGCGACGATCGGCGGTCTGCCGACGGTGCTGTAGGTCGAGGCCAGCCCGTGGTGGTACGCGCCGGTGCACGGCAGCGCGAGCACTTCGCCGGGACGCAGATCGGCAGGCAGCCGTACCTCGGTGGCGATGAGTTCGCCGGATTCGCTGTGCCTGCCCGCGATCGACGCCGTCAGCTGCGCGCCGGTGGGATGCCGGTTGACCACCAGCGCGCCACCCTGCCCGCGGCACTGCCCACCGCAGCTGCCGCCGTCGACGATCACGCGATGCCCGCCCTCGGCCGTCTCGGTGATCGAGAGCACCCGGTACAGCGTGACGCCCGCCCTGGCGACGATCGCGCGGCCCGGTTCCATGGTGATCGCGGGGCGGGGGAAGCGGTGCCGGGCGCAGGCGGCGTCGAGCGCGTCGTCGAGGATGTCGGCGAGTTCGCGCAGGTTCAGTTCGGCGTCGCCGCTGCGGTAGGCCACCGCGTGCCCGCCGCCGATGTCGAGGTGGGTCAGCAGCATGCCGTATTCGTTGTCGATCCAGGCCAGCTCGCCGACCATCCGGCGGATGGCCTCGCCGTAGTGGTCCGGATTGTGGATCTGCGCTCCCAGGTGGCAGTGCAGGCCGATGAGCTGGAGATTCGGCTGGGTCGCGATCCGGGCGACCGCGGTCTCGAACGAATCGCTGCCGAGCGGGAAGCCGAACTGCGGGCCGCCGGGCACATCGATCCCGGTGGCGACGCGCAGCAGGATCTGCTGGGGCGCGGTGGCCAGCGCGGCCAGCAGGGTGATCTCGGTGAGCGACCCGACGACGATGCGGCCGACGCCACAGCCGACGGCGGTCTTCAGCTCGTCGAAGGTCTTGCCGTTGCCGTGCAGCACGATCCGGCGCGGCTCGATGCCTGCGGCCAGCGCGACCGACAGCTCACCCGCGGACCCGACCTGCACCGACAGGCCCTCCTCGACGACCCAGCGCGCCACCGCGCCCACCATCAGCGCGGTGCCCGCGTAGACGATCTCGGCATCGGGGAAGTGCTTGCGGTAGGCGCGGCAGCGCTCGCGCACCTCGGCCTCGTCGACCACGTGCACGGGGGTGCCGAACTCGTCGGCGAGATCGGCGAGGGCGACCGTGCCGAGGGTGATCCGGCCGTCCTGGTCGTAGTGGGTGTCGGCCGGCCAGACAGCGGGGTCGAGCCGCGGCACGGTGGTCGCGCGCAACGACGGGAAGATGTCGAGCAACGTCACGGTGGTCTCCTGGGGACGCCCCCGCGTTCCGATGGCGGGGCCGATTCCAGGACTACGCCGTGCGCGGGCCGCTGAACTCGGTATTGACGAGTCCTTGACCACCCGGGCGGAGTTCCTGACGGGTTGCTGACACGGGCGACCCGTCAGGGGATGATCAGCCGCCCAGCTTCTTGTAGAACGCGCCGGCGATCGGGGCGGTCACCGCGCGCGGACCGTAGTTCCCCGCGACGCTCATGCCCTTGCTGATCAGGCCGGGCACGATGCGCATCTTGTTGCGGGCCAGCGCGTCGATGGAGACCTTGGCGGTGTACTCGGAGGAGACCCAGAGGAAGTCGGGGACCATCCTGTCCACGATCGAGGCGTCCTCGGGCGCCGGGGTCTCGGTGCGCACCGGGCCGGGCGCCAGCAGGGTGACGTTGACGCCGGTGCCCTTGAGCTCGCCGCGCAGCGACTCGGAGAAGGTGTTGGCGAACGCCTTGGACGCGGCGTAGGTGGCGTTGTTCGGGATGGGCATGTTGCCCGCGGCCGAGCCGCTGATCAGGATGCCGCCCGCCTTGCGCTCGATCATGCCCGGCAGCACGGCCAGGGTCAGGTCGTGCACGGCGGTCGCGTTGAGTTCCATCTGCGCGCGCTCGTAGGCGAAGTCCAGCTCGGCGACCGGGCCGAAGGTGGCGATGCCCGCATTGTTGCACAGGACCGCGATATCGCGCACGGCGAGTTCGTCGACCAGGCTCGCCCGCTGGGTCCGGTCGGCGAGGTCGACCGCGCGCACCTCGGCGGTGATCCCGTGCGCCAGCGTCAGCCGCTGGGCCAGTTCGGTGAGGATCTCACCACGCCGCGCGACCAGGATCAGCGAGTAACCGCGTCCGGCCAGTTCGGCGGCCAGCGCGGTGCCGATTCCGGAGGACGCGCCGGTGACGACGGCACGATTGTCTGCAGTGGGGGAGGGCAAGCTCACACGGGGAGCTTAGGGGATCGGTCCCGGCCGGTCGGTGGCCACGTCGCGCACCGAGCTCAGTCGATCGGGTCCGCCGTGGCCCTAGGCTGACCCCTGCCATGACGACCGAATCGCCGAACCGCTGTGCCGATCCCGAAGCGCCGCGCACCCTCGAGCCGCCGCGCACTCTCGTCTTCCGGCCGGACCCGCCGATCGGCGGTGGCCGTGATGGCTGAACACCAGGTGTTCGGAATGGGCGATGAGTCGTCCGCCGCGCCGACCTGGCCGTCGCCGACCGAGGACGAGATCGCCGGGGCCGTCGAGGCGACCTGGGGCGGAGCCGAGCCCGTCGAGATCGTGTGGCGCAGTGCGCGTCCGCTGTCGTCGACGGTGGGCGTGCGATTGGGTGACGGGGCCACGGTCGTGGTGAAGCGGCTGCCGCTGCACCTCCGTGACCTGGCCGCGCTCGCCGAGGAACACAGATTCATGGCGCACCTGCGCGCCGGGGGCATCCCGGTGCCCGAAGTCCGGGCAACTCTCGGCGCTCGGCCTGTCGGTGGCGCGTCCGGCTTCGTCTACGAAGTCCAGCGGGCGGGGGTGGGCGAGGACCGGTATCGCGCCGACTTCTCCTGGACGCCGTACGGTGACACCGCCGATGCGGCTGCCGCCGGTGCGATGATGGCCCGGATGCACCTGGCCGCAGCGGGTTTCGACGCTCCGGCGCGACCGGCTCGGCCCCTGATCGCCGGCCTGCACGGCGACGACGTCGCGCGTTCCTTCGAGTGGCACATCGCCCGCCGCCCCGCCGTCGCCCGTTTCCTCGCCGATCGGGACTGGCGGGCCGAAATCCCGGACCTGCGCGTCGATCTCACCGGAGTCACTCCGCTGTGGACGCACGGCGACTGGCACGCGACCAATCTGCTCTGGACGGGCTCCGAGGTCACCTCGGTCTTCGACTTCGGCCTGGCCGACCGCACCACGGCCGTCTTCGACCTCGCCACCGCGATCGAACGCGCTGCGGTGGACTGGGTGTCGCTGCGGGACGGTGGGCCTGCCCACGTCCGCGCGGAGCAGGTGCGCGCGCTGCTCGAGGGCTACCGATCCGAGCGGCCGCTCGCGGCCGCCGAACAGGTGCTGCTCGCCGACCTCCTCCCGCTGGTCCATCTCGGCTACGAGCTGTCGGAGATCGACTACTTCCTGAGTGTCGCCGCCGAGCCGCGCAATGCCGAGATCGCCTACCGTGACTGGCTGCTCGGCCATCTGTCCTGGTTCCAGACCTCGGACGGACGTGCCTTGCGCGCCCTCGTGCGCGACACGGCCGCCGGTTAGCGATCCGCGCCTATCGTCGTGGACGCAGAACACCGCCCCGCACACCGGATGCGAGTTCGGTGTACGGGGCGGTGCGGCGATCGTCCCTCGCGTCGGACGACCGGGTCTGCGGTTACAGGCGCGCCGCCAGGCGGGTGCCCTGGGCGATGGCCCGCTTGGCGTCGAGCTCGGCGGCCACGTCGGCGCCACCGATCAGGTGCAGGTCCACGCCCGCCGCACGCAGCGGCTCTTCCAGCTCGCGCACCGATTCCTGGCCCGCGCAGACGATCACGTTGTCGACCTCGATCACCCGCGGCTTCTCGTGCTTCTCACCGAAGCTGATGTGCAGGCCCTGATCGTCGATGCGCTCGTAGTTCACGCCGCCGACCTGTTCGACGCCCTTGGCCTTGAGCGCGGCGCGGTGCACCCAGCCGGAGGTCTTGCCCAGGTCCTTGCCGAACGGGGTCGACTTGCGCTGCAACAGCACCACGTCGCGGGCGGCGGGGGAGGGCTTGGGCTGCTTGAGCTGACCGCGGACCTGCTCGTCCTCGGAGTCCACACCCCACTCCTCCTTCCACTCGTCGAGCTTGAGGGTGGGATGTCCTTCGACGGTGAGGAATTCGCTCACGTCGTAGCCGATGCCGCCCGCGCCGATCACCGCGACCTTCTTGCCGACCGGCTTCTCCTCCTTCACCAGTTCGGCGTAGGACAGCACCATCGGGTGGTCGATGCCGGGGATGTTGGGGATACGCGGGCGCACGCCGGTCGCCAGCACCACCGAGTCGTACCTGCCCGCGATCAGCTCGTCGGCGCTGACCCGCTTCTCCAGGTGCAGGGTGACGCCGGTGAGTTCGATCTTGCGGCGGAAGTAGCGGATCGACTCGTCGAACTCCTCCTTGCCGGGGATGCGGCGGGCGATGTCGAACTGGCCGCCGATCTTGTCGTCGGCCTCGAACAGGTCGACGTGGTGACCGCGTTCGGCCAGGCTGACCGCGGCCGACAGACCGGCCGGACCGGCACCGACCACCGCGAATCGCTTGGCGCGCCGGGTCGGCAGCAGCTGCAACGTGGTCTCGCTACCCGCGCGCGGGTTGACCAGGCACGACACCTTCTTGTTGCCGAAGGCGTGGTCGAGGCAGGCCTGGTTGCAGGCGATGCAGGTGTTGATCTCGTCGGCGCGGTCGCCCTCGGCCTTGTTGGCCCACTCGGCATCGGCCAGCAGCGGCCGGGCCAGCGAGATCAGCGCCGCGTCGCCGCGGGTGAGGATCTCCTCGGCGATCTCGGGCATGTTGATCCGGTTGGACGCGCAGACCGGGATGTTCACCCGGCGGGCGACCTTGGCGGTGAACTCCACGAACGCCGCGCGCGGCACCGAGGTGACGATGGTGGGCACCCGCGCCTCGTGCCAGCCGATGTCGGTGTTGAGGATGTCGACGCCCGCGGCTTCCAGTTCCTGGGCCAGCGCGATGATCTCCTCGAAGGTCTGGCCCTTCTCCACCAGCTCGGCCATCGACAGCCGGAACACGATGATGAAGTCGGGGCCGACGGCGGCGCGGATGCGCTTGGCGATCTCCACGGGCAGCCTGCGCCGGTTCTCGGCGGTGCCGCCCCACTTGTCGGTGCGCTTGTTCACCCTGGGCGCGAGGAACTGGTTGATGAAATAGCCCTCACCACCCATGATCTCGCAGCCGTCGTAGCCGGCGAACTTGGCCAGCTCGGCGCAGCGCGCGTAGTCGTCGATGGTGTTCTCGATGCCCTTGGCCGAGAGCGCGCGCGGCTTGAACGGGTTGATCGCGGACTTGATCGCCGAGGCCGAGACGCTGGTCGGCATGTAGGAATAGCGACCGGCGTGCAGGATCTGGATGGCGATCTTGCCGCCCTCGTCGTGCACCGCCTTGGTGATCCGGCGGTGGCGGTAGGCCTCGGACTTGGTGGTCAGCTTGCCGCCGAACGGCGCGAGCCAGCCGGTCCGGTTGGGGGCGTAGCCGCCGGTGATGATCAGGCCGACCCCGCCGCGGGCGCGCTCGGCGAAGTAGGCGGCCAGCTTGTTGGTGTCCCAGGCCCGGTCCTCGAGGCCGGTGTGCATGGAGCCCATGACCACCCGGTTGCGCAGGGTGGTGTGGCCGAGGTCGAGTGGCTCGAACAGGTGGGGATAGGAAGTCATGGAAGGTCGTCACCTTTTCGGGGTCGCAGGGCCTGCAGTACTTCGTCGCACCATTCGACGTAGCCGGACTCCGCGCGGATGCCCGCGCGCAGCACCAGATACTGGTGCAGAGCGGCGCCGGAGAGCTGGTCCGGCGCCGGGAAGAATTTCTTCTCGCTGAGGCGGTACTCGTCGAGCCGCTGCGCGTGCTGGGCGCGGTGGCGGGCCACCTCGCCCAGCACGGCGTCGATGTCGCCGTGCGCGGCGCCGCGGATCTTCACGCCGAGTTCGTCGTGGGACGGGCTGTACTCGGTGGGTTCGGCGATCCAGCGGGCGAGCTCGGTCCGGCCCGCGGCGGCCACCGAGTACACCTTCTTGTCGGGTTTTCCCTGTTGGGCGACCGATTCCACGGTCACCCAGCCGGAATCCTCCATACGCTTGAGTACCCGGTAGATCTGCTGGTGGGTGGCACTCCAGAAATAGCCGATCGACTTGTCGAATCGGCGAGCGAGTTCATAGCCCGAGCCGGCCCGTTCGCTGAGCGAGACCAGCAGCGCGTGCTCCAGTGCCATGGGACGAGGGTATCCGGAACGCTCGGTACTATGCAACCAGGTTCATATGAATGACGGCGTGCCGAAACGCCGATGTGTCCTGCCGGGAGGCGTGATCCCCATTACGCTTCGGCCATGACCGAGGTGAACGCGGCCGAGACCGTCGGCGAGGCGGCCGGGCGCGGGCAGGTAGTGGCGTGGGGATTGTGGGACTGGGGGTCCTCGGCGTTCCAGGCCGTCACGCTGACCTTCGTGTTCTCGGTGTATCTCACCGACAAGGTCGGCGACGACCTGCCCGGTGACACCCCGGCCAGCGCCTGGCTGGGCTGGGCGCTGGCGGCGGCGGGCCTGGTCGTCGCGCTGACCGCGCCGGTCTGCGGGCAGTACTTCGACGCGGTCGGCTCCCGCAAGCGAGCGCTGGCGACCCTGACCGCGCTCACCGTCGGCGCGATGTCGCTGATGTTCTTCGTCCACGACGACTACCACGATCTGTGGCTCGGGCTGGCGCTGCTGGCCTTCGCCTCGGCCGTGTTCGAGCTGGCCGGTGTGCCCTACAACGCCATGATGCGGCAGGTCTCGACACCGGCCACGGTCGGGCGGGTCTCCGGATTCGGCTGGGCGATGGGCTATTTCGGCGGCATCGTGCTGCTGCTGATCTGCTACGTGGGGTTCCTGGCCGGGGACGGCGACACCCGCGGCGTACTCGGCATGCCCACCGACCAGGGGCTCAACGTGCGCCTGGCCATCGTGCTGGCGGCGGTCTGGTTCACCGTCTTCGCGCTGCCGGTGCTGTTCGCGGTGCCCGAACTCCCGCGCACCACCGCCGACCCCGGCGCGGCGCGGGCCGGGCTGCTCGGTTCCTATCGGGTGCTGTGGCGCGATGTGCGCGAGCTGTGGGCGCGCGACCGGCACACCGTGTGGTTCCTGCTCGCCAGCGCGGTCTTCCGGGACGGGCTGGCCGGGGTGTTCACCTTCGGCGCGGTGCTCGCGGTGCAGGTCTACGGCTTCGCCGACGCCGATGTGCTGCTGTTCGGCATCGCCGCCAATGTCGTGGCGGGCGCGGCGGCGATCGCGGCGGGTCGCTTCGACGACACCCTCGGGCCCAAGCGGGTGATCGTGGCCTCGCTGATCGGGATGCTCGCGTGCGGGCTGGTGCTGCTGGTGGTGTCGGGCTCGCTGATGTTCTGGATCTTCGGGCTCGCGCTCACCGTGTTCGTCGGGCCCGCGCAGGCCTCGGCGCGCTCGTTCCTGGCGCGGCTGGCGCCGCCAGGGCGGGAGGGTCAGCTGTTCGGGCTGTACACCACCACCGGGCGGGCGGTCTCGTTCCTCGCGCCCCTGCTGTTCGGTGTGTTCGTGTCGGTCTTCCACAGCGACCGGGCCGGGATCGCTGGACTGCTCGTCGTCCTGGCGGCGGGTCTGCTCGTCCTGCTGCCGGTGCGCGCGCCCGCGTCCACGGTGACCGCGGCGTAGTGGTGGTTCACCAGAACGGGGCGGCCCGCACTGTGTGTACGCCCGTACTCTGAAATTCCGGCTGTGCGGCATGTGGGGTGTGTTACACCATGGACCGCATGCGGCCACAGCCCCGGAAACATCCCTCAGTCAGCGGTTTTGGGAACCCAGCCGCCGATGCCAAGCGCGATCAGGCGCATCTGCATGACGGTGCGTTCGACCACCGCCGACTCCTCGCGCGGTGTCGCCGCGACGTAGGCGGCGATCCCGTCGGTGACCGTGGTGACCAGTAGGTCGGCCGCGATCTCGAGCTCGGTGGTGCTCCAGGTGTCCAGTGCGCGCAGCCGGGACAGATCGGCCACGATCTCGCGCACGATCAGCTGCATCTCCATCGCGATCGCCTGGCGCAGCGGGGCGGGCCCGCCGTGGCGCTCGCGGATGAGGAAGCCGAACAGCGCGCGCTTGGCCCTGACCTGCTCGAACACGAAGCGCACTGTATCGGCCAGATGTGCGTCCGGTTTGCGTCTGACCTCGCGCAATGCCAGGCGCAGCGCCGTCACGCCCTCGTCGACCAGCGTGGCGCCGAGGTCGTCGAGCGAGGCGAAATGGCGATAGAACGCGGTCGGCACGATGCCGGCCGAGCGGGCGATCTCCCGCAGGCTCAACGCCGCGAATCCGCGGTCGGCGGCCAGCGTCAGGGTGCCTTCGAGGAGGGCCGCACGGGTGTGCGCCTTGCGCTCGTTGCGGGTTCCTGCCTGCTCAGTCACATCGGTGAGCATACATCCGTTCACCATAGTCGCTTCCCTGGATATGTTGCCCGCCTCACATCTTTGCCGGTTGACAGCGGGCTGGGTCCATCCGGCACACTGGTGAGTGTACAGGCGTGCACTGAAATGTGAATCGCATGCCGCACAACTTCCGCAGAGGGGCAAGACGCATGGTGGGACTGATCGACCTGGTGCAGACGTTGACGACGCCGCATCCGCTGGACCGGTACCTGGAGCTGGTCTCGCCCGCGCTCACCGCGCGGGAGCTGCGCGCCGAGGTCACCCATGTCTCGCACGCGGTGCCCGGTTCGGTGACGCTCACCCTGCGCGCCTCCCGGCAGTGGCGCGGCCACAGCGCGGGCCAGTACGTGCAGATCGGCGTCTCCATCAACGGCGTCCGGCACACCCGCTGCTACTCGCCGATCGATCCGGAGAGCCGCGGCGACCGCTTCCTCCAGCTGACGGTTAAGGCGCACCCGGGCGGGCTGGTGTCGAACTACCTGCACGAACACGCTAAGCCGGGCATGGTCGTCGACCTGGCACCCGCCGCGGGCGTGTTCGCCCTGCCCGAGCGTCGCCCGGACCGGGTGCTGCTGGTCAGCGGCGGCAGCGGCATCACCCCGGTGCTGTCGATGCTGCGCACCCTCGACGCCGAGGGCTTCAGCGGCGAGGTCACCTTCCTGCACTACGCGCGTCAGCCCGAGATGGTGCCGCACCGGGCCGAGCTGACCGCGATCGCCAACCGCAGGCCGAACTTCCGGATCGAGTACCGCTACCCGGTCGAGCCGGGCACCGTCGTCGACGGTGAGACCTCCACCGGCAGTGGCTTCTTCGACTACGACGAGCTCGAGCGGGTCGCGCCGTGGTTCGCCGACGCGCAGACCTTCGTCTGCGGTCCGCCGCCGCTGATGCGGGCCGTGCAGACGATCTTCGAGGCCGAGGGTCTCGCCGATCGGGTGCACAGCGAGGAGTTCACCCTCACCACCGTGCCGGCCGACGCGGCCGAGGCCACCGGCACCATCACCTTCTCCGGCAGCGACGTCGCCGCCGACAACACCGGAGCGTCGCTGCTCGAGCAGGCCGAATCGGCGGGCCTGACCCCGGAATACGGCTGCCGGATGGGCATCTGCTTCTCCTGCACCGCGACCAAGGTCTCCGGCTGCACCCGCAACCTGCGCACCGGCGAGCTCGACGCCGATCCCGACAAGCAGATCCAGATCTGCGTGAACACGGCCGTCGGCGACGTCGACATCGCCCTCTAGTCACCGAGTACCGAGAAACCGAACCAAGGGGAGATACAGCCATGACGATCCTCACCGAAGGCAAAGACGGCCCGGTCATCCTGACCCCGGACCAGGTCGAGGAGCTCGGCCAGGCGCTCGACGAACTGCGCGCCCGCGTCGAAGCCGATCTGGGCGAACGCGACCGCGACTACATCTACAAGATCATCAAGACCCAGCGCGGCCTGGAGATCGCCGGCCGCGGCCTGATGTACCTGGGCTTCCTGCCGCCGTTCTGGCTGGCCGGCGTGGCGGCACTGGGTGTGTCGAAGATCCTGGACAACATGGAGATCGGCCACAACGTCATGCACGGTCAGTACGACTGGATGCGTGAGCGCGGCATCAACTCCCGCGAATTCGACTGGGACACGGTCTGCCCGGCCGACCAGTGGAAGCACTCGCACAACTACATGCACCACACCTACACCAACGTCCACGACATGGACCGCGACATCGGCTACGGCATCCTGCGCATGGACGAGGGCCAGAAGTGGCACCCGTACTACCTGGGCAACCCGGTGTACGCCTTCCTGCTGATGACCTTCTTCGAGTGGGGCGTGATGCTCCACGACCTCGAGTTCGACAACATCGTCAAGGGCAAGCGCACCTGGGCTCAGATCAAGCCGCTGCTCCAGGGGCAGGCCAAGAAGGCGAGCAGGCAGGTCGTCAAGGACTACGTGGCCTTCCCGCTGCTCACCGGCCCGCTGTTCTTCCACACCCTGGCCGGCAACGCCGCGGCCAACCTGGTGCGCAACCTGTGGACCTACTCGATCATCTTCTGCGGTCACTTCCCCTCGGGTGTGCAGACGTTCACCAAGGAGGAGACCGAGGTCGAGACCCGCGGCGAGTGGTACGTCCGGCAGATGCTCGGCTCGGCCAACATCAAGGGCTCCAAGCTGTTCCACATCCTGTCCGGCAACCTGTCGCACCAGATCGAGCACCACCTGTTCCCCGACATCCCGGCCAACCGCTACCCGGAGATGGCGCCCGAGGTGAAGGCGCTGGCCGAGAAGTACGGCCTGCCGTACAACACCGGCCGTTTCTCCAAGCAGATCGGCTCGGTGTGGGCCAAGATCTTCCTGCTCTCGGTGCCGGATCGCTTCGTCAAGAGGGCACCCAAGCCCAGTGTTATCGTTATGCGTAATCGGAAGGCAACCGAAGTGGGCGTGTAAATGGTCGGCAAATTCGAAAGCAACAAAGATCTTGTCCAGGAATTGACGTCCTCCGGTGCCAGGCACGTCGGCAATATCGCCACGCTGATCACCGGGGCGGTCGCCGAGGTCGCGCGCGAGATCGGTGAGTTCATCACCGACGCGATCGAGATGAACGAGGCCGCCGCGGCGGCGCGCCGCGACGCCGAGCAGCAGCTCGACGCCGAGCGCGCCTACACCGAGTTCGTCGAGGCCGAGACCGAGGACGAGCCCGTCGAGGCCGAGGTCGACGCCGAGGTCACCGAGCCGGTTCCCGGCGACAAGGCCTGATCCTCACCACACCGGCAGCCGCCTGCGGTGTTCGGTGACATCGGTGATCAGATCCCGGTAGCCGTCGGTCAATTCGGCCAGCCGGCACCAGTGCAGATGGGTGCGTGCCTCCCACTGCCGCGGGGTCGTCTTCTCGACCGGATCGCCGCCCAGCGCCCGCTGGGCGGCGATCCATTTCGCCGCCATCCGGTCGATCACCGCGCCGAGGGTCTCGGTGTGCAGCGAGGCGCCGGCCCGGTGCGCCACATTGGCGGCGACCCACTCGTCGATGCGGTCGATCAGCGTGGCGCGGTCGCCGTCGATCTGGTCGATCAATTTGCCGCACGCCGCGATCCGGCCGCTGGTGGCCTCCGGCGCGCGGGCCGCCTCGATCGCCTGGTGCCTGCGGTCGTGGCAGCGGGCCAGCCGATTCGCGGCCTCGAGGACCCGGTGCCGCGCCGGGTCGGGGTCGGTGGATTCCAGGAAGGCCCGCAACAGCGCCGAGGGCGGCGGGAATTGCGTGGCATCCACACGATGGCCGGGATCGAACGGCATGATGCACGCCCCTGAATACGCTGAATTTCGTGCTTGGATACGCCAGAGCCGGGGAGGATTCGGGGGAGGTGCACTCCCCGGCACCGGCGTAGCCCCGCCCGGGCGTCGACGAATATCCGCGACGCTGCGGCGAGGAAGACGACCCGGGGAAAAATCGGGACCCTCTCAGGAAAGCGCGATTCGGCGCGACCGCGCAATAGTATGGTGTACAAATCGCCCGGTCTGCGGAAATTGTTATGCACCGTTACGGCGGGGTCACCACGAGACGTCTCCCGTGTTACCCATCCGCACATTCCCGGCAATCGGCGGGACCGTACCCGCCGCGAATGCCGCCGCATGCACTAACCTCGATAAATGTGCCGGCCTATGTGTCCTCACCCGAACTGACCTTCGGGTTCCTGTTCGCGCTGGAAGACCCGCAGCGAATCGCCGACGTCGTGCGCGACCTGATGGAGCGCCGCGCGGTCTCGGTGTTCCGGCTCGCGCGCCTGTCCGACGACGACGGCCCGCCCGAACGCTACGTGGTGAACTGGGCTGCGATACCGCAGATCTCGATCACCACCAGCGCGCCGGAGCCCGGCGACCTCCAGGCGCAGCGGATCATGCTGGTCAACGCGTTCCTCGGCGAGAACGGCGAGGTCAGCCTGTATTCCGGCACGCCGAACGCGCCGAGCTGACTCAGCGGGCCGATTCGTAGATCCGGCGCACCACGTCCTCGATGCCCGGTTCCTCGATCGACAGGTCGCGCACCTGCGCCCGGTCCGACACCGCGGCCAGTAACGCCGCGGCCGTGGTGTGTTCGGCGTCGAAGGCCAGGCGCTGGCGCATGCCGCCCGCCTCTCTGGACAGCAGCTGCGCCCCGCAGGGCAGATCGTCGAGATCCGGTGTGGGCGCGGCCAGGTCGACCACCAGCACCCGGCGCGCGCCGACGGTGGCGCCGAGCCCGGCCAGTGAACCGTCGTACACCAGCCTGCCGTGATCGACGACCAGGACCCGATCGCAGAGCCGTTCGATATCGCCCATGTCGTGGGTGGTGAGCAGCAGCGTGGTGCCGCGCTCGATCCGTTCCGCGCGCAGGAACTCGCGTAATCGTTGTTTGGACAGCACGTCCAGGCCGATCGTCGGCTCGTCCAGGATCACCAGCTCCGGCGAATGCAGCAGCGCGGCGGCCACTTCCGCGCGCATGCGCTGGCCGAGCGAGAGCTGGCGGACGGGGGTGTCGAGGGTGTCGGCCATCTCGAGCTGTTCGACCAGTTCGTGGGTGCGCTTGTCGGCGATGTCGGGATCGAGGCGGTGGATCGCCGCCAGGATCGAGAACGACTCGTGCAGCGGCAGATCCCACCACAGCTGCGAGCGCTGCCCGAACACGACGCCGATCCGCGCGGCCAGTTCCCTGCGCTGGCGCACCGGTTCCAGCCCGCAGGTGCGGACGCTGCCGGTGGTCGGCACCAGGATGCCGGTGAGCATCTTGATCGTCGTCGACTTGCCCGCGCCGTTGGCGCCGATATAGCCGACCGCGGAGCCGCGTTCGATCCGGAAGCTCATCCGGTCGACCGCGGTGATGGTGTCCCGGTGTCTGCGCCAGCGGCTGCCGTTCTTGCGGTAGACCGTGAACTGCCGGGTGAGGTCGTCGATGTCGATGATCGGCTCCGCGGAACCGTACTCGTCCTCCATCGCTATCCCCCTCCTCCCTGATAGTGCCTCGTTCCTATCCGCCACGCTGCGAAGGCCAGTAACCACACCCATGCCGCCGCCACCGGTGTCAACCAGGCCGACCACGCGGGCAACAGCGGCGGTCCGGGGAGACCGAGCAGCGCTATCGTCGGCACGTAGGCGGTGAACGCGACGGGAATCGCGAACCCGAACAACAGCTTCAGCGGCGCGGGGAACACCGAAGCGGGCTGCATCGCGGCGAAGGACCCGCCGTAGGTGAAGCTGTTGGTGAGCTCGGCACCGTCGATCAGAAAGAACTGTAGTCCCGCCGCGCATACGAAAAGGCCACAGAACAGGGCAATTCCACTGATCAGGGTGATCACGATCAAGGTAACCGGGGCGATGCCCCAGTCGATTTCGTTGCGCCACAGCCCCACCCCGAGCACGATCACCGCGACGGCGGCGCGCGCGAGCCTGCGCAGCGAGATATCGCTGGTGATCAGTTGCAGCAACAGGGGTTGCGGGCGCAGGTGATAGGCGTCGAGGGTGCCCATCCGGATCATCGCCGGCAGCGAGTCCAGGTGCCCGACCAGCACCTGGGCCAGCGCGAAGGAGGTGTTGGACAGCCCGAACAGCAGCAGCGCCGCGTTGGTGTCGAGCCCGCCGAGCGTGCCGACATTGTGGAAGATGACCCACACCTCGGCGAACTCGACCAGGCCGATCAGGAAGGCGCTGAACACCTCGGTGGCGAACGAGAGCCGGTACACCTGCTGTGCTTTCACACGCGAACGCAATACTGCGAGATAGGGGGTGAACCAGGTCCCGGCCACGATGCGCGCGGAATCGGGTTCAGCCACCCTGTACCTCCAACCTGCGTTGTCCCGCCCGCAGCAACACCCTGCCGAGCAGTCCGATCACCAGCACCCAGAAGCCTTGCGCCGCAACAGTGAGCAAGGCGTCCATGCCGGCGACCCGCCCGGACAGCGTATCGATCGGTGCCTGGAGGATGGAGGGAAACGGGGTAGCCATCGCTATCGTCCGCAACCAGTCGGGAAACATGTGGACCGGGACGAAGAGCCCGGCCAGGAAGGTGCCGACGATCTGGTACAGCACCCGGATCCCGCGGATCTCCACCACCCAGAACCCGATCAGCGCGACCGCGAACAGGCACAGGAACGACAGCGCCACCGCGAGCAACACGCTGATCAGGCCGAGCAGATAGGCCACCGGCGTCGTCGGCATCGACAGCCCGAAGGTCGCGGCGCCGATGATGATGCTGGGCACGCCGCGGGGCAGGAAGGTGCAGGCCGCCCGGCCCATATCGGTGGCCAGATAGCTGAGCTGGACGTCGACCGGGCGCAGGAAATCGATCGCGACGTCACCGGATTTGATCCGTTCCACCAGGTCGATCGGCGGTCCCATGAACTGGGTCGCGCCGAGCAAGGCCTGCGACAGCCACACGTACGCGCCGATGGTGCCCTCGTCATAGCCGCCGAAATCACCGGCCGCGCGGACCGCGGCCACCATCACCGCCGCCCGGACGAAACCGAACACGCAGTTGGTGAACAGCCCGGCGAACATCGCCAGCTTGTACTGGGCCTGCCGTTTGAATCCGGCCCGCGCCAGCTTCCAGTAGACGCCGAAGGCGCTCGGCCTGCGCCGACGGAATGCGCACCGGCGCACCGCGAGGGCAACTCGGCCGTCCCCCTCCGCATCGCCCCGCACAATCAGTCAACTCTAGGCGGCCCCACTGTGATCCGGACGAAAACGCCGACGATCGTGACTGCTCAGCGCAGGGGAACCCCGACGTCGCTGCCGCCCTCGGGGGTGATCCGCGCGCTCACTTTGGCCAGCGCGGGCGCCGGGACGAAACCGCCGGCGAACAGCGCCTCGCCCTGGCGGAACCAGGGGGAGCGGCCGAGCAGGGCCGAGGGCGCGTACCCGAAGTAGGTGCCGAGTTCGGCGAGGTCGACCGGGGAGGTCATCTTCATCAGCGCGAGATTGTCGCACTGGGAGATGATGCCGGAGTGCACCTTCGACGGACGTTGCGTCGACAGCAGCAGCCACAGCCCGAATTTGCGGCCTTCGGCGGCGATCTGGATCAACCGCTCGCGCACCGCGATCGCGATCGGGGAATCCAGCCGGGGCGAGGCCAGATTGTGCGCCTCGTCGATGACGAGCAGGATCGGGCGGCGCTCCTCGCGGCGGGCCCACAGGTCGTCGAGCAGGGCCAGCGCGACCACGAGCTGCTGTGCGGCGGTGGAGAATCCGCCCAGGTCGAGCACGGTCGCGTCGGGGCGTTCCTCGACGACCTCGGTGACCGCGCGGTCCTGGCGGGCCCACACCTCCCACTCGTGCAGCCCGAGGTTCTCGATGCGCATCGCCAGGCGCCGCTGCGCCGCGGACTCCGAGCGCAGCAGCGACGGCAGGGTTTCCTCGAGTTCGGCGGCGGCGAGCTGGTCGGCGAGGTGGATCAGCTCGTTGAACTCCTCGCGATCGGCGATCGGATCGATCCGCAGGATCGCGGCCTTGGAGGTCAGCGGCAGCGCGGTGAACCTGGCCCGCAGCGGGTGCGCGGAATGCGGGCGCAGCACCCGGATGTCGCGCTCGCGCAACGCGTCGGCCGTGGGGCCGGTCGCACCGGGGGCGATCTCGCCGAGCCGGACGAAATCGGAATTGGGGTCGAAGATCACCACGGGCAGCGCGGTGTGCGCGATCACCTGCTCGAGCACGACGCCGAGCGCGTAGGTCTTGCCGGACCCGCTCTGCCCGCACCAGAAGGTGTGCCGGTTGAACCGCTTGGGCAGCAGCCGGGCCGGGCCGCCGGGCGGGGTGAGGTTCACCCCGACCTCGAGCAGCGCGCCGGTCGTCTCGTGCAGCGTCTGGACCGTGGCGGCGTCGACCATCTCGACCGTGCCCTCGGTGAAGGCGTAGCCGGCGCGGACGTCGATGCCGTCGTCGTTCAATTCGCCGATCAACCGGCCGCGCAGGCGAACCGGGGTCGTCTCCGACCGCTCCTCGACGAGCACGAGCTGACGGCGCTCGGCCGCGACGACCACGGCCAGCGAACCGGCGACCAGCGCGCTGTCGGTGGCGTCGGCGACTACGAACGAGCGGCCGTCGTCGGACCGCGCACTGGGCTGGCTACTGTTCGGCACCCAGCCATCTTCTCACCACATCCCGCGAACGGGGCCGGACAGCTATAGGACGGCTACCGCGACGGTCAGTGCTCCGGGAAGCCGGTGGCGAACAGGATCGCAATGATCACGGAGCTGACCACGGAAATGGCGAGAATGATCCACATGAGGGGGAAGGTTACCCGTACCCGGGCGTGTCGCTGTCATCGCACCGTCGTGCTGGGGCGTCGCCGCAGGTCACGGCGGTTCGATGCTCAGAGCTGGGGTGGCACCGAACAGTCCGCGAAGTCGGGTTCCTGGAGATCACGGACGAGGTCGGGGTTGGCGTCGCGCACCGACCGGGCGATCTCGACGAACGAGCGGATCAGCGGAGTCTCGTGGTCGGCGCGCCAGCCGACCGCGACCTCGTTCGGCGTGGTTCCGGCGACCGGGACCAACCGGACCCGCGGAAACGGGACCCACCTGGCGCACGCCGCGGTGAGCACGATGCCGACACCGGTCGCGACCTTGTTCAGCTCCTCGAGCAAGGAGCTCGACCGGCCGACCACGAGCGCGGCCAGCCCGTTCCGATGCTCGGCGAGCTCCCAGTAGGCATTCCAGATCGGATCCGCGGTGGCGGCGCCGAGCAACGGTTCGTCGAGCAGCTCGTGCGCCGCGACCTCGGCGCGGTCGGCCAGCCGATGGTTCGACGGCAGCATCACCATCAGCGGTTCGGTGAACAGCGGCTCGAATCGCACGCCGTCGTCGCGGAACGGGCGCCGGGCGAAGGCGACGTCGACCGAGCCGTCGGTCAGCCCGACGGCCGGGTCCGCGTAGCTGAAATGCCGCAGCTCCACCGATACCTCGGGATGACGCTCCCGGAACGCCGACAGAATCGGCTCGGTGAGAGTGAGGGCGCCGCCCTCCATCAGCCCGAGGACCAGGCGATCCCGTTCCCCGCGGTGCGTCGACCTGGCCCGCTCGATCGCCGCGTGCAGGCCGGTCAGCGCCGCCCTGGCGTCGCGGAGGAACACGGCGCCGGCGGCGGTGAGTTCGACGGTGCGGGTGGTGCGGGCGAACAGGGCCACATCCAGCTCTCGCTCCAGCTGTTTGATCTGGGTGCTCAGGCCCTGCTGGGAGACGTGCAGGCG
This sequence comes from Nocardia sp. NPDC050718, assembly GCF_040654235.1. NCBI lineage: Bacteria > Bacillati > Actinomycetota > Actinomycetes > Mycobacteriales > Nocardiaceae > Nocardia > Nocardia sp. NPDC050718. Next base: position 426,704 of record NZ_JBFAHQ010000005.1, on the reverse strand, counting down.
CTGGGCGGCACGGGTGAAGTTCAGCTCCTCGGCCACCGCGACGAAGTATCGCAACTGCCGGGTGTGCACCTCCATGGCGCGCAGCCTAGTGCGGGTGCGGCGATTGACAACCGAATCCGATGAATCGGTGAAATTCAGCTGTTTCACAGAGGATTTCCGGTCCGTTAGCGTTCGTCGGCATGCAGCTCAGGATCTTCGCCGTCGTCGCCTGCCTGTTCGGGGCGCTCCTCACTCCGCTTCTGCGCGACAGCGCGCCCGCGGTCGCCGATCCGGGCGGAATCCACGGCCCGCTCAGCACCAGCGGGCGCTACATCGTGGACGCGAACGGGAATCGGGTGAAGCTCAAATCCGGGAACTGGCACGGGTCAAGCGGCACCTGGAACGGCAGCGGCGACGACGAAACCGACGCCGCCAACTTCGCACAAGAGAACGGGCACCGGGCGCCGCTCGGCTTGGACCGGGTCCGGATGGATGTCCTGATCGCCGACTTCAAGGTATTGGGGCTCAACAGCATTCGGCTGCCGTTCTCCAACGAGATGATCACCGACGCCCGCCCGGTGCAGGGGCTGACCGCCAATCCGCAGCTCAACGGGCTGCGTCCGCTCGAGGTGTTCGATCGCGCGGTCACCGCGCTCACCGACGCCGGGCTCGCCGTCATCCTCAACAATCACACCACCTCCACCCGCTGGTGCTGCGCCGTCGACGGCAACGAGCGCTGGAATTCCGGACAGTCGTGGGACGAGTGGATCGACGACTGGACGTTCATGGCCGCGCGCTACCGGGGCAACACCGGCGTCGTCGGCGCCGACCTGCGCAACGAGGTGCGCCGCGACACCTGGGACGACCCGAACTGGGGCCTCGGCGACAACCACGACTGGTACGACGCCGCCCAGGAGGCCGGCGACGCCATCGTCGGCGGCGCGAATCCGGATCTGCTGGTGATGATCGAGGGCCTGAACTGGATCGGCATCCCCACCGATCTGACCCCGCACGAACGTCCCATGCTCGAGCCGCTGAACCGGCTGTCGGTGACGCTGAAGCAGTCGCACAAGGTCGTCTACGCGGCGCACTTCTACGGCTACATCGGCCGTCATCACACCGGAGCGACCGGCTGGGGCGAGACCACCGACCCCCGCTTCCGCGATCTGTCGCGCGCCGAGCTGTTCCAGGCGATGAACGAACTCGCCGGGTACGTCGCGACCACACCGGACCGGCATTTCACCGCGCCGGTGTGGATCAGCGAATTCGGGATCGGCAAGGACGCCGAGCCGCTGGACCGCGCCTGGTTCGGTGCCATGGTCGATTTCCTCGTCGAGAAGGATCTGGACTTCGCCTACTGGCCGATCGTCGGATTCCACCAGAACGACGCGGGCAATCAGTGGGGCCTGCTGCGCTACGACACCGCGGGCGGCCTGCGCAGCGTCACCGACGCCGACGACTGGCGCGCCGCGCACGTGCGCCGGCTGCTCGCCGCGGACGGCAAGACCGGGCCGGTCGCGCCGGTCCGGACCTGGTCGATGCTCAACGGCATCCACGAGGACGACAACCGCTCGGTGCGGGCCGCGGCCGACTGGGACAGCGGTGCGCACAAACTCGTCTGCCCCGATGATCAGCGGTTGATCGGCATCAGCTCGCGCGGGCAGGGCGGGCTGTGCACCGACGCCACCGAGGGCGCGCTCTGGCAGCCGGGCACCACGGCCGTGAAGGTCGACTCGGAGCGGGTCAGCACCGACTGGGCCGGTGGCTTCACCAAGTACCAGTGCCGGGACGGGCAGTTCATGATCGGCTACAGCCTGCGCGGCGACAAGGTGTCGGCCATCCTGTGCGCACCCGCCCGCCTGCCGCTGGCCGGTGCGGGCCGCACGCTCTGGGACGACCGCGGCGACAGCCGTCCCGCCTCCGGGGAAGGCGGCGACTACGCGCACGGGTACTACAAGGCCCAGTGCGCGGCGACCGAGTACGCGGCGGGCATCGCCTTCTCGTGGGCCAACGCCCGCGGCGCCCATCCCGACGCGCTGTACTGCCGCGCCCTGCGCTGAGCACTCTTTCGTTCGCGCCAACACCTAGATCGCTGCATGGTTGCTGCCGTCTAACTCGGCAACTGTTCGGTTTCATTTTCGTCCGGCGGTCGAGCAGCGGTATACCGTGCAGTGTCCGGTTCGAATGCAGGTGTTGGCAGAGGAGCGGAAGGGGCTGGCTGTGGCGTTGGTCGGGAGATCATGGGGTTCGCTGGGAGGAAGCCATCGCGCAGTCCGGGTGCGGACGCGGCGGCCGTTGCGGGTGGTCGAGTTGCTCACCGGCGCGATGCTGCTGACGATCGCCGCGGGGGGAATGGCCGGGCCGGTGGCCGCCGCGGTGCTCATCTACCGCAGCGGCGCGGGGCGGGAGGGTACGGCGGTGACGGTGTCGCTCTGGCTGGCGATCGGCGCGGTGGTGGTGGCGCTCGCCGTCGCCGCGGCGCTGTTCGCGACGGCGTGGCGGCGCATCCACCGGCGCCGTCCGGCGCCCGCGTCGGCCGAGGTGTGGTTCCCGGCCCCGGTGGGCAACCGGATGCGGCTGCCCGCGCCCGGCGTCGCCGTCGGTGGGGCGCGGTGAGCGTGGCCGTCGGGCACGGTGGTGTGGCGCTCCGGCGTCGGCCCGGTCGCGGGCATTGGCACCGCCGCGTCGTCGGCGGACACTGGAGGAATGGTTGACAGGGAGCAGCGCACGCCCGCTTACGGCGTGGTGATGATTCTCGCGGCGCTCGGCGCGTCGATGGCAGTCAGTTACTACGGTCCGACGTGGTTCCGCGTCACGGTCTACATCCTCACGGCGATCATCGTCGTGGTGGGCGGTGTCATGACCTTCCGGGACTACTCGCACTGAGGCTGCGCGCGGTCAGGTCGCTCCGGCGGGCCGGGGGCGGCGCGCCCCGGCGTGTGGATCTCAGTGCTCGCAGTCGTTGTGCGCGGGCGGGCTGTAGGTGACGGCACCGCAGGCCAGACAGGTGTGGACCCGGTGGTGACCGCCGATCCGGCGGCACGGCATCGCGACGACCAACGCGCGCCCGGCCCCGAGCCGGTGCCCGTTCGGGCAGAAGCGCGGCGACGGTTCGGTCCATACGCCGGCACGCAGATAGGGCCGGATGGATTCGCACATGTGTTCGATTATGCACATCGGCGGCGTCCGCGCGAGCGCGGCGCGTTCCGAGCTGTCACGCGATCGGCGCGCGCGCTCCCGTCGCGTCGATCTGCTCGCGGAGAATGTCGCCGTGCCCCGCGTGCCGGGCGAACTCCTGGATCATCGCGAGCAGCGTCCAGCGCATGCTGACCTCGCCCTCGCGAGGGTTGATCTTGGTGTCGTCGAGGGCGAAGCGTGCCGCGATCTCCCGTGACCGCGCGCTCGCCCGCTCGAATTCGGCGATGACCTCGGCCAGCGACTCGTCGTCCGCGACGTCGAAGGTGCCCTCGTCGCGGCGCGAATAGCCGTCACAGTCGGCTTCGTCCAGACCGGCCCAGAACCGCTGGAACCAGATCCGCTCCGCGGCCGCCGCGTGCTTGAGCAGCGAGATCGGTGTCGTCAGCGAGGCGACGAGCTGTCGTCGGGCATCGGCCTCGGACAGGCCGCGCGCGGTCGCGACGAGTGCCGCGCGATTGCGGTCGAGCAGATCCTCGATGATCGCCCGCTCGCTGCCGGTGGTAATTCCGTTGGTGCTCATGGGTTTTCGCTCCTTTCGGTGAAGGGTTCGGGATTCGGATCGATGCCACGCGACGGCGCGCGATCGATTCGGGAGGGCTGAACAGCCGATGGCCGGGCACGGCGGGGGCCGCAGGATTTCGGAATTCGAGAGAGTCGCCGAGCATCACGGCCGCCGAAAGGGGTGATCTGCCCGGTCCAACCACGGGCAATCCCTACCTGGTGCGCCCGGCGCTCCGGGCCATATGCGGCCCTGACCTGGAATACACGCAGGTCAGGGCCGTTCTGCGCCCCCGGCAGGAATCGAACCTGCGACCTAGGGATTAGAAGGCCCTTGCTCTATCCAACTGAGCTACGGAGGCAGTGGCATCCACCTTGGCCGAACTCGGCGCCGGTGTCCAGCGCGAAAAGTATAGCGACCGACCAGAACGAGTGCTGGGATCGGCAGCGCCGCCCCATCGGGTCGGCTCCGGGCAGGTCGAACTACCCTCGTTGTCATGTCGTTATCGCAGGACCGTTCCGCTGGACCCGCCGTGGACGGCGCGCCACCGGTGGAAGCGGGTCGGGCTGCGCCGACAGGGAACGCCGCGACGTTCGGGGTACTGAGCGTCGTCGCCGGGGCGATGGCCGCGGTCGTCGCGGCGATCGTGGTCGGGTTGTCGGCGGCGCAGGCCCTCAGTCTGCTGGGTATACCCGATCCGGGGCCGTTGACAACATATGGCTTGCCCGCGCTGCGGGCGGTGGCCGATCTGGCCGCCGCGGTGACCGTCGGCTCGCTGCTGTTCGCCGCGTTCCTGCTGCCGCCCCGCGACAGCGGACTGCTCGAAGCCGGTGGCTACCGCGCGGTGCGCCGGGCCGCCGACGCCGCGCTGGTCTGGGCGGGCTGCGCGGCGCTCCTGGTGCCGCTGACGGTCTCGGACACGACCGGCCAGCCGGTCGGTGACATCTGGCGGCCCGAGGTGCTGTGGCCGGTGATCGCCCAGGTCGAGGTCGCCGGCGCGTGGCGGACCACCACGCTGTTGGCGCTGATCGTCGCCATCGGCTGCCGCCTGGCCCTGCGCTGGGGCTGGACGCCGCTGCTGCTGGCGGGCTCACTGATCACCATGATGCCGCTCGCGCTGACCGGGCATTCGTCCTCCGGCGGCGCCCACGATGTGGCCACCAACTCGCTGATCCTGCACATGGTCGCGGCCGCGGTCTGGGTCGGCGGCCTGATCGCCGTGCTCGCGCACGCCCTGCGCGGCGGTGCGGGCACCGATGTCGCCGCGCGGCGGTTCTCGGTCGCCGCGACCATCGCGTTCGTGGTGATCGGTCTCAGCGGCGTGGTCAACGCCTGGGTCCGGCTGCCCGCCGCCGACCTGTTCAGCACGACCTACGGCAAGCTGGTGCTGGCCAAGGTGGCGGCGCTGCTCGTCCTCGGCGTGCTCGGCTATCTGCAGCGTCGGGCCGCGCTGCCCGCGCTCGCCGCCGATCCGCGCGACCGCAGGGCACTCATCCGCTTCGCCGGGGTGGAGATGCTGATCTTCGCGGCCACCATCGGCCTGGCCGTCGGCCTCGGGCGCACCCCGCCCCCGCCGCCCACTTCTATCCCGACGCCGGTGGAAGTGGAACTCGGCTACACCCTGGCCGGGCCGCCGACGGTCGGCCGACTGCTGTTCGACTGGCGCTTCGACCTGATCTTCGGCACCCTCGCGATCGTGCTCGCGGCGCTCTACCTGCTCGGGGTGTACCGCCTGCGCAAGCGCGGCGACGCCTGGCCGATCGGGCGGACCATCGCCTGGTGCAGCGGCTGCCTGGTGCTGCTGCTGGCCACGTCCTCGGGTGTCGGCCGGTACTCGCCCGCCATGTTCAGCGTGCACATGGGCGCGCACATGGCGCTGTCGATGCTGGCGCCGATCCTGCTCGCCCTCGGCGGCGCGGTGACGCTGGCGTTGCGCGCGCTGCCGCCCGCCGGACGCGAGGGTGTGCCGGGTCCGCGCGAGTGGATCCTGGCCGCGGTGCACAACCCGGTCTCCCGGTTCCTGACCCAGCCGGTCGTGGCGTCGATCATCTTCGTTGCCGGGTTCTACGCGCTGTACCTGGGCGGGATCTTCGACACCTACGTCGATTCGCACGCCGCGCACCTGATGATGAACGCGCACTTCCTGATCAGCGGCTACCTGTTCTACTGGGTGGTGATCGGCATCGATCCGAAGCCGCGTGAGGTGGCGCCGCTGACCAAGCTCGCCATGGTGTTCGGCACGCTGCCGTTCCACGCCTTCTTCGGCATCGCGCTGATGAGCATGAACACCGTGCTCGGCGGCTGGTTCTACCGCACCCTCGGCCTCGGCTGGAACATCGATCTGCTCGCCGACCAGCGCAACGGCGGCAGTTTCGCCTGGGCCAGCGGCGAGGTGCCGCTGGTCGTGGTGATGCTGGCCCTGCTGATCCAGTGGTCGCGCAGCGATCAGCGCCTGGCCAAGCGCACCGACCGGGCCGCCGACCGCGACAACGACGCCGAACTCACCGCCTACAACGCGATGTACGCCGAGCTGGCGCGTCGCGACGGCGAGGTGCGTCAGTGAGTGGTTGCGGTGTGCCGGTGAATGCGACACAGCGCGCCGAACCGCATCGCGTGCTGCGCACGGATGTGCGGGCGGCGCGGCGCAGGCTGTCGGGCCGGGTGCGCAAGACCCCGGTGTTCCACACGACCGTCGACGGGCCCGACGGCGCCGTCCCGGTGTCGCTGAAGCTGGAGTTCCTGCAGCACGGCGGCACATTCAAGGTGCGTGGCGCGCTCAACGCACTGCTGGCCGCGGACAAGGGCGCCGATCACGTCGTCGTCGCGTCCGGTGGCAATGCCGGGATCGCGGTCGCGCTGGCCGCCGCGCAGCTGGGCAAGGCCTGCACGGTGGTGGTGCCGGAGTCGGCCCCGCACACCAAGGTCGCCGCGATGTGGGCGCACGGCGCCGAGGTGCTCTGGCACGGGACGAGCTACGACGAGGCGCAGCGCAGGGCGGTGACGCTGGCCGCCGAACGCGGCGCCCAGCACCTGCACGCCTACGACATGCCCGCCGTCGTGGCGGGCGCCGGCGTGATCGGCCTCGAACTGGAGGAACAGGTGCGCGGGCGGCCGCCGGTACTGGCGGCGATCGGTGGCGGCGGGCTGATCGCCGGTCTCGGCGCCGCGCTGGGCAGGCGCAGGCAGATCGTCGGCGTGGAGTCCGAACACACCCCCGCGCTCTCGGCCGCGCTGGCCGCGGGCAGGCCGGTCGACATCGACGCGAAGGCCAGGGCCACCGAGCTGCTGTGCGCGACCCGGGTCGGCGAGATCGCCTTCGACATCGCGCGCAGGCATCGGATGCCCGCCCTGTCGGTGGCCGACGACGCGATCACCGCGGCCAGGGAGTACCTGTGGCGCGAATTCCGCGTCGTCGTCGAGCTGGAAGGCGCCGCCGCGCTGGCCGCGGTGCAGAGCGGTGTCTACCGCCCGGACCCGGGCGTGCGCCCGATCGTCGTCCTGTGCGGGGCGAACACCGAACTCCCCGTGCTCTGACACAGGAGATCTCCACAACCGTCGAGGTTGTCCCCAGTCGCGTCCGCGCCCGCCCGTTCGGCTGTTCGCGAGTCCATCCTTGGATGGTCAGCGCAACAGCGACCGAGTGGGGGCGGATTCGATGTACGAGGCACACGCGACGGTGATCGGCACGGTGGTGACCCATCCGGCCCGGCGTGATCTGGCCAACGGTGAGCAGGTGGTGACCTTCCGGATGGCGAGCAATTCGCGCCGGTTCGACGCCGCGGCCGGGGAATGGGTGGACAACGGCACGTTGTATCTCACGGTGAGCTGCTGGCGCAGGCTGGTGGCCGGGGTGGACCGGTCGCTGCATCGGGGCGATCCGGTGATCGCCTACGGCCAGCTGCGCTCGCACGAGTATCGCGGCAAGGACGGCACCGAGCGCCGGGATCTGGAGATGCGCGCGGTCGCCGTCGGCCCTGATCTGGGGCGGTGCAGCGCGTCGGTCGTCCGGCGATCCGACGCGGCCCGCTCCGTTCCGCACGCCGTGCGGAATATTTCGGACCGCCGGGGCGCTGTACCCCCGGTCCCCGTGGCGGACGCGACCGAGTATGCGCCGACGGTACCCACTGCCGTAGCCTCTACGACCGCGGCGGATTCCCTCCCGGCGCGATCGCCGGTTGCGGTGCCGATCTCCGGTACGCCCGCGCAGGTCGACGCCTGAGGGTCGCATCCGCGGCACCGGCCCGCTCCGCATCTCACCCCCGTTACCCGCACCGATAGGCTTCCGTATATGGCTGAGTTCATTTATCAGATGATCAAGGTTCGCAAGGCGCACGGCGACAAGGTCATCCTCGACGACGTGACGCTGAACTTCCTGCCCGGCGCCAAGATCGGTGTGGTCGGCCCGAACGGCGCGGGTAAGTCGTCGGTGCTGAAGATCATGGCGGGGCTGGACCGGCCGAACAACGGCGAGGCGTTCCTCGCGCCCGGCGCCACGGTGGGCATCCTCATGCAGGAGCCGCACCTCAACGAGGAGAAGACCGTCCGCGGCAACGTGGAGGAGGGCCTCGGCGAGGTCAAGGTGAAGCTGGATCGCTTCAACGAGATCGCCGAACAGATGGCCACCGACTACTCCGACGAGCTCATGGACGAGATGGGCAAGCTGCAGGAGTTCCTCGACCACGCCGACGCGTGGGATGTCGACTCCCAGCTCGAGCAGGCCATGGACGCGCTGCGCTGCCCGCCGCCGGACGAGCCGGTCACCAACCTCTCCGGTGGTGAGCGCCGTCGCGTCGCGCTGTGCAAGCTGCTGCTGAGCAAGCCCGACCTGCTGCTGCTCGACGAGCCGACCAACCACCTCGACGCCGAGAGCGTGCTGTGGCTCGAGCAGCACCTGGCCGCCTACCCGGGCGCCGTGCTGGCCGTCACCCACGACCGGTACTTCCTCGACAACGTCGCCCAGTGGATCCTCGAACTCGACCGCGGCCGCGCGTACCCGTACGAGGGCAACTACTCCACCTACCTGGAGAAGAAGGCCCAGCGCCTCGAGGTCCAGGGCAAGAAGGACCAGAAGCTGCAGAAGCGCCTCAAGGAGGAGCTGGCCTGGGTGCGCTCCGGCGCCAAGGCCCGGCAGGCCAAGAACAAGGCCCGCCTCGGTCGCTACGAGGAGATGGCCGCGGAGGCCGAGAAGCACCGCAAGTTGGACTTCGAGGAGATCCAGATCCCCGCGGGTCCGCGCCTGGGCGACATCGTGGTCAACGTGTCGAACCTCGACAAGGGCTTCGGCGATCGTCAGCTGATCAAGGATCTGTCCTTCACGCTGCCGCGCAACGGCATCGTCGGCGTGATCGGCCCCAACGGTGTCGGTAAGACCACGCTGTTCAAGACCATCGTCGGGCTGGAGGCGCCGGACAGCGGCGATGTCAAGGTCGGCGAGACGGTCAAGCTCAGCTACGTCGACCAGAACCGCGCGGGCATCGACCCGAACAAGAACGTCTGGCAGGTCGTCTCCGACGGGCTCGACTTCATCGAGGTCGGCAACCAGGAGATGCCCTCGCGCGCCTACGTCAGCGCGTTCGGCTTCAAGGGCCCGGACCAGCAGAAGCCGGCCGGCGTGCTCTCCGGTGGTGAGCGCAACCGCCTGAACCTGGCGCTGACCCTGAAGCAGGGCGGCAACCTGATCCTGCTCGACGAGCCGACCAACGACCTCGACGTCGAAACCCTCAGCTCGCTGGAGAACGCGCTCGAGCAGTTCCCCGGCTGCGCCGTCGTGATCTCCCACGACCGCTGGTTCCTGGACCGCACCTGCACCCACATCCTGGCGTGGGAGGGCGACAGCGACAACGAAGCCAAGTGGTTCTGGTTCGAGGGCAACTTCGAGGCCTACGAGGCGAACAAGATCGACCGCCTCGGTGCCGAAGCGGCGCGCCCGCACCGCGTGACCCACCGCAAGCTGACCCGCGACTGATCCAGAGTTTGCTGTGGCGGCCCGGCGGAACGATCCTCGATGATCCTTCCGCCGGGCCGTCGGCGTCAGCGCGTGAAAACGACTGGTAGCGACGCCTTCCCCGGCGTTCACCGAACGTTGGCCAAGTTACCGGCGCGGCAAGCTGAAATTCCCTCCGCGTGTCCGTGGAGCCCCGGCTAGTCTCGAATTTGCGTCACCTGAGTTGCGGAATCGAAGCGAACCGAATCCATGGGAGTGGGCGAAACGATGACGGTCTCGTCGGAAATGTCGAGCGCGGCGTGGGCCGCGGGAATCCCGCAGAGTCTGCGCGGTGATCTCGCGACACTCGAGGGGGCGTATTTCCGACACGTCGACGCCGGTGACGCGGACTTCCCGGTCACCGGCATCAACCAGATCTTCCGGCGGCACATGGAATTGGCCGCCGAGCGCCCCGCCGGCACGGCGCTGGTGCGGGTCTACCATCCCGACGACGGGTCGGGCATGGGCGCGGCGGTGCAGCTGGTCACCGACGACATGCCGCTGCTGGTCGAGTCGATCACCGCGGCGCTGGGCCGGATGCAGGTGAGTGTCACCGAGGTCATCCACCCGATCTTCGAGGTCACCCGCGACGAGCACGGCGCGCTGGTCACCGCCGCGCCGCACGAGGTGGACGGCAACGGCGCGACCGGCAAGCCGGAGTCGTGGATGCACCTGCAGCTGCACCCGTCGACCAGCCGGGCCCAGCTCGACCACATCGAACGCACGCTGCCCGAGGTGGTCGCCGACGTCCGCCAGGTCATCGACGACACCGAGGCGATGACCAGGGTGCAGAGCTCGCTGGCCGACCAGCTCGACCGCACCGCGGGCTCGGGTTCGGCCCCGTTCCCCGCCACCGATCTGGCCGAATGCGCGGAGCTGCTGCGCTGGCTGTCCCGCGGCAATTTCACGCTGCTCGGCTACGCGCGCTACCGGCGCGACACCGAGCACGGCCACACCGTGTCCACACAGGTGGCCGGCGCGAGCCTCGGCGTGCTGCGCGCCGACATCGGCACCGACTTCCAGGTCCCGATCAACGGCGGCGACCGTCCGCTGCTGATGCTCACCCAGGGCCTGGTCCGCGCGACCGTGCACCGCTCGGTGTACCCCTACTTCGTCGGTGTCGCCGATGTCGACGACGCGGGTGCCGTGGTCGGCGTGCACCTGTTCATCGGCGTGTTCACCGTCAGCGCGGTGCACGAGAACGTGCTCGACATCCCGGTCATCAACACCAGGGTGCGGACCGCGATCGAGGCCGCCGGGTTCGACAAGGACTCGTTCTCCGGCCAGGCCATGCTCGAGGTGATCGAGTCCTTCCCACGGACCGAACTCTTCTCCGCCGACACCGAGGCGATGCGCCGCACCGCGGTGGCTGTGCTCGGCGTCGCCCTGCGCAGGCAGGTGCGGCTGTTCCTGCGCAGTGACAGCTACGGCCGTTTCGTGGCCTGCATGGTGTACCTGCCGCGGGATCGCTACACCACGGCCGTGCGGCTGCAGATGCAGGAGATCCTGGTCCGCGAGCTCGGTGGCGCCGACATCGACTACTCGGCGCGGGTGAGCGAAAGCGAGCTCGCCAGTGTGTATTTCACGGTCACGCTGCCCGCCGACGCCACCGCCGCGCCCGACACCTCCGAGGACAACCGGCTGCGCCTGCAGGCCCTGCTGAACGCCGCCAGCCACACCTGGGACGACCGGATCGACGACGCGGTCTCCACCTCCACGGTGCTGGATCCCGCTGTGGTGAAACGGTATTCGGAGGCGTTCCCGGAAAGCTACAAGGAGGACTTCGGTCCGGCCAGGGCGCTGGCCGATATCGGCAGGCTGGAGCGGCTCACCGAGGGCGGCATCGGTCAGCACCTGTACCGCAAGCCGGAAGCCGCGCCCGGATCGTGGCGCTTCAGCCTCTACATCGCCGGGTCGGGTGTCTCGCTGAGCCAGGTGCTGCCGGTGCTGCAGAGTCTCGGCGTCGAGGTGGTCGACGAGCGGCCCTACCAGCTGGAATTGGAGACCGGCGCCGAGCGCTGGATCTACGACTTCGGCCTGCAGGCCCGCCCCGAACTGCTGCGTAACGCGCTCGGCGGCGATCTCGACGCCGAACTGCTCGAGCAGGCCACCCACGAGGACGAGCTGCACTCCCGGTTCACCGATGCCTTCGAGGCGGTCTGGTACGGCCGGGCCGAGGCCGACGGCCTCAACGAGCTGGTGCTGCGCGCCGGACTCCCGTGGCGGTCGGTGGCGATCCTGCGCGCGTACGCGAAGTACCTGCAGCAGGCCGGTTTCCCGTACAGCCAGGTGAACATCGCCCGGGTGCTGCTGGCGCATCCGGAGGTCGCGCGCGCGTTCGTCGACCTGTTCGCCGCGCGGTTCGATCCGGACACCGTCTCGGCCGAGGTCGCGATGGAGCTCGAGACGAAGGTCCGCGCCGGTATCGACCAGGTGGTCAGCATGGATGCCGACCGCATCCTGCGCGCCATCCTCGGCCTGATCAAGGCGACGCTGCGCACCAACTACTACGTCGTCGACGCCGAGGACCGCCCGCGCGAGTACCTGTCGTTCAAGGTGGAGCCGCGCGAGATCGCCGAATTGCCCAAGCCGCGACCGCAATTCGAGATTTTCGTCTACTCGCCCCGGGTCGAGGGCGTGCACCTGCGGTTCGGGTCGGTGGCGCGTGGTGGGCTGCGCTGGTCGGACCGGCTCGAGGACTTCCGCACCGAGATCCTGGGTCTGGTGAAGGCACAGGCGGTGAAGAACGCGGTGATCGTGCCGGTCGGCGCGAAGGGCGGCTTCGTGGTGAAGAACCCGCCCGCCGCCACCGGTGATCCCGCCGTCGACCGGCAGGCGAGCATCGCCGAGGGCGTCGCCTGCTACCGCACCTTCATCTCCGGCCTGCTCGATGTGACCGACAATGTCGACCTGGCCACCGGCGCCGTATTGCCGCCCGCCCGCGTGGTCCGCCGCGACGGCGACGACACCTACCTGGTCGTCGCCGCCGACAAGGGCACCGCGAGCTTCTCCGACATCGCCAACGACGTGGCCACCCGCTACGGCTTCTGGCTCGGTGACGCGTTCGCCTCCGGCGGCTCGGCCGGCTACGACCACAAGGCCATGGGCATCACCGCCAGGGGCGCGTGGGAAGCGGTCAAGCGGCACTTCCGCGAGATGGGCATCGACACCCAGAGCCAGGACTTCACCGTCGTCGGCGTCGGCGACATGAGCGGTGACGTGTTCGGCAACGGCATGCTGCTCTCGCGCCACATCCGCCTGGTCGCCGCGTTCGACCACCGGCACATCTTCCTCGACCCGAACCCCGACGCCGCCACCTCCTACGCCGAACGCGAGCGGCTGTTCGCGCTGCCGCGGTCCTCCTGGGCCGACTACGACCGGTCGCTGATCAGCGCGGGCGGCGGTGTGTTCGAGCGGACCGTGAAGTCGGTGCCGATCTCGCCGCAGGCCCGGCTCGCCCTTGGTCTGCCCGACTCGGTGCAGGCGCTCACGCCGCCGGAACTGGTGCGGGCCATCCTGCTCGCCCCCGTCCAGCTGCTGTGGAACGGTGGCATCGGCACCTACGTCAAGGCCGCGAGCGAATCCAATGCCGAGGTGGGCGACAAGTCCAACGACGCGGTCCGGGTCGACGGTAATCAGTTGCGGGTCAAGGTGATCGGCGAGGGCGGCAACCTGGGTGCCACCGCGCTCGGCCGGATCGAGTTCTGCCGGGGCGGCGGCAAGATGAACACCGACGCGCTGGACAACTCCGCGGGCGTGGACTGCTCCGACCACGAGGTCAACATCAAGGTGCTGCTCGACGGCGTGGTGAGCGCGGGCGCGCTGGTGCCCGCCGACCGCAATCCGCTGCTGGCCTCGATGACCGACGAGGTCGCGCGGATGGTGTTGCAGGACAACGTCGATCAGAACGTGCTGATCGGTATCGCGCGCACCGACGCGCCGCAGATGGTCAGCGTGCACGCCCGTGTCATCGACGATCTCGAGCAGCGGCGCGGCCTGGACCGTGAGCTGGAGGCGCTGCCGACCGACGTCGAGCTGAAGCGGCGCGACGAGGAGGGCCGCGGGCTCACCTCGCCGGAGCTGGCCAACCTGCTCGCGCACGTCAAGCTGGGGCTCAAGGCCGATCTGCTCGACACCGATCTGCCCGACAGCGTCTACTTCGCGCGCAGGCTGCCGCTGTACTTCCCGACGCCGCTGCGCGAGCGCTTCGGCGCCGCGATCAAGAAGCACCGGCTGCGCCGCGAGATCGTCACCACGATGATCGTCAACGAGGTCGTCGACTACGCAGGCATCACCTACGCGCACCGGCTCAACGAGGAGGTCGGCGCCAGCACCTCCGACACCGTGCGCGCGTTCGCGGCGGCCGCCGAGATCTTCGAACTGCACGACGTGTGGGCGCGCATCCGCAGCGCCGACGCGCCCGCCGGGGTGTGTGATCTGCTGGAGCTGGAGTCCAAGCGGACGCTGGACCGGGCCTCGCGCTGGCTGCTCAGCAACCGGCCGCAGCCGATCGCGGTCGGCGCGGAGATCAACCGCTACCACCGCCGGGTGCAGGAGCTGGCGCCGCAGGTGCCGGGCTGGCTGCGCGGGCACCACGTCACCTCGCTCACCCAGGGCGCGGCCGAGCTGATCGCCCGTGGCGCGCCGACCGAGCTGGCGACCGAGGTGTTCGGGCTGCTGAGCCTGTACCCGCTGCTCGACATCGTCGACATCGCCGATATCGCCGACCGGGACGGCACCGAGGTGGGCGCGCTGTACTACGCGCTCAACGAGCACCTCAAGATCGACTGGCTGCTCGAGGCGGTCAGCCACCTCGAACGCGGCGACCGCTGGCACGCGCTGGCCCGGCTCGCGCTGCGCGACGACATGTACGGTTCGCTGCGCTCGCTCACCCTCGATGTGCTGTCCGCGGGTGACCCGGAGGAGACGGCCGACGAGAAAATTGCATACTGGGAGTCGAAGAACCAGTCCCGGCTGGGTCGTGCGCGCGCGGCCCTGTCGGAATTGTTCGAGTCCGGGACCCACGACCTCGCCACACTGTCGGTCGCCGCGCGACAGGTGCGGAGCATGGTGAGCGGGGTGGGCGCCCAATCGGAGGTACCACGGTGACGAGCTCGCCGAACACAGCCACGGCCGCGCCGGGGGCGAACCTGGTGTTGCCCCAGCGCTTTCACGCCAATGTCGAGATCCGCTGGTCGGACATGGACGTGTTCCAGCACGTCAACCACGCGCGGATGGTGACCCTGCTGGAAGAGGCCAGGATTCCGTGGCTGTTCGACGAGGACAAGCCGACGGCGTCGATGGGGCGGCAGGGCTGTGTGCTGGTCGACCTGCATGTGAAGTACCGGGGCCAGTTGCGGCACGAGGACACCCCGCTCGACATTGCCATGTGGGTCAAGCAGTTGCGGGCGGTCGATTTCACGATCGGCTACGAGGTGCGCGCCAGCGGCGCCGCCCCGGATTCGACACCCGCCGTCACCGCCACCACCCAGCTCGCCGCGTTCGACATCGAGACCCAGCGGTTGCGCAGGCTCAGCGACACCGAACGCGACTACCTGGCCCTGTGGCGGGCCTGACGTCCGTGAGCTCCGAACAGCGGGTGCTGCACGCGCCCGATCCGGCCGAACGCGAGAACCTGGCCACCTTCCTCACCCGGGCGACCCGGCTCGACGCGGCCGCCGTGGTCCGGTTGCGGCGGCGTGGTTCCAGTCTCGTCTCCGCTTGGGTCGCAACGGGTTTCGAGACGCTCGCGGTGCGCACCGTGACTGCCGAGCTCGGCGTCGACGATGTCACCGTCGGCGCCGACACGGTGCTGGCGGGGCTGCGCACCGGTCATCCGATCGACCTCGGCTACTCGATGGACTCGGCCTGGCGGGGCGCGCTGCCACCCGCCGAAGGCTTCACCCACGTCGACGATGTCCCGGCCCGGGCCCTCGTCGAGCTGGCCGAGCGCGGTGCCGATCTGGCCCGCGAGCACGGCGGTGCCCACGGCCCGCCCGCCTCGCTGCTCGACCAGTCGGTGCTCACCGTCACCGGCGCGGACGATCTGGCCGTCGAGGTCCCGATGCGCGTGGTCTTCGCCCTCACCGCCATGGATTTCATCCCGCACGCGGGGGAGAAGGCCGAATCGCGCCGCATCCAGCCCACGGAACTGGTCCGCGTCCGCGCCACCCGCACCTGGCTGCGCCTCGACGCCCGCTACGGTTCGGTCGCGCGTCGCCTCGGCGGCGGAATCCCGTTGTCGCCCAGCTGACGTCCGCGCTGTCCGGCGCGGTCGGGGGAATTGCGAGCCCGCGACGGATCAGACGCCGGTGGTGCCGTCGATGCGTTCGCGGAGGAGATCCGCGTGGCCGCAGTGGCGCGCGTACTCGGCGATCATGTGCGTGTAGATCCAGCGCAGACTGACCCGGCCGTCCAGGAACGGACTGGTGTCGTCCAGCTCGCGTGCGGCGCAGTTGCGGCGGGCCTGGGCGATCTCGTCGTGCCAGATCGCGACCGCCTTGTCGTAGGACGAGTCGTCGGTGAGGTCGAACCCGCCGTCGTGTCCCGCGGTGTCGGCGGCCGGGTCGTAGATCGGCGGCGCTTGCTCCCCGGCGAGGACCCGGCGGAACCAGTTCCGTTCCACCTCGGCCATGTGCTGGAGCAGACCGAGCAGCGTCAGCGTCGACGGCTCGGCCGCGATCCGCAACTGGGCATCGTCGAGTCCCTGACATTTGAGCGCCAGCGTCGCGCGATAGAAGTCGAGCCACGCCTCCGCAGTCGCGCGTTCATCGGCATCCAGGGGCGGCATCGGCCGTTCGATGGTGGTCACGGCCGACATGGTGCCAGTCCGGTCGGACATCATTTCCGTGTCGACAATGCGCCGCCGAGTGAAGCGGCGGTCGCCGCCGCCGGATCCGGCGCACGGCATCCGCGAGCACCCCTCCATCGCGGCGCCCGGTGGGGTGTTCGCCTGGACGGCGTGGCCCGGTGCGACGAGGACGTCGGTGGGCACCCGCGCGCACCTCGCCGTCGCGGCGCCCGGTGCGGTCACCCGGGCGGCGTGGGCCGGTGCGACGAGAACGTCGGTGGGCACCTGAGTGCACCCCGCCGTCGCGGCGCTCGGTGGGGTGTTCGCCTGGACGGCGTGACCCGGTGCGACGAGGACGTCGGTGGGCACCCGCGCGCACCCCGCCATCGCGGCGCCCGGTGGGGGTCACCCGGGCGGTGTTGCCCGGTGCGACGACACAGTCGGTGGACGCCCGCGAGGCGACGCGTCGTGAGCGGTGGCACCGGATGGTGGGCCGGGTCAGCGCACGCCGGCCAGGCGCAGGAGTGCTGTGGTCGCCGCGGCGGCGATCACGGTGACCAGCAGGGGAGCGCGACGCCAAGCGAGGACGCCGCCGACGCCGACTCCTGCGGGCAGCGCGATGCCCAGGTCACCGGAGCCGGTCGGGAGGGTGGCGGTTGCGACCAGCGCCGCGAGCAGGATCAGGGCACCGGTGTCGAGCAGGTGGATCGTCCTGGGCGACAAGCGGAGTCGATGCCGCAGGGCGGGGCCGGTCCAGCGCAGCGCGTAGGTGCCGACGGCGAGGGCGAGCATCGCGGGGAGCAGGTACGGGGTGTTCACGCGGCACACCGCCGCGGGGAGGTGGACATCGCTCGGGCCGGGGTTGGCGGTGGGCCCGGTGGAGTGGGCGAGGTCAGCATGGTTGTGCCGTCGGGGTGATGGTGTTCTCCGGTGGACGTAGCGCGAACACCAGGCCGAGCAGGGCGATCAGTACCGGCAGACCGGCGGGGACGAACGGGGCGGCGACCACGGCGAGAGCCGCGCCGACCAGGACCGGGCGCAGGGTGGCGCGGTCGCGCAGGGCGGGCAGGATGAGCGCGAGCAGGATGACCGGGAAGACCGCGTCGAGGCCGAGGGCCGAGGTGTCGGGGACGAGCGAACCGAGGGCGGCGCCGATGCTCGCGCCGAGCGGCCAGCTCAGGGCGACGCCGATGCCGCAGGCCCAGTAGGCGGCGCGCTTGCGCTCCTGGTCACCGGGCGCGGTCGCGAACGCGACCGACTCGTCGTTGAGCACGTGGATGCCGAGCACCCGCTGCCAGCCGCGGCCGAACACCTCCGGCGCGGACAGGCCGTACGGCAGGTGCCTGGCGTTGAGCAGCAGTCCGGCGACCACGGCGGCGAGCGGGCTGCCACCCGCCGCGACGATGCCGAAGAACAGCAGCTCGGACCCGCCGGCCAGCACGGTCACCGCCATCACGATCGGCATCCAGACCGGGAATCCGGCCGCGATCGTCGACGCGCCATAGGACACGCCGAAGAGGCCGACGGCCAGGCAGGCCGCGGCCACGGCGGTGAGGGTTCGCCGATCGAGTGTTCGCCATATCGAACGCATGTTTCTCATAATGAACGGGCCGGGTGGGTAAAGTCAACGCGACATCGCCAGCTCCCAGGAGGCGTAGATGGACCGGCAGGACCCGGTGACCGGACCACCCCAAGCGGTGATCGCGGCGTCGCTGCGTCGCGAACGCGCACGCGCGGGTTTGTCGCTGACCGAGGTCGCGAGCCGGGCCGGCGTCGCGAAATCGACACTGTCCCAACTGGAATCGGGCACCGGCAATCCCAGCCTGGAAACCCTGTGGGCACTGTGCGTCGCGCTGGAGATGCCGTTCTCGCGGCTGCTGGACCCGCCCCGGCCCAACGTCCAGGTGATCCGCGCCGACGAGGGCGCGCCGGTACCGTCGGCCGACGCGGACTACCGAGTGACGTTGCTCGCAGCCGGTCAGTCACACACCCGCTGTGACGTCTACCGGGTCGCGGCCGAGCCCGGCCACACCCGCCGCTCCGACCCGCACAACCCGGGCGTGGTCGAGCACGTGGTGCTGGCCGCCGGGCGCGCGCTGGTCGGCCCGGCGGACGAGCCCATCGAGATCGGCCCCGGCGACTACGTCCGCTACCTGGGCGATCTTCCGCACATCTTCGAGGCGCTCGAGCCGGGGACCTGGGCCTCGATGGTCATCGAGAGCCCCTGAGTCAGGCGGCTCCTTCGCCGAGGTACTGCAACCAGATCGGATCCAGGTCGGCGGTGGTGGACAGCAGCCGCCAGTGCGGGCCCTTGGGGGAGACCAGGGGATGGCGCAGCGTCCAGCCGAGCTCGGTGAGCATCTTGTCGGCCTTGCGGTGGTTGCAGGGGGCGCAGCTGGCGACGCAGTTCTCCCACGAGTGCTCGCCGCCGCGGCTGCGCGGGATCACGTGGTCGATGGTCTCGGCCTTGCCGCCGCAGTATCCGCAGCGATAGCGGTCGCGGTGCATGAGCGCGGCACGGGTCATCGGCACCCGGGCGCGATAGGGCACGCGCACATAGGTGCGCAGCCGGATGACGGAGGGAATCGCCACTTCGGCACCCGCCGAATGCAGGACCGGGGCTTCGGGGTTGTCGTGAACGGCGTCGGCTTTGGCGCAGATCAGCAGGACGACAGCACGGCGCGCGGACAGCGCGGTGAGCGGCTCGTAGGTGGCGTTGAGGAGGAGGACCCGGCGTTTGCGCCATGCGGCGGCGTCGTGGTCTCCGGCAAGGTGCAATGGCGCGGGGTGATGCGGCAGGTCGTGATGACCGTGTGCGCCCGGATGGTGATCGGACAAGATGTGCAGCGGAATGGCCCCCGAGCCACGATTGTGGACGTCGGCGGGCTGGAGTTGTCGGTGCGCGCGCGCCTCGTGTGACCGGGCGCCTGGTCGCTGCTTCATCTTGACCTCAATTTCATGATTGGCAGGATCATGTGGTATCTGGGGCCGATACTGCCCCCCAGTTGACCATGGTTCCGCCGGTATTGCACGGCTATTTTTCAAACTTTCGGGTGAACTGTGGTTGAAGGGCCGCGCGTTCGTGACCGCGGCTGCCGCCCGGCCGCCCGCCGGGCCATCGGGGCACAATGGAGGCCGTGACTTCAGGTGAGCAGACAACGACCTCGTTCTACGAAGCGGTGGGTGGCGCCGAGACGTTCCGCCGCATCGTGTCCGTGTTCTATCGCGAGGTCGCTGCCGACGAGATCCTGCGCCCGCTGTACCCGGAGGAGGACCTCGGCCCGGCCGAGCGCAGGCTGCGGATGTTCCTCGAGCAGTACTGGGGTGGTCCGCGCACCTACTCCGACGAGCGCGGGCACCCGCGGCTGCGGATGCGGCACCACCCGTTCGTCGTCGGCCCGCTCGAGCGCGACGCCTGGATGCGGTGCATGACCATCGCGGTCGGCGAGATCGAGCCGTCGATCCTGGACGACGCGCACCGCAAGCAGCTGATGGACTACTTCCAGATGGCGGCCGCCTCGCTGCAGAACGCGCCCGGCTGAGGGTGAGGGTGCCCCGCGTTCGCTGATGACCGGCAGGTGGCGCCGCGGTTTCGGCTCGATGCCGAGGTTTACCCCGGTGTTTCACCCCGGCGTGGCGAACGCTGGCGATTTGCCAGATTCGCAGAAAGTCTCGCGCCGTAGGAATATCCCGGGCAATCTTTGGCAATATTGCGGTTGTGACACAGACACCTGCCTCGCCGGTGCCGGGGGAAAACAGCACCGCTCCGTGGTGGACAACCGCCGTGTTCTATCAGGTCTACCCACGCTCGTTCGCCGACTCCGACGGTGACGGCGTCGGCGACCTGGGCGGCGTTCGCGAGAAGCTGGGCTACCTGGAGTTACTGGGCGTCGACGCGCTGTGGATCTGTCCGGTGATGCGTTCGCCGCAGGCCGACGGCGGCTACGACGTGGCCGACCCGCGCGACATCGACCCCCTGTTCGGCGGGCTGGCCGCCTTCGACGAGCTGATCGCCGAGGCGCACGACCGCGAGATCAAGGTGACGATGGACCTGGTGCCCAACCACACCAGCGTCGAGCACCCGTGGTTCGCCGCGGCGCTGGAGGCGGCGCCGGGCAGCCCCGAGCGGGCCCGCTATCTGTTCCGGGACGGCCGCGGCCCCGACGGCGCCGAGCCGCCCAACAACTGGCCGAGCATCTTCGGCGGCCCGGCCTGGACCAGGGTCACCGAGCCGGACGGCACGCCGGGTCAGTGGTACCTGCACATCTTCGCGCCCGAACAACCGGACCTGAACTGGGAGAATCCCGAGGTCGCCGCCGATTTCGAGAAGACGCTGCGGTTCTGGCTCGACCGCGGGGTCGACGGCTTCCGCATCGATGTCGCGCACGGGATGGCCAAGCCCGACGGGCTGCCCGACATGGCGAAGGTCGAGACCAAGATGCTGGTCCACGACGACGACGATCCCCGCTTCAACAATCCGGGCGTGCACGCCATCCACCGCCGCATCCGCACGGTGCTCGACGACTACCCGCACGCGGTGTCGATCGGCGAGGTGTGGGTCGACGACAACACCCGGTTCGGCGAGTACGTGCGCCCGGACGAACTGCACCTGGCGTTCAACTTCCGGCTGGCCGAGACCCCGTTCACCGCCGAGGGCGTGCGCGCGGCCATCACGCACTCGCTCGACGCGGTGAGCGGTGTCGGCGCCCCGCCGACCTGGACGCTGTCGAACCACGACATCGAACGCGAGGTCACCCGCTACGGCGACGGCCGGACCGGGGTGGCGCGGGCGCGGGCGATGATGATGGTCGAGCTGGCCCTGCCCGGCGCGGTCTTCGTCTACAACGGCGCCGAACTCGGCCTGCCCAATGTCGACGACCTGCCCGAGGACGCGCTGCGGGACCCGGTGTGGGAGCGCTCCGGCCACACCGAACGCGGGCGCGACGGCTGCCGGGTACCGATCCCGTGGGAGGGCGCGGCCACCCCGTTCGGCTTCACCACGGGCACCCCGTGGCTGCCGATCCCCGGCGACTGGGCCGACCGCACGGTGGAAGCCCAGCTGGAGACCCTGCATTCGACCCTGTCGCTGTACCGGCTGGCGATCGACGTGCGCGGCACGCGACCGGAGTTCGCGGGCGACCGGATCGAGTGGTACGGCAGCCCGGACGGGTGCCTGGCCTTCCGCAGGCCCGGGGGACTGATCTGCGTCCTCAACGCCTCCGACGGGCCGATCCAGCTGCCGCCGGGGGAGGTACTGCTGGCCAGCGCCCCGGTCGCCGACGACCGGCTGCCCGCGAACGCGGCGGCCTGGCTGGTCTGAGGAGGGCGGACACGCGGTTTCGGGAGTGCCGGAGGATGAACTACTACACAGCATCGTCTACCGTTGGTCCGTGAGCATTCTCGAGACAGTGCTGATCTTCGTCGGCATCCCGGCCGCGATCTACTTCGCGATCGCGGGTTTGTCCTATCTCGGTAAGCCATTCCCCGGCGAGAAGCCGGCCCACTTCGCGCTCGGGCAGAAGTGGACCCACCAGCCGGTGCTGTGGAGTGCTACCGATGAGGTGACCGCCGCGGCGGGTCACCACACCGCCGAGTCGCATGGCAGCCATGCGGCTCTCGACGCCGCGAACGCGGAGCTGATCGGAGGCCGGGCAAGTGGCAAGTTCTAATTGGCCTGCGGTGGTCGAAGCCGACCTGCCGCACGGATTCGCGCTGACCAGCAGCGGCCGCGTCTCGGGCGTGCACGAGCCGGGCACCGTCTTCGACGAGGTGCCGTTCACCGACCGTGAGCGCATCATGCTCGACAACGCGCTCACCGAGGCGACCCGCGCGACCAAGGTCCGCTTCAACATCTACCTCGGCGATCTCGGCAGCGACCCGGCGGCCGGCGCCGACGCGGTCCTGCCGAACACCCCCGAGGCGGCCGACTCGGTGCTCATCGCGGTCTCGCCGAACCAGCACGCCATCGAGGTGCGCTCCGGCGCCAACGTCGCCGAGCGTGCCAACGATCGCATCTGCCAGCTGGGCGTCACCGCCGCGCTGGCGTCGTTCCGTCAGGGCAACCTGATCGACGGCCTGATCTCCGCCGTCCGCGTGATGGCCGCGGCCATCGGCCGCTAGTTCGTTCTCCGCCGAACGGCGCGTTCACCTTCGGGTGAACGCGCCGTTCGTGTTTCCCGGCCCGGCGGCCCGCCGGAAGGTGTCCGGGCTCTGGCCGGTCCAGCGCCGGAAGGAGCGGCGCAGGGTCCGCGCGTCGCTGTAGCCGAGGCGGGCGGCGATGGACTGGACGGGGAGGTCGGACTCGCGCAGGAGCGCTTCGGCGCGCTCGCGGCGGGCGGCGTCGACTTCGTCGCGCCAGGTGGTGCCCGCCTCGGCGAGCCTGCGCTGGAAGGTGCGGGGGCTGGCGGCGAAGCGGGCCGCGACGGCGGGGAGTTCGAGCTCGCCCGCGGCGAGTTCGTCGAGGATCGCGGCGCGCAGCGCTTCCCGGTAGGTAGGGACGGGGCCGGAGGTGGCGAGGGCGAGCTCGGCGTGCTGCCGCACCAGGGCGCCCAGTTGCGGGTCGGTGCCGGTGGGCAGCGCGGCGACGTCGAGGAAGGTCAGCTGGGCGCGGGGGGCGCCGAAGTCGATCCGCCGGGTGCCGAAGACGTCGACGAGGTGCTGCCGGGTGGCGGGCGCGCGCCGGCTGAGCGCGACGTGCACGGGCGTGATCGCCGTGCGCGTGGCCTCGCGCATCCGCCGCAGCACCGTCGTCAGGACGAAGTCCTCGACCGGAGCCAGCAGCGGATCCGGCTCGATCGCGTCGAACCGCAGGACCAGCAGTCCGCCGTCCTCGCGCACGGTCCAGCCGACACCCGGATCGGTGACCAGTGCCCGCAGATCGAACGCGGCGCGGACGCTCTCGGCCAGGGTGGGCGCGCTGGTGAACAGGTAGTCCCATTCGAGCAGTTGTCCGCGCTCGGCGGCCGCGCCCGCGCGCAGCCCGGCGCCGGGACCGGCGGCCGCGTCGACGAGTTCCCAGATGCGCCAGGTCGATTCGGTGGGGATGCGGGACAGCCCGTCGGCGATGCCCGCGGGATCGGGGCCGGGCAGATGCCGCAGCTCGGCCTCGGTGACCCCGACATCCCGCGCGGTCGCCCGGATCAGCCGGGCGGTGCGTACCGGGATGGTGCTGTCGATCACCAGCGGATGCTAGTCCACGGCGGTCGTGGTGCCCCAACCGAATTTCCGGCCGGACGGGCTGGCGCGGAAAGTCCGCTGCGCGGCGTCGGCGGTCCGCCGTCGCCGCCCCGCCCGCGCCGTAGGTTCTGAGTACGCCGCGAAGGCGTTCCGTCGCCCATCCGAAAGTTTTCCCCCGAACCGGGAATCAAACACTCCGCTCTAACCTTCTATCTATTGTTAGATGGTTAGAGCGATGGCAGCCATCCTCACGAACCGAAAGGGCGAGCCCATGACCTTCCGCACCGTCCCGCCGTCCGGCCGTGCCGCGCACGCCCGATTCGGTTCGATCCGAGCGCGACTGGCGCCGCGGCGGGTCCGCGTCGTCACCGGGAGCGATGCCGAACGGGCGAAGGGGCAGTCGTGACCGGGCACTACGCGCAGGTCGCGTTCACTCCGCTGGTGCGTGCGCATCAGCGCACGCACGGCAGCCTGGGCAGCTACGAGCGGATGGCGCAGGTGCCCGAGGTCGCCGACCGGATCGGCCCCGACGAGGCCTGGTTCATCGGCGAGCGGGACAGTTTCTACCTGGCGACGGTCGGCGAGACCGGCTGGCCCTACATCCAGCACCGCGGTGGCGCACCGGGATTCCTGAAGGTCCTCGGTGAGCGCACGCTGGGCTTCGCCGATTTCCGGGGCAACAAGCAGTACATCAGTCGCGGCAATCTCGACCACGACGACCGGGTCTCGCTGTTCCTGATGGACTACGCCACGCAGACGCGGATGAAGATCTTCGGCCGGGCGCGGGTGGTCGAGGCCGCCGACGATCCGGACCTGATCGCCGCGCTCACGATCGAGGGATACCCGGCGCGGGTCGAGCGCGCGGTGCTGATCGAGGTCGAGGCATTCGACTGGAACTGCCGCCAGCACATTCCGCCGCTGTTCCCGCGCGCGGCGGTCGCCGAGGCGATGCAGGTCCTGCGGGATCGGATCGGCGAGCTGGAAGCCGAGATCGCCCGCCTGCGAAGCGATTCCGAAGATAGGAGGTGACGGCATGCGACGTGAACACCTCGCCTGGGCCGGACTCTCAGCGATGACGGTGTCGTTCGGGCTGAACTTCACGATGGGCGTGTTCTTCGCGCCGACCGCCGCCGTGTACGGCGTCTCGGCGACAGCGCTGGCCGTCGCCGCCGCGCTGGGCACCGCGGTCACCGGGCTGGCGCAGCAGGGCATCGGCAGGCTGCTCGACCTGTTCGGGCCCAAACTCGTGCTGATCGGCGGGCTCACCCTGATCTCGAGCAGCTACCTGGTGCTGGCCACGGTCACCGAGACCTGGCAGTTCGTCGCGGCCTACATGGTGCTCGGCGGCCTCGGCTTCGCGTCCTCCTCGACGCTGACCGTGACCACCCTGCTCGGCCGGGCGCACGGCGCGCAGGCCGGACCCGCCATGGCGCGCGCGGCGATCGGCATCAATCTGGGTCAGCTGATCACGCCGTGGGCGGCCACGGCGCTGTTCGAGCCGATCGGCGTGCGCGGCACCTTCGCGCTGCTCGGCGCGATCGGCCTGGCCGCGACCGCCGTGCTGTGGCGGTTGCTGCCGACGGATCAGCGGGCGGCGACGATCGCCGGTGCCGGGGAGTCGCTGGCCGATCGGTGGAAAGTGCTGGTGTCCTTCGGGTTACACGCGGCGACCCTGTACGTGGTGGTGCTGATGCTGCCCAAGCACGCGGTGGAGCAGGGCTGGTCGGTGGCGGGCGCGGGCAGGCTCGTCGCCCTGGCCGCTCTCGCGGCCGGACTCACCTCGGCCGCGATGGTGCGCCTGTTGCGGCGTTACCCGCCGGAACCCCTGCTGCGGGTGCTGTATTCGGTGCGCCTGGCCGCCCTGCTGCCCGCCGTGTTCGTCCCCGGCCCGCAGGTGCTGGTCGTGGTGGCCGTGCTGTTCGGCATCGCCTCGTTCCCGGTCATCCCGCTGACCATGGCGATCCTCTCGCGCGGCCTCGACCCGGCCCGGATGGGCCGCACGCTCGCCCCGGCCTGGGTGATCCACCAGCTCGCCGCCGCCACCGGCCTCGCCGTGGCCACCGCGGTGCACGCCCTCACCGACAGCTACCGCGGCTATTTCGCGCTCGGCCTGGTCTTCACCGTCGCCGCCGCGGCCCTGATCACCCCGGTTCGCCGCCGCGAACCGGTCACCGCCTGAAAGGAACACCCCGATGACCGAGCTTCCGGCGATTCCGGATTCCGCGCTGGTGGCCGAGGCCACCGAGCTGGTCCGCACCGCGGCGAGCCCGCTGATCTACCACCACTCCCGCCGCGTCTACTACTTCGGCGCCCTGCGCGGGGCGGCGTCGGGCCTGCGCTACGACCCCGAGATCCTCTACGTCTCCGCCATGTTCCACGACCTGGGCCTGACCCGGCGCTACCGCTCCGGCAACCAGCGCTTCGAGATCGACGGCGCCGACGAGGCCCGGCGCTTCCTGCGCGCGCACGGCATCGCCGACTGCCTGGCCGAACTCGCCTGGACCGGCATCGCCCTGCACACGACCCCGGAGATCCCCCTGCACATGGCGCCCGAGATCGCGCTGGTCACGCGCGGCGTCGAGCTGGACGTGCTGGGAATCGGCTACGACGCGATCTCCGACGGACAGCGCGACGCCGTGGTCGCCGAGCATCCCCGCCCCGACTTCAAACGCCAGATCCTCGCCGCCTTCACCGACGGCATCCGCGACCGCCCCGACACCACCTTCGGCACCGTGAAAGCCGATGTGCTGGCCCATTTCGTCCCCGGCTTCCGGCGCGGCGACTTCGTCGAGGTCATCCAGAACTCCGCCTGGTCCGAGTAAACACCCACCGAGAAAGAGAGATCCATCATGAGCCAGATCCGGCACAACACCGTCCAGATCCAGGGCCACACCGTCTTCTACCGCGAAGCGGGCAACCCGGACCGTCCCACTGTGCTTCTGCTGCACGGCTTCCCGACGAGCTCGGCCATGTTCCGCAACCTGATCCCGGTCCTCGCCGAGGACTACCACGTCATCGCGCCCGACCACCTGGGCTTCGGCCAGTCGGCCGCGCCGGGTGTCGACGAGTTCGACTACACCTTCGACGGGCTCACCGACATCACCCTCGACCTGCTCGACACCCTCGGCATCGATCGCTTCGCGATCTACATCCAGGACTACGGCGCCCCCATCGGCCTGCGCATCGCCTCGCGCAACCCGGAGCGGGTCACCGCGATCATCACCCAGAGCGGCAACGCCTACCTGGAGGGCTTCACGCCGTTCTGGGAGGTGCTGTTCGCGCACGCGACCGACCGTGTCACCCATGAACCCGAGGTGCGCAAGCTGCTCGAGCTCGACGCCACGAAATGGCAGTACACGCACGGTGTTCCGGCCGACCGGCTGTCGCTGGTCAGCCCGGACACGTGGACTCTCGACCAGGCCTACCTGGATCGTCCCGGCAACAAGGAGATCCAGCTGCAGCTGTTCTTCGACTACAAGAACAACCTCGACGGCTACCCCGCGTTCCAGAAGTACTTCGCCGAGCATCGCCCGCCGACCCTGATCACCTGGGGTGAGCACGACGAGATCTTCGGTGCCGACGGTGCCCGCGCCTACCTGAACGACCTGCCCGACGCGGAACTGCACCTGCTCGACGCGGGCCATTTCGCCCTGGAGACGCACGGACCGGAGATCGCCGCGCTGATCCGCGACTTCCTCGGCCGGACCCTGCGCTGAGCCCGACGGACGGCCGGGCGACGTGCGGCGCCCGGCCGTCCACGCGGCATCGAGTAACCTGATCGGCGGTTTACCGGTCGCGCGGGGCGGCCGTTCGGTGGCAGTGGGGGGAACATGCAGACGGGAATCGCCCGGGTGATCACGGCCGCCGCGGTGGCCTGTCTGGCCTGGCCCGCCGCGGCCTGCGCGCCCGACACGGCGAGCGCGGCCGAGGTCGTGGGAGCGCCACGGTCGGACTTCTATTCGCCACCCGCGGAATCGATTCCGGGCCCGCACGGGTCGGTGATCCGGACACAGCCGGTCACCGGGTCGCAGGCGGTACCGGGCGCCCGCAACTTCCTGGTGCTCTACCGATCGGTCGACGCGCAGGGCCGACCCGTCGCTGTGTCGGGCACGCTCGCCGTGCCGGAGGGGACGCCACCGGCGGGCGGCTGGCCGCTGCTGTCGTGGGCACCGGGCACCAACGGCGTCGCCGACGCGTGCGCGCCCTCGCGCACCGAGGGGTCGTCACCGGGCCGGGACGACCAGGCCCGCTGGGTCGCCAAGGGCTACGCCGTGGCCAGAACCGACTATCTCGGCCTCGGCACGCCGGGCAACCACGGCTATCTGATCGGCGAGACCGAACAGCGGGCGATGAGCGATATCGCCACGGCCGCACGCGAAGTCGACCGGACCGTCGGCACGCGCTGGGTGGCGATGGGGCATTCGCAGGGCGGGCACGCCGCCCTGTTCGCCGCGAGCGCGGCGGGCGGATGGGCGCCCGGCGCGGAACTGCTGGGCGCGGTCGCGCTGGCACCCGCCTCGCACCTGGGTGAACAGATCAGGATGGCGAAGTGGGCGGTGTCGAATCCGCTCGGCAAGCTCGGCACCGGGGACGTCTCGCTGTACGTGCCGCTGCTGGTGCGCGGCGCGCAGACCGTCACCGATGTCGATCCCGGCCGGTTCCTCACCGGGCGCGCGGTCTCGATGCTGCCGCTCGCCGACTCCGAATGCACCGCGGGACTACGGGATCGGAGCAAGTGGGGCGGGCTCTCGGCGAAGGACGTGTTCACGAAGGACGGTGATCTGTCCGGCCTGCTGCGGGTCCTCGACGACAACGATCCCAGCGCTTTGCGTTTCGCGGCGCCGGTGCTGGTCCTGCAGGGCCGCTCCGACATGACCGTGCCGCTGAAGTCGACCGACGCGATGGTGGCCGAGCAGCAGCTCAACGGCCAATCCGTCGACTACCGCAAGTACGACGACGTCGACCACAGCGGCATCGTGGCGGCGTCCTTCGCCGACGCGCTCGGCTGGGTGGACACCCGCTTCGGCATCACCCGCTGAGTTACGCCCACAGCAGAAGAACCGGGTGTGTCGGGACCGGTGTCCCTACCCTCGACGTATGGGCGAACACAGCGGGTTGCGGGTGATTCCGGGCGGACGCGGCGAACGGCGGCCGCGCCCCGAACCGTTGTGGCGGGAAGCACTCGGTGAGCGGCTGCGGACCCTGCGGCTCGAGCAACGCTCCACGCTCGTCGACACCGCCGGTCGCGCCGGCATCTCCCCGCAGTACCTGTCCGAGGTCGAGCGCGGCCGCAAGGAGCCGTCCAGCGAGATGATCGCGGCGCTGGCCGGCGCGCTCGACACCTCGCTGAGCGATCTGGTCGCCCAGGTGGCCGAGTCGCTGCGCGGCCGGGTCCCGGCCAGGGCTGTCGTCGTCGGCGGTGACCGCGGGATCGGCACGCACACGCAGCCCGCGCCCGTGCAGAACTCGTTCGCGCCGAACGCCGTGCTCATGGTGGCCTGAGCCGGGCGGTTACGCCGTCCGGACCGATTCGAGCAGGCTGCGCAGCAGGTCGACCAGCGCGCTGACCGGCATCTCGGGGTCGATCGCGCGCTGCACGCCGAGACCGATACCGAGCGAGAGCAGCTGCACGGCGGCGTCGTCGGCCGAGATCGGCAGCTCGAAGCCCATCTCGTCGGCCTGGACCTGGATCAGCGAGCCGAGTACCGCGGTCATCGACCGCCTGCGCGCCGCCAGCTCGGTGCGCACCTCCGGCATGTGCCGGGTGCTGGTGGCGAATTCGACCTCGAGCGCCGTCCAGCCGACATCACCGATGTTCTCGTCGGCCCAGCGCGCGAACCCCTCGATCCGCTCGGTCATCGTGTCGTGGCTCAGGACCGCCTCGCTGAGCGAGTGCGCGCGCTCCACGTGCACGACATCGATCACGGCCAGGCCCAGTTCGTGCTTGGTGGCGAAGTTCGAGTAGACGGCGCCCTTGGAGAAGCCCGCCTCGGCGGCCACCTTCTCGAGGGAGGTCACGTTGTAGCCGTCCGCGAGGAAAAGTCGCTTGGCGGTCTCGACCAGTCGTTCGCGGGTCTGAGCGTGCGATTCCTTACGTGTCATCCGGGCGGCCACGGCAAAAGTGTAGCAAGTCGGGGTACCGCTGGAATTCGAATACCGTTAGTATCCGAGTTATGACTACACGACGTGGCCTCGCCATCGGGTGCGGCGGCATCCTCGGCTTCGCCTGGACCGCGGTCGCCCTCGACGCCGTCGAACAGGCGCTCGGCTGGGATGTCCGCACCGCCGACGTACTGATCGGCACCTCAGCGGGCGCCGAGATCGTCGCCGCGCTCGGCGCGGGCCGAACCCCGGCCGACCTGCTCGCCGCGCTCGACGGCGCGCCCGGTGCCGATCCGGTCCTGGCCCGGCATGTGGCCGTCGACCCAGGGATGACGCCGCCGATACCCGGCCTCGGACTGCCCGGTCTCGGGCTGATCGGCGCCGGCGTGCGCGGCGGATCGGTCTACACCGCGCTGGCCGGACTGCTGCCCAAGGGCCGCGGTGACGCCGACTGGCTGCGCGCCTTCGGCCGGGCGCTGACCCCGCGCGGCGGGTGGGTCGACCATCCGGCGACCTGGCTGGTCGCCGCCGACCCGCGCACCGGCGAGCGGGTCGCCTTCGGGTCACCGAGCGCGCCGACGGTCGACCTCGGGACCGCCATCGCCGCCTCCTGGGCCATCCCCGGCTGGTTCCCGCCGGTGCCGGTGCGCGGCCGCCCGTTCGTCGACGGTGGCGCGGTGTCCTCGGTGTCGGCCGACCTGCTGGCCCCGCTCGACCTCGACGAGGTGGTGGTCGTCGCGCCGATGACCACCGAGGGCGGCGTGCCCGCCACCGGCCTGAGCCGGGTCGAACGACTGCTGCGCGGCCAGATGACGCGCGGCCTCGATCGCGAGGTGGCGCTGCTGCGCGCGCGGGGCACCCGGGTGATCCGGGTCGAGCCCGGCCCCGCCGAGCTCGCGGCCATGGGCGCCAACTTCATGGACTCCGCCCGGCGCCCGGCCACCCTGGCCGCCGCCCGCCGGGCCGTCCCCGCCCGGGTCGCCGACGCGATCCGGACATCCGCTGTCGAAGGAGAAATCGTATGAGTCACCACGACGTGGTCGTGATCGGTGCGGGCATCTCGGGTATCTGCGCCGCCATCAAGCTCGCCGAGGCGGGCGTCGAGGACGTCGTGATCCTCGAGAAGGCCGAGACCTTCGGCGGCACCTGGCGCGCCAACACCTATCCGGGCTGCGCCTGCGACGTCCCCTCGGGCCTGTACTCGTTCTCCTTCGCGCCCAACAGCGAATGGTCGCGGTTGTTCGCGACCCAGCCCGAGATCCTCGCCTACGTCGACCGGGTCGCCCGCGACAACGGTCTGGCCGCGCGCACCCGCTTCGGTGTAGAAGTGCTCGGCGCGAGCTGGGACGACACCGACCGCCGGTGGCGCCTCGACACCAGCACCGGGGAGCTGACCGCCCGGTTCGTCGTCTCGGCCGCGGGCCCGTGGAACGAACCGCGCTTCCCCGACATCCCCGGCCTGGCCGAATTCCCCGGCGAGGTCTTCCACTCCGCGCGCTGGAACCACGACTACGACCTGCGCGGCAAGCGCGTCGCCGTGGTGGGGACCGGCGCCTCGGCGGTGCAGTTCGTGCCCGCCATCCAGCCCGAGGTCGCCGAGCTGCACCTGTTCCAGCGCACCGCGCAGTGGGTGCTGCCCAAGCTCGACCATCCGGTGCCCGCCGTCGAGAAGCGGGTGATGCGCAGGCTGCCGTTCGCGCACAAGGCGTTGCGCTCGGTCGAGTACGGGCTGATGGAAGCGCTCGGTGTGGCGTTCCGCAATCCGCGGCCGCTGATGCAGACCGTGCAGAAGGTCGGCTCGGCGTATCTGCGCGCGGTGGTGCGTGATCCGCAGCTGCGCGCCAAGCTCACCCCCGACTACCTGCTCGGCTGCAAGCGAATCCTGTTCTCCAACAGCTACCTCCAGTCGCTCACCCAGGACAACGTCGACGTGCACGCCACCGCCGTCGCCGAGTTCCGCGGCAGCACCGTGCTCGGCGCCGACGGCAGCACCGCCGAGGTCGACGCCGTCATCCTGGGCACCGGCTTCCACATCCTCGACACCCCGCTGGCCGACATCGTGCGCGGCGCCGACGGCCGCACCATGGCCGAGCACTGGCAGGGCTCGCCCGAGGCCTACCTCGGCACCGTCACCACCGGTTTCCCGAACGCGTTCACCGTGCTCGGCCCCAGCCTCGGCACCGGCCACTCCTCGGCCTTCGCCATCCTGGAGGCGCAGGTCGACTTCCTGGTTTCGGCGATCGCGAGTGCCCGGCGCCGCGGCTGGGCGATCCTGGACGTGCGCCCCGAGGTCCAGGCCCGCTACGTCGACCAGGTGCAGGCCGCGCTCACCGGCACCGTCTACAACGCGGGCGGCTGCCAGAGCTACTACCTGGACGCCAACGGCCGCAACAGTTTCAGCTGGCCCTGGTCCACCGGCGAACTGACCCGCCGGGTCAGCGCCTTCGACCCCGACGACTTCAGCATCACCCACGACGACGAGATGGCGGTACCGGCATGAGCTACCCACGGATTGATCTGGACGGCGCGCTGGTCGCGATCACGGGCGCCGCGCGCGGCATCGGCCTGGCCACCGCCGCGGCCTTCGCCGCCAGGGGCGCCTATGTCGCGCTCGGCGATCTCGACGAGGCGCTGGCGGTGCAGGCCGCCGACGGACTCGGCGACCGGGCGATGGGCCATGTCCTCGACGTCACCGACAAGGGCTCCTACGCGGCGTTCCTCGCGGCCGCCGAGACCTGGCGCGGCGCACCGCTGGACGTGCTGGTGAACAACGCGGGCGTGATGCCCAACGGCGCCTTCCTCGAGCAGGCCGACCGGATCGACCAGCTCACCATGGACGTCAACGTCTACGGCGTCATCCACGGGATGCGGCTGGCCCTGCCCGGCATGGTCGAGCGCGGCTACGGCCACGTGGTGAACGTCGCCTCGCTCGCGGGCAAGTTCCCGATCAAGGGCCTGGCGGTCTACAACGCCAGCAAGTTCGCGGTGGTCGGGCTGACCGCGGCGACCCGGCTGGAGATGGACGCCACCGGTGTGAGCGTGAGCGCGGTGCTGCCCTCGGCGGTGCGCACCGAACTCAGTTCCGGCATCGACTACGGCATCCTGCCCGCCGTCGATCCCGAGGACATCGCCGCCGCCGTGGTCCGCAGCGTGAAGTCCAGGGCCGCCGAGATCGCGGTGCCGTCCTATGTCGGGCTGATGGCCGATGCCGCCGGGCTGGTGCCCGAGCCGGTGATGCGGGTCTTCCGCAAGGCCGCCCACGACGACGCCGCGATCACCCGGGTCGACGACAACGTGCGTCGTGCCTACCTGGACCGTATCGAAAAGCAGTGAGCCACCGCTGAATCGGGGCCGTCGGCTGTGACGGCGCTGGACCGGGCTGTGCGCGGGCATGCGCACAGCCCGGCGCTCACTCCCGCTCGTGCAGTACGCGGTCGACCAAGCCGTATTCCAGCGCCGTCTCGGCGGTGAACACCCGGTCCCGGTCGGTGTCGCGGCGCAGGGTCTCCGGCGTCTGCCCGGTGTGCTTGGACAGGATCGCCTCGATCGCCGCCCGCATCCGGACGATCTCGTCGGCCTGCAGGATCAGATCCGGGATGGTGCCCTGGCCGCGAGTCGCGGGCTGGTGCAACACGATCCGGGTGTGCGGCAGCATCGCGCGATGCCCGGCCGCGCCACCGGCCAGCAGCACAGCGCCGACCGCGATGGCCTGGCCGACGCAGGTGGTGTGCACGGGCGCCTTGATGAAACTCATGGTGTCGTAGACGGCGAGCATGGCGGACAGGTCGCCGCCCTCGCAGTTGATGTAGAGGCTGATCGGCTGGCCGGGGCTGTCGGATTCCAGGTGCAGCAGCTGGGCGATGAGCGCGTTGGCGACACCGGAATCGATGGGTGTGCCCAGGTAGACGATGCGCTCGCTGAGCAGGTGCGAGTAGATGTCGGTGATCCGCTCACCGCCGCGATGCTGGGAGACGACATTGGGGATCGTGTAGCTGGTCATGAGAAATCTCCTCTGCGGGAACCGTGGCTCAGGCCGTGATGCCGATGCGGTGGCGGTTGGGGACGACCTGGTCGAACGATTCGACGATGTGGTCGATGAAGCCGTAGTCCTTGGCCTGGGTGGCGGTGAACCAGCGGTCGTGCAGGGAGTCCTCGTAGATCCGGTCGAACGGCTGACCGGTGTCGGCGGCGATCAGGCCGAGCACGGTGTCGACGGTGTAGCGCAGATCGTCGGCCTGCACCTCGACTTCCACGGCGCTGCCGCCGATGCCGGCCGAGCCCTGGTGCATGAGGATGCGGGCGTGCGGCAGCGCGAACCGGCGGCCCGGCGTGCCGGAGGAGAGCAGGAATTGCCCAGCGCTGCAAGCCAACCCGAGGGCGAGGGTGGAGACCTCGCACGGGACCAGCCGCATCACGTCGCGGATGGCGAGCATCGAGGGCACCGAGCCGCCGGGGGAGTGGATCCACAGCGAGATCGGGGCCTCGGGGCTCTGCGCGGCCAGCGTGAGCAGCTGGGTGATCAGCAGGGTGCCGTTGTCGTCGTCGAGCGCGCCGTCGAGCACGAGGATGCGGCGGCCGAACAGTTGTTCGCGGGCTCGCCAGCTGAACATCGGGGTCTTGTCGTCGTGTGCCATGCGTCCACGGTGCCTCGCGCGCACCGGGTTTCGCCGCCGTTGCTGCTGCCGGCAGATCCGCTCACAGCAGCAGAGGCGGCCCGCCGGGGTGGCGCTCGATCAGCCCGCGGTCGGCTCGGCCACGGTCAGCTCCTTCGCGCAGATGTCGAGGATCTGCCCGAAGATCCTGGCGACCACCGGCGCCGCCAGCCTGCGCGTGACCGGTCCGGCGAGCAGCGGCACCTTCGCCTCCATGGTGGTCGTCCAGACGACCCGTGTGCCGCCCGGCACGGTCGTGAAGGTCATGGTGCCGCCCTCGTGCCGTGACGGCGGAACGCTGCGGGTGACCAGGTAGTCGAACGAGAACGGCGGGTCGTAGCGTGTGATCCGCTCCTCGAGGTGGCCGATCAGCCAGGTGTGCCGCCGGATCGCGCCGACCCCGTACGGCGCGCCCTGACCGGGGTGGGCCAGCCGGTTGCGCAGCACCCAGAACGAGCGCTCGTAATTCGTCGTGGTCGCGCACCAGTCGAAGACCTGATCGATCGGCGCCGCGATCACCCGCTCGACAGCGATGGTTTCCATCCCGCTTCTCCTTCGAAGACCGACATGGAGGTGATCCCCCGGGTCGGAGCCTACCCGCCGGATCCGCCGACGTGGCGAAATGCGTTGAGCCACAGCGAGAACACGACAGGCCCCGATCCGCGGGAGATCGGGGCCTGTCCTGGTGTCACCTACTTGGCGTCGAACTCGCGTGCGCGCAGCGACCGTTCGATCCCGGCACGGCCCTCGGAGACCAGGCGGTACAGGGCGGGCGGATGGTCGCCCGCCAGGAACTCGTCGGCCTTGGCGACCGCGTCCTCGCTGATGGCCCAGTGCGGGTACAGGCCGATGACGACGGTCTGGGCGACCTCGCTGGACCTGCGCTCCCACACCGCCGGGATGTCGGCGAAGTACTTGTCCACGTACGGCGCGAGCAACGCGCCCTGCCCGGCGGGCGCGAAGCCGCCGACGATGGCGCGCGCGGTGATGTTGGGCACCGAATCGTCGCCCATCACCGTGTTCCAGGCCTGCGCCTTCACCTCGGCGATCGGCCGCGCGGTGGCCGCCGCGGCGGCCTGGCGCTTGCCCGCCGCGGTCGGGTCGCCTGCCAACTCGGCGTCGATGGTCGGCGCGTCGACCCCGTCGGCGTCGATCTGCCCCGAGGCCGCCAGCGCGGTGACGACGCGCCAGCGCAGGTCGGTGTCGACGGTGAGCCCGGCCAGCCCGGCCGCCGCGGCATCGCCGTCGAGCAGCTGCGTCAGCACGCCGGTGTGGCGCGGCTCCAGCTTCGCGCCGGTGAGGGCGTTGACGAAGGCGAGCTGGTGATCCGACCCCGCCTCGGCCGCGCGGGCCAGCTCGAGCAGCCGGTCGGCGAAGCCGGGCCAGCCCTCCTGCTCGGCCCACCCCGGCTCGGCGTAGCTGGAGATGGCGGTGGCGGCCTGCATGAGCAGCCGCTGCACCACGCCGATCTCGGACTCCGCGCCGATCCCGCGCTGCACCAGCGCGACGAAATCACGCGCCTTCATCTCGGCCTGGCGGGTCATCTCCCAGGCCGCCGACCAGGCCAGCGTGCGCGGCAGCGAATCGGCGATGTCACCGACGCGCTGCACCACGACGTCGAGCGAGTCCGGGTCCAGGCGCAGCGAGCAGTAGGTGAGGTCGTCGTCGTTGACGAGCACCAGCTGACCGCGCGGCACCCCGGCCAGCTCCGGCACCTCGGTGCGCCCGGTCGCGTCGAGATCGAGCTCGACGCGGTGGGTGCGTACCAGCTTGCCGTCGACGTCGTCGTAGACGCCGATCGCGATGCGGTGCACGCGGTGCTCACCGGCACCGGGCTCGGCGCCCTCCTGCACCACGGCGAAACTCGCGAACGTGCCGTCGGCGGCGACGAGGAAGTCCGGGCGCAGGATGTTGAGGCCGGTGGTCTTGAGCCACTGCGCACCCCAATCCGACAGGTCACGCCCCGACGCCTGCTCCAGCGCGGCGAGCAGATCGTCGAACGTGGCGTTGCCGTAGGCGTGTTCGGCGAAGTAGGCACGCAGCCCGGCCAGGAACGGCTGCAACCCGACGTAGGCGACGAGCTGCTTGAGCACGCTGGCGCCCTTGGCGTAGGTGATGCCGTCGAAGTTGACCTCGACCGCGTGCAGGTCGGGGATGTCGGCGGCGATCGGGTGCGTCGAGGGCAGCTGGTCCTGGCGGTAGGCCCAGGACTTCTCGACATTCGCGAATGTGGTCCAGGCGCTGGTGTATTCGGTGGCCTCGGCCTGGCACAGCACCGAGGCGAAGGTCGCGAACGACTCGTTGAGCCACAGGTCGTCCCACCACTTCATGGTGACCAGGTCGCCGAACCACATGTGCGCCATCTCGTGCAGCACGGTCTCGGCCCGGCGCTCGTAGGACGCGCGGGTCACCTTGGAGCGGAACACGTAGTCCTCGAGGAAGGTGACCGCGCCCGCGTTCTCCATCGCGCCCGCGTTGAACTCCGGCACGAACAGCTGGTCGTACTTGCCGAAGGCGTACGGCACACCGAAGTTGTCGTGGTAGAAGGCGAAACCCTGCTTGGTCTCGGTGAACAGCCGCTCGGCGTCCATGTGCTCGGCCAGCGACGCGCGGCAGAACAGGCCGAGCGGGATCTCGCCGTGGCCGTCGGTGTAGGTGTCGGTCCAGGTGGCGTACGGGCCGGCGATCATGGCGACCAGATAGGTGCTCATCTTCGGAGTGGTCGCGAAGGTGTGCCGCACGACCGCGCCGACCTTGTGCTCCTCGGCGGTGGCGCCGTTGGAGACGACCCGCCAGTCACCGGGCGCGGTGGCGACGATGTCGAAGGTGGCCTTGAGATCGGGCTGGTCGAAGCAGGCGAACATCCGCTTGGCGTCGGCGGTCTCGAACTGCGAGTACAGGTAGACGTTGTCGTCGGCCGGGTCGACGAAGCGGTGCAGACCCTCACCGGTGTGCGAGTACTCGCAGTCCGCCTCGACGACGAGCTCGTTGGACGCGGCCAGCTCGGGCAGCGTGATGCCGGTCGACTCGTCGTAGTCGCTGATGTCCAGCGGGGTCCCGTTCAGCACGGCCGAGCGCACCCGCGGCGCCACCAGGTCGATGAACGTGCTCGCGCCGGGGGTGGCGGTGAAGGTGACCGTGGTCTTCGAACCGAAGGTGTCCGACACTTCCGAGCCCGCGCTTCGCGGCTGGTCGGTGAGGTCGAGTTCGATCCGGTAGTTCTGCACGGCCACCGTCGCGGCGCGTTCGACCGCCTGGTCGCGGGTGAGATTCGGGGCGGACATAGATCTCCTTCGTCGTCGACGAACACGGCACGGCTCGGCGTTCCGGTCGGCACCGGAGCGCACATCAGCGTCCACAATGCCACTTGCCGTCGAGCACCGCTCACGAGTTTCCCGCCACCCGCGCGCCGACGGCGCCGCCACCCGCTGGTGGCGGCGCCGATCGCGTCAGCGCACCGTGACGACGAGTTTTCCGAGCGTCCGATCCGTCTCTCCGAGCGCGTGCGCCTTCGCCGCCTCGGCCAGGGGGAACACCCCGGCGATGGTCGGGCGCAGCGTGCCCGCGGCGAGCAACTCGGCGATCGCGCTCATCCCGGCGTGGTCGGCCTCCACCAGCAGTTCGGCGTAGCGCACCCCACGGCGGTCCGCGTCGGCGCGCAGGTCGGCGTCGCCGGTCGGCAGGATGGTGACCAGCACGCCACCGGGCCGCAGCGTCGGCAGGGAGCGGCGGGCGTTCGCCGCGCCGAGGGTGTCCAGCACGACGTCCACGTCGGTGACGGCCGTGGCGAAATCCACGGTCCGGTAGTCGATCAGTTCGTCGGCGCCGAGTTCGCGCAGGTGCTCGTGTTTGGCGGCGCTCGCCGTCCCGATCACGTACGCGCCGCGGGCCTTCGCGATCTGCACCGCCAGATGCCCCACGCCGCCGCCCGCCGCGTGGATCAACACCCGCTGTCCCGCCGCGACCCGCGCGGTATCGACCAGGGCCTGCCACGCGGTGAGCGCGGCCAGTGGTGTCGCCCCGGCCACGGTGTGGTCGACCTGGCTCGGCTTGCGCGCGAAGGCCCTGGCCGGACCGGTGACGTACTCCGCGAGCGAGCCGTGGCCGTGCGGGTAGGGCAGCATGCCGAATACCTCGTCACCCGGCGCGAACAGGGTGACGCCCACCCCGACGGCCGCCACGGTGCCCGAGACATCCCACCCGAGGACGAACGGCGGCGGGGGCAGGAACAACCCGGACCGCGCCCGGTGTTTCCAGTCGGTGGGGTTGAGGCCCGCCGCGTGCACCCGGACCAGGACTTCGCTCGGACCTGGTGTGGGACGGGGCAATTCGATCTCGCGCAGCACCTCGGGTCCGCCGAGGGAGTCCTGACTGATGGCGCGCATGGTGTCGGTCATGGGGTCAACGGTGCCGGGTGGCGGCCGCCGGGGAAATGGCATGAAAGTCATCATCCGATAGAATCGTGCCATGCATCGTGTGGTGGTCCTGGCGCTCGACGGCGTCTACCCGTTCGAACTCGGCACCCCGCAGCGCGTCTTCGGCACCATCGACGACCGCTACGAGGTGCTCACCTGTTCCGTCGACGGGCGGCCGGTGCGGACCTGCGCCGACTTCCGGATCGCCGTCGAGCACGGGCCCGAACTGCTGGCGACCGCCGACACGGTGGTGATCCCCGCGTCCGACATCACCGAGGCGCTCGCCGGGCTCGGCGCGGTGACCAGGGGCGCGCTCGCGCGGATCCGGCCCGGCACGCGCATCGTGTCGATCTGCACCGGCGCGTTCGTCCTGGCCGCGGCGGGTCTGCTCGACGGCAGGCCCGCGACCACGCACTGGCGGATGGCCGCGTTGTTCCGCAGGCACTTTCCCCTGGTGCGGCTCGACCCGGACGTCCTGTTCGTCGACGAGGGCGATGTCCTGACCTCGGCGGGCGCGGCCTCCGGGGTCGACCTGTGCCTGCACATCGTGCGCGCCGATCACGGCAGCGCGGTGGCCAACGAGGTGGCGCGCCGCTGCGTGGTGCCGCCGTGGCGCGAGGGCGGGCAGGCGCAGTACATCGACCTGCCGGTCCCCGATCCGGCGATGGCGAGCACCGCCGCGACCAGGCACTGGGCCATGGAGAACCTGGCGCTACCGCTGACCATGGCCGACCTCGCCCGGCACGCGGGCATGAGCAGCCGCACCTTCGCCCGCCGCTTCGGTGACGAAGTGGGCCTGAGCCCCGGCCGCTGGCTCACCCAGCAGCGCGTGGTGCGCGCCCGCGACCTGCTCGAGGCCAGTGAGCTGTCGGTCGAGCAGATCGCGGGCCGGGTCGGCTTCGCCACCGGAACCTCGCTGCGCCAGCACTTCCAGACCGCGATCGGCGTCGCTCCGCTGGCCTACCGCCGGACCTTCCGCCGCAACGACGGCGACCGCGCGAGCGCGTGACCGGACCACCGGTGACGAGAGCGCGCCGCCACGGAATGTGACCGGCCTCGCGTCGCGGTGACCAGGCCCGATCGGGGTGCGGGGCTGCCGGTAGAGTTCCGGGCAAACCGCACCCAGGATTCGGAGGCTCGACGTTGAAGCATGTGCACGCCGGGAAAGTTCGCGACCTCTACGAGGACGGCGACACCCTGCTGCTCGTCGCCTCGGACCGCGTCTCGGTCTACGACGTCGTGCTGCCGACCCCGATCCCGGACAAGGGCGCGCTGCTGACACAGCTGTCGAACTGGTGGTTCGAGTACTTCACCGGCATCCCCAACCACGTGGTCTCGGCGACCGACGTGCCCGCCGAGTTCGCCGGGCGCGGCATCCGGGTCAAGCCGCTGAAGATGGTGCAGGTCGAGTGCATCGCGCGTGGCTACCTGACCGGCTCGGGGCTCAAGGAGTACCAGCAGTCGGGCACCGTGTCGGGCATCGCCCTGCCGCCGGGGCTGCGCGACGGCGACAAGCTGCCCGAGCCGATCTTCACCCCCTCCACCAAGGCCGCCGAAGGGCACGACGAGGCGATCAGCTTCGCCGACGTGGTGAACCAGGAGGGCCGCGAGGTCGCCGAGCGGCTGCGCGACCTGACCCTCGAGATCTACTCGCGCGGTGCCGAGCACGCGGCGAAGGCCGGCGTGATCGTCGCCGACACCAAGGTCGAATTCGGCTGGGACGGTGACGTGCTCACCCTCGGTGACGAGGTGCTGACCTCCGATTCCTCGCGCTTCTGGCCCGCCGACGAATGGGAGCCGGGCCGTGCCCAGCGCTCCTTCGACAAGCAGTTCGTGCGCGACTGGTCGACCTCCACCGGCTGGAACAAGGAGTACCCGGGCCCGGAGATCCCCGCCGACGTGGTCGAGGCGACCCGGCGCAAGTACGAAGAGGCCTACGAGCGCATCACCGGCCGGACCTGGAGCTGAGCGGCTCGCCGCGCTGGGTCAATGCACCGGCGCGGCAACGCCTTTGACCTCGCAGATGTGGTCCATGTTCGCGGTGCCCCACGCGCCGAGCGTGACGAGCGCCGCGTTCAGGGAGACTCCCAGGTCGGTGAGTGAGTACTCGACCTTCGGGGGCACCTGCGCGTAGATCTCCCGGTGGACGATCCCGTCGTGCTCGAGCTCGCGGAGCTGCTGGATCAGCATCTTCTCGGTGACGCCGGGCACCAGTCGTTTGAGGTCGCCGAAGCGCTGGGTGCCGGTGGACAGCGCCCACAGGATCAGCGCCTTCCACTTGCCGCCGACGACGTCGAGCGCGGCATCGATCCCGCACGAGTACGGACGCTCTCGCTGCTTCATGTTCGCCTTACTTACTTTTTGGTGAGTATTGGACTTGATAGTCGGTACTTGTGCAGTGTACCGCTACCGGCGAATCTGGGAGGGCGTTGCCGACCGGCAACGGGAGCTGCGAACCAAGGGGAACAATGACCAACTCGGCGACGGCACAGCGGGTTTCGGTGATCGGGCTGGGCGCGATGGGCACCGCGCTGGCGCGGGCGCTGCTGGCGGGCGGTCACCAGGTGACGGTGTGGAACCGCACCGCGGCGCGGGCGCAGCCGCTCGTGGCCGAGGGCGCGGTGCTCGCCGCGACCTCCGCCGACGCGCTGGCGGCGGCCGATCTGGTGATCCTGTGCGTGCTCGACGACACGGCGGCGCGCGAACACCTCGAGCCCGCGGCGGCGTCGCTGCGCGGGCGCACGGTGGTGAACCTGACCACCACCACGCCGGAACAGGCGCGAGCGCTGGGCCGCTGGGCCGCGGCCGACGGGATCGAGCTGATCGACGGCGGCATCATGGCGGTGCCGTCGATGATCGGCGGACCGGGCGCGTTCGTGCTGTACAGCGGCGCGAGCGCGGCGTTCGAGCGGTACCGCCCGGTGCTCGAGCTGTTCGGCTCGGCCGAATTCGTCGGCGCCGACCTGGGCGCGGCGGCCATGTACGACGTCTCGATCCTGGGCGGCATGTACGCGATGTTCGCCGCGTTCCAGCAGGGCGGCGCGATGGTCCGCAGCACCGGCGGCACCGCCGAGCGGCTGGCCGGGCTGATGGCCCCGTTCCTCCAGGCCATGGCGACCCTGCTCACCCAGCACGCGGTGGGCATCGACACCCCGGCAGACTTCGTGCAGGAACAGAGCGACGAATTCACCGCCGCCGCCATCGATCTGATCGACAAGGCGGCCGTCGAATCCGGCAATCCCACCGAGCTCTTCGGCGTGCTGCGGCGGACGCTCACCGGGCTGTGACGACGAGGCGGCTCGCTCGATCGCGAGCCGGGTCGGCATCGGACGGCCCGGCGACGCGGCCGGGACCGGCCGACCGTGTGGTGACCTCGCCGTCACCACACGGTCGCTGGGGGCTCAGGCGTCGACCAGCTGGGCGGCCAGGAACTCGTCGACGAAGCCCGCGGCCATCGCGTCGAACGCGGCGTAGTGCGCGGTGCGCGCGTCGCCGCTGATCGCCTCGCCGATCAGCAGATTGCCCTCGGCGTCGAGCGACTGCGGCTGCTCCTCGGCATCGGGCAGCAGCCGCACCCGCGAGTCGGCGAAGCCGCTGTAGTAGGCCAGACCCTCGCTGAGCAGGCCCTCGAGCACCGCCTGCATGCCGGGGACGATCGCGTCGTCGGCGGTGGCGCCGGCCAGACCGACCCACAGCACGCGCTTGCCGGCGAGCCGGGGCTTGCTGCGGCCGTAGGCGAAGCCGTAGTTCCAGACGCGATCGATCCAGCCCTTGAGGATCGCGGGCGGACTCTGCCAGTAGACCGGGAACACCACCACGACCACGTCGGCGGCGAGCAGGCGCCGCATGTGGGCCTCGGTCTCGGCGGAGTACTCCTTGTCCCGATGGCCCCAATCGGGCTGATCGGCGACGGTCATCCGCGGGTCGAAACCCTCGGCGTGCAGGTCGAGCAGGTCGACCTCGTAGCCGCCTGCGACGAGCCGGGCGGCGGACAGATCGGCGATGTGCGCGGTCAGCGAGTCGCGGCGATGGTGGGAGAGCACGACAAGCGCACGGCGAGTGTCGGATTCGGTCGGCTGCGGGGCGGTGGCGGTGGCGGGGGACTGCGACACGGTGGACTCCCTGTTTCGGTCGTGGCGGTGGGGCGTGCGCCCCGTGCCTTCGAGTACACCGTGAATCGCATGGACGATCTATGGGTGATCATCTCGGGTTGATAGGAGTTCGTCTACGCTGGTGGCATGGATCCGTTGAGTTCACTGCTGAGTGGCATCCGCGCCGACGGCTCGGTCCTCGCCCACGCCGTCCTGCGCGCGCCGTGGACGATCCACTTCGCCGACCGGGCCCCGCTGATCATGGTTTGCGTCCTGCGCGGCGGCGGCACCCTGGTGCTCGCCGACGGCTCGCGCACCCGGCTCGCCGCGGGCGACACCGCGGTGATCCAGGCCGGAGAACCGTTCCGGCTCACCGATATCGACACCGCCGCCGATCGCCCGCCGGTCGAGTACGAACTGTCGTGCTTCGTGCCGAACGGCTTCGGCCCGGCCGATCTGAGCTGTGCCACACCGGAGTTGATCGAGGCGGTCACCGAAACCGGTGCGCCGGAGGAGACCTCGATGATCGTCGGGGCCTATCGCGCCTCGGGCAGGCGGCACGAACGGCTGCTGCGCGCGCTACCGCCGGTGATGGTGGTCGCCGCCGACAGCGATGTGTGCACCTGGCTGGAGGAGTCGGCCGCCGAGGCGGTCCGGCACAGCGCGGGGTCGCAGGCCATGATGGACCGCCTGCTGGACTGGGCGCTGGTCTGCAACCTGCGCACCTGGCTCGCCGAGCAGCAGCACTGCGCGCCCGCCTGGTATCGCGGCATGGCCGACCCGGTGGTCGGCCCGGCCCTGGAGGCAATCCACGCCAGGCCGTTCCACCGCTGGACGGTCGCGAGTCTGGCCGCCGAGGCCGCCGTGTCCCGTGCGCTGTTCGCGAAGCGGTTCACCGAGGTGATCGGCGAACCGCCGCTGACCTACCTGACCGAATGGCGGATGGCCGAGGCCGAGGAACTGCTCGCCGATCCCGCGCGCAGCGTCGCCCAGGTCGCGACCAGCGTCGGCTACTCCGACGCCTTCGGTTTCAGCGCCGCGTTCAAGCGCTCGCGCGGCAGCAGCCCGACGGAATTCCGGGCCGCGCTCGTCTGATCAGGCGCGCGGGGTCAACAGGACCAGCGGGATCTCCCGGTCGGTCTTGGTCTGGTAGTCGCCGTAGCCCTTGTAACCCGCCACGACCCGGGGCCACAGCTTCGCCCGTTCTTCGGGCGTGGCGATGTGGGCCGTCATCGGGCGGGTCGGGCCGGTCTGCAGCGACACCTCGACGTCCGGGTTGTCGCGCAGGTTGAGGTACCAGGCCGGATGGGTCGGATCGCCGCCGCGCGAGGCGACGACGACGATGGTGTCACCGTCGACGACCGGCGCGGTCAGCATCACCTTGCGCGGGGTGCCGGATTTGCGGCCGATCGTGGTCAGTTCGAGGGACGGCATCCCGAAGATGCTCTTGCCGATGCGGCCGCCGGTGAGCGTGAGCAGGGCGCGGTGACCGGCGTTCATGATCTTCAGCTGCAAGTCGCTGGGCATGTCCGCAATC
Organism: Nocardia sp. NPDC050718; assembly: GCF_040654235.1. Lineage (NCBI taxonomy): Bacteria > Bacillati > Actinomycetota > Actinomycetes > Mycobacteriales > Nocardiaceae > Nocardia > Nocardia sp. NPDC050718. The sequence goes on along the minus strand of NZ_JBFAHQ010000005.1, from coordinate 382,282 downwards.
TACTCCGCTTCCGTGAACGGGCGGGGTGCCCGCGATCAGCCGAGCAGCTCGGTGAGGCGGGCGAGGAAGGGCCGCTGGCCTTTTCCGAGTTTGTCCAGCGCGGTGGCCGGATCGAACCAGTCCGCGCGGTCGATCTCGGGGAACTCGCGCAGCCGGCCGGAGCGGGGCGGCCACTCCATCTCGAAGGTCCCCGGGACCACCTCGGTCGGGTCCAGATCGCCCTCGACCGCCCACACGGTGACGGTCTTGCGCCGGTTGCCGCTGCCGTAGGTCACGTCGCCGAGTCCGGTCCACTCGCCCTCTGGGACCGGAAGGCCGAGTTCCTCGGTGAACTCCCTGGCCGCGGCCGCGCGCGCCGATTCCTCCTCGGGCACGTACTCGCCCTTGGGAATCGACCACGCCGAGGCGTCCTTCTTCGCCCACAGCGGGCCACCCAGGTGCCCGAGCAGGACTTCGATCCCGCCCTCGCCGCGGCGGTAGACCAGGACACCCGCGCTGAATACATCCGTCACGACGGAGAGTCTGCCAGGAACGCGGTCAGTCGAGGCCGTCGACGAAGCGGCCGAGCAGGCGGGCGAACTCGGCGCGGTCGGCGTCCGGCCATCCGGTCATCGCGCGGTCGAAGGCGCCGCGGCGGCGCTCGTGCGCGCGCTCGAGCAGGTCCCGGCCGGGCTCGGTGAGCACCAGCAGCGAGCGCCGGCCGTCGGATTGGTCGGCGACGCGGCGCAGGTAGCCCGCCGTCACGGCGGCGGCGACGAGCTTGCTGGCCCGGGGCTGGTCCACCGCCAGCGCGGCGGCCACCGTGGACACCGTCGGCTCGGTGGCGTCCTCGACGACGTCGAGCACGTCGAAGGCCTGCCCGCTCGGCGCGTCCGCCGCCAGAGTGCGCCGGGTCTGGTGCCGTCGGATGGCGATCATCGCCCGTTCGATTCGCTCGACCTCGTTCACGGGCTCATGCTACCGTCGAGCATGTACATGCAATAGAACATGTAGTTGCTGATAGGCATGAAAGGGTGTGCGATGACCGAGCGCAGGTTGATCGGCTACCAGGTCAAGCGCCTGGACCAGCTCATCGAGGCGAGCTTCGATCGGGCGGTCGAGAGCGTGGGGATGTCGCGGCGCGAATGGCAGACGCTGAACACGATCGCCCGGGAACCCGGCGCCGATCTGGTCGACGCGCTGCGCCCGTTCTGGGAATCCGACGGCGAGTCGATCGCGGACGTCACCGCTGCCTTGGCCACGCGTGGGTGGATCACCCGCGAGGCGGACGGCCGGTGGACCGTCACCGACGCGGGCGGGGCGGCGCACGAGTCCTCCGCGCGGTCGGTGGGGGCGATCCGTCGACAGCTGGCCGAGGGTGTCACCGAAGACGAATTCGCCGCGCTCACAGGCACTCTCGCGCGCATGATCGCGAACCTGGAGCGGGCGGGCAGGTCCGCTCCTTGAGCGTGGCGGCGCTCAAGGGACGGGTGCGGCCGGACCCGGGTCGACGGCATCGGCGACGCCGGGGCGGTCCACCGCGCCCGAACGCACGCGGGCGGCGCGCAACAGCAGGTAGTCGCGCTCCGGCACGCTCGCCGTCTGTGTGGCGGCCAGCTGGTACTGGGCGACGGCGGCCGCGTCGTCACCCGTCATCTCGTGCAGGTGCCCGCGCACCGCGGCCAGGCGGTGGGAGCGGGCCAGCGGCTCGGCCACCGTGTCGGCGAGGGCGAGTCCGGCGGCCGGGCCGTGCACCATGGCGGTCGCCACGGCCCGGTTCAAGGTGACCATCGGATTCGGATTCGATCGCTCGATCATGGTGTAGAGCACCAGGATCCGGGCCCAGTCGGTGTCCGCCACGTGCGCGGCCTGGGCGTGCAGGCCCGCGATCGCGGCCTGGAGCTGGTAGCTCCCGGTCAGGCCCGCGGGCATGGTCGCGGTGAGCAGGCGCAGGCCCTCGGTGATCTGGGCGCGATCCCAGCGGGTGCGGTCCTGTTCGTGCAGCGGGACCAGCTCGCCGTGCGGACCCGAGCGGGTGGCCCGGCGGGCGTCGGTGAGCAGCATCAGCGCGAGCAGGCCGGTGACCTCGGTGTTGTCGGGTAGCAGGGCGCGCAGCGCGCGGGTCAGCCGGATCGCCTCGGCCGACAGGTCCGCGCGGCGCAGCCCCGACCCGGCACTGCTGGTGTGGCCCTCGGTGAAGATCACGTAGAGCACCTGGAGCACCGCGCTCAGCCGCGCGGCGTCCTGCGCGCCGTCGGCGAACGGGCGCTCCGACTCGGCCAGCCGCTTCTTCGCGCGGGAGATGCGTTGCGCCATGGTCGCTTCGGGGACCAGGAAGGCGGCGGCGATCTCGGCGGTGCTCAGGCCGCCGACCGCGCGCAGCGTCAACGCGATCGCGCCCGCGGGCGGCAGGTCGGGGTGGCAGCACAGGAAGTACATGTCGAGGGTGTCGTCGTCGGCGCTCGCCTCGACGGGCACCTCGCGCACGAACACCGTGGTCTCCCTGCGTCGCCGGGCGACCTCGGCGCGCACCGCGTCGGCCATCCGGCGCTGGGCGACCTGGATCAGCCAGCCGCGCGGATGCTCCGGCAGGCCCTCGGTCCGCCACTGGGTGGCGGCGGCCAGCAGCGCGTCCTGCACGGCGTCCTCGGCCAGGTCGAAATCGCCGAACCGGCGGACCAGGACACCGAGGACCTGCGGGGCGAGCTCGCGCAGCAGGTCCTCGGTGCGTGGGGTCGTACTCACTCCGCCGGGGCGCTCATGACCTGGCGCACCTCGATGTACTCGCCGATCGGCGTGCCGCCGGGGCCGGGCGCGGCCGAGGCCTGCGCGGCGATCTCGATGGCACGCTCGCGCGAGTCGACGTCGACGATCCAGTAGCCGGCCAGGAACTCCTTGGTCTCCGGGAACGGGCCGTCGGTGACCACCGGCGCCGAGCGGCCGTCGGAGAGCACGATCAGCGCCTGATCCGGCCCGGCAAGGCCCTGGGCGTCGACCAGTTCGCCCGCGGCGGCGAGCTGTTCGCCCAGTACCCGCTGGAAATCGATGTGGGCGGCGATGTCCTCGGGCGCCCACTCGGGAATCGGGGTGTTGCAGTAGGCGGCCTCGGCGTAGGTCTTGACCAGCATGAACTTCATCGCATCGCTCCTGGTGTCGGGGGCGCCCCGCGGGCGCGCTCGAGACATGGTCGGAGCGGGCGCGCGCCGTTCGACACATCCGCCCCGCCAGTCGGTGTGAACTGGGTCACAGGGGAATGTCGGGGTCGGCCAGCCGTTCCGGATCGACCGGGGCACCCGAGAGGATCAGCTGCTTGATCCGCTCGGTCACGTCCCAGACATTGACGTTCATCCCCGCCACGACCCGGTTCTGCGGGTCCAGCCAGAACGCCACGAACTCGCGTTCGTCCTGGTCGCCGCGCACCACCACGCGCACGTCGTCGTCGCGGCCGACATAGCCGGTGTACTCCATGCCGACGTCGTACTGATCGCTGAAGAAGTACGGGAGGCGGTCGTAGGAGGCGGGTTTGCCCAGCATGGTCAGCGCCGCCACGGCGGGCTGGTTCAGCGCGGTGGCCCAGTGCTCGACCCGCACCGGCCGGTTCAGCACCGGATGCTGCTGCTCGGCGATGTCGCCGACCGCGACCACGTCCGGATCGCTGGTGCGCAGGGCCGCGTCGACCACCACGCCGCCGTTCGTCGTGAGCCCGGCGGCCAGGGCGCCTTCGATATTGGGCGCCGCGCCCACCGCGACCAGCACCGCCTGCGCGGGCACCACCGTGCCGTCGCCGAGCTGCACGCCGGTCGCGATGCCGTCCTCGGTCAGGATCATCTCGACATTCGTGCCGGTCCGCAGGTCGACGCCGTGCGAGCGATGCAGCTCGGCGTAGAACGCGCCCATCTCGGGACCGAGCGCGCCGATCAGCGGCAGCTCGGCCGCCTCTAGCACGGTGACGTCGACCTGCCTGGCCCGCGCCTGCGCGGCGACCTCGAGCCCGATCCAGCCCGCGCCGATGATCACCAGCTTGCGGTGCGAGCGCAGGATCTCGGCGAGCACATCCGAATCGCCGATCGTGCGCAGGGTGTACACGTTCGGCGCGGCGGCCCCCGGAATCGGCAGGGTGCGCGGGCGCGAACCGGTGGCCAGGGCCAGCTTGTCGTAGCTCAGGGTGGAACCGTCGGGCAGCGTGACGGTGTGCGCGGCCGGATCGAAGGCCGTCGCGGTGGTGCCCAGCCGCAGGTCGATGTGGTGATCGCGGTACCAGGACCCCTGGTCGACGGTGAAATCGGGAAGCTGCTGGGTGCCGGCCAGATGCTGTTTGGACAGCGGCGGCCGCTCGTAGGGCAGCTCCTCCTCGGCGGCCAGCACCGTCACCCGGCCGTCGAAGTCGTTGGCGCGCAGAGCCTCGGCCAGCTTGGCTGCACCGAGTCCGCCGCCGATGACGACGAAATGCTGATTCGAGCTCATGAACGGACTCCTTCTCGCGGACGACCGGACTCCCTCGCCTCGAGCCTAGTGCGCGAGCTGCCGCACGGGAACGATTCCGGTCGTCGCGGGGTTGCACCATCCGGTGGGCGTATCGGCCCGCCGTGCTGACCCGAGAGGAAAATCGTGAGCGATCAGGCCACGAAGGACGTCGTCGATTTCTGGTTCGATCCGCTGTGCCCCTGGTGCTGGATCACGTCCCGCTGGATCCTCGAAGTGGAGCAGGTGCGCGATATCGAGGCGCGCTTCCACGTGATGAGCCTGTCGGTGCTCAACGAGGGCAAGGACGATCTGCCCGAGGTCTACGTCGACCTGATGGCGGCGGGCTGGGGCCCGGTCCGGGTCGCCATCGCCGCCGCCGAGAAGTCCGGTGACGAGATCCTGCTGCCGCTCTACACCGCGCTGGGCACCCGCATCCACGAGCGCAGGGACGAGTACCAGCGCGACACCGTCGCCGAGACGCTGTCCGCGGTCGTCGCCGACGCGCTGGCCGAGCTGGAGCTGCCCGCCGAGCTGGCCGGCGCCGCGACCAGCACCGAGTTCGACGAGGCGCTGCGCACCAGCCACCACGCGGGCATGGACAAGGTCGGCCCCGATGTGGGCACGCCGACCATCCACGTCAACGGCGTCGCGTTCTTCGGTCCCGTGCTCTCGCGCATCCCGCGCGGCGAGGACGCGGGCCGGGTGTGGGACGGCGTGGTCGCGCTGGCCTCGTACCCGCACTTCTTCGAGCTCAAGCGCACGCGCACCGAGGACCCGGTCTTCGACTGAGTGCCGAACGGGGTGCCGGACTCACCGTCCGGCACCCCGCCGACTTGATCACACCGGCTTCGGCGGCAGCGCGCGCGGCGCGGTGATCGGCGGATAGCCGCCCGGTGGCGGGATGGCCCCGGGGTGGGGTGCGCTCGGGCGCAGGAACATCGGGCCGTGCTTGCTGCGGTCGCGCAGCGCCCACATCCGCCAGGTGAGGACGGGATGGCTGGACATGGCGTTGACCAGCCAGACGAATCCGCCCTTCTCGATCGCGGCCCGGTCGGCCATCTCGTCGAAACCGACCTGGGCGTTGAGGTACTTGCCCGCGGCCAGCGTCCCCATCGCGCCGGGCGCGCCCTGGTACCGATTGCAGAAGCCGTGATTGTCCGCGGTGTACTCCTGCGCGCGGATCAGCGAGGACCCCAGGATCGGCAGCCACGGCGCGACGAACATGCCGAGCTGGCGCCAGTACGACACGTGCCCCGCGGCGATATGCCCCACCTCGTGGCCGATGATGAAGGCCAGCGCGTCGGGATCGCGGGCGGTGCCGCCGATTTCGAACAGGTCGCTGTAGACCACCACGAACCGGCGGAACCCGTGCCCGGACGCGAACGCGTTGATCTGGCCGTTGCCCAGCACGACGTAGGCGTCGGGCACCTTGCTCATCCCGAATCGCGCCGCCGCCTCCTGCACCATCCGGTAGCCCTCGGGGAACTGCGTCGGCGACATCTTCACGCCGTTGATCCGCTGGGTGGCGTAGTTGAGGCCACGGCCGAGCCACAGCAGCACCGGCGCGAACACGAGCAGCAGCACGTACGGACTGGTCAGGATCGAACCGGTGTCGACCGGCTGGCCCTTGTCGTCGAGCACCGGCTCGGCGAACAGCTCGACCAGCAGGATCAGCGCGACCAGCAGATACGCCACCGTCGTGAACATGATCACGACCACCAGCAGCGGGATCTCCCACGAATGCCGGGCGGGCATCCCGAACGGCGACAGCCCGCGCGGCTGCTGCTGCGGGGGGATCGGCGGGCCGCCGGGCGGGTAGTAACCGGCCTGTGGCACCGGGGGATACGGGCCGGGGTACTGCGGGGCGGGCGCGTACGGCTGCGCCGGGAATCCACCGGTCGGCGGGGCCTGCTGGGCCCAGGGCGACGAGGCGGGCCCGGGGTACTGCGGTGGAACGGGGGCGTCGCCGGTGCCCTTGTCCAGCGACGGTACCGACTCGGCGGGTGGGCCGGAATGCCCCGGCGGGGGACCTGCCGAAGGCGGCTGATGCGGTTCGTGCGGGTGCATGAAACGACTCTAAGCGGGCCTGACACAATCGCAGCCATGCGCGTTTACCTGGGTGCCGACCATGCCGGTTTCGAACTGAAGAATCACGTCAAGGCCCATCTGCAGGAGGCCGGACACGACGTCGTCGACTGTGGTGCTCTCGAGTACGACGCCCTCGACGACTACCCCGCGTTCTGCATCGAGGCGGCCCGCCGCACCGTCGCCGACCCGGGCTCGCTCGGCCTGGTCTTCGGTGGCAGCGGCAACGGCGAGCAGATCGCCGCCAACAAGGTCCCCGGCGCGCGCTGCGCCCTGGCCTGGAGCGTCGAAACCGCCAAGCTGGCCCGCGAACACAACAACGCCCAGCTGATCGGGATCGGCGGCCGCATGCACACCACCGAGGAGGCGCTCGCCATCGTCGACGCGTTCCTCGCCCAGGCGTGGTCGGAAGAGCCGCGCCACCAGCGCCGCATCGACATCCTCGCCGACTACGAGAAGTCCGGCGAGGCCCCCGCGGTCCCCGCGTACTGACCGTTCCGTACCAGATCGAGGAAGGTGTGTTTCTTGCCTGAGGGGCACACCCTTCATCGCATCGCCCGCCTGCATCACGAGCGGTTCGCCGGTGGAGCCGTGCGGGTTTCGAGTCCGCAGGGGCGGTTCGCCGAGGGCGCGGCGATGGTGGACGGGCGGGTGCTGGAGTCGGCCGAGGCCGTCGGGAAGCATCTGCTGCACCACTACGCGTCCGGGCTGACGGTGCACGTGCATCTGGGCCTGTACGGCACCTTCAGCGAGGGCGAACTGCCGTTGGCCGCGCCGGTCGGCCAGGTGCGGATGCGGATGCTCGGCGCCGCAACGGATTTCGGCAGCGACCTGCGCGGGCCGACCGCCTGCGAGGTGCTGCTGCCGCCGGAGGTCGACGCGCTCCTCGCCCGCCTCGGCGCCGACCCGCTGCGCCCCGACGCCGATCACGAACGGGCGGGTGCGCGCATCCGGCGCTCGCGCCGGGCGATCGGCGCGCTGCTGATGGATCAGGCGCTGATCGCCGGCGTCGGCAATGTCTACCGCGCGGAAGTGCTGTTCCGGCACGGTATCTCGCCGTTCCGGCCGGGCACCTCGATCAGCGCCGAGGCGTGGGACGCGCTGTGGGCCGACCTGGTCGAGCTGATGCCGGTCGGTGTGGCCACCGGCCGCATGCACGTGGTCCGGCCCGAACACGACACCGGCGCACCGTCCTACGCCAAGGACCGGCCGCGCACCTACGTCTACCGCCGCCAGGGCGAGCCCTGCCGGGTGTGCGCGACCCCGATCGCCCACGGTGTCATGGAGGGGCGAAACCTCTTCTGGTGCCCGACCTGTCAGCCGCGCTGAGGCTGCCGGGCGAACTCGCCCTGACGTGGATGCGCTCACCGTGCGCACCGAAGAGACTGAGGATCTCGACACCGCCCCGGCCCGCCGCGCCGAACCAGTGCGGGATCCGGCAGTCGAATTCGGCCGCCTCGCCCGCGCCCATGACGAAATCGTGGTCACCGAGCCGGACCCGCAGCCGCCCGCGCAGCACGTACAGCCACTCGTAGCCGTCATGGGCGCGCGGGAACGGGTCCTCGTCGCGGGCGGGAATGATCATCTTGTAGGCGCGGGGTTCCCCGGGGTGACGGGACAGCGGGATCAGCAGCCGGCCGCCGTCGCCGGTGGACCCCTGCGGCACCCGGGGATCGACGACGCGTGGCGCCGCGACGATCTCGTCCAGCCCGATGCCCAGCGCCGCCGTAATCGGCAGCAGCAGTTCGAGACCGGGTCTGCGCTGCCCCGATTCCAGCCGTGACAGCGTGCTCGTCGAGACGCCGGTGGCCCGCGCGACCGCGGCCAGGCTGACGTTCCGCTTCTCCCGCGCCCGGCGCAACCGCGGCCCGATCTGCTCGATCACCGCGCCGACGGTCGGTTGGTCCTCCATGTGCCCAGTGGATTCGATTCGTCCCGGAAACGGCAAGGTTCTTTGCCGATACCGCAAAGGCGTCGGGATGCTCGTCGCGGAGGTGATCCGAGATGGATTCGACAATGGAAACGGGCATGATCGCCCCGGCGTCACGTATCGGCGCCTGGCTGCCCGCCGGGGTATATCTGCTGGGGTTCAGTCTGTTCGCGATGGGCAGCGCGGAGTTCCTGCTCGCGGGCGTGCTGCCCGATGTGGCGCTCGATCTGGGGGTGCCGCTCTCGTCCGCGGGCATGCTCATCACCGCGTTCGCGCTCGGTGTGGTCGTCGGCGGACCGCCGTGCGCGGTGCTCGGCCTGCGCCTGCCGCGGCGCTCGGCGCTGCTGGTGACCCAGGCGGTCTTCGCGGCGAGTATCGCGATCGGGCTGGTCGGTGACTATCGGGTGCTGCTGATCTCGCGGGTCGTCGCCGGTGTCGCCTACGCGGGGTTCTTCGCCGTCGCGTCGGTCACGGCGGTTCGCCTGGTCACCCCGGATCGGGTCGGGCGGGCGTCCGCGGTGGTGGTGAGCGGGCTGAGTGTGGCGATGGTGGTCGGTGGTCCGATGGGGACGCTGCTGAGCCATTTCCTCGGCTGGCGTGGGGGATTCGTCGCGGTCGTGCTGCTGACGCTCGCGGGAGTGGTCGGCTGCCTGCTCGGAATCCCCACCGCCGCAGCGGAATCCGAGGTGAGGCCGGAGGTGCGCCGCGAGCTCGCCGTGATGCGCGAGCCGGCGCTGTGGGGCATCTACGCGATCACCATCCTGAGCACGGCCGCCTACATGATCACGTTCAACTACCTGGCGGCGCTGCTCGGCGAGGTCACCGGTGTTGCGGCCGTGTGGATTCCGGCCGTCCTCGCGCTGTTCGGCGTGGGCGCCTTCGTCGGTCTGTCCGTCGGCGGCCGGATCGCCGACCGGCGGCCGCACACCGCGCTGACGGCCGGGACGATCGCCATCGGCCTGCTGTCGGTGCTGCTCGCGACGGCGACGGCGTGGGTAGGGGTGGTGGTGCCCGCGGTCTTCGCGCTCGGGGTCGCGGCGTTCGTCCTCAATCCCGCGCTCTACGGCCGGGTCTTCACCATCGCGGCCGCGGCGCCGACGCTCGCGGGCGCCACCACGGTGTCGGCCTTCCAGCTGGGGATCAGCGGCACTCCGGTGCTCGCGGCCGTCACCCTCACCCACGGCGGCGGGCTCACCTCGGTCGGCCTGATCGGCGCGGTGCTCGCGGTCGCGGCGCTGCCGCTGATCCGGCTCGACGCGAGACGCCGAGCCGGATCCGAGCACACTGCCTGACTACATCGAAAGGGGTTGAGCCGGAACGCGAAGTGCAGGCTTCGCGATCCGACTCAGCCCGCGACCGCGGTTCCCAGTTCCGGGTCGCCCGATTCGGCGAGCGCGAAACGCCGCCCGCCCGCGGATTTCGCCGAATACATCGCGCGGTCGGCGCGACGCAGCAGATCGGTGAAATCGCACGTCTTTCCCGGCGCGCAGAACGCCGTGCCCACGCTCGCCGAGACCGGTACCGGCCCCGCGCTCGACCACACCGGGTCGCGCAGCGCCGCCACCACGTGGTGCGCCAGCTCGCCGAGGGTGTCGCGCCGCGGGTTGGCGGCGACGACGAACTCGTCACCGCCGTACCGGCAGATCACCGTCTCGGGCGGGCACACCTCGCGCAGCCGGTTGGCCAGTTCGACCAAGACCTCGTCGCCGATCGCGTGCCCGTAGCCGTCGTTGATCTGCTTGAACCGGTCCAGGTCGACCACCAGTACACCGACGCCGCGGGTCGGGTCGGCCGCGAAGGCCCGCACCCGTTCCTGCAGCAACGTGCGGTTGGCCAGATCGGTCAGCGCGTCGTGGGTTGCTTCGTGGCGCAAGCGGTGCTGCAGCGCGGCGATCTCCTGTACGCGCAGCGACACTTTCGCCGAGATGTTCTGTTCCTGTTGCGCGAGCGCCCGTTCCTGCAGCGCCTGCGCGTAACTGTCGATGGCCTGACTGGCGACCAGCGGCCAGCGGGTGGCCACCAGCGAGCCGGGCACGCCGGAGGGGAAGCCGAGCAGCCAGCGGGTGGCGTGCGCCAGCATCCTGGTTCGTTCGAAGGGCGCCTCGGCCAGCCGGGCGCCGAGCATCCGCGCCTGTGGCACCGGGAACGGTTCGGTCCGCGCCAGATGCAGCAGCCGCTCGACGATCTCGACGAGCACCGGCTCCAGCTGGTGCGGCGCCGTGGACGATCCCGGTTCGGCGCACACCGCGCGGGCCCAGGCGCGGGCCATCGCGGCGACCGGTGGCTCGATGTGGACAGTCATCGACATCACCGGCGGTCGGTGGCGACGAGCTCGCCACCTCGATCGTTCGCACTGCTACGCGGTTGAGTCCACCGAGTTCGGCACACGCTCACCGCCCCCTTTCCAGATACCCCCGTCCGGCAAAAAGGATCCTAGCAAGCCACCCGAGACCGAAAATCCGCGTTGTAGAACGCGTTGCAGTCTCTCGCGAATGGCGATCGGCTATGACATCGCTACAGGTGTTCCGGCGTTACACACTTCCCGAAAAAACTTTGGGAAGACCGAAACATGCAGCGTAGAGCCCATCTCGAGGGGGTGGGCGTTGCATTGCCATGCGGTTCCTCCTGGCCCAGGGGCGAGTCGTGACGAGGTGGCCGAGTGACCACGACTCCCCCCGACAAGGAGCCCGTCACGCGCCATTTCATGGTGGCCTACTCGCCGCCCACATGCCAGGTTTTTAAGGAAAATTCTCCTATTTATTCCCCCGGTGGAGCAGGCGCCGGTCCCCATTGGCGCGCATCAACCATCGTGGCCGGGCGGGGGTTCGTGTGGATAGGGTCATTAGGCCCTAATCGGGCACCGGCGCCGGCGGGGGTCGTCACCGCGGGGGCGGGGCGCGCCGCCGTGCTCGCCGGGGGCGGATTGGCATTTAGCGCGCGGGATTCGGTACAGTCGTGGCGCACACGACATCGTGGCGATCCCATCGATGTCGTATGCCTGCGGGTGTAGTTCAATGGTAGAACCTCAGCCTTCCAAGCTGATGGTGCGGGTTCGATTCCCGTCACCCGCTCAAACATGAATTCCCTCGACGGCGTCGCAGCCCCGAGGCCTCGGGGTGTAGCGCAGCTTGGTAGCGCATCCGCTTTGGGAGCGGAGGGTCGCAGGTTCAAATCCTGTCACCCCGACCATCACCATTCGCCCAGCTCACGGTTGTGTCAGCGCGGAGGAGTGCACATGTCCACGGAACGCAGGGTCGCGATCGTCACCGGTGCCGCGCGGGGCATCGGCGCCGCGGTCGCCGGAAAGCTCGCCGCCGACGGATTCGCCGTCGCCGTGCTCGATCTCGACGCCGCCGCCTGCGCGAACACCGTCGCCGCCATCGAGGCCGCCGGGGGCAGCGCCCTCGCCGTCGGTGCCGATGTGGCCGACGAGGCCGCGGTCGCCGCCGCGGTCGAGCGGATCGCCACCGAGCTCGGCGCGCCGACCGTGCTGATCAACAACGCGGGCGTGCTGCGCGACAACCTGCTGTTCAAGATGTCGGTGGACGACTGGGACACCGTCCTGAACGTGCACCTGCGCGGCGCCTTCCTGATGACGAAGGCGGTGCAGAAGTACATGGTGGACGCGAAGTTCGGCCGCATCGTGAACCTGTCGAGCACCTCGGCGCTCGGCAACCGCGGCCAGGCCAACTACTCCGCCGCCAAGGCGGGCATGCAGGGCTTCACCAAGACCCTGGCCTTCGAGCTGGGCAAGTTCGGCGTCACCGCGAACGCGATCGCGCCCGGCTTCATCGAAACCGACATGACCGCCGCGACCGCCGCGCGGGTCGGCGTCGACTTCGAGGCGTTCAAGCAGGCCGCCGCCGCGCAGATCCCGGTCAACCGGGTCGGCACGCCCGCCGACATCGCCAACGCGGCATCGTTCTTCGTGAGCGAGGGCGCGGGCTTCGTGTCCGGCCAGGTCCTCTACGTCGCCGGTGGCCCCACCAACTGACGCTAAGCCGGTGGGCGCGAAGAATTTTCGCGATTCGTACCCGCCGGTACGGCACCGCTTTTACTGTTACCCCCGATAACGGTCGGGTGGTGACTCTGGAGGCTGTGCGGCGTGGGGAAGTGGGCGGTTCTCGGGGCCGCGTTGGTACTGGCCGGATCGATGTCGACCGGGATCGCCGGGGCAGCGCCGAGCACCTGCGATGAACCCGCCTGGGTGGGCAGCTGGATGGCGGCGCCGTCCGATTCGCTCAGTGCCGCCGACCCGTCGCTGATTCCCCAGCTGTCGGTCTCGGATCAGACCTATCGCGTGGTGATCACGCCGCACCGGGGTGGCTCGGAGCTGCGGGTCCACCTGACCAATCGCACCCGGCCGATCGCGATGACCGTGGGGCACGTGACGGTGGGGGCCCAGAGCGCGGGCGCGGCGGTGCGCCCCGACTCCGTGCGCGAGGTGACCTTCGGCGGCGAGCGGGCCGTGACCATCGCGCCGTGGAGCGATGTGGTGAGCGACCCGGTCCGGCTCGAGTTCGAGGCGTTCGCGCCGCTGGCGGTGAGCGTGCACGCGCCCGGACTCGCGGTGCTGCCGACCGAGCATTTCAACGGCAACGCCACCAGTTATTACAGCCTCCCGTTCGCCGGTGATCGCACCACCGATCCGTCGGGCGCGCCGCTGCCGTTGAGTACGACCACGGTGCCGTTCGTCTCGGGTCTCGATGTGCGGGCGCCGGGGGCGGTCTCGACCATCGTGGCCTTCGGCGACTCGATCACCGACGGCTATGTGTCGGCCACCTACCTCGGCACCCCGCAGGACCCGAGCGTGATCGATCGGAACGTGCGCTATCCCGACTTCCTGCAGCGCAGGCTCGACGCCGCGGGCAAGCCGTTCAGCGTGCTCAACGCGGGGATCTCGGGCAACCGGGTCACCCGCGACGGCTTCATCCCGCAGTTCGGGCCGCACGCGGGCGCCCGGCTGCAGGCCGACGTCATCGACAAGGCCGGGGTCAGCGAGGTGATCGTGCTCGAGGGCATCAACGACCTGGGGATTCCGATCGGCGCGGGCTACGACGAGGTGGTCGCCGGCTACACCGGGCTGATCGACCGCCTGCACGCCGCCGGGCTGCGCGTCCACCTGGGCACCCTGCTGCCGACGAGCAACGCCCTGCTGGACGGCATGGCCACGCTGCCGTACGCGAATCCGGTCCGGCAGCGGATCAACGCCTGGATCCGGACCCAGCGGCTGTCCGACAGCGTGGTGGATTTCGATGCGGCGCTGCGGGATCCGGCGAACCCGGACGTCCTCGATCCCCGCTACGCGGGCGCGGACAACCTGCACCCCAACGCGGCGGGCTACCGGGCGATGGCCGAGGCGATCGACCTCGACCGGTTTCTTCCCGTCTGCGGCTGAAGACTCAGGCGCAGCGGAACCGGAACTCGGTACTCACCTGGGTGCCCGCGGCGACCTGCAGGCGCACCGGTGCGGTGTCGGCCAGCGCGCACCCGCCGGGCACGGTGATCACCCTCGCCTCGTAGCAGCCGTCGGGCAGAGCGGCGGTGGCGCGGCCGTCGGGGCCGCTGGTCAGGGTCGTCACGACCTGGCTCTCGCCGCAGCGGGTCACCGTGATCTCGGCGCGGTTGACCGGGATCGGGTCGCGGCCGGTGAAGGCCAGGACGCTCAGCGTCCCGGCGGTGCCGGTCCCCGGCGGCGCCGGATCGGCGGCGGCCAGCCCGGCGCCGACCAGCGGACAGAGCACGGACAGGGCGAGCATCGTTCGGCGCATGAACCTCTCCTCGGCGATGAGTCGGGTCGTCCGCTGCGATGGTAAGCCCGTTTCGCCAGGTCGCGGCCCGCTCGCCCGGGATGTCGAGTTGACGATTCGGCGACGATCCCGCCGGGCGCGCTGCCCGGACACCGGCCCGCCGATGTGTCACCATCGATCGGTGACCTACGTCGCCGATCCGCGCGTGGACGCCTACATCGACGCGCTCCCCACCTGGCAGCAGGCCGTCTGCCGCCAGGTCCGCGACCTCGTCCACGCCGCCGACCCCGAGGTCACCGAGACCGTGAAGCGGCGCGTGCAGCCCTATTTCGTCCTCGACGGCAATATCTGCGCGCTGCTCGCCGCCAAGACGCACGTCAACATCTTCCTCTACGACGGCGCCATCGTCCCCGACCCGGACAACATCATCACCGGCGGCCACGACAACAAGACCGCGCGCACCGTCGCCGTCTACGAGGGCCAGACCCTCAACGACCGCGCGCTGAGCAAGATGCTGAAACAGATCATCGCCGACAACCGCGCCGGCGGCTGGCGCAAGATCAAACAGGCCCGCGGCGAGGACTAGCTGCCGGGGGTGATGCCCGCGCGTTCGCTCCAGATCTGTTCGGCGGGGACGGAGATCGTGGTCAGTTCGGGGTAGCGCAGGGCGGAGAGGGTGCCGCCGAAGACGGCGCCGGTGTCGAGGCAGAGGGTGTTGTTGACCCAGGTCAGTTTGGTGACGGGGGTGTGGCCGTAGAGGACGGTGGCGGCGCCGCGGTAGTCCTGGGCCCAGTCGTAGCGGATGGGCAGGCCGTGTTCGTCGAAGTCGCCGGTGGGGGAGCCGTAGAGGGCGAAGGAGCGGGCGCGGCCGGAGGTGCTGCCGTGCAGGCTCTCCGGGAGGCCGGCGTGGGCGACGACCAGCTTGCCGCGGTCGAGCAGATAGTGGCTCGGTAGCTCGCGCAGGAAAGTGTGTGCGGCGGCGCGGAATTCGGCGTCTTCGGTGGCCAGCTGGGCCAGGGACAGCTCGAGACCGTGGGCGACGCGGACATTGCGGCCGTCCAGCGCGCGCACCAGTTTGTACTCGTGGTTCCCGGTGACGCACAGCGCGGTGCGCGCGGCGACCATGCCCATCGCCAGGCGCAGCACGCCGGGGGTGTCGGGGCCGCGGTCGACGAGATCGCCGACGAAGACCACCGTGCGCGCGTCCGGGTGCGCGGCGCCGACCGCCCGGCCGCGCTCGTCGCGCTCGATGATGTAGCCGAGTTCGCCCAGCAGGGTTTCCAGCTCGCCGCGGCAGCCGTGTACGTCGCCGATCACGTCGAAGGGGCCGGTGAGGTCGCGACGATCGCGGGGGAGGGTGTCGGGGCGGCGGGGCTCGGTCATCGACTCCATCGTCGTGCAGCGCGGGCCCGCGCCGCAACCGCGTTACGTCACAGTGGGGATCGCGGCCTCGGGCCAGACCCAGTTCGCGACGACCGGGATGTCCTCGCCGTGCTCCCTGGTCCAGCGCCGGGCGATCAGCCGGGCGTCGACCATCTCCTGGCGCAGGCCCGCCGCCCGCCCGCGCAGGCCGGGCACCCGATCGATCACGTCGAGCACGAGGTGGAAGCGGTCGAGGTCGTTGAGCATCACCATGTCGAAGGGAGTGGTGGTCGTGCCCTTCTCCTTGTATCCCCGCACGTGCAGTTCGGCGTGGTTGGTGCGGCGGTAGGTGAGCCGGTGGATCAGCCAGGGGTAGCCGTGGAAGGCGAAGATCACCGGGCGGTCGGTGGTGAACAGCGCGTCGAACTCGGCGTCGGGCAGGCCGTGCGGGTGTTCGCCTGCGGGCAGCATCCGCATCAGGTCGACGACATTGACCACCCGGACCCGCAGGTCGGGCAGCCGATCGCGCAGGATCGCGGCGGCGGCGAGGGTTTCCAGGGTGGGGATGTCGCCCGCGCAGCCGAGCACTACGTCGGGGACGGTGCCGGGGTCGTCGTTGTGGCAGGCCCACTCCCAGATCCCGACCCCGCGGGCGCAGTGCAGCGCGGCCTCGGACACCGAAAGCCAGTCCGGCCCCGGCTGTTTGCCCGCGACGACCACATTGGCGTAATGCAGCGAGCGCAGGCAGTGGTCGTAGGTGGACAGCAGGGTGTTCGCGTCCGGCGGCAGGTACACCCGCACGATCTCGGGACTCTTGTTCGCCACGACATCGAGGAACCCCGGGTCCTGATGGGTGAATCCGTTGTGGTCCTGGCGCCACACGTGCGAGGTGAGCAGGTAGTTCAGGCTGGGGATCCGGCGCCGCCACGGCACCGCCAGGCTGGCGTCGAGCCACTTGGCGTGCTGGTTGAACATGGCGTCGACGATGTGGATGAATGCCTCGTAGCAGGTGAACACCCCGTGCCTGCCGGTGAGCAGGTAGCCCTCCAGCAGGCCCTGGCACAGGTGCTCGGAGAGCACCTCCACGGCGCGGCCGGTCGGCGACAGGTCGACGTCCCAGCGGCCGACCTCGGCCTGCCAGTCCCGTCCGGTCACCTCGAGGATGTCCTGGAGCCGGTTGCTGACCAGTTCGTCGGGGGCGAGGGTGAGGAAGTTGTGCGGATTGCGCACCGTGACATCGCGCAGCCAGCTGCCCAGCACCCGGGTCGCCTCGTGCGGTCCCGACCCCGGCCGCTCGACGGCGACGCCGTAGTCGCGCCAGTCCGGCAGGTCCAGATCGCGCACGAGCAGCCCGCCGTTGGCGACCGGGTTCAGGCTCATCGGCCGGTCCGGGATCTGGCTGAGCAGGGCGGCGACCGGGGCGCCGTGCTCGTCGAACAGTTCCTCGGGGCGATACGAGCGCAGCCACTGCTCCAGTACGCGCCGGTGCCGAGGGTTGGTGCGGGCCGCGGGCAGGGGGACCTGGTGGGCGCGGAAGGTGCCCTCGACCTGTTCGCCGTCGACGACCGGGGGACAGGTCCAGCCCTTCGGGGTGTGCAGCACGATCATCGGCCAGCGCGGCCGCGCGGTGTCGCCGTCGGCGCGGGCCGCGCGCTGGAAGCCGGCGATGGCGTCGAGGCAGGTGTCCATCGCCGCGGCCAGCGCCTGGTGTACCGGGGCCGGGTCGTCGCCGGAGACGATCAGCGGTTCGTAGCCGTAGCCGCGCAGCAGCGCGACCAGTTCGTTGGTCGGGATGCGGGCGAGGATCGTCGGGTTGGCGATCTTGTACTCGTTGAGCGCGAGGATCGGCACCACGGCGCCGTCGCGCGCCGCGTTGAGGAATTTGTTCGCGTGCCAGCTGGCCGCCAGCGGGCCGGTCTCGGCCTCGCCGTCGCCGATCACGCAGAACACCGTCAGATCGGGATGATCGAGCGCGGCGCCGTAGGCGTGCAGCAGGCTGTAGCCGAGTTCGCCGCCTTCGTGGAACGAGCCGGGCGTCTCCGGCGCGCAGTGGCTCGGCACGCCGCCGGGGAAGGAGAACTGGTGGAACAGCCTGCGCATGCCGTGGCTGTCGCGTGCGATGTCGGGGTAGAGCTCGGCGTAGGCGCCCTCCAGCCAGGCACAGGCGTTCGGTCCGGGGCCGCCGTGGCCGGGGCCCGCCACGTACACCGCGTCGAGCCCGCGATTCCGGATCACCCGATTCGCGTGCGCCCACACCAGATTCAGGCCGGGCACGGTGCCGAAATGGCCGAGCAGGCGCGGCTTGATGTCCTCGGCGTGCAGCGGCTCGCGCAGCAGCGGATTGCGCATCAGATAGATCTGGCCGACCGCCAGATAGTTGGCGGCCCGCCACCAGGTGTCCACCGCGACCAGCTCGTCGCGGGACAGCGGGCCGGGGGCGTCGGTGAGGACGTAGGGCTGCGGGGCGATGGTCTCGCCGTCGCCGTCGCCGCCGCCCACGTTGTCGGCGGCGGTGTCGGCGTCGAGATCGCTGGTCCGGGTCATCGCGGACTCTCCTCGTACTCGGTGAGCTGCGGCGCCGTCCGCGCCGCCGGGACCTGCACGGGGCGCCGATTCGGCACTCGGCGACACCGGTGGAGAAACGCACCGCCGAGCCTACCGCCGTGCCCGTTCCCGGCGCCGCGCCCGCGGTCTATTACTGTGCGGGCCATGCATTCTCTCGGCAGGATCATCGGCATCGGACTCGTCGCGGCCGCCGCGATCGCGACAGCGGCGTGCGGCTCGGACTCGGATTCGGCGAGTTCGCCGAGCAGCACCGCCGCCGCCGGCCAGTCCACGGCCAGCAAGGGCCGCGAATGCACCGCCGACGACATCGAGGTCAGCGGTGGCTACGGCGACGCACCGGAGATCACGATTCCCGACTCCTGTGATCCGCCCAAGACCCTGATCGTCAAGGACCTGGTCGCGGGCAACGGCCCCGGCGCGGTCGCCGGTCAGCCGCTGACCATGAACTACGCGCTGGTCACCTGGTCGGACAAGGAGACCCTGGACAGCTCGTTCAAGCGTGGCAAGCCGTTCCAGCTGACCCTCGGCGCCGGCCAGGTCATCGAGGGCTGGGACCAGGGTCTGCTCGGCGTGCAGCAGGGCGCGCGCCGGCTGCTGATCGTGCCGCCGAACCTCGGCTACGGTGCGGGCGGCAACGGCGTCGCGCCGAACGAGACGCTGGTCTTCGTCACCGACGCGGTGCAGGTCGGCCGCTAGCCGCCGCCCAAACAGCCGCCGATTGCACGGCCGCGAAGGCGGTCAACTACCCTGGTCGGGATGCGTTCGTCGCACCGATTCATGGCGCGACGTCCCATGCGGGGACACCACTGAACTACGAACCAAGGAGCATGTCCGTGAAGAGCACCGTCGAGCAGCTGAGCCCGACCCGGGTCCGGATCAACGTCGAGGTGCCCTTCGAGGAGCTGAAGCCCGACTTCGACAAGGCGTACAAGGCGCTGGCCCAGCAGGTCCGCATCCCCGGCTTCCGTCCGGGCAAGGCTCCGGCCAAGCTGATCGAGACCCGTGTCGGCCGTGGCGCCGTGCTGGAGCAGGTCGTCAACGACGCGCTGCCGGGTCGCTACGCCGAGGCCGTGCAGTCCGCCGAGGTGAAGGTCATCGGCCAGCCCGAGATCGAGATCACCAAGATCGAGGACGGCGAAGAGCTGGCGTTCACCGCCGAGGTCGACGTGCGCCCCGAGATCGCGCTGCCGGACTACTCGGGCCTCGAGGTCACCGTCGACGCGTTCACCATCGAGGACGCCGACATCGAGCAGCAGCTCACCTCGCTGCGTCAGCGTTTCGGCACCCTGACCGGTGTCGAGCGCGCCGTGCAGGACGGCGACTTCGTCTCGATCGACCTGTCGGCCACCGTCGACGGCGAGGACGTGCCGGAGGCGGCCACCACCGGCCTGTCGCACGAGGTCGGTTCGGGTCAGCTGATCGAGGGCCTCGACGAGGCGATCACCGGTCTGTCGGCCGGCGAGTCGAAGGAGTTCACCTCCACCCTGGTCGCCGGCGAGCACGCCGGTAAGGAAGCCGTCATCACCGTCACCGTGCAGTCGGTGAAGGAGCGCGAGCTGCCCGAGGCCGACGACGAGTTCGCCCAGCTGGCCAGCGAATTCGACACCATCGACGAGCTCAAGGAAGACCTGAAGGGCCGCGTCGAGCGCGTCAAGAAGGTCGAGCAGGCCGGTCAGATCCGCGACAAGGTGCTCGACACCCTGCTCGAGACCGTCGAGGTCCCGCTGCCCGAGGCCGTCGTCAAGGCCGAGGTCGACGCGGTGCTGCACGACGCCGTCCACGGCTTCGACCACGACGAGGCCAAGCTGGCCGAGGCGCTCGAGGCGCAGGGCTCCTCCCGCGAGGAGTTCGACAAGGACACCCAGGAAGCCGCCGAGAAGTCGGTGAAGACCCAGCTGCTGCTCGACGCCATCGCCGAGGCCGAGAACACCCAGGTCGGCCAGCAGGAGCTGACCGAGCGAATCCTGTTCCAGGCCCAGCGCTACGGCATGTCGCCGGAGCAGTTCATCCAGCAGGTGCAGCAGGCCGGTCAGCTGGGCGCGGTGTTCGCCGACGTCCGTCGTGGCAAGGCGCTGGCCGGTGTCGTCGGCCAGGTGAAGGTCACCGACTCCGAGGGCAACGTGGTGGACACCACCGAAATGTTCGGTGACCCCGCGGATTCCGCCGAGACCGAGCAGGTCGAGGCCGCCGCCGAATAAGTTTTGTGATGCCGGTGTGACCGGTACCCCACACGGGGTGCTTGGATTGCGCTGTGAGCGAAGAAGGGCGGTACCGGGAGTTCGGTGCCGCCCTGCTTCGTTACTGTTTGTGACGACGAACCGTATGGCCGTAGCAATCGGTGAGAAGAGAAGGCAGGTATCCGTGACAATCAACCAGGCAGGGGTCATGACAGCCGCTACTGCTGGTCTCAACCTCAGTGATTCGGTGTACGAGCGGCTGCTGCGCGAGCGCATCATCTTCCTCGGCACGCAGGTCGACGATGACATCGCGAACAAGCTGTGCGCGCAGATCCTGCTGCTCTCGGCCGAGGATCCGACCAAGGACATCTCGCTCTACATCAACTCCCCGGGTGGCTCGGTCACCGCGGGTATGGCCATCTACGACACGATGCAGTTCGCCGAGTGCGACATCAAGACCGTCGCGATGGGCCTGGCCGCGTCGATGGGGCAGTTCCTGCTGACCGCGGGCACCAAGGGCAAGCGTTTCGCGCTGCCGCACACCCGGATCATGATGCACCAGCCGTCGGCGGGCATCGGTGGTTCGGCGGCCGACATCGCGATCATGGCCGAGCAGTTCGCCCACACCAAGCGCGAGCTCAACGAGCTGCAGTCGCTGCACACCGGCAAGTCGGTGGAGCAGGTGACCGAGGACGCGGACCGCGACCGCTGGTTCACGGCGAAGGAAGCCCTCGAATACGGCTTCATCGACCACGTGGTCACCCACGCGAACCAGGCGAAGTAACGCCGCCGTCCCCCCTCACTCGAGACAAGCTTGGAGATAAAGATGGCCAACCTCTTCGACCCGCGCGCCGGACATGGCGGCTCCGCTGCGGGCCTCCCGCAGGCGCGCTACATCCTGCCGCAGTTCACCGAGCAGACCTCGTTCGGTGTCAAGACGTCGGACCCGTACAACAAGCTCTTCGAGGAGCGCATCATCTTCCTGGGCAACCAGGTCGACGACGTCTCGGCGAACGACATCATGGCGCAGCTGCTGGTGCTGGAGTCCCAGGACCCCGACCGCGACATCACCATGTACATCAACTCGCCCGGTGGCTCGTTCACCGCGCTGATGGCGATCTACGACACCATGCAGTACGTCCGCCCCGACGTGGTGACGGTGTGCCTGGGTCAGGCCGCCTCGGCCGCCGCGGTGCTGCTGGCCGCCGGTGCGCCCGGTAAGCGCGCCGCGCTGCCCAACGCGCGCATCCTGATCCACCAGCCGTCCTCGGGCGGCGTGCAGGGCCAGGTGTCCGACCTCGAGATCGCCGCGGCCGAGATCGAGCGGATGCGCCGCCTGATGGAGGTCACCATCTCGCGCCACACCGGCAAGTCCGAGGAGCAGGTCCGCAAGGACACCGACCGCGACAAGATCCTGACGGCCGAGGAGGCCAAGGAATACGGCATCGTCGACCAGGTCTTCGATTACCGGAAGCTCAGCGGACAGAAGTGACACGCCCGGGCCCGTCGCCCGATCTGGGCGGCGGGCCCATCTTTTTTCGACCGTGGGCCTCACAATGGTGAGAACCCGCACAACGCTTCACAGAAACATGCGCGAGTTGTCGACCTCTCTCGCGCACACCAGGTACGGTCGACTCAGGGACCACTGCTCTGATTGACGGCACCGAAACGTATTTCCGGCCCAATCGGGGGACGACGGTCGCACTCGGACAAGGAAGTAGGGACCTACGAGATGGCGCGCATCGGAGACGGCGGCGATCTGCTCAAGTGCTCGTTCTGCGGAAAGAGCCAGAAGCAGGTCAAGAAGCTCATTGCGGGCCCCGGGGTCTATATCTGCGACGAGTGCATCGACCTCTGCAACGAGATCATCGAGGAAGAGCTGGCCGAGTCGAGCGAGGTCAAGCTCGACGAGCTGCCCAAGCCGTCGGAGATCCGGGACTTCCTGGAGAACTACGTCATCGGGCAGGACACGGCCAAGCGCACCCTCGCGGTCGCGGTCTACAACCACTACAAGCGCATCCAGGCCGGCGACAAGGGCCGCGACAGCCGCGGTGAGACCGTCGAGCTGGCCAAGTCGAACATCCTGATGCTCGGCCCCACCGGCTGCGGTAAGACCTACCTCGCGCAGACGCTGGCGAAGATGCTGAACGTGCCGTTCGCCATCGCCGACGCCACCGCGCTCACCGAGGCGGGCTACGTCGGTGAGGACGTCGAGAACATCCTGCTGAAGCTCATCCAGGCCGCCGACTACGACGTCAAGCGCGCCGAGACCGGCATCATCTACATCGACGAGGTCGACAAGATCGCCCGCAAGAGCGAGAACCCGTCGATCACCCGCGATGTCTCCGGTGAGGGCGTGCAGCAGGCGCTGCTGAAGATCCTGGAGGGCACTCAGGCGAGTGTGCCGCCGCAGGGCGGTCGCAAGCACCCGCACCAGGAGTTCATCCAGATCGACACCACCAACGTGCTGTTCATCGTGGCGGGCGCGTTCGCGGGCCTGGAGAAGATCATCTCCGACCGCACCGGACACCGCGGCATCGGCTTCGGCGCCGAGGTCCGCTCCAAGGCCGAGGTCGACACCGACGACCACTTCGCCGACGTGATGCCCGAGGACCTGATCAAGTTCGGCCTGATCCCCGAGTTCATCGGCCGCCTGCCGGTCGTCGCCTCGGTGACCAACCTGGACAAGGAATCGCTGGTCAAGATCCTCTCGGAGCCGAAGAACGCGCTGGTCAAGCAGTACGTGCGGCTGTTCGAGATGGACGGCGTCGACCTCGAGTTCACCACCGACGCCCTCGAAGCCGTCGCCGACCAGGCGATCCTGCGCGGCACCGGTGCCCGTGGCCTGCGCGCCATCATGGAGGAAGTCCTGCTCCCGGTGATGTACGACATCCCCGGCCGCGACGACGTCGCCAAAGTGGTCGTGAACGCCGACACCGTCACCGAGAACGTCCTCCCGACGATCGTCCCGCGCAAGACCCAGCGCACCGAGCGCCGCGAGAAGTCGGCGTAGAGCCAACACAGCGCCATCGAAAGAGGGCCCCTGCTCCAGCTTGGAGCAGGGGCCCTCTTTTGGTGTGTGGTTGTCGCTAGCTCTCGCGGAAGGCGGGCGCCGCGGAGAGGAGGTCCTCGGCGTCGTCGGAGGGGATCTCGGCGGAGGCGCGGGCGATGGCGGTGCTGTAGCGGGCGCTGGCGGCGTTGTGGATCATCAGGGCCACGCCGATCATGACCGGGGCCACGGCGTGGACGGCGGCGTCGTACCAGTGCTTGGCGCTCAGGTGGGGATAGGTGTTGAGGGCGATGGTGAGCGAGAGCAGGAACAGTTCCGCGACCAGCACCTGGGTGCGGTTGCCCATCACGCCCCACTCGGCCACCCGGGTGGTGCCGATCATGATGATGACCAGGCAGACGCTGATCATGGCCTCCAGGCCGAAGCTGGCCCAGTAGAGCGGGTCGCTCGGGCCGCCGGGGGCGATGTTGTGCTGGACGTTCACCGCCGACCACAGCATGCCCGCGATGACCACGCCGGCCAGGGCGCGCAGCGACCAGGTGCGGTGCTGGTAGAGCGAGGCCAGCCGGGCGCGCGGGTTGGATTCGCGGCGCTGGGCGGCGATGGCCTTGCGGGCCAGCATCACGTCCGCCATCTCCGCCCGCTCCATCTCGGCGGTGGTCTCGCGCAGCCGATCGGCGTGCATGGACGCGGCCTTGATCTGCTTCCAGCGCTGGTCGCGCTCGTAGGTGCGGATCTTCTCGGCGAGCTCGCGCTCGGCGCGCAGTTCGTCTTCCGACAGTGCGTCGGTCAGGGCCGGATCGGACTGGTAGGCGATGCGCCGCCTGGCCCGTTCGACCCGGACAGGCAACGCAACGACCTCGTCATCGAGCGGGTGTTCCTCGCGCATCGCAACTCCAAGTAGCAAAGGGGTTCGCCGGGTCGCGTCATTCTTGCGCATGGAGCCGCGGAGAGCACAACCGCGGGCCGGATTTCTCGCCGACCCGCCGCTGCCGGAAACGTCTGGCGCACAACTGTGTAGCTGTCATCGCACGGTCACGGGGAGACGGTGACGACCGGTGACCGGTCGCGCCCGGGGTCGAGGAGCTTCGTTGATCCTCCGTGGTTCGCCGTTGAACCTTGGTCCCGTTTTGTGCTTCTGCTGGTGTTTCGTCGCAGCTGGGCGTGGTGTTACGTGGCTCACCCCGCGGAGAAATCGCCGTACTTCGGCGCCCCGTCGGCGCGGTGGCTCGCGATGAGCACGCCGGTGGTGGGGGCCGACCAGCCGCCGTGGGTGAAGCCGTCGACGGTGTCCTCCTGCGGCCCGCCGGGCGCCTGGTAGACGCCGTCGATGGTGAGGAACTGGGTCAGGGAGAGCTCCATGGCGCCGATCCTTTCGTCCGTTTCGTCCGTCTTGCAGGTCGTTCACCCATTACGACGGGCCCAGCACGCAAAACTCATCGGCGTATCCTCGCGGTGTGTCGGACTGGTGCTGCCGTTCGGTTGCTGTTTACTCGGTCCGTCAATCAGATGTTCGAGTGACGAGTGGAAGCGGAGGAGACATGGCACTGCCTACGATGACCGCCGAACAGCGCACCGAGGCGTTGGCCAAAGCGGCTGCCGTGCGCAAGGCGCGCTCGGAACTGATCGGCAAGGTGAAGGAGGGCAAGGTCACCGTCGCCGATCTGCTCAAGAAGGCCGACAGCGACGACCTGGTCAAGAAGACCAAGGTCGCCGCCGTGATCAAGGCGCTGCCGGGTGTCGGCCCGGTGAAGGCGGCCAAGCTGATGGATCAGGCCGAGATCCCCGAGGATCGCCGCATCGGCGGCCTCGGTGCTCGCCAGCGCGCGGCACTGCTGGACGCCCTCGAGGCCTGAGCCGAATCGCGGTCCGACGCCCGTGGACGCACAGCGTGCACACCACGGGCGTCGGGACAGTTCGGCCCGATGAGCTGGTTCAGACGCAGTAGGTCAGCAGGAAATCGTTGATGCGCAGGCGCCAGCCCGGTTGCAGTTCGATGGGCAGGGTGCCGACGCGCGACCAGCGTTCGGAGTCGGGGGCGGCGAAGAACGTACCGGAGGTGGCGGGGGCCTCCCGGACGAACACCTTGCCCCGGTCGGGGGCGACGAAGGCGTGGACCCGGGATACGAGCCGGTCGCGTTCGATCAGGATGGGGGTGGCGGCGGCGGCTCGCACCGATTCGTCGCCGGAGGGGTTACGGCCCAGGACATAGGGCCGATCCAGCGGATAGCTCAGCCCGTCCTCGGTGACGAGGGCGCCGCGCGAGCTGGTGGGATGCGGTCCGGACTTCCCCAGGGCGACGGGCTCGGCCCGTTTCGCCGCGTCCAGGGCCTGGGACCAGGCCAGCGGCGCGTTGGTGGCGGGGGAATTGCGCGGACCGGTGCTGACGGTCTCACCGTCGACGGTCGCCGGGCGCGAGCCCGTGCTCACCGTCTCGCCGTTGGGATCACCCACCTCGGGGGCGGCCACGAAACCGGTTGCCGGACCGGAGGATCCGGCCTCGGCGCTGGGGACGGCGAAACCCGCGGTCGCCGGTCTGGCCTCCCCGTTCTCGGTGTGACCCGCCGGTGTGCGCAGGGCGCGGAAGCCGGTGGCCTCGGTGGGCGGCGGCTCGTCGATCGCCTCGACCCGGCGCGGCGCTGGATTGCGGCGCCGTCCGAGGTTGAGCACGAATCCGTTGCCGGTGACGATGCCGGCCCGCAGGTCGGTGCGTGGATTGGCGCTGGTCGGGTCGGCCATCTCGGCGCCGACCGCGATCCGGCGGACGGGCTCGCGGATGATCTCGTCGACCCAGGTGAAGGCGCGGTCGCCGGCCAGGCGGCGGTTGCCCTCGGCGCCGGAGATCTCGGCGATCACCGCGCCGCGCAACAGGATCAGCATCCCGTCGGCGGTCGGGGCGAGGACGCCGAACGGCGGCGGGGCGGACGCGCCGCCGAAGACGACGCCGGCCAGTCGCTGGGCCAGCGCGGCACCGGGCGCGGAGGCCGCGGTGCTCATCGCGACGGTTTCGACCGCGCCGAGTAGTCGGTCGGTGGACGGGGTCTCACCCGCGAGATACATGACGACGTCGCCGAATCGGGCGACGATCCCGGTACCGGGCACGATGGCCACGGTAGACGAATGCGCGCGCATCAATGCCTCCTTGTCGGACTGGCCTTTGCCAGCATAGATCGAGTCGTCGCGTGCGGTTGCGGGATGTGGCCGCGAACAGTGGGCGAACAGGGGCCCACCTGCGGTTTCGCGGAAGGGAGTCGGGATCGATGCGGTACTGGCGCAGCGGTTTTCGGCAGGCCGGGCAACCCGTTCGCTCGGCGGGCGGGCACAGCGAGGCCCGCGGGAGTCGCCCATCGAGCCGTACGAACATTGTTCGTGTCAAACGTCGTTCGTCGCCCACGTATGATCGGCGCATGAACGCCGCACCCGTCAGCCGCCGGGCCCGACCGGCGAAGGCGCCGTTGAGCCGCGAGGTCGTCATCGAGACCGGTCTGCGCATCCTCGACAGCGACGGCCTGGCCGCGCTCACCATGCGCCGGGTCGCCCAGGAACTCGACACCGGCGCCGCGTCGCTCTACGTCTACGTCGCCAACCGCGACGATCTGATGACCGGCATGCTCGATCATGTCCTGTCCACCGTCACCACGCCCGCCGACGGCGACTGGCGTGCGCGCCTGACCGCCGTCGTCGAGCGCGCCATCGAGGTGCTCGGCAGGCACGAGGGGCTGGCACTGGTCGCGTTCGGCCGGATCCCGACCACCGAACACGCGCTCGGCCTGATCGAACAGCTGCTGGCGCTGCTGCGCGAGGGCGGCCTCGATCCGGCGACCGCCTCCTGGGCCGTCGACCTGATCCATCTGCACATCACCGCCGAGGCGGCCGAGCAGGCGGCCTACAACACCCAGGGCGGCACCGAGTCGGACTACCTCGCCGAGATCGGCGGGCGCTTCGCCGAACTGCCCGCCGAGCGCTACCCGACGATCGTCGCGCTGCGCGAGCAGATGCTCGCGGGCGACGGCGACGCGCGCGGCCGGTGGGCGCTGCGCGCCATGCTCAACGGCATCCTCGCCACCCCGGTGGACGCGCGGTGACCGGCGTCGACGAGTCGGGGATCGCCGAGCGACCGCGGGCGAGCGGCGGTCCCCTCCGGCCCGCGACCGAGGCCGAGATCCCGGTGCTGCAGGAGATCGAGCAGCGCGCAGGCGCCCCGTTCGCCGCGGTGGGCATGACCGCGGTCGCCGACGACGACCCGCCGCACGCCGACACCCTGCGCGACTACATCACCGCGGGGCGCGCCTGGGTCTGGCCCGACGACACCGGCCGCGCCATCGGCTACCTGGTGCTCGGCATGGTCGACGGCGAGCCGCACGTGGACCAGGTCTCGGTGGACCCGGCCCACGCCGGGCTGCGCATCGGCAAACGCCTGATCGACCACGCCGTCCGCTGGGCGAAAGAGCGTGGGCTGCGCGAGATCACCCTCACCACGTTCACCGAGGTCCCGTGGAACGGCCCGTACTACGAGCGGCTCGGGTTCACCTACATCCCGGCCGCCGACGAGACACCGGAGCTGCGCGCCATCCGCGCCGCCGAGAGCGCCCACGGCCTCGACGAATGGCCCCGCGCCTGCATGCGTGCCGACCTGGACACCTGGATCTACGGCTGACGGTCGCCCGGCCGCCGATGCGAGCGGCCGGGCGATCGGCGCAGGGGGGCTCGGTCCGCCGGACCAGCCGCGTCGCGCCGGGGTGGCAGTCGGTCGGACCGCTGTGCGAAGCCGCGCCCAGGTGGCAGTCGGTCGGACCGCTGTGCGAAGCCGCGCCCTGGTGGCAGTCGGTCGGTCCGTTGCGCGCAGCCGCGCCGGGGTAGCGGTCGGTCGCGCCAGTGCGCGCAGCCGTGCCGGGGTAGCGGTCGGTCCGTTGCGCGCAGCCGCGCCGGGGTAGCGGTCGGTCGCGCCAGTGCGCGCAGCCGCGCCGGGGTGGCGGTCGGTCGGGCCAGTGCGCGAAGCCGTGCAGGGCGGCGCGGTCAGCTGCCGACGACCGCCCTGGCGAAAGCGGCCTCGGCGGCGGGAGTGGCGGCGGCGCGGTCCTCGGGGACCAGGCCGATGCGGGTGCGGCGGTCGAGCAGGTCGTCGACGGTGAGGGCGCCCTCGTGGCTGATGGCGAAGTCGAATTCGGCGGCGGTGACATCGATTCCGGGGGCGACCGGCTCGCGCAGCGACGGGTCGGCCAGCCACGCCGAGACGATCCGGCCCGCTTCACTGCCGTAGCGCTCGATCAGGACCGGGGGCGCGTCGATGCGGTCGCGGGCCGCGCCGGCGACGGCGCCGACCAGGGGGAGCCTGGTCGTCCGGCAGGCCGAGGCGGGCAGCCCCGCGTGGTCGATGGCGGCGTCGACGGCGTCCTGCGCCATCTGGCGGTAGGTGGTGAGCTTGCCGCCGACGACGGTGATCAGGCCGTCGGGGGAGGTGAGGACCGCGTGCTCGCGGGAGATGTCGGCCGTGCTGTCGTCGGCGGTCTCGAGCAGCGGGCGCAGACCGGCGAAGCGGCCACGGATATCGGCGCGGGTCAACGGTTCCCGCAGCGCGGTGTTGATGGTGTCGAGCAGGAAGTCGATCTCGGATTCGGTGGGCTGCGGCTCGTCGGGGATCGGGCCCGGCGCCTCCTCGTCGGTGAGACCGAGGTAGACGCGGCCGTGCGCGGCGGGCAGCGCGAACACGAAGCGGCTGATGCTGCCGGGGACCGGCACCGTCAGCGCGGCGCTCAGGCCGCCGAACGCGGCGGCGTCGAACACCAGGTGGGTGCCGCGGCTGGGCCGCAGCTTGATGCTGTGGTCGACCTCGCCCGCCCACACACCGGTCGCGTTGATCACGGCGCGGGCCCGCACGGTCAGCGTCTCGCCGGTGATCGTGTCGCGCAGCTGGACCGAATCACCGCTCGCCGTCACGGCTTCCGCCCTGGTGAGCACGGTCGCGCCGTGGGCGGCCGCGGTGCGGGCCAGGGCGACGACCAGGCGCGCGTCGTCGACGAGCTGACCGTCCCAGGCCTGCAGGCCGCCGCGCAGGCCATCGCGGCGCACGGTCGGGGCCAGGCGCAGCGCCTCGGCGGCGGCGACGCGGCGGGAGCGGGGCAGGGTGTCGGCGGAGGTGCGGGCGGCGACGCGCAGCGCGTCACCGGCGGCGAAACCCGCGCGGATGAGCGAACTCTGGGACGCCTTGATGCCGGGCAGCAGCGGCACCAGCTGGGGCAGCGGGCGCACGAGATGCGGCGCGGTGGTGCGCAGCATGACGCCGCGCTCGACCGCGCTCTCGTGCGCGATGCCGACCCGCCCGCTCGCCAGGTAGCGCAGGCCGCCGTGCACCAGCTTCGAACTCCAGCGGCTGGTGCCGAACGCGAAGTCGGTGCGCTCGATGAGCAGCGTGCGCAGTCCGCGGGAGGCGGCGTCGAGCGCGACGCCGGCGCCGGTCACGCCGCCGCCGATCACCAGGACGTCGACCTCGGGGCGATCGCCCAGCGCGGTCAGGTCGGCGGTGCGGCGGGTCGCGTTCAGGGCGGCCTTCGAATCAGGAGTCATCACAGTCCTTGTCGCGAGGAGGGAGCAGGTAACCCTCGATCGCCCTCGACAGCTCCGCGTCGAACTGCGCACCGGCCAGCAGCGGCTCCACCGTGCCCGCGGACTGCACCGCGGACTGGGTGATGAGCAGCAGCATGGTCGCCATCTGCTCGGCATCGCCCGCCCGGATCGAACCGTCGTCGTGGCCGAGCCGGATCGCGGTCGCGAACAGCTCGATCAGCGTGCGCTGGTTGCGCCCCAGCCTGCCGAACACATAGGTGAGCATGAGGTCGGTGTCGGTCCGGAAGATCTTGGCGAACACCGCGTTCGCCCGGATCGCGGCCGCACCGGCGACGATGCCGCGCACCAGCCGATCCCGGCCGAGGCCGATCTCGGGCATGGTCTCGCCGACGATCGTGCGTAACTCACGGACCAGGAGCTCGGCGATCAGCGACCCGGTGTCGGGCCAGCGCCGGTACACCGTCGGCCTGCTGACCCCGGCGCGGCGCGCCACCTCGGTGAGCGTGGTGCGACGGACACCGAAATCGACGACACAGGCGCGCGTGGCATCGAGGATCGCCACGTCGGTGGGCGAGAGTTGCTCGTCCGCGTTGGTTGCGATGTCGATCATCGTGCTTCACCCCGGTGTGTTCGGCGGCGCCGGAAGGGGCGCCGTGGTCGAGCTGGAACGCTCAAGGGTATCGAGCGGGCCAGCGGGGTCGGTGTCGTGAATGCGGGGCAGTGACATCCGACAGCGATCGGATGTCGACTCGAGGACATATCGTACTGGTTACTGCTTGACACTATATGTCAGAATGTAACGCATGGTCGAGACGCAACCCGAAAATTCCGGTGCCGCCACCCTGCCGCCGAGTATGGTGTGGGACGCCTGGGGTGTCCCCGCTGGACACCAGCCCCTGTCGGCGCAGATCCGCGGCCTGCTCGCGCAGGTGTTCGGCATCTCGGGCGAGCCGGTGGCGCGTCGCGACGAGGGCGACGTGCCGCTGCGCCCCGCCGCCCTCACCGACGCCGACCGCGCCGGGATCGCCGCTATCGTCGGTGACGAAAATCTCAGTACCGAGAATGTCGCCCGGCTGCGTCACGCGGGCGGCAAGAGCACCCCCGATCTGCTCCGGCGCCGGGCCACCGGCCCGCAGGACGCGCCGGACGCCATCGTCTTCCCGGCCGATCACGCGCAGGTCCTCGCGCTGCTGGCCTACTGCTCCGAGCACGCCGTCGCGGTCGTCCCGTTCGGCGGCGGCACCAGCGTGGTCGGTGGCGTCGACCCGGTGCGCGGGCAGTTCGACACCGTCATCGCGCTGGATCTGCGCAGGCTCGACACCCTCACCGGCGTCGACCCGGTGAGCGGGCTCGCCACGCTCGGCGCCGGCGTCACCGGTCCGCAGGCCGAGAAGCTGCTCGGCGCGCACGGGCTGTCGCTGGGGCACTTCCCGCAGAGCTTCGAATTCGCCACCATCGGCGGGTTCGCCGCGACCAGGTCGTCCGGTCAGGCCTCGGCGGGCTACGGCCGCTTCGACGACATGGTCGAGCGCCTGGTCGTCGCCACTCCGCAGGGCACCGTGGAACTCGGGCGCGCGCCCGCCTCGGCCGCCGGGCCGGACCTGCGGGAGCTGTTCGTGGGTTCCGAGGGCACCCTGGGCATCATCACCTCGGTCACGCTGCGCGTGCACCCGGTCCCGGCGACCACGGCCTACCAGGCCTGGTCGTTCCCCGACTTCGCCACCGGCGCCGCCGCGCTGCGCACCCTGGTGCAGACCGGCGCCGCGCCGACCGTGCTTCGCCTGTCCGACGAGGCCGAGACCGGGCTGAACCTGGCCCGCTCCGGGGACATCGGCGGCGCGCCGGTCACCGGCTGCCTGGCCATCACCACCTACGAGGGCACCGAGGCGCACGTCGCCGCCCGCGCGCTGGAGGCGAGCGGGCTGCTCACCGCCGCCGGTGGCACCGCGCTGGGTGAGGCGCCGGCCCAGCAGTGGGAGCACGGCCGCTTCGCCGCGCCGTACCTGCGGGACGCGCTGCTCGACGTCGGCGTGCTGTGCGAGACCCTGGAGACCGCGACCACCTGGGCGAACCTGTCGAACCTGAAGACCAAGGTGACCGGGGCGCTGATGGATTCGCTCGGCGCGCAGGGCACGCCCGCCCTGGTGATGTGCCACATCTCGCACACCTACCCGACCGGCGCCTCGCTGTACTTCACCATCGTCGCCAAGCAGCTCGACGATCCGATCGCGCAGTGGCGGATCGCCAAGTCGGCGGTCGGCGACGCGATCATCGCCGCGGGCGGCACCATCACCCATCACCACGCCGTCGGCGCCGACCACCGTCCGTGGATGCAGTCGGAGATCGGTGACCTGGGTGTTCGTGTCTTGCGCGCGGTGAAGCGGGAACTCGACCCCGCCGGCGTGCTGAATCCTGGAAAGCTGGTGCCGTGAGGGAGTCTCGGCGAGTGATCCAGAACCGTCGCGCGCGGTCGCGCACGACGGCGCCGAGTCCCGGTGAGGTGGAGTCGTGAGTGAACTCGCGGTGCGACGCGTGCTCGTCGTCACCAATCCGCATTCGGGCGCGGGCCGGGGCGACGGCGTCGCCGAGGCCGTGCTGGAGCGGTTGCTGGCGCAGGGCGTCGAGGTGGCCGAGGTCCGCGCGCCCAGCGCGGCCGAATCCGTCGAGCAGGTCAGGGCGGCGGTGACCAGCGAGCTCCGCAGGCCCGACGCGGTGCTCTGCGTCGGCGGCGACGGGCTGATGAACGTGCTGCTGGCCGCGGTCGCGCACAGCACGGTGCCGCTGGGCCTCGTCCCCGCGGGCACCGGCAACGACCTGGCCAGGGAACTCGGCATCCCCACCGGTAACCCGGAGGCGGCCACCGACATCGTGCTGCGCGGGCGGGTCCGCCACATCGACCTCGGCCGGATCGAGTCGACGTACGCGACACCCACCTGGTTCGCCACCGTCGTCGGCACCGGGTTCGACGCGCGGGTCACCCTGCGCGCCAACAAGATGCGCTACCCGCGCGGGCCGCTGCGCTACACCGTGGCCGCGGTGGCCGAGCTGATGCGCGGCTACACGCTGCCGTTCACGATCGAGCTGTCGGGCCTGGCGCCCGGCGCGCTCGACAACCCCGAGGGCGAGCACACGGTCGTGCACACCGACGCCGTGATGGCCCCGATGGGCAACACCCGCACCTACGGCGGCGGCATGCTGGTCTGCCCGGAGGCGGTCGCCGACGACGGCTACCTCGACATCACCGTGGTCGGCGCGGTCTCCCGGCTGGAGATGGCCCGGCTGCTGCCCGCGCTGTCGGCGGGCAAGCGCATCGATCATCCGTCGACCAAGCGCTACCGCGCCCGGCGGATCACCGTGAGCGCCGACGGCGGTTATGCCACCGCTGACGGCGAGCCCGCCGGGATGCTGCCGGTCACCGTGCAGGCGATGCCGGGCGCGCTGACGGTACTGGTGCCCTGAGGCGACGCCGCCCGCGCGCCGTGCCGGGCGTGGCGCCGTGCCGAGCGCGGGTCGGCGGCCGGCTCAGGCGGCGTCGAAGGTGACGCGGGCGACCGTGCTCAGGGTCGGGCGGTCGACGATCACCACCGACGCCGAGTCCAGCGGTGACGGCGACACCAGGAGCGGTCCCTCGCCGCGTGCGCCCAGGTCGCGCATCATGTGTTCCCACCGGCGGCAGTGCGCGGTGAACGCCACCCCGTTGACCCGCCTGCCCCGGGTGATCTGCCCGTCCCTGGCCTGCGTCGCGGGCACATCGATCAGCACCATGTGCAGTTCCCGGCGACCCTCGCGGGCCCAGCGCGCGATCAGCTTGCGGCTCCAGCCGAAGGTGGCGCAGTCGTGGATGGCGACCGGTCCCTCGGCGGTGTGCAGCGCGGCGCGGATGGCGCGGTAGTGCGCCAGGTGCACCAGGGGTCGCCACAGCGGGTACGGCAGCAGGCCGAGCCGATGCCGGAGCCGGTTGCGGGTGTGGTTGGAATCGAGCACCAGCGCGCCCGAGGCCGTGCGCACCGGCTGCTCGGCTTCCGGTCCGGCGGCGAAGAAGCGGTGTAGCGCAGTGGATTTGCCCGCGCCGGGCACACCGGCGAAGACCAGCACGCTGGCGGCGGGGTAGTGGAGCTCGTCGACCTCGCCCGCGCGCAGGTCGAGCAGCGCGGCGGGCCGGACGGTCCGGGTGCGCGCGGCGCGGGGCGGGGGAGAGGCGGCGGAATCGAGCGGGGGCGTCACCCTCTCCAGAATCCGCGAAAACGGACAATTCGGCAATCCGGGATTACCCGGATCTTCGCCGGAGCCGGTTGGCTCACAACAACTTCCGCGTGTCGTTGTGGCCGGGGGACAAAAGTTACTCGCGCGGCAACCTGAAGCTGAGAATTGCCTATGGATTCCCCGGGGCACCGCGAATCGCCGGTAGTATCACAGGGGTAGACGGAGTCTTCGGTGTCCCTCATCCACCGAAGATTCCGTCTCTGTTTTTCTCCGGGGCCGACCGCCGGAGGTGGTGGTAAGTCGCCGAGGCGGCGCCCCTTAGGATTGGGGCGTGACCAGCGCAGCCCCAGACAACTCGCGTAATCGTGCCGATGCCCTGCCCAAGAGCTGGAACCCCAGCGAGGTAGAGGCCGACCTGTACGAGGGCTGGGTAGCCGCCGGATACTTCGGCGCCGACGCGACCAGCGGCAAGCCCGCCTACTCGATCGTGCTGCCGCCGCCGAACGTCACCGGCACCCTGCACATGGGCCACGCCCTCGACCACACCCTCATGGACACCCTCACCCGCCGCAAGCGGATGCAGGGCTACGAGGTGCTGTGGCTGCCCGGCATGGACCACGCCGGCATCGCCACCCAGACCGTGGTGGAGAAGCAGCTGGCTGTCGACGGCAAGACCAAAGAGGACTTCGGCCGCGAGCTGTTCATCGACAAGGTCTGGGACTGGAAGCGCGAATCCGGTGGCGCGATCCAGGCGCAGATGCGCCGCCTCGGTGACGGCGTCGACTGGAGCCGCGACCGTTTCACCATGGACGAGGGCCTCTCGCGCGCCGTCCGCACCATCTTCAAGAAGATGTACGACGCGGGCCTGATCTACCGGGCCGAGCGGCTGGTGAACTGGTCGCCGGTGCTCAAGACCGGCATCTCCGACCTCGAGGTGGACTACAAGGACGTCGACGGCGAGCTCGTCTCGCTGCGCTACGGCTCGCTCGACGACAACGAGCCGCACGTCGTGGTGGCCACCACCCGGGTGGAGACGATGCTCGGCGACACCGCCGTGGCCGTGCACCCCGACGATCCGCGCTACGCCGCGATGATCGGCAGCACCGTCTACCACCCGATCACCGGCACCCAGATCCCGATCATCGCCGACGACTACGTCGACCCTGAGTTCGGCACCGGCGCGGTGAAGATCACCCCCGCGCACGACCCCAACGACTTCGAGATGGGCCTGCGGCACAACCTGCCGATGCCGACGATCATGGACGAGGGCGGCCGGATCACCGGCACCGGAACCGAATTCGACGGCATGGACCGCTTCGAGGCACGGGTGAAGGTGCGCGAGCGCCTCCAGTCCGAGGGCCGCGTTGTCGCCGAGAAGCGGCCCTACGCGCACAGCGTCGGCCACTCCGAGCGCTCCGGTGAGCCGATCGAGCCGCGCCTGTCGATGCAGTGGTGGGTCAAGGTCGAATCGCTGGCCAAGGCCGCCGGCGACGCCGTGCGCGAGGGCGACGTGAAGATCCATCCGGCCAGCCAGGAGCCGCGCTGGTTCGACTGGGTCGACAACATGCACGACTGGTGCATCTCGCGCCAGCTGTGGTGGGGTCACCGCATCCCGATCTGGTACGGCCCCGAGGGCGAGATCGTCTGCCTCGGCCCCGACGAGGAAGCCCCCGAGGGCTGGGTGCAGGACCCGGACGTCCTCGACACCTGGTTCTCCTCGGGCCTGTGGCCGTTCTCCACGATGGGCTGGCCCGACGCCACCCCGGAGCTGGCCAAGTTCTATCCGACCAGCGTGCTCGTCACCGGCTACGACATCCTGTTCTTCTGGGTGGCCCGGATGATGATGTTCGGCATGTTCGTCAGCGACGACCCGGTGCTCACCGTCGGCAAGGGCGGCCAGAAGCAGGTGCCGTTCGAGGACGTCTTCCTGCACGGCCTGATCCGCGACCAGTTCGGCAAGAAGATGTCGAAGTCGCGCGGCAACGGCATCGACCCGCTGGACTGGATCAACTCCTACGGCGCCGACGCGCTGCGCTTCACCCTGGCCCGCGGCGCTCAGCCGGGTGGCGACCTCTCGGTCGGCGAACCGCATGCGCTGGCCTCGCGCAGCTTCGTCACCAAGCTGTTCAACGCCACCAAGTTCGCGCTGATGAACGGTGCCCGCTCGGGTGAGCTGCCGCCGCGCGAGACGCTGACCGACACCGACCGCTGGATCGTCGACCGGCTCGACGAGGTGCGCGCCGAAGTCGACGCCGCCTTCGACGCCTACGAGTTCGGCAAGGCCTGCGAGGCGCTCTACCACTTCGCCTGGGACGAGCTGTGCGACTGGTACCTGGAGCTGTCCAAGGTCCAGTTCGCCGAGTCCGACGCGCGCGCCGAGAGCACCGCGGTGGTGCTCGGCACGGTGCTCGACGCGGTGCTGCGCCTGCTGCACCCGGTGATCCCGTTCGTCACCGAGACCCTGTGGAAGGCGCTGACCGGCGGTGAGTCGGTGGTCGTCGCCCCGTGGCCGACCGCGAGCGGTGTGGCCACCGACACCGTGGCCGCGCAGCGGGTCGCCGACGCGCAGCGCCTGATCACCGAGATCCGCCGCTTCCGCAGCGACCAGGGCCTGGCCGACAAGCAGAAGGTGAAGGCCACGCTGGTCGGCCTGGACGAGGCCGGACTCGGCGGTTTCGCCGGCTCGGTGGCCAACCTGGCCCGGCTGACCGAACCCGGCGACGATTTCGCCACCACCGCCGAGGTGCAGGTGCGCCTGTCCGGCGCGACGGTCACCGTGCAGCTCGACACCTCCGGCGCGATCGACCTCGACGCCGAACGCCGCAGGCTGGAGAAGGATCTCGCGGTCGCGCAGAAGGACCTCGACACCACAACGGCCAAGCTGGGCAACGAGGCGTTCCTGGCCAAGGCGCCGCAGCAGGTCGTCGACAAGATCACCGGCCGCCGGGATGTGGCCGCGGCCGAAGTCGCGCGCATCGGTGCCCGGCTGGCGGAGCTGAGCGGCAAGTGAACGACGAGCCGGAGCCGCAGTACGAAGCCGACGACCACCGCCCGGCTCCGCTCGGCGCCGGACCGTCGCCGGTCGATCTGGCCGAGATGGCGCTGGTGGAGGCCGAACTCGACAAGCGCTGGCCCGAGACCAAGATCGAGCCGTCGCTGACCAGGATCAGCACGCTGATGGATCTGCTGGGCAACCCGCAGCGCAACTACCCGGCGATCCACGTCGCGGGCACCAACGGCAAGACGTCGGTGACCAGGATGATCGACGCCCTGCTCACCGCGCTGCACCGGCGCACCGGCCGGATCACCAGCCCGCACCTGCAGCTGGCGACCGAGCGGATCAGCATCGACAACGCCCCGATCAGCCCGGCCCGCTACGTGGAGACCTTCCGCGAGCTCGAGCCCTACATCGGGATGATCGACCAGCAGTCCGAGGCGGCCGGTGGCCCGGCCATGAGCAAGTTCGAGGTGCTCACCGGCATGGCCTACGCCGCCTTCGCCGAGGCGCCGGTCGACGTGGCCGTGGTCGAGACCGGCATGGGCGGCACCTGGGACGCGACCAATGTCATCGACGGGCAGGTCGCGGTGATCACCCCGATCGGCCTCGACCACACCGAGTACCTCGGCCCCGATCTCCCCTCGATCGCCAAGGAGAAGGCCGGGATCATCAAGCGCGCCCCCGAGGCACTGATCCCGGTCGACACCGTCGCGGTGATCGCCGAGCAGGAGCCCGAGGTGATGGACGTATTGCTGCGCCGCGCCGTCGAGGCCGACGCCGCGGTCGCCCGCGAGGGCGCGGAGTTCCGGGTGCTGGAGCGGGCCGTCGCGGTCGGCGGTCAGCTGCTGACCCTGCAGGGGCTCGGCGGCGTCTACGACGAGATCTTCCTGCCGCTGCACGGCGAGCACCAGGCCCGCAACGCCTCGCTCGCGCTGGCCGCGGTGGAGGCGTTCTTCGGCGCCGGCGCCGATCGTCAGCTCGACATCGAGGCCGTGCGCGCGGGTTTCGCGAGCGCGGCCAGCCCGGGCCGGATGGAGCGGATGCGCAACGCGCCCACCATCTTCGTCGACGCGGCGCACAATCCCGCGGGCGCGACGGCGCTGGCGAACACCCTGACCACCGAGTTCGACTTCCGCAAGCTGGTCGGCGTCGTCGCCGTGCTCGCGGACAAGGACGCGGCGGGCATCCTCGACGCGCTGGAACCGGTCTTCGACGAGATCGTGGTCACCAGTAACGGGTCACCGCGGGCGATGGACGTCGACGCGCTCGCCGACCTGGCCGTGCAGCGCTTCGGCGACGAGCGGGTGATCACCGCCGAGACCCTGCCCGACGCGCTGGAATCGGCGATCGCCCTGGCCGAGCAGGCGGGCGACGACGGTGACGTGATCTCGGGCGCCGGCGTCGTGGTCACCGGCTCGGTGGTGACCGCGGGCGCCGCGCGCGCCCTCTTCGGAAAGGCTCCGGCATGAGTGAGGTTCCACCGCCCACCACCGACCCGTGGAAGGGTCTGCGCGGGGTCATGGCGGGCACCCTGGTCCTCGAGGCCATCGTGGTCCTGCTGGCGCTGCCGGTGGTCGCCGATGTCGGCGGCGGGGTCACCTGGTTGTCCGGCACCTACCTGGTGGTGCTCGCGGTGCTGATGATCCTGGGCGCGGGTGTGCAGCGCAAGCCGTGGGCGATCCCGTTCAACATCGGTCTGCAGGTGCTGCTGCTGGCAGGCACGTTCATCCACCTGTCGATCGGCATCATCGGCCTGGTGTTCGTCGCGGTGTGGGCGTTCATCCTCGTGCTGCGCTCGGACGTGCAGCGCCGGATGGACGCGGGGCTACTGCCCAGTCAGCGAATGGGTGGCCGAACTGACACGAGTTCGGCTCCCGGCGGCGACGCCGGTTAGAGTGACGCCGTGACTGAGCAGACTTTGGTACTCATCAAGCCGGACGGCGTCTCCCGTGGCCTCGTCGGCGAGGTGCTCGCCCGCATCGAGCGCAAGGGCCTGACCCTCGAGGCGCTGGAGCTGAAGAACGTATCGACCGAGCTGGCCGAGGAGCACTACGCCGAGCACGCCGAGCGCCCGTTCTTCGGTTCGCTGATCGAGTTCATCACCTCGGGCCCCGTCGTCGCGGCCGTGCTGTCGGGCCCGCGCGCGATCGCCGCTTTCCGTCAGCTGGCCGGCGGCACCGATCCGGTCGAGAAGGCCACCCCCGGCACCATCCGCGGTGACTTCGGTCTGGAGACCCAGTTCAACCTCGTTCACGGTTCCGACTCGCCCGAGTCCGCCAAGCGCGAGATCGCGCTCTGGTTCCCCGAGTTCCCTGCCTGAACGGTCAGCGCCCGGAGGCGGTAGCGCAGCGTAACCACGCAGGGCGCCCGCTCAGGCAGCATCGGACGCTGCCTGAACGCGCTGTACTCGCTCGTCGCGTCCGGTGCGGACGCGACGAGCTCGAGCGGCCGAGGTTCGCGTGAGTTGCGCCGATGGCGATCCCCGCGCGAACCGTATGGGATACTGACTACGGATGTGTTCGTCACCGATGCTCGAACAGGGCGGTTGGTGACAGCCTGTCGCGCAGGTACGCGACGACGGTGACGAACATGACCGGATGACACCGCGGTTGGATGCCGATCATCGCTGCCACGGACGACCCTGTTGCTGGGGTTGCCCGCGCAGGCACGCTGGATGAGCGCTCGGAGCGCGGCGTCACGCCGTACAGCCAGGCGCCGCGTGACCGGTTGGCCCGCCAGAAGATCGATCGAGGTGAGACCGGACACGCGGGGCGAGACCAGATGACCCTCGTACCATCGGTACGAGGTGCACGGACGATGCCCCCGCGTC
The DNA here is from genome assembly GCF_040654235.1 of Nocardia sp. NPDC050718. Taxonomy (NCBI): domain Bacteria; kingdom Bacillati; phylum Actinomycetota; class Actinomycetes; order Mycobacteriales; family Nocardiaceae; genus Nocardia; species Nocardia sp. NPDC050718. The sequence continues at coordinate 342,365 of NZ_JBFAHQ010000005.1, read as the reverse complement.
GGCCGCGTCACTCCCGTACCGGGGAGGGACGCGCCCGGGGGCCCGAGGAGACTTCGTGGCCGATACAGAGCCGCTGGACACAACACAACAGGATGCCGATCAATTGCCGGAGCGAATTCGAGTTCATGCACTGGCCAAGCGGTTGGGAGTGACCAGCAAACGCATCCTGGCCAAACTGGCCGAACTGGGGACCGAGGCGCGCAGCGTCCAATCGAATGTGGATCGCGCGGTCGCCGAGACCGTGCGCGACGCGATCGCCGCCGCCGACGCCGAGATCGGCGAATCCCCAGCATCCACCCCCGCGGCGGCACCGTCGCCCGCCACCCCCGTCGCCGAGCAGCCGGCCGACTCCACCACGGCGCCCGCGCCGATGTTCTCGGCGCCCGACGTCGCGAGCACCGAGGGCGTGTTCGCCGCGAGCGACGCGCACACCGATCTGTTCACCCATCGGTCCACCGAGACCCCGGCGCCCGCCGAGGCCGCGGCCTTCGACGCGCCCGCGTTCACCGCGCCGCTGTTCCTGCCGCCGGATGCCACCGCCGCCGAGGAGACGCGCAAGCGCCGCCGGGCCGAGCGCACGGCCAAGCGGACCGAGGAGCCGGTCGCCGACGTCGAGCCCGAGACCGAGACCACCGACGCCGAGGACGAGTCCGACGCCGCCGGTGACAACGACGACGCCGACGGCCAGCCGCGCCGCCGTCGCCGTGGCCGTCGTGGCCGCGGCCGTGGCCGGGGCGAGCAGTCCGCCGACGGCGACGACACCGAGACCGAGGGCGCCGAGCACGACACCGACGACGAGTCCGCCGTGTCGTCGGAGGCCGCCACCGACGAGGCCGAGCAGGCCGAGGACACCGACGCCGAGTCCGACGACGAGGACGACAACCAGCCCGAGGGCGCGAGCCGTCGCCGCCGCCGTCGCCGTCGCCGCAAGGTCGGCGGGGAGGGTGGCGATGCCGACGCCGCCGACGACGATCCGCCGAACACCGTCGTGCACGAGCGCGAGCCGCGCAACAAGAGCCGCGGCCGGGCCGGGTCCGACGAGGTGCAGGGCATCTCCGGTTCCACCCGGCTCGAGGCCAAGCGTCAGCGTCGCCGGGACGGCCGGGAGGCCGGTCGTCGTCGTCCGCCGATCCTGACCGAGTCGGAGTTCCTGGCCCGCCGCGAGGCGGTCGACCGGGTGATGGTCGTGCGGGAGAAGTCGTTCGACGCCGCCGAGCACGCGCCGGGGCACCAGATCACCACCCAGGTGGCGGTGCTCGAGGACAACATCCTGGTCGAGCACTTCGTGACCAGTTCCGGCCAGGCGTCGATGGTGGGCAATGTCTACCTCGGCAAGGTGCAGAACGTGCTGCCCAGCATGGAGGCCGCGTTCATCGACATCGGCCGTGGCCGCAACGGCGTGCTCTACGCCGGTGAGGTGAACTGGGACGCCGCCGGTCTCGGCGGCAAGGAGCGCAAGATCGAGCAGGCGCTCAAGCCCGGCGATCAGGTGCTGGTGCAGGTGTCCAAGGACCCGGTCGGTCACAAGGGCGCCCGCCTGACCACTCAGATCTCGCTCGCGGGTCGCTTCCTGGTGTACGTGCCGGGCGGCACCTCCACCGGGATCAGCCGCAAGCTGCCCGACACCGAGCGCAAGCGGCTCAAGGAGATCCTGCGCGAGATCGTGCCCGCCGACGCCGGCGTGATCATCCGCACCGCGTCCGAGGGCGTCAGCGAGCCCGAGCTGGCCCGCGACGTCGAGCGGCTGCAGGCCACCTGGCGCACCATCGAGGAGGCCGCGGCCAAGGAGTCCAACGCGCCCAAGGCCCTCTACGAGGAGCCGGACCTGCTGGTCAAGGTGATCCGCGACCTGTTCAACGAGGATTTCGCCAGGCTGGTCATCGAAGGTGACCGGGCCTGGAGCACCGTCGAGAACTACGTCCGCACCGTCGCGCCGGACCTGCTGCCGCGGGTGAACCAGCACGAGAACAACGGTGTCGACGTGTTCGAGACCTTCCGCATCGACGAGCAGCTGGCCAAGGCGCTCGACCGCAAGGTGTGGCTGCCCTCCGGCGGCACCCTGGTGATCGACCGCACCGAGGCGATGACCGTCGTCGACGTCAACACCGGCAAGTTCACCGGTTCCGGGTCGAGCAACCTGGAGGAGACCGTCACCAGGAACAACCTGGAGGCGGCCGAGGAGATCGTGCGCCAGATGCGGCTGCGCGACATCGGCGGCATGATCGTCGTCGACTTCATCGACATGGTGCTCGAATCCAACCGTGACCTGGTGCTGCGCCGGCTCACCGAGGCGCTGGGCCGCGACCGCACCCGCCACCAGGTGTCGGAGGTGACCTCGCTCGGCCTGGTCCAGATGACCCGCAAGAAGCTGGGCACCGGTCTGGTCGAGGCGTTCTCCACCACCTGTGAGCACTGCCACGGGCGCGGCATCCTCGTGCACTCCTACCCGGTCGACGCCGGGTCCGGTGCCGAGGACTCGGGCAGCCGGGCCAAGGAAGGTTCGTCGCGGCGTCGTCGCGGCAAGGACAAGAGCCAGGACAAGCCCGCCGCCACAGCCGCTCCGGCGACCAACGGCACCGCACCCGCCGAGCACGGTGAGGAGGACATCGCGGTCAAGCGGGCCCACCCGGTCGCGCTCGCGATGGCCGCCCACCACGGTGAGGACGGCGAGCCCGCCGAGGAGGTCGTGGCCGAGGCCGTGGCCACCGAGGAGGCGCCCGCCGAGCCGACCCGCTCGCGCTCGCGGTCCCGGTCGCGCCGGTCGAGCCGGGGCGCGGCCGCCCAGGCCGAGTCGGCGGTCGACAGTCCCGCGCTGACCGGGGTCATCCCGGCCGAGCAGGCCGAGGACACGGCCCCGGCCGTCGCGGCCGAGACCCCGGTCGAGCCCGTCGCCGAGCCGACCCCGGTCGAGCCGGAGCCGGTCCCGGCGGACGCCGAGCCGGAGCCCGTCGCGGCCGAGGCGGTCGCCGAGCCGGAGCCCGAGCAGGCCGAGCCCGAACCGGAGCCGGTCGTCGAGGAGCCCGCTGCCCGCGCACCGCGCAGGCGTCGGGTGGCCCGCTCGACGGCGGCCCCCGCCCCCGACAGCGCGGGCGCGGTGTTCGTCCTGTCGACGAGCGAGCAGCCGCCCGCCACGGCGGTGGTCGACTTCGCTGCCGAGCCGGTCGTCGTCCCCGCCCGCAAGCCGCGCCGTCGCGCGGTGGGCAGGCCCGCGGGCGCGCCCGCGGCCGAATCGAACTAGGAGGCCACCTGCGCGCGGGGAGCCCTCCTCGCGCGCAGGCCCCCGATCCGGCCCTGACCGGCCGAATTGGGGGAGTGGATACCGGTCTGGTAACCTAGGTCGGTCGCTGCCCCGCGATTGGGCACCTAGCCGAACGGCAGGGTGATACCGCAGGCAAGTGACCGTTGCTCTCCCCGTTCGCGGGAATGAGCCCCAGTCAAGAACACGCGTCGCGCAGCTGTGACGTGAAACGAGCACGACCAACGTGAGTGGAGGAAGCCGACCGATGGCAGCGTACGCAATCGTCAAGACCGGCGGAAAGCAGTACAAGGTCGCGGTCGGTGACCTGGTGAAGGTCGAGAAGATCGAGGGCGAGCCCGGCACCGCCGTGGCCCTGACCCCGGTTCTCGTCGTCGACGGCGCCGATCTGACCACCGACGCCGACAAGCTGGCCAAGATCTCCGTGGCCGCCGAGGTCGTCGACCAGACCAAGGGCCCGAAGATCCGGATCCACAAGTTCAAGAACAAGACCGGCTACCACAAGCGCCAGGGTCACCGTCAGCCGCTGACGGTCATCAAGGTCACCGGCATCAAGTAAGACATCCCGAGGAGACGAAGCAATGGCACATAAGAAGGGTGCATCCAGCTCCCGGAACGGTCGTGATTCGAACGCCCAGCGCCTCGGCGTGAAGCGCTTCGGTGGCCAGAAGGTCAGCGCGGGCGAGATCCTCGTCCGTCAGCGCGGAACCCACTTCCACCCCGGCGTGAACGTCGGTCGTGGCGGCGACGACACCCTGTTCGCCCTCGCGGCGGGCGCGGTCGAGTTCGGCACCAAGCGTGGCCGCAAGACCGTCAACATCGTCGTCCCGGAGCCGGCCCAGGCCTGACCGCCTGGAGCGTCAGCTCCCCACGGACACCGGAGCGGGTCAGGGTTCATTCCCTGACCCGCTCCGTCGTGTTCGCCCACCCTTACCGCAATCGACCAGTCAGAAGGAGGAGGATCAACCCATGTCCAAATTCATCGACCGCGTCGTGCTGCATGTTCGTGCCGGTAGAGGTGGACACGGTTGCGCCTCGGTGCATCGTGAGAAGTTCAAGCCGCTCGGTGGTCCCGACGGCGGCAACGGCGGCAACGGCGGGGACGTGATCCTCGAGGTCGACGCCAACGTCCACACCCTGCTCGACTTCCATTTCCACCCGCACGCCAAGGCAGGCAACGGCAAGCCCGGCGAGGGCGGCAATCGCGACGGCAAGATGGGCACCGATCTGGTGCTGAAGGTGCCCGACGGCACCGTGGTGGTCGATTCCGCCGGTGCGGTCGTCGTCGACCTGGTCGGCGCGGGCAACAAGTTCGTGGTCGCCAAGGGCGGTCGCGGCGGTCTCGGCAACGCCTCGCTGGCGTCCAAGGCGCGCAAGGCCCCCGGTTTCGCGCTGCTCGGTGAAGAGGGCGAAGAGCTCGACCTGGTGCTGGAGCTGAAGTCGGTCGCCGACGTCGGCCTGGTCGGGTTCCCGTCGGCGGGCAAGTCCTCGCTGGTGTCGGTGCTCTCGGCCGCCAAGCCTAAGATCGCCGACTACCCGTTCACCACGCTGGTCCCGAACCTGGGTGTGGTCGCCAGCGGCGACACCACCTTCACCGTCGCCGACGTGCCGGGTCTGATTCCCGGCGCCAGCGACGGCCGTGGCCTCGGCCTGGACTTCCTGCGCCACCTGGAGCGCTGCGCGGTGCTCGCGCACGTGGTCGACTGCGCGACCCTCGAACCGGGCCGTGACCCGGTCTCCGATGTCGATGCGCTCGAGGCCGAACTGGCCGCGTACAAGCCGGCGCTGGCCGGTGACGCGAGCCTCGGCGATCTGGCCGACCGGCCCCGCGTGGTCATCCTGAACAAGACCGATGTCCCCGACGCCGCCGAACTGGCCGAGATGGTGACCGCCGAGTTCACCGAACGCGGCTGGCCGGTGTTCGAGATCTCCGCGGTGAGCCGCGCCGGGCTGCGTCCGCTGACCTTCGCGCTGGCCGACATGGTCCGCCAGTATCGCGAGGATCACCCCAAGGCCGCGCCCAAGCGCCAGATCATCCGCCCGATCGCGACCGACGAGTCCGGGTTCAGCGTCATCGCCGATCCGCAGGAGCCGGGTGGCTTCATCGTGCGCGGCACCCGGCCGGAGCGCTGGGTGCGCCAGACCCAGTTCGACAACGACGAAGCCGTCGGCTACCTCGCCGACCGCCTGGCCCGCCTCGGTGTCGAGGCGGAGCTGGTCAAGCAGGGTGCCGAGCCGGGGTGCTCGGTGACCATCGGCGACGTGTCGTTCGAGTGGGAGCCGCAGGTGTCCGCGGGTGTCGACATCGTGCCGACCGGGCGTGGCACCGATGTGCGGCTGGAGAACAACAGCCGGGTCGGCGCGGCCGAGCGCAAGCACGCGTCGCGGGCGCGTCGCGGGCTGCTCGACGAGAACGAGAAGTAAGGGGTCCGGCCGCCGCGCGGCACCGAAAACCGGTGTCGCGCGCGGCCGTTCGATCGGCATACTGCGGTGGGTCACCGGCTCGGTCCGGGACCGTCGACGATGGTGATCGCGGTGCAGGGAGTAAGGCTATGCGGGTGAGTTCGGAGCTGAGTGCGGCGCGCCAGGCCATCGTGTCGGCGCGCGCGGTCGTGGTGAAGATCGGTTCGTCGGCGCTGACCAGCCTCGAGGGCGGTCTGGACACCGACCGGCTCGACCGGCTGGCCGACGCCGTGGAGGCGCGGATGCGGGCCGGCTCGGACGTGGTCGTGGTGTCCTCCGGCGCGATCGGCGCTGGCATCGCCCCGCTCGGCCTGTCGCGCAGGCCCAAGGACCTGGCCACCAAGCAGGCCGCGGCCAGCGTCGGCCAGCTGGCCCTCGCGCACGCCTGGGGCACCTCGTTCGCCCGCTACGACCGCACGGTCGGCCAGGTGCTGCTCTCCGCCGACGATTTCGCCCGCCGCGAGCACCACCGCAACGCCCAGCGCACCCTCGACCGACTACGCTCGCTCGGCGCGATCGCCGTGGTCAACGAGAACGACACGGTCGCCACCGAGGAGATCCGCTTCGGCGACAACGACCGCCTCGCCGCCCTGGTGGCGCATCTGGTCGGCGCCGACGCCCTGATCCTGCTCTCGGACGTCTCCGGCCTCTACGACGGCGACCCGCGCAAGGGCGCCGCGAACTTCATCCCCGAGGTGCGCAGCAGCGCCGACCTCGACGGCGTCATCGCGGGCAGCGGTGGCGCGCTCGGTACCGGCGGCATGGCCTCGAAGCTGTCCGCCGCCCGCCTGGCCGCCGACGCGGGCATCCCCGTGCTGCTGGCCTCGGCCGCCGACGCCGCGACGGCGCTGGCCGACGGCACCGTCGGCACCGCCTTCGCCGCCCGCCCGGTCCGCCTGTCCGGCCGCAAGTTCTGGGTCCGCCACGCCGCCGACACCCGCGGCGCGGTCCTGATCGACGCGGGCGCCGTCGAGGCCGTCGCCAAACGCCGCTCCCTGCTCGCCGCGGGCATCACCGGCGTGCGCGGCCGCTTCTTCGGCGGCGACGTCGTCGACCTGGTCAGCCCCGACAACCGCGTGGTCGCCCGCGGTGTCGTCGAATACGACAGCACCGAACTGACCACCATGCTCGGCCGCTCCACCACCGAACTCCCCGACACCATGCAGCGCCCGGTCATCCACGCCGACGACCTGGTCAAGGTCTGATCATCACCGCCGGGGTGGAATGACCCCTGGCTGATCCAGGTCCAGCGGTGGTGCGGGCGGGGGAGTGGCGGGCTGCGGCTGCGGTGCGGTCGTCTCCGGGATCGGCCCGGTGACACCCGGCTGCCCGCCCGGATCGACCGGTCCACCGGGCACCGGCGGCACCACGATGCCCGCGTGCGGTTCCGGTGCTCGCGGAACCGGTTGCGGTGCGGGTGCTTCCGGTGCGGGGCTCTGCGGCGCGGGGGGTGCTGATGATTCCGGTTGCGGCGCGGGCTGTTCCGAGGTCGGCGCAGGGGCTTGCGGCGCTGGTTCGGAGGTGGGCGGTGCGGGTTCCGGTTGGGGGGCGGGCTGTTCGGAAGTGGGTGCGGGCGACTGAGGCGCCTGGGTGGTGGGTTCCGGTTGTGGCGCAGGCGGTTCCGACGTCGGAGCGGGAGGTGCCGGTTGATCGGTTGTGGACGGTGCCGGTCGTTCACTGGTCGGAGCGGATTGTTCCGTCGTCGGGGCGGGGGTCGCCGGAGCCGGGGTGGTGGTCGGGGGAGCGGGTGTCTCGCTCGACGGTGCGGGAGTGTCCGGCTTCGGGGTTTCGGTGGTCGGGGCCGGATTCTGGCTCGGTGCAGAGCTTTCGCTGTTCCCGCCCGGCGCGGTCGTGCCGCCGGTATCCGGCGTCGAACCGCCCTGCGTCGAATCACCCTGCGGTGCAGCGGGTTGCGTTGACCCCGGCGACGATCCGTTGCGTCCCTGTTCCGTCGAACTCGGGGACCCCGGCGGCGCGGGCAAGGCGGGCACACCCGTCCCGGCCAGCGAGTACGCGGGCTTGTAGATCATGTTCATCGCCAGCACGGCTTCCTGGCGCAACGCCTCCGCCGCCATCTGCGCGTCGATGACATGGGCGGCTTCGAGCAACCGCGCGATGGTGCCGATCGGCCCGGACCCACCGGGCGCCACCACCGCGAGCTTCACCGCTTCCGCGGCCGCGGCGACGCCGCCGAGGCGGGCGCCGACCTCGCCGAAGACCGTCGCCAGCTCGCCGATCGAGTCGGCGAAGCTGCGGGTGCTGGCGAAGGCGGCGTCGGCCGCGGCGCCCTCCCACCCGGTCTCGTCGATGACGCGGTCGGCATTGGACCTGGTCAGCGGCATGGTCGTGGTCAGCGCGGCGGCGCATTCCAGCCAGGCGAGCGAGGCGTCGAGCACCTCGGCGGCGTCGATCTGCTGGGTGCGGGCATAGATCTGCTCGTGCGGCATGGACTCGAAATGCTCCATCGCACTGATGTAGGTGGGGTCGGTGCCGCCCATCAGCGCCGCCTCGGGTCGACCGCGCGCAGGGCGGCGGCCGCGGCGGCGTCGGCCTCGTCGAGTAGACCGGCGCTGAGCAGGAACGCCTCTTTCATCCGGTAGGCGGCCTCGATGTAGTGGTCGAGCAGATCGGCGGCGTCGCGGGCCTTGTGCGCGAACCCGGCCTGCAACTGCTGCGCGGAGACGAAACCGCCGAATCCACCTGCCTCACCGGCGGATTCGAGGCGCTGACGGAGCTGTCCGAGCCGGTCGGCCTGCTGTTCGTAGAGGTCGGCACAGCGGCGCGCGGCATCGGGATCGAACTTCACGGTCCCCGCCGCGGCGGCGCTGCGGAACCGGGAGATCTCGGCTCTGCTGCTCTCGATCGTCATCGCGTCTCCCCTCCAGATCGTGCGTCGGCGTCCAGGCTAGCTGGACCTTCTGGTGTTGGAACTGTGCACAGGAGCGAGCCTGCGCTGCAGCTGGGCGGCCAGCTGACCGGCCGCGGCGGGCACGACGTGCACCGTTTCCCCCGCGCGCAGCAGATAGCGGCCGTCGCCGGCCACATCGATCCAGCTGTAATGCACCGGCGGCACCGGCGTGGCGCGGTCCAGCCCGGTCTCGATGCGGATGTGGCCCTCAGCGGTGTGCGGGCGGCGCAGCAGGCGCTGGATCCGGGGGACCGCGGGATGGGTCGCGACCACGGTCTCCTCGTCACGGACGGCGTCGGCGGCGGCCTCGCGTGCCGGTTCCCGGCCGGGCGGGGTGTCGGGCAGACAGGCGGCGACCCTGGCCCCGATCCCGGCGGTGTGCCCGATCGAAACCCGCACGCGGCCACCGTAGTCGGGCCGGGTGCCGGGCTCCTGGACGATGAGGACCGCGTGATCGAAGACCGAGCAGGCGAGCAACCGGATCTCGCTGCCGGGGGTGTGCGCGCCGCCGACGAGCGCGATCCTGGCGTGGGGTGCGGCGACGATCCGCAGGCAGGCGGCGAGGTCGGGGTCGCCGCCGCCGGGTAGTCGATGATCGAGGTCGGCGCGTAATCGGGCGGCCTCGTCCTCGGTGCGCGGTGATTCGAGCACCCGGATCGGGAAGGGCATTCTGTCCTGACCGGATTCCCGCCACACGTGCGCGAATTCGTCAGCGCTGAAGGTCCATCCCATTGCCGATCCCATCCTTACCGAACCAGGACGAGGACAGCCTAACCGTCGTGTCCGATTCCGGCGCATCGTTCTTCCGTCCGGATGGAAACTTCGGGCGCTCTGAGTAGCGAGATGAGTATTTCGGCGGACGACGACCGGCGTCGCGGCTCCTACCTTCGGGACAGATCCGTCGAATGGAGGAGCCATGACCTACGTCCACATCACCGAGAGTCCCGGCGTGGGGCTCGCGCAGTATCGGACGGTGCACGAGGCGCTCGGACCGGAACCGGTCGCGGGCAATCTGTGGCACTTCGTCGGAGAATGCGACGGCGCGCTGACCGTCGTCGACATCTGGGAGTCGGCCGACGACGCCGACCGGTTCGCCGCCGAGCGGCTCTTCCCCGCCTTCGACCGGGTCGGCATCCGCCCCGGACCCGATGCCCGCGTGCGCGCTTTCGAGGCCGCCGTGCAGACCGTGGCCCAGGGGTGAGCGGCATGCGCACCCGAACCCTCACCGCCGCGCTGGCCGCCCTGCTCGTCCTGGCCACCGCCGCGGCCTGCGGCGACGACTCCGACAAGACCTACTACGGCGACGAACGCGTCCTGGGCAACGGCCAGATCCGCACCTTCGTGACCACCGACGGGTCCGGCACACCGACCGCGGTCGGCCTGCGGATCCAGGAGGCGGCCCTGGAGGGCCTGCCGATGCCCGCCACGATGCCGGAGGGCCCGCCGCCTGCCAGCCCGCCGCTGGCGTTGCCGAAGGAAGCCGCGGGCACGGTGGTCGATCACCTCACCTTCGACTGGGTGCCGCACGGCCACCCGCCGATCGGCATGTTCGACGAGCCGCATTTCGACGCCCACTTCTATTTCATCGACGACGCCGCGGTGGCGGCGATCAGCCCACAGGACCCGGCGTTCCTGACGAAGGCGGCGCACAACCCCGATTCGAAGTACATGCCTGCCAACAACACGACGCTGCCCGAACCGATCGAGGTGCAGGCGGTGCCCGCGATGGGGGTGCACTGGGTCGACATGAGCAAGCCGGTCGCGCCGGGCGATTTCACCCAGACCCTGATCAACGGCGCCTGGGACGGCCAGTACATCTTCACCGAGCCCATGTTCACCAGGGAATGGCTGCTCACCAAGCCGTCCTTCACCGGCGACATCCCGCAACCGCAGGCCTACCAGCACACGACCCGGTATCCGACCACCTATTCGATCAGCTACGACGAGAACGCGAAGGAGTACGTCGTCACGGTCGGCGGGTTCACCGAGCGCACCGCCTCCTGACCCTTCTGTAGGGCCCTCACCTGCGAGTATGCTCTGGTACTCGGAGGTGCGGCGTGATCACCGAGCTCATCGGACGCGAGGGGGAACTGGCCGATCTGCTGGCCCGGCTCGACGACGCGGTGCACGGCACGCCGCAACTGGTGATCTGCTCGGGTGAGGCGGGCGTCGGGAAGACCCGGCTGGTCGCCGAACTGGCCGGGCGCGCCCGCGATCGCGGGGTGCGCACCCTGTGGGCCCGCGCGCTCGAACTCCCCGATACTCCGCCGTTCTGGCTGTGGCGCCAGGCGCTCGGCACCGGGACACCCGCGCCCGGCGCCGACCGGGTGGCGCTGTTCGAGGGCTTCGCGGCCGGGCTCGACGGCGCCGACACCGGCGTGCTGCTGGTGGTCGACGACATCCACTGGGCCGACGAGCCGTCGCTGCAGGCACTGCTCTACGTCGTGCGCGCACTGCGGGAGCGCCGGATCATGGTGTGCGCCATCGAGCGGGCCGGCGCGACGGACGGCGGCTGGACCGCGATCAAACCGAAGCTGCTGCGCGAGCCGGTCACCGCCTCGCTGCTCCTGCGCGGCCTGTCCCCGGCGGATTCGGCCCGCTGCCTGCGCATGGAGGCGGGCCGCGAGCTGCCCGACGAGCTGGCCGGCGAGGCCTTCGACATGACCGGCGGCAATCCCTTCTACCTGCGTGAACTCGGTCGCTCGATGCGCGGATCCACCGACGGCGCGCTGCGCCTGCCGACGAGCCTGCGTGAGGTGGTGCGCGGGCGGATGGCGCCACGGTCGAGCAGGGCGCAGGAGTTGCTGCGCGCGGCGTCGATGCTGGGGGAGCGGTTCTCGATCGCGGTCGCGGCCCGGCTGGTCGCCCGTCCGGCGGTGGACTGCCTCGCCGCCGTCGACGAGGCGATCGAGGCGGGCCTGCTGACGACCGCCGACGACCCGGGCACCGTGCGGTTCGCGCATGCGCTGGTGCGGGCGGCCCTGCTCGACGGCCTGTCCCTGCAGCAGCGGGTGGTGCTGCACCAGCGGGCGGCGCTGGCCATCGAGGCGCTGTATCCCGATGCGGTCGAGGCGAATTCGGCCGCGCTGGCCTGGCACTGGGCCAACGCCGCGGTGACCGGGGCGCACGAACCCGCCGTCCGCTGGGCGCGGCGCGCGGCGGCGGTCGCCCTGCGTGAGCTGGCCTTCGAGGAGGCGGTCCGTCTGTACGGACTGGCACTGACCCACGCCGCCGCGCTGGATCCGGTCGACCGGGGCAGGCTGCTGCTCGAGCGCGCCGCCGCGTCGGTCCGGGCCGGTGACCTGGCCGCCGCCCGCGCGGATTGCGCGGCCGCGGAGGCGCTGGCGCGCAAGGCCGGGGAACCGGCGCTACAGGCCGAGGCCGCGCTGGTGCTGGAACCGATCGGGGACCGTGGCTGGGATCGCGATATCGCCGACGCCTGCGCCGAAGCGCTCACGGCCGACGACCTGCCCGAACCCCTGCGTGCCCGGCTGCTGGCCCGGGCCACCGAGACCGCGATCTACCTGGGCAGACTCGACGGCGTCGACGAATCCAGCCGGGCCGCACTGCTATCGGCCGATCGTGGTGACGATCCCACCGTCCTCGCAGCGGCGTTGCGGGCCCGGCAGCTCGCCTGTAGCGGACCCGACCATCGCGACGAACACGGCGTCCTGGCCGCCCGCATGATCGCGGCGGGCGAACGCGCGCGCGATCCGGCCGTGGAGATGTGGGGCAGGCTGTGGTGCATCGATGCCCTGTGGGAGCACGGCGACCTGGGCGAGATCACCGGGGAGCTGTCCTGCCTGAGCTGGTGCGCCGAGCGCACCGGCGGCCCGATGTCACGCTGGCATCTGCTCGTCGCCGAAGCGGCGCTGGCGCAGGCCAGGGGCGAATTCGCGCTCGCGCTCGACCGGGCCGGACAGGCCAACGCGCTGGCGACCACACTGGGCCATCCCGCGGGGGAGGGCGCGTTCCGGGCCCTGCGCGCCGTCGTCGGCCATCACGTCGGGCACGACCCGCAGGCCTTGACCCAGCCGCACGCGCCGCTGCGCGGCGAGGTCCGCAACCTGCTGTTCGCCGCCCTCGGCACCGCCTTCCCGCTGGTCGACAGCGGCATGATCGCCGAGGCCGAGCCCCTCTACCGCGGCCTCGGCCGGCCCGAGAAGTGGCCGGTCCCACCGTATTTCCTGCTCAATGTGCTTGCCATCGGCGGAGCGGTCGCCGCCGCGCTCGGCCTGCGCGAGGATGTCGCCTACTTCCGCGACCGGCTGACGCGCTATCGCGACGGACACATCACCGGCGGTGGCGGCAATGCCCACTACCTCGGCCCCACGACCCTGTGGCTCGGGAAATTCGCTGCCGCACTGGATGATCCGGACACCGCTGGTACCGACTTGCGCTCCGCCGCCCACACCGCGCGTGCCATCGGCGCCCCCGGTTTCGCCGTCGAAGCCGAATGCGAACTCGCCGAACTACAGTTCGCGAGCGGCGCCACCGCCGACGCGGTCGCCCTGGCCGCGGCCGCCCTGCCGGTGGCCGAGTCGCTCGGCATGCCGCCCTGGGCCGAGCGGCTGCGCGTGCTCACCGCCACCCGGAACGACTGCGCCACCCTGACTCCGCGCGAACGCGAGGTCGCCGACCTGGTGGCCCGCGGCCTCACCAACCGGGAGATCGCCGCCGCGCTGGTGCTGTCCGAACGCACCGCGCAGAACCATGTCCAGCACATTCTCACCAAACTCGGCTTCGCCAAGCGCAGCCAGATCGCGGCCTGGGTGGGGCGCGGCCGGATCGCTCAGTAGCCGCGGCGCGGTTCCACGATCGCCAGCAGCGGCGCGCCCGCCACGAACCGGGTCACATTCGCGGCGACGTGATCGGCGAACGCGGCCAGGCGCAGCTGGGGCGGATTCGAGTCGTGCGGGGTGATGATCGCGTTCGGCAGCGTCCACAGCGGATGCCCGTCCGGCAGCGGCTCCGGCTCGGTGACATCGAGACCGGCGCCGCCGATCACGCCCCGGGTCAGCGCGTCGACCAGCGCGTCGGTGTCGACCAGGCTGCCGCGGGCCACATTGATCACCCAGGACGAGGGCTTTAGCCGGGCCAGTTCGTCGGCGCCGACCAGATGCCGGGTCTGCGCGGTCGCCGGCGCCGCGATCACCACGTGGTCGGTGTGCGACCACACCCGGCTCAGCTGATCGGCGGGCAGCGTCTCCATGCCCTCGGGAATGCCGTCGCCGGTCACCGGCGTGCCCGACCGGTTCACCGCGATCACGTGCGCGCCCAGCGGCGCCAGCATCGGGATCAGGGCCCGCCCGATCCCGCCCGCGCCGACGATGGTCACCGTCTTGCCGCGCAACGAGCCGACGTGCGGGAAGAACTCGCGCTGCTGCCACGAGGTCGCCCGCAGGTGCTCGGGCAGATACCGGACCCCGGCCAGCAGCAGCATCAGCGCGTGCTCGGCGACACTGTGCGAGAACGCGCCCGCCGCGGAGGTGAACAGCACGTCGGGGTGCGCGGCGAAGACGTCGGCGTCGAAGTAGTCCTCGATCCCCGCCGCGGGCAGCTGCACCCAGCGCACCGACGACGGCAGCGTCGCCGGGAAGGCACCCGGTGTGCCGGTCCAGATCAGCGCCTCCGCGTCGGCGAGCTCGCCGACCTGGGCACCCGCCCCGACGACCGCCTTCTCCAGCAGACGGGATGCCTGCGGGTCCGGACCGAGCGCGATCGTGGTCGCGGATTCCTGCACGGAGACCTCCTGGATGCTCGGCCGCCCACGCCGCACCGTGCGGCCGAGCAGTGTCGGAATCCGATTCTTCCCTCTCGCGCGCGACCGTGCCGCCCCACCCCGGCTGCGCGGGGTCAGCCGGGCGGGTTCACGGTTCGTCGAGGTCGACGGGTTCGTCGACGCCGTGCCGGTCGGCCAGGTCGAGCAGCGGCGTGATGTCGAAGACCGCGTCGTCCATGTCGGCCTGGAGATCGCCGAGTTCGGCGTAGCGGGCCGGGACGGTTTCGATGGTGAAGTCGCGCGGGTGGATGTCGTCGATCTCGGTCCAGCGCACCGGCGTCGACACCGTCGCCGCGGGCACCCCGCGCACCGAGTAGGCGGCGGCGATGGTGTGATCGCGGGCGTTCTGGTTGTAGTCGACGAACAGCCGGTCCGGATCGCGGTCCTTGCGCCACCACGCGGTCGTCACGTCGGCGGGCGCGCGCCGCTCCACTTCCTGAGCGAAGGCCAGCGCGGCCCGCCGGACCTCCTTGAAGCCGTGTTCGGGCGCGATCCGCACGTAGACGTGCAGTCCCGAGCCACCGGAGGTCTTGGGCCAGCCGACCGCGCCCAGCTCGTCGAGCACCTCGTGCACCACCCCGGCGACCCGCCGCACCCGCGACCACGGGCAGTCCGGCATGGGATCGAGGTCGATGCGCCACTCGTCGGGTGACTCGGTATCGCTCGCCCGCGAATTCCAGGGATGGAACTCCACGGTCGACATCTGCACCGCCCAGATCACGTCGGCGAGTTCGTGCACGCAGAGTTCGTCGGCGTGCCTGCCGTAGCGCGGGAAGTACACCCGCACCGTCGAGATCCAGTCCGGCGCGCCACCGGGCAACCGCTTCTGATGCACCTTCCCGCCGGGCAGGCCCTTGGGGAACCGGTGCAGCATGCAGGGCCGGTCGCGCAGCGCGTTGACGATGCCGTCGCCCACGCTCAGGTAGTACCGCACCAGGTCGAGCTTGGTCGCGCCGAGCTCGGGGAAGTACACCCGGTCCGGATTGCTGACCCGCACCGTGTGCTCACCCACCGGTAGCTCCACCGCCGGTGTCGCAGACTTGGCCACACGGGCAACGATAGACGAGCAGGCCCGCTCCCGAGGGGGAGCGGACCTGCGGTGCCTTCCGTGTCAGCGGCGCTGTCGCGCCGGTGGCGTGTAGTAGCTCTCGGCGTAGGAGTACTCGGCCCAGCGGGGTGAGCGCTCCTCGTCGCTGTCGCCACCGTGGCCAGGCCACCAGGCCCGCTTGCCCAGCAGCGCGGTGACCGCAGGGGTGAAGAACAGCGCCATCACGAAGGCCGCGATCGCGATGCCCACCGAGATCGCGAAGCCCATCTGCGACAGCGAGCTGTTGCCCGCCAGCATCATCGAGGCGAAGGTGCCCGCCAGGATGAGTCCGGCCGCGGCCACCGTCGGCCCGGTGTGGCGCACCGCCAGCGCCGCCGCCTCGCGGGGCGTGTGCCCCTCCCGCGATTCCTCCCGCAACCGGGCGACCATCAGGATGTTGTAGTCGGTGCCGAGGGCGACGACGAACAGGTACATGATCACCGGCAACGTGAAGATCAGCCCGTGCTCGCCCTGGATCTGCTGGAACACCAGCACCGTCGCGCCCAGCGTCGCGGCGAAGCCGAGAAACACCGATGCCATCAGGTACCACGGCGCGACGAGGCTGCGCAGCAGCAACGCCAGCACCAGCATGATCAGGATCGCGGCCACCGGGAACACGATCCGGTAGTCGTGGTTCATCGCGTCTTCGAAGTCGACGAACACCGCCGTCATGCCGCCGACCGCCGCCGTGGCGCCCGCCGGTGCCGCCTGGTGGGCGACCTCGCGCAGCGGCCCGGCCACCGTGTCGAGGGCGGCGTCGGATTCCGGCGCGTTCGCCAGCGTCACCTGGAAGTTCGCGATCGTCCCGTCCGCCGACAGCTGCGGCGCCCCGACCTGCCCGACACCGTCGACGCCGGTCAGCGCCGTGCGGTAGGTCGCGAGCTGATCCTCGGCCAGCGGCGTGGCCGACTGGAGCAGGACATCCGAGGGCTGGGTGGCACCCGCGGGCATGCCCTTGAGCAGTTCGGTGGTGAACGCCACCGACTCCGAGGCATCGGTCGTCGACCCCGAGTTCAGATCGAAGGTCGGATTGAACCCGAAGGCGAACACGCCCAGCGCCACCAGCACACCGCCGGAGGCGACGGCGAACACGCCGGGCCGCCTGCCCATGGCCGCGCCGATCGCGCCGAACCGGGCGCCCTTGGGCTCGACCTGCCAGGCCTTCGACGGCCAGAACACCTTGGTACCCAGCAGCGAGACGATGGCGGGCACCAGCGTGAGCCCGGCCAGCAGCGCCACCGCGACTGCGATCGCCAGTGCCGGGCCCAGCGCACGGAACATCCCGAGGCTCGACAGGGTCAGCGCCATGAACGCGATGATCACCGCGGCCGCGGCCGACGTGATGGCCTCGCCGACCCGGGCGACGGCATTGACCATCGCGGTCTTGGGATCGTCGCCCGCCCGCAGCCGCTCCCGGTACCGGAACATCAGGAACAGGATGTAGTCGGTGCCGACCCCGAACAGCACCACCAGCAGGATCGAGTTCACCGAGGTGTCGATCTCGAGGTCGAAGGCCTTGGCCGCCATGGCGATCAGGCCACCGACGGTGCTCGAGATGGCGCCGATGGTGATCACCGGCAGCAGCGCGATGACCGGGCTGCGGAAGATGATCAGCAGCAACACCAGGATCAGCACGATCGTGGCGATGCCGATGATCGCCATGCCCTTCTCACCCTGCTCGGTCTGGTCCAGCGTCTGCGCCGCCGTGCCGGTGATGCCGGCTTTCAGCCCGGTGTCGCGCACCTGATCCTTCAGCTGCTCGCGCAGACTCTGCACCGCCTCGCCCTGGGTCTTGTCCGAGGCGTCGGTGAGCTTGGCCATCTGCACCGCGATGACCTGGACCAGGCGATTCTCCGAGGGCGGGGTCACCTGGATGCCGGTGACACCCTTGATGTTCTGCGCCGTGAGCGCGCCCGCCACGGCGGTGACGGTGGCCGAGTCGGTCTCGGTCAGCGGGCCGCCGTCGGCACGGACCGCGACGATCAGCGCGGCGGGCGCCGCATTCTGCGGGAAGGCCTGCTCCTGCAGCTTCATCGCCTGGATGGACTCGTAATGCGAAGGCAGGAAGGCGGATTGATCGGTCGTCGCGGTGAGCGCGGGCGCCGTGGACAGCACGGCGACGATCGCGATCACCCACAGCCCGATCACTTTCCACGGATGGTGGACGACGACGCGCCCCAGTCTGGCGAACATGGTGAGAGGTCCTTTTCGATATCGGAATGCGCATATGGGCATGGGTATTCGAGCGGCGAGCCCCCGTTCCGGCTCGTCGTCACTGGTCGGTATGCGGTTGTGCGGGGACTGTGCGTCCCGTCCGACTCACTATAAGTAGATGTATACGTATAGAGCAAGAGTCAAAAAAAGTCCGCACGGATCGACTCCGTGCGGACCGCGGATCGGCGGCGCGGAACTACAGCTCGTACACGCCGAACGCCCGGTTCTGGATGCACATCGGCATCACGTGGACCCGGTCGGTCCATTCGAATTTGGCTGCCGCCTCGACGGTTCCGCGCTCGTCGACGCACACGCTCGCGGTGCCCGGCATGGTCAGCGGGTTCAGCACGGCCAGCGGAATACCGGCGTGGATGCCGCTGTAGAGGCCACCGCTGAAGCACAGCGGGGTGATCGCGATGCCGCGCTGCGCGCTCTCGCGGTCGGCCGCGGCCTGCGCGCCCGGCACGCCCGCGCAGTCGAGGGGGTTCTCGTTCGACGCCTGGGCGGGAACGGTCAAGAGGGTGAATCCGGCCGCACAGCCCGCGGCGACGGCCATCAGGGATCGAGCAAATGAGGTCCTGGTCATAGCCGCATTGAAACACTGGTGGCGGGTCGCACACACAATCGGCGGCGGCGTGTCGACCCGCCAGTCAGCGCGGAACGGCCTCGAGCACGCAGTCCGGCGCGGCCGTCTCGACCGTCCGCACCAGCGTGAAGCCACTGCGCGCCAGCAGCGCGCGGAACTCGGCCTCGGTGCGTTCGTGGCCGCCCTCGGTGTTCACCAGCATCTCCAGATCGATGAATTTCCCCGGATGCGGGCGCTGATGATCGGGCAGCACCAGTTCGAGCAGCAGCAACGTCGAGGTGGGGCGCATCGCGGCCCGCACGGTGCGCAGGATCTGCTCGGCGTGCGTGTCGGACCAGTCGTGCACGATGTGTTTGAGCAGGTAGACGTCACCGCCCTGGGGGACCTCCTCGAAGAACGAGCCGCTCTCGACTGTGCACCGCTGTCCCAGACCCGCCGCCTCCAGGTCGGCGGTCAGATCGTCGACCACGTTCGGCAGGTCGAACACGATGCCTTGGGCCGCCGGATACCGGCCGAGGATCTCGGTGAGCAGGCTGCCGCGCCCGCCGCCCACATCGATGAGCGTGCCGAAGCGGCCGAAATCGTAGGCGGCGAGCAGCGGCTCGATCGCCAGCGTGCTCACGCTGGTCATCGCGTTGTCGAACAACTCGCCGACCTCGCGGTTCACCGCCGCGTACTCGAAGAAACTCGCCCCGTCCAGGGCCTGGCCGACGGCTTCGCCGGTGCGCACCGCGTCGGTCAGATGGGTCCAGTGGTTGCGATGGTACGGCGAGCCGAAGAACCGCGACAGATCGCGCAGCGTCACCTCGGCGTCGCTGCGCAGCGCGTCGCCGATCCGGGTGAGCTCGTAGGAGCCGTCGCGCCGCTGGGCGAACACGCCGTAGCTCACCAGCAGGCGCATCAGCCTGCGCAGCCCGCCCTCGTCGATCCCGAGCGCCCCCGCCAGCTTCGCCGGCGTCCGCGGGCCCTCGGCGAGCTCGTCGGCGATGCCGAGTTCGGCGGCGGCACTGATGGCTTGGGACAGGAATCCGGCGATCTGGAGCTCCAGCAGCGCGATATGGCCGGGAACCAGCTTCCGGTGCAGGGTGCCGAGTGCGTCGCGCACCCGTTCGATCGCGCGGAGCACGGGCAGTGGAGGGAGCTTCTTCGGTGCTGTGGACGTCATCGTCGACTCCATCGTCGGCCGGTTGACCTGCACGTACGGACCGAGCTTACGGGAATCGCGGCCTGTCGGGGAGGGTTCGCGGGCGGCAAGCCGTGCGGCTGCTCGGCGGCGAGGTGGCCGGTGCGGCGTCGCGGGATCCGATCAGGTCGGCGTCGCCAAGGCGAACGGCAGGACCGCGTCCGCGCCGCTGGTGCGCAGGGCGTGGGCGGCGACGGTCATCGTCCAGCCGGTGTCGGTGAGCGTGTCGACCAGCAGGATCGGGCCGTCGACGCCGCTCAGATCCGGTACCTCCCACGAGTCGAACAGCCCGGCGACCCGGTGCGCGGAGTTCGCCGCCGACACCGGCGGCCGGTCCGGCCTGGTGTGCAGGGTGCCCAGGTTGTCGAGCCGCCCGACCTGCGCCAGCCGCGCGGCCAGACTCGCGGTGAGCTGCGGATAGCGCGGTGATTCCAGCGCCAGCACCGAGGTCGGGCGGGCGGCCCAGGTCCAGTCCCGCAGCACGGCGACGCACGCGTCGAACACCGCGTCGGGCACCGGCGCGTCGGGGCCGTCGAGCAGCGCGCGCAGCCGCTGACCCCAGCCGAGATCGGTGAGCCTGCCCAGCACCCGGCCGGTGTCGGCCGCGCCGGTGATCTTGCCCGACAACGGGATTCCGAGTTTCGCCATGCCGGTCGGCCACTGCTTGCGCGGTGCCAGATCGAGGCCGGGCCGGTCCAGCCTGGCCCGGGTGGCGGCGACGGCGGCCGCGTCGACGGTGGTGTCGGGACGGGCGCCGGTGCAGTTGTCGCAGCGTCCGCAATCGGGGGTCGCGGCATCGAGGGCGCCCAGGCCGGGATCGTCGAGCTGACGGCGCAGGAAGGTCATCCGGCAGGCGGTGGTCGCCTGGTAGTCGATCATCGCCTGCTGCTCGGTGTCGCGGGCGGCGGCCAGGCGTTCGTAGCGCTCGGTGTCGTAGGTCCACGGCTCACCGGTCGACAGCCAGCCGCCGCGCACCCGGCGCACCGCGCCGTCCACGTCGAGCACCTTCAGCACCATCTCCAGCCGCGACCGGTTCAGCTCGACCAGCGGTTCCAGCGCCACCGTCGACATCGGCCGATCCGTGTCCAGCGCCGCCAGCACCGCGCGCACGATGTGCTCGCGCGGGAACGCCACCGAGGCGAAGTAACTCCAGATCCGCGCGTCCTCCGCGCCGGGCAGCAACACCACCTCGGCCCGATCGGTGCCGCGCCCCGCGCGCCCGACCTGCTGGTAGTAGGCGATGGGGGACGACGGCGCCCCCACGTGCACCACGAAGCCGAGATCCGGCTTGTCGAAGCCCATGCCCAGCGCCGAGGTCGCGATCAGCGCCTTCACCTCGTTGTTCAGCAGCGCGCCCTCGAGCACCTCGCGTTCGGCCGGATCGGTCTGGCCGGTGTAGGCGGCGACCGTGTGCCCGTGCGAGGTCAGCACGTCGGCCAGATCGTGCGCGGCGGCCACCGTGAGGCAGTAGATGATGCCCGACCCGGGCAGCCGGTCCAGCTGAGCACCCAGCCACGCCGTCCGCTGGACCGCGTCGTCGAAGCGCACCACCGACAGATGCAGCGACTCGCGATCGAGCGTGCCGCGCAACACCAGCGTGTCGGTGCCGATCTGCCCGGCCACATCGGTGACCACCCGATCGTTGGCCGTCGCCGTGGTCGCCAGCACTGGCACATCCGACCCGAGATCGGCGATCAGCGTCCGGATGCGGCGGTAGTCGGGCCGGAAATCGTGCCCCCAGTCCGAGACACAGTGCGCCTCGTCGATCACGACCAGCCCCGCGTCGGCGGCCAGCCGGGGCAGCACCTGATCGCGAAAGTCCGGATTGTTCAACCGTTCCGGGCTCACCAGCAGCACGTCGACCGCGCCGGCGGCCACCCGCTCGTGGATCTCGTCCCACTCGGTGACATTGCCCGAGTTGATCGTGTCGGCCACCACCCCGGCCCGTTCGGCGGCGGCCACCTGATTGCGCATCAACGCCAGCAGCGGCGACACGATCACCGTCGGCCCCCGCCCCGCCCGCCGCAGCAGCTTCGCCGCGATGAAGTAGACCGCAGACTTGCCCCAGCCGGTCCGCTGCACCACCAGGGCCCGGCGCCGCTGCACCACCAGCGCCTCGATCGCGACCCACTGGTCCTCGCGCAACCGCGCCTGCGGCCCGGCGAGCTCGCGCAACAACTCCTCGGCGCGTTCGCGCAGGTCGGGAGCCGTCAGATCGGGCACGTCGTGGCCGGTCGCTGAGGTCATGCCGACCATGCTGCCCGACCCCACCGACAGAGACGACCCCCGGTACAGCGGTTCCGCCTCTCCGGGATTTTTGGCCGGAGTCAGGTGCGGGGGGCTCCAGCCGGGCGGCCGGCGGAGAGAGGGGGCCAGGTGAGCCCGTACCCGGTGAGTTACCCATGTCCGTGCGAGATCTGTAGGTGGGATCGTCGGGCGGGGACGGGTGCCGCGTTCTCTCAGCGAAATGTGGGCTGGGGGAGGACAATAGGGGTGGTTACCGGACTTGCCGGAGGGGCTCCATGGCGAACCGATTCGACCCGCCTGCTGGGTGGACGCCGCCCGGGGCGCAGTTCCGGACGAATTCGGGGGCGTCGCGGACGGTGGTCGGTGCGTTTCTCGCGCTGATCGTCACGCCGCTCGGGATGGCGCTGGCGGCGCACGGCGCGCTGGACACCAGCCGGTGGGTGATACTCGGCGACGCCGCCGACCGCCTCGGCTCGACCCTGCAGATCATCGTGGGCGCGGTGCTGTTGTTGCTGGTCAGCGCGCTGGCCGGGTTCACGCCGATCGCGACCATCCTGGCCGGGCTGGTGTGGGGTGTGCTGCCGGGGCTGGTCTACTTCGTCTCGCCGGAGAGCACCTGGCGGATGGTGGGGGATCTGCCGCTGATGACCGACGAGCTGCACATCGCGCTCAACGCGTGGATCACCAGCGGCTTCACCTTCGTCCTCGGGCTGCTGCTCGTCGGCGCGGGAGTGGCGGGCACCCTGCGCCGACGATGACTCAGCCCTTCACGCAGAGGACCTGACGCAGCGTCGCCACCACGTCGACCAGGTCGGCCTGCGCCGCGATCACCTCGTCGATGTCCTTGTACGCGGCCGGGATCTCGTCGACCACGCCCGCGTCCTTCCGCGATTCCACGCCCTCGGTCTGCGCGACCAGATCGGCGACGGTGTACTGCTTCTTGGCCGCGGTCCGGCTCAACCGCCGTCCCGCGCCGTGCGAGGCCGACTGGAACGAGGCCGGATTCCCCTTGCCCCGCACCACATACGACCGCGTCCCCATCGACCCGGGAATCAGCGCGAGATCGCCGGCCCCCGCCCGCACCGCGCCCTTGCGGGTCACCAGCATCGGCATCCCGTCGATGATCTCCTCCGCCACATAGTTGTGGTGGCACGAGATCGGCTCGTCGAAACGCACGTCCCGCTCGCCGAACTCGTCCCGCACCGCCCGGCACACCAGCGACAGCATCACCGCCCGATTGCGCGCCGCGTACTCCTGAGCCCAGGTCAGATCCCGCCGATACGCCGCCATCTCGGGCGTCCCCCCGAGAAAGACCGCCAGATCCCGATCGGGCAGCGACTGATTGTGCGGCAACGCCCGCGCCACCGCCATATGCCGCTCGGCCAGCTCCTTCCCGATATTGCGCGACCCGGAATGCAACAGAATCCACACCGCGTCGTCCTGGTCGAGGCAGACTTCGATGAAGTGGTTGCCGCCACCGAGCGAGCCGATCTGCTTGTGCGCCTTGGACTCCAGCGACGACACCCCCGGGTGCAGCTCGCCGAACCCACGCCAGAACCGGTCCCAGCCCTTCGTCCGCGCCGACTGGCCGTGCGAACCGGCATGCAGCGCGGTGACATTCACCGCCTCCTTGTGCGCGTTGAACCCGACCGGTACCGCCCGCTCGATCCGCGACCGCAGGGAACGGAGGTCATCGGGCAGGTCCGCGGCGGTCAGCCCGGTCTTGACGCTCTCCATCCCGCACCCGATATCGACCCCGACCGCGGCCGGCGCGACCGCGTCGCGCATCGCGATGACCGACCCCACCGTCGCGCCTTTACCCAGGTGCACATCCGGCATCACGCGCAGTCCATACACCCACTCCAGCTCGGCGATATTGCGGAGCTGGCGCAGCGCGGACTGCTCGATCTCGTGCTCGTCTGCCCACATGAGCGTCTGCGCCCTGGTACCGCGCAGCTCGACGGGAAACATGGTTCGGTCCTTTCCTCGGTGTACTACCAACGGTAGGACCGAGGCCACGGCAGCGCATCCGAATATCGGCCGGTGCGAGCCGGACCGATCGGCGGAGCGCGGCGCTCAGTCCGCCCTGAGCGCGTGTTCGATCCGGGTGCGATCCGGGATCGAGGAGCTGGCGCCGAGTCGGGTGGTGGCCAGGGCGCCTGCGGCGTTGGCCCAGGTCAGCGCCGGGTGTGGGCCGGTGGGCCAGGTGGCGACCAGGGCGCCGGTGAAGGCGTCGCCCGCGCCGGTGGTGTCGACGACCTCGACCGTGCGTCCGGGGACGGCGAACTCGGTGCCCTCGGCTGATCGATACCGGGCACCGTCGCCGCCGAGCGTGCGCACGACGTGCGGAATCCGGTCGAGGTCGGACGAATAGTGTTCGGACTCCAGCGCATTCACGATGGCGAGGTCGACATCGGCCCACAGCGCGGCGGGCAGCGGACGCACCGGTGAGGGATTGAGCGCGACGATCGTGTGCGCGGCGCGCGCGTGCCGGGCCGCCGCGGCCACGGTGGCGAGCGGAATCTCCAGCTGGCACAGCAGGATGTCGGCGGCGGCGATCGCCGCGAGCTCGTCGGCGGTCAGCTCGGTCACCCGCCCGTTCGCACCGGCGACGACGATGATGCTGTTCTCCCCTGACTCGTCCACGACGATCGTGGCCACCCCGCTCGACCCGTCGACGGTCCGCAGCAGGGAGATGTCGACACCGGCGCCGGACAGCGTCGCGCGCAGCGTGGTCCCGAACGCGTCGTCGCCGGTCGCGCCGAGGAAGCGCACCCGCGCGCCCGACCGTGCCGCCGCGACGGCCTGGTTCGCGCCCTTGCCGCCCGGCACGGTCGCGAACCCGGACCCGAGCACCGTCTCGCCCGGTGCGGGCCGCCGCGCCGTGGTGGTGACCAGATCCATGTTGACGCTGCCGAGCACGACGACGGTGGGTGCGGCGCTGCGGTCCATGCGGCAAATCTAGCGGTGACCCCACCGCGGGCGCGGGTTCCCGGCCGGATCACCCGGTGACCTGTGGACAAGTCCCGCGGTGCCCCGAAACCTGTGGACAACTCGGTCCCGCCGCCGGTCGGAGCCGTATTCCGGGGTCCGGGCGGCGTCGAGGCGGACCGGCGGCCTGCGTACGCTGATACCCATGACGGTAGAAGTGACCCCCGAGCTCGACATCCGCGCAGCGGTGCACGACGCCGCCCGCAGGGCTCGCGTCGCGTCCCGCGTGCTGGCTCAGCTCACCACGGCGCAGAAGAACGAGGCCCTGCACGCGGCGGCCGATGCCCTGCTCGCCGCCGCCGACCGCGTGCTGGCGGCCAACGCTGCCGACATCACGGCCGCGCAGGCCGCGGGCACCGAGGAGAACCTGCTCGACCGCCTGCGGCTGACCAAGGCCCGCATCGACGGCATCGCCTCCGGCCTGCGTCAGGTGGCCGGGCTGCCCGATCCGGTCGGCGTCGTCGTGCGCGGTTCCACGCTGCCCAACGGCCTCGAGATCCGCCAGACCAGGGTGCCGCTCGGCGTGGTCGGCATGGTCTACGAGGCGCGCCCCAACGTCACCGTCGACGCGTTCGGCCTCGCGCTCAAGTCGGGCAACGCGGCCCTGCTGCGCGGCTCGTCCTCGGCCGCGCACTCCAACGCCGCCCTCGTCGAGGTGCTGCGCGAAGCCCTTGTCGCCCAGGGCGTCCCGGCCGACGCGGTCCAGCTGCTGCCCAGCCACGACCGCTCCAGCGTCACCCACCTGATCCAGGCCCGCGGCCTGGTCGATGTGGTGATCCCGCGCGGCGGCGCCGGCCTGATCAACGCGGTCGTGCGCGACGCGCAGGTGCCGACCATCGAGACCGGTACCGGCAACTGCCACGTCTACGTGCACTCCGCCGCCGACCTGGACATGGCCGAGGCCATCCTGCTCAACGCCAAGACCCGCCGTCCCAGCGTCTGCAACGCGGCCGAGACCGTGCTCATCGACGCCGCGGTCGCCGAGAAGGCACTGCCGCGGCTGAGCAAGGCGCTCGAAGGCGCAGGCGTCACCATCCACGGTGACCTGCCCGGTCAGGTGCCCGCCACCGACGCCGACTGGGGTGAGGAGTACCTCACCCTCGATATCGCGCTGAAGGTCGTCGACGATCTCGACGCTGCCGTCGAGCACATCAACACCTGGGGCACCGGCCACACCGAGGCCATCGTCACCGCCGACCTGGCCGCCGCGCGCGAGTTCACCACCCGCGTCGACGCCGCCGCGGTGATGGTGAACGCGTCCACCGCGTTCACCGACGGCGAGCAGTTCGGATTCGGTGCCGAGATCGGCATCTCCACCCAGAAGCTGCACGCCCGCGGCCCGATGGCACTGCCCGAACTCACCTCCACGAAGTGGATCGTGTGGGGCGACGGCCAGACTCGGCCGGTGTGATCGTGACACTGGTACAGGAACCGATCTTCACCTCGGTCGACGACGTCATCACCCGCCTGGCCGAGACCGGCTACCTGGCCGACAAGGCCACCGCCACCTCGGTCTTCCTGGCCGACCGGCTGGGCAAGCCACTGCTCATCGAAGGTCCGGCCGGTGTCGGCAAGACCGAGCTGTCGCGCGCGGTCGCCCAGGTCGCCGGCGCCGAACTGGTCCGGCTGCAGTGCTACGAGGGTGTCGACGAGGCCCGCGCGCTCTACGAGTGGAATCACGCCAAGCAGATCCTGCGGATCCAGGCGTCGAGCGAGAACGACTGGGCCGAAACCAAGGCCGACGTCTTCACCGAGGAATTCCTGCTCTCGCGCCCGCTGCTCACCGCGATCCGGCGCAGCGAGCCGACGGTGCTGCTGATCGACGAGACCGACAAGGCCGACGTCGAGATCGAGGGCCTGCTGCTGGAGGTGCTCAGCGATTTCGCGGTCACCGTGCCGGAACTGGGCACCATCACCGCCACCCGCAAGCCGTTCGTGGTACTCACCTCGAACGCCACCAGGGAGCTGTCGGAAGCGCTCAAGCGCCGCTGCCTCTACCTGCACCTGGACTTCCCGGACGAAGACCTGGAGCGTCGCATCCTGGCCAGCCGGGTGCCCGAGCTGTCGGAGTCGGTCGCCGAGCAGCTGGTGCGGATCGTGCACGTGCTGCGCGGGATGCAGCTCAAGAAGCTGCCGTCGGTGGCCGAGTCGATCGACTGGGGCCAGACGCTGCTCGCCCTGGGCGCAGGCGACCTCGACGACGCCACCGTGCGCGCGACCCTCGGCGTCGTGCTCAAGCACCGCAGCGACCACCAGCGCGCGCTGGCCGAGCTGAAGCTGGCCTGAGATGACAGCGCCTGCCCCGCACGGCCTCGGCGGGCATGTCGCGGGGTTCGTCGCGGCCCTGCGGGCCCGTGGTGTGCCGGTCGGGCCGTCGGAGACCGTCGACGCGGGCCGGGTGCTCACCGTGCTCGACCTGCTCGATCGCGAGTCCGTGCGGGAGGGGCTGGCGTGCGCGCTGCTGCGCCGCCCCACCCACCGCGCCACCTTCGACGGGCTGTTCGACCTGTGGTTCCCGGTCGCGGTGGGGGAGCGCTCCGCCGAGACGCGCGAGCTGCCGCGCACACCCGACGGCCAGATCGACCTGCCCGCCCTGCGCGAGCAGCTCGCCGAAATGCTCGCGGCCGAGGACGGTGGTCAGCAGTTGCAGCTGCTGGCCGGGCAGGTCGTCGAACAGCTCGGCCAGTACCAGTCCGCGCGCGGGCCGTCGTTCTCCGCCTATCAGGCGATGAAAGACCTCGCGCCGCAGACCCTGCTGTCCCGGGTGCTGGCGGGACTCGCGCTGCCGCCGGACGCGAGCGACCGCGACACCGAGGTGGCCCGGCGCATCGCCAGGGAACGGATCGCCGGATTCCGGGCGAGTGTGGAAGCCGAGACCAACCGTCGCGTGGCCGAACAGATCGGGCGCGACCGCGTCGCCACCTACGGCGTCGCCCGCCAGGCCGAGGACGCCGACTTCCTGCGCGCCTCCGAACGCGAACTCGTCGAACTGCGTCGCGGCAGCCAGCGGCTGGCCCGCATCCTGGCGTCCCGCCTGGCGGTGCGGCGCAAGAAAGCCCGTCGCGGCGAGATCGACCTGCGCAAGACCCTGCGGGCGTCGATGTCGACCGGTGGCGTCCCGATCGATCTGGTGAATCGCAAGCCGCGGCCCGGCCGCCCGGAACTGGTGCTGCTGTGCGACATCTCGGGTTCGGTGGCCGGCTTCAGCAACTTCACCATGCTGCTCGTGAGCGCGTTGCGTGAGCAGTTCTCCCGGGTCAGGATCTTCGCCTTCGTCGACCGCACCGACGAGGTCACCGGCTTCTTCGACCCGTATGTCGGCCTCGACAACGTACTCACCAGGATCTTCACCGAGTCACGGATCATCGACGCCGACGGGCACTCCGACTACGGCCAGGCCCTGACCACCTTCGCCGACAACTTCGGTGACGCCGTCACCAGCCGCAGCTCGCTGCTGGTCCTCGGCGACGGTCGCACCAACTACCGCAATCCGAAGCTGGACATCCTGCGCCAGCTCGTCGACACCGCCCGGCACGCGCACTGGCTGAACCCGGAGCCGCGGAACCTGTGGGGCACCGGCGATTCGGCGGCGCGCGACTACGGCGAGGTGATCGAGATGCACGAATGCCGGTCGGCCCGGCAGCTGACCGACGTGGTCTCCCGGTTGTTGCCCGTCTGAAGGAGCTGGTGATGAGCGAGGATCTGCTGACCTACTGCCTGGCCAAACCCGGTGCCTGGCAGGACGAACCGTGGGAGGGCGACGTCGTCGCCAAGGTCGGCGACAAGATCTTCGCCTTCCTCGGTGACGGCGGCGCGATCGGCCTCAAATGCGGCCGGGACCGCGCCGAGGCCGACGAGCTGGTGCATGTCTACCCCGGCGACGTCACCGCCTCGGCCTACATCGGCCGCTACGGCTGGAACAGCGTCACCGTCGGCGGCGCCGTCCCACCCGACGAACTGCGCGAGCTGATCGACGCCTCCTACGACGCGGTCGTGGCCAAACTGCCGAAGTCCAAGCGCCCCACCGGCTGATCGTTTCAGCGGACGTTAAGCCGCTTACAGGCGTCCTCCACCAAGATCACCGCCATGCTGGCAGGGGCGTCGCGCGACGACGAGCGGTTCGGTCGACGGGCGTCGTCCGACACGGTGGTACGAATGGTGGCACGGCGGGCGCGGTCGACCCGGTGACCGATCCGCTCGCGAACGACGGCGCCGGGGCCGTCCCGTCGCCGTGCGCACCCCACAGCACGGTGCCGTCCGGCGAGATCGTGCGCCCCGAGCACCTGCGTCCCGGCGCGGGCGCGCGGGCCGCGCGGCGGCTGGCCGATGTCGCGGCGACCCGGCTGGCCGACGCGCCCGCCGCCGCGGAGGAACAGTTGCGACGGGCCCTGGTCGTCGGCTGCGGCGAACTCGACGGACGCGAACTCGCCGAGTTGCGCACCCGCCTGGTCACCGCGATCGCCGCCCAACCGCGCCGGGATCGCGACCTGGCCAGGGCGGCGGCCGCCGCCGCGGCGTGCTGGCACCCGATCTCGCCCGCCGACGCGGCCCACCTGTGGGTGGTCGCGGGCCGGGCCTGGGCGCGGGCGGGCAGGCACGCCGAGGCGGTCACCGCCTTCGACCGACCACTGCTCACCGGAGCCGTCACCTATCCGCCCGGTGAGCTCGCGCTGGTCCGCGCCGAGTTCGCCGAGTCGCTGCTGCGGCTCGGCCGCTACCGGCAGGCGGCCTGGCAGTTCACCGAGGCGGCCCGGCTGCTCGCGGGCTCGCCCGCTCAGCGGCGCAGGCACGCGGACCTGGTGTGGTCGGCCGCCGTCGCCCGCGAGTGCTGCGGCCAGGAGTCCGCGGCGCTGGGTGGCTATCTCCGCGCCGCGGGATTGTGGGGCGAGCTGGACAAGATCGTGCCGCGGGCCCGCTGCCTGCGCGCGGCGGCGTGGTTACAACTGCGCGGACCCCAGGGCCGGATCCGCGGTCCGTGGTGGGTCACGATCGACGTCTTGATGGCCGAGCTGAATCAGCGGCTCGCCGCCGAGCCCGCCGCGCACATCGCCGACGAGCTCGACCGCACCCGCGCCCAGTTCGCCCAGATGTGCGCGCAGGCGTCGGGCCCGAACGACCGCCCGGCCGCTCGGGGGCGGTCCGGTCCGGTCGAGTGGTGGCAACCCGGTTAAGCTCGGACCTCATGCACGAGACAGCTCGGCCGCGCCGCAAGCTCGGCGTCATGGGCGGGACGTTCGACCCCGTTCACCACGGTCACCTGGTCGCGGCCAGCGAGGTCGCGAACCGGTTCGAGCTCGACGAGGTCATCTTCGTTCCGACCGGACAGCCGTGGCAGAAGGTGAACAAGCAGGTCAGCCCCGCCGAGGACCGCTACCTGATGACCGTCATCGCCACCGCGTCCAACCCGAGGTTCTCGGTCAGCCGGGCCGATATCGAACGCAACAAGGTCACCTACACGGTCGACACCCTGCGCGAGATGCAGAATGCCCATCCCGACGCGGAGCTGTACTTCATCACCGGTGCGGACGCGTTGGCCAACATCCTGACATGGCAGGATTGGACCGAACTGTTCGAACTGGCGAAGTTCGTCGGGGTGAGCCGTCCGGGGTACGAGCTGAACACCGACCATCTCGAGGAGCATCTGCGGGACCTGCCCGCCGATGCCGTCACGATGATCGAGATCCCCGCGCTGGCCATCTCGTCGAGCGAGTGCCGCCGCCGCGCGGCGGAGGGTCGGCCGGTCTGGTACCTCGTCCCCGACGGCGTGGTGCAGTACATATCGAAGCGGCACCTGTATGTGCCCGCAGGAACGGAAGGTAGCTGACGTTGAGCCACACGAGCGAGGTGCAGTCGTGACTGCCACTGCCGAAGCGGTCGAAATGGCCAAGGTCGCCGCACTCGCGGCCGACGACAAGCTCGCCACCGACGTCGTCGTCCTCGACGTCTCCGAGCAGCTGGTGATCACCGACTGCTTCGTGATCGCCTCGGCGCCCAACGAGCGTCAGGTCAACGCGATCGTCGACAACGTCGAGGAGAAGCTGCGCGAAGCCGGGCACAAGCCGGTCCGCCGCGAGGGCACCCGCGAGGGGCGCTGGGCGCTGCTCGACTACGTCGACATCGTCGTGCACATCCAGCACAACGACGAGCGCAATTTCTATGCGCTGGAGCGGTTGTGGCGTGACTGCCCGACCGTGGCCGTCGAGGGCATCGCCACCCCGGCGACACCCGCCGCCGACGACGCACAGGTAGAGGGCGACACCGAGTGAGCAAGTACGCCCATGTGCGCACGCTGATCCTGCTGCGGCACGGGCAGACCGAGTGGAACGCCGCCGACCGGATGCAGGGCCAGATCGATACCGATCTCACCGACCTCGGCAGGCAGCAGGCCAAAGAGGCGGCGCGGGAACTGGTGTCCCGCAACGCGATCGCGGTCCACGCCTCCGATCTGCGCCGTGCCAAGGAAACCGCGCAGGCGCTCGGCGACATCAGCAATCTGCCGGTCGTCACCGATCAGCGACTGCGGGAGACCCACCTGGGTGACTGGGAGGGGCTGACCCATCTCGAGGTCGACGCCGACTATCCCGGCGCGCGCGTGCAGTGGCGGCTCGACGCCACCTACACACCGCCCGGCGGCGAGAGCAAACTCGAGGTGGGCGCGCGTGCGCTTCCGGTGGTGCGCGAACTGTACAACGAGCGACAGGATTGGCCCGGCCGGACTATCATCCTGGTTGCGCACGGCGGGCTGATCGCTGCCCTCACGGCCGCGTTGCTGGAACTGCCTCCGGAGAACTGGCCCGCCCTCGGTGGGCTGGCCAATACGAGCTGGGTGCAGCTGTCCAGCCACGGGCCCGACATCGACCGACCCGGCTGGCGCCTCGATGTTTGGAACGCAGCGGCGAAGGTAGCTCCCGATGTCCTCTGAAGAGCCCGTCCGATCGGTACCGGACGAACTGTTCCAGCAGGTGACGGCCAAGGCCGGACGGCAATTGCCGGACGCGCTGTTCGGCCCGCCACCCGCTAAGCCCGCACGCCCCGAGCGTGAGGAGCCCATCCGTTCGGTACCGGACGAACTCTTCAAGCAGGTCACCGCGCGCAGTGAGCGCTCGCTACCCGATGCGCTGTTCGGTCCGCCGCCCGCGCCGGTAGCTGCCGAGCCCGAGCAGTCCGAGGCCGCTGCCGGTGAATCGGCGGTGGCCGGCTCGTCGGACGACGCGGACGGCGATGTCGACGGCGAGCCCGCCACAGCGGGCGTCGCTGTCGCCGAAGCCGTCGAGGCGGATTCCGCCGCGCGGCCGGACGCTGAATCGACTGTCGCGCAGCCGGAAACCACCGAGACCGCCGACACCGAGGTAGTCGATGGTGCGACTCCCGTCGTGACTCCCGTCGATGCGGCACCCGCCGAATCGGCGGCCGAACCCGCTGCGGCGCTGGATCTCCAGTCGGCAAGTGCGGCCGATGGTTCCGCTGACGCGGACACCGCGGCGGACGAGGTGCCGGACGTGGTCGCGACGGAGACGGACGAAGCCGTCGCGGTATCCGCCGATTCCGTCACGGTGGCCGCTGCGGTCACCGAGGTGTCGGCTCCGGTCGCGGAGACCGCTGTCGCACAGGGTGAATCGCTCGGTGCGGCGGCCGCGGAGGTCGTCCTCGTCGAGGAGTCCACCGCGCCCCGGCCGGTGGAGTCCGCCTCGCCGCGGCCCGTGCTGCTGGTGATCGCCGACTCGCTCGCCTACTACGGACCCAAGGGCGGCCTGCCCGCCGACGATCCCCGGATCTGGCCGAATATGGTGGCCGCCGAACTGGATTGGGATGTCGAGCTGATCGCCCGGATCGGCTGGACCTGCCGCGACGCCTACTGGGCGCTGATCGGCGACCCCCGGGTGTGGGCCGCCGTGCCGCGGGCGGGTGCCGTCGTGTTCGCCGTGGGCGGCATGGACACGCTGCCCTCGCCGCTGCCGACCGCGCTGCGCGAGCTGATCCGCTACATCCGTCCGCCCAAGCTGCGTCGCGGCGTGCGCGCCTCCTACAACTGGCTGCAGCCGAAGCTGTCGAAACTCGGTCGGCCCGTGGCACTTCCGCCGAAGGTGAGTGTCGACTACCTCGAGCAGTCGCGCGAGGCGCTCAATCATCTGCGTCCCGAACTGCCCGTGGTCGCGGTGCTGCCGTCGGTGCACAAATGCGATGCCTACGGGCGGGTGCACCGGGGCCGGGCGCGCGCGGTCAAGGCACTGCAGGCCTGGTCCGGCCGTACCGCGGTGCCGCTGGTCGACCTCGGCGAGGCCGTGCGCGACGACATCGAGTCGGGCGCGGCGAACCCGGACGGCATCCACTGGGGCTGGGCCGGGCACGCGGCGGTGGCGACGGCGATGACCAAGGCGCTGCAGGAGGTCCGGTAGTCCGTGACCGTTGTGGTGGTCACCGATTCGGCGGCCGGGCTGACGCCCGACGTCGTCGGCGAGCTCGGTATCGAAGTGGTCCCGTTGCATGTGCTCGTCGGCGACCGGGAGATCCGGGAGGGTGTCGACCCCGTCGAGATCGATTACTCGACGGACTCGGTCACCACCTCGGCCGCGTCGCCGGGCGAGCTGCGCGAAGCCTACGAGCGGGCGCTGAGCCGCAGTGACGGCGACGGTGTCGTCGCCGTGCATCTGTCGCGCACGCTGTCGGCGACCTGGGAGTCTGGCAGGCAGGCCGTCCGTGACATGGGCGCCGAAGACAAGGTGCGCCTGGTGGATTCGCTGGGCGCCGGTTTGGCGACCGGCCTGCCCGTGCTCGCGGCCGCCCGCCGCGCGCGGGCGGGCGAGGCGCTGGACGCGGTCTACGAACGCGCGGTGACGGCCGCCGCCCGTGCTCGCACGTTCATCCTGGTCAACCGCACCGAGCAGCTGCGCAAGGGCGGCAGGCTGAGCAGTGCCGCCGCGTTCTTCGGCAGCGAGCTGGTGACGAAGCCGCTGCTGCAGCTGGTCGAGGGCAAGCTGGAACTGCGCGAGAAAGTACGCACGCGGTCGCGTGCCTACGCCAAGCTGGTCGCGGCCGCGGTGGAGGCGGCAGGGCGCGACGGCGCGGCCCTGGCGGTCCAGCACCTGGGCGCCGCCGATGCCGCGGAGAGCATCGCGGCCCAGCTGCGGGAACAGGTGCCGGAGGTCGAGGAGCTGTACGTCGGCGAGTTCGGTCCCACCCTGGGTGTCCATCTCGGTGTCGGCGCGCTGGGTGTGCTGGTCGTGCCCGGTGGGTGTTC
This sequence comes from Nocardia sp. NPDC050718, assembly GCF_040654235.1. Classification (NCBI taxonomy): domain Bacteria; kingdom Bacillati; phylum Actinomycetota; class Actinomycetes; order Mycobacteriales; family Nocardiaceae; genus Nocardia; species Nocardia sp. NPDC050718. Next base: position 308,410 of record NZ_JBFAHQ010000005.1, on the reverse strand, counting down.
CTGACCGGCGCCGATTTCCGGCGCTGAGGGGCACGCCGGGAGCCTGCGCCGACGGTCCGGACCGCTGGGCCTCTACGATGCCCCGGTGACCGGATACGACGACTTCGACTTCCCCGACACCGCGCACCTGCCGCCCCGCAGGCAACACATCCTCGCCGTGATCCGGGATTCGGTGCTCGCGCACGGCTACGCGCCGAGCGCGCGGGAGATCGCCGACGCGGTCGGCCTGCGGTCCACCTCCACGGTCTCCCAGCATCTGAAAGCGTTGGAGGAGGACGGTTTCCTGCGGCGCGGCACCGGGATGGCCCGCCAGATCGATGTGCGCCTGTTCCTGCGCGACACACCCGCCGCCGGTTCCAGTGACTCGGTGACCGTGCCGGTGGTCGGCGACATCGCCGCGGGCACGCCGATCCTGGCCGAGCAGCACGCCGACGACCTGCTGACGCTGCCGCGTGAACTGGTCGGTCGCGGTGAGGTTTTCGGGCTGCGAGTGCGCGGCGACTCGATGATCGACGCCGCCATCTGCGACGGCGATCTGGTCGTGGTGCGCAGCCAGCGCGAGGCGACCAACGGTGACATCGTTGCCGCCATGATCGGCGAGGAGGCCACCGTCAAGGTCTATCGCCGGCGCAACGGTCACGTCCTGCTCGAACCCCGCAACCCCGCCTACTCGGTCATCGATGGCGACGAAGCCGTGATCCTGGGCCGCGTGGTCTCGGTGATGCGCCGCGTCTGAGAGTGTTCCCGCTACGCCGGGCCGAACCAGTCCAGTGACTGACCGTGCGGCCCGGCGTACGCGACCGGCTCGCCGTCGACCGCGAGCACCATCCGAGCCCGTCCCGAATCCCGCACGGGCACACGATCGGTGAACTCGGCGATCACCCCGGTGCCCTCCTGGGACACCCAGTGGCAGGGCAGCGTACGGACCGCGGCGATGAATCCCTCGCGTGCCGCTGACGGCAGATAGGTGAGCACCGCGCTGTGGAACACGACCACGGTGCTGTCGCCGGGTGCCGCGTCGACCAGCTCGGCGACCCGCTCGTTCAGGTCGCCGGTCACCAGTGTCGGTGGGTTCGCGGCGGCGATCGCACACGCGTCGCGCAGCCTGGACAGCCGGTCGTCCTGTCCCGGCCAGACGAGTGCTTCCAGCCACTCCCGGTCGCGAATGTCCGCCGCATCGAGCGGGTTCAGGTCGACTCCGGCGCGATGCACCACCTCGGGTAGCCGCTGCGGAATCGGCACGGCGCCGGTGGTGGTGCACCGCAGCACCACCGAGGACGGACCGTCCGCCGGATCCAGGGCGAGCGCGCCGTAGCGATTGCTGTAGCGGTCCGGGTAGAGACAGAGCCCCGCCGACGCGCCGACCTCGATCAGCGACAACGGTCCTGGCAGGCGGGCGAGGACCGGCAGCAGGGTGGCCGCGCGGCCCGCTTCGTTGGTCTGGGTACGCCGGGTGAGCGCGGTCGCCGCGATCGACGGCCAGTGCGTGATCAGCTGCTCGCGGAAATCGCGATAGGGCACCGCGATCGCGCCGTGGACCCGTGCGGCCGCCAGCACCAGGTTGGGCTGCTGTTTGGCGGTCGGCAGCGCGGCGATCAGCGCCAGCACCGCCGGGTCCTCGGCGATCTCGAGCGCGCGCCGGTGGTACAGCGGGGAATTGCCGTTCACCTCGCGGTGGGCGAAGTCGCGGAATCGTTGTGCGAGGTCTATGGGTCCATCCGTACGTGGTCTCGGCCATGGGCGCACCGTATTCGCTCGGGCAGCGCGGATACCGGTCCCGACGACCGCGTGACCGCGAGTTGTCCACAGGCTCAGGGTTGTCCACAGGTCCGCTCGAGGCCCAGGTCGGCGCCGGGTTCCCGCGGTCGCCGCCTCGTAGCGTCGCCGGCATGTCACGACACGACGAACACGAGCGGGTACGGCAACGGCTGGGTGGGTTGGCGTTGCGCGACAAACCCGGGTCCGGCTCGCTGCGCGGGGAGCCGGACACGGCCCGTCCACGCCGAAGCACCGAAGGTCGGTGGGACGAGGAGGAACTCCCCTCGACCGGGGAGGTGCGGTCGCCGGGCTGGCTCGACGAGGGTGCCGACTCCGGGAGACTTCGCCGACTCGTTCCGGACCGGTTCCGCCAGGCGCGGGTCGACCCCGGCCGCCGCGGCGCGCTGGTTCTCGGCCTGGTGGGGGTGGCGGCCGTCGTCTGCACCGGTGCGCTGGTTCTCCGCGATCAGCCGACGTCGCAGTCGTTGCCGCCGGTCCCCGTCGTCCGAGTGGAGCCCTCGGGCACCCACTCGGAACCGAGCGCGGGCCTGGCCGCGGTGGCCGGCGCCATGCCGAGCCCGACCGCGGAAGTCGTTGTCAGCGTGGTGGGTCTGGTCGAACGGCCGGGGCTGCATCATCTGCCAGGAGGCGCCCGCGTCGCCGACGCCATCGAGCGGGCGGGCGGTGCGACCGAGGGCGCCGACCTCGCGGGGCTGAACCTGGCCCAGCGCCTCACCGACGGCGACCAGGTCGTCGTCGGCACGACCGGCCCCCAAACGGGACCGCCACGTCTCGGCAGCGTCATGATCGGCGCCGCCGACCGCGCACCCGCCGCGGGGCAGCACGCCACGAGCGGACCGCCCCCGAACACCGGCACCCCAAACGCGAAGACGCGCGTCAACCTGAACACAGCGACGGAAGCCGAACTCGACGCCCTCCCCGGAGTCGGCCCGGTGACCGCCAAAGCCATTCTCGCGTGGCGCACCACCAACGGCCGATTCACCGACGTCGCCCAACTCGGCGAAGTCGACGGCATCGGCCCCGCCCGCCTGACCCGCCTCCGCGACCTGGTGACGACGTGACCGAGCCGACCGACCCAGGCGGCGACGGCGCGGACGTATCGACGCCGGAGGCGGACCCGCCGCCGACGAGCGGGTTCTCCACCTGCTTCGCGGATTGCGTCGAACACTCGTACAGCAGTATGGAATTCGGGTGCTTCGGGGTGTCGTCGGTGCTCGGGCGGAGTGCGGTCTGCCGTGACGCGCCGACGGCGAACCCGGACTCGGAATGAGTGCCGCGGCTCAGGAGGAGACAGCGGAGGAGACCGAACGCCAGGTCCTGGACATGCGCTTGGTCCCGGCAGCACTGGGCTGCTGGGCCGCGACGATCGTGGCCGTGTCTCTCGGATGGTTCGCGGGGCTGGTACTGGCGGTTGCCGCGGTGGTGATGGCGATCAGCTCGTGGGTGGTACTGCTGTGGGCGATCGCGCACAAGCGTGAGCGATGGCGGGTCGTTGCAGTCGCCGGATTGGCGACGATGCTGGCGACCGCCGGGTTCGGGGCAGCGGGAGCCTGGCGCGCGCACCACGTCCAGACGCACCCGCTGCGGGAGTCGTTCGGGCGCACGGTGACAGTGCTGGCCGTGGTCACCGACGACCCGAAACCGATGCGGGCAGGCGGATTCGGCGGCCAGCGGCGGTGGATCGTCCACGCGGAACTGCGCGAGTTCACGAGAGGCACGAGCGCATCGGCGGCGAACGCATCGACGATGAGCGTGCCGCCGCCGAGTGTGCCGCCTGTCGACGCGCCGCCGGCGAGGGTGCCGACGGCGAGCGCGATGACAACCCGGTTCGGCGGGTTGGGCGGGTCGACACTCACCCGGGTCGGTGGGGCGCTGGTGATTCTCGCGCCGGGGAAGGAGTGGGCTGAACTGTCGCCCGGTCAGGCTATTCGGTTTCGGGCGAAGGTCGCCGAGCCGAATCGGTTGGACCTGACGGTGGCGGCGTTGCACCCCGTCGGCGTGGTGGAGCGGGTCGGGATACCTCCGTGGTGGCAGCGGATCGCCGCGGGTGTGCGGGCGGACCTGGCGGCGGCATCGGCGCGGGCGCTGCCATCCGACGCGGCGGGACTGCTGCCGGCACTCGTCGTCGGCGACACTGTCGCGCTGTCCGACGAGGTCAGGGATGCCTTCGAAATCGCAGGCCTGCAGCATTTGTGTGTGGTCAGCGGAGCGAATTTCACTATCTTGCTGACCGCTCTGCTCGCGTTGACGAGATTGCTGACCGCGGGTCCGCGGACGAGTGCCGCGGCCGGTGCGGTGACGGTGGTGATGTTCGTCGTCCTCGCGCGGCCTGATCCGAGCGTGCTGCGGGCGGCTGCCATGGGTTCGGTGATGGTGCTCGCGTTGGTCACCGGGCGGCGCAAGCAGGCGTTGCCCGCGCTGGGTGCCGCGGTGATCGGATTGCTCGGTGTGGCACCGCAGTTGGCGGTGAGCGCGGGCTTCGCGCTGTCGGTGCTCGCCACCGCCGGTCTGATCCTGCTCGCGCCGTCCTGGGCGGACTGGTTGCGGGCGCGGGGGTGGTGGCGTGCGCCTGCGGAGATCGTCGCGGTGTCGGCGGGTGCGTTCGTCGTCACCCTTCCGCTCATGGTGGCGCTGTCCGGGCGGGTGAGTGTGGTCGCGATCGTCGCGAACGCACTCGTCGCGCCGGTGGTCGGGGTGATCACCGTGATCGGTGCGGTCGGCGCGGGCCTCGCCTGCCTGTGGGGTGATGCCGCGGTGTGGGTGCTGTGGTGCGCGCGCCCGCCGATGTGGTGGCTGCTCACGGTCGCCGACCGGATCGCCGCGGTCCCCGGTGCCACGGTCTCGGTGCCCTCCGGTATGAGCGGGGGACTGGTCGCGGCGGCGATCGTTGTCGTCCTGGTGGCCGCCCTGCGGTGGTCGAAGGCCCGCCGACTACTCGCCGTCGGCACCCTGGGCATCGCGGTAGTGCTTGTCCCAGTGCGCCTCTGGCAGCCAGGGTGGCCACCCGCGGGCTGGGTGCTGGCGATGTGCGATGTCGGCCAAGGCGACGGCCTCGCCCTCTCCGTCGCGCCCGGCGCCGCGATCGTGATCGATACCGGCCCGGACCCCCGACCGATCCGCCGCTGCCTAGACCGCCTGCACATCACCCATGTCCCACTCCTGATCCTCACCCATCCCCACGCCGACCACATCGACGGTCTGGCCGGCGTGCTCCGCGGCCGCACCATCGCCGCGATAGCCACCGCACCAGGCGAACTCCGCTCCGCCAGCCACGGGCACGTCACCAGTGATGGCTCCTCCGCCAGTGGATCTTCCGCCGATGGCAGGCGGTCAGTTGGTGCTGGGCCCTCCGTGGGGAGCGGGTCCTCCGGCGGTGATGGGGGGTCCGTCGATGACGGCTCCTCCGTCGATGCTGGGCCTGCCATCGGGCGCGGGCGGTCCTCCGGTGGCGGGCCCTCCGTCGGTGGCGGTCGCTCCGTCGATGATGGGCCATCCTCCGGTGACGGTCCGTCCGCTGGTGGCGGGCCGTCTGGTGGTGGCGGTCCGTCCGCTGGTGGCGAGCCGACAGGTGGTGACGGGTCGACCGCTGGTGACGAGCCGTCCACCCGTGGCGGCTCCTCCACCAACGGCGGGAGCCCCGCCACCGACGGCCGTCACCCGAACGGCGAACACTCGCCTACACCACCTCTCACCGCTGAACCGGGCATTGTCGCGCAGCGACATTCGTCTGCTCACAGCACCGAGTCAGGTGGCATCGAGCGAGTCGTCGAGCTCGCGGAGTCCGCGCGGATCCCGCTGATGGAACTGCATCGGGGACATGTACTCACGTTCGGGACAGTCGAATTGACGGTGTTGGCACCGGATCAGGATGTGCCTTCGTCACTGGATCTGGACGACGCCAACGATCGCTCCCTGGTACTCAGGGCGCGTACCGCTGTCGGCACGATCCTGTTCACCGGCGATATCGAAGCCACCGCTCAGTCTCGAGTGTCGCGCGACCACGACATCCGGGCCGACATCCTCAAGGTGCCCCATCACGGATCCCGCACCACCACACCGGAATTCCTGCGCGCAGTCCACCCGCGCCTGGCTTTGATCAGTGCCGGGACGGACAACTCCTTCGGCCACCCGCACGCCACGATCATCGCCGCGCTGGACACGCTCGCCGTGGTGGTCGCCCGCACCGACCGCCACGGCGACGTGATCGTGTCGGGTACCGCCGCGGACCCGAGAATCGCCACGTCCCGCCGACGGACTCGCGCCCGCACCGACCGCCACGGTCCACGGTGCCTACGTGGTGACATGGCCTCGGGCGCCGGTCGACGACACCGCGGTCACTGGGGGTTCAGTGGCGGCAGGCCGGGTCGGGCTCGCCCACCACCGGCCAGTCGGGAGTGGCGCACCGACGAAGGACCGCGGCCGGTCCGCTGTCGGTGCCCGAACGTAGGATCGCCTGGTGAGCGAACGCCCTGCCGCGGTACATCTGGTTCTCGGTGACGAGGAGCTGCTGGTCGAACGCGCGGTGGCGCAGGTGACCGGCCAGGTGCGGGCCTGCGCGCCGGACCCGGACTCGGTGCCCGTCGACCGGCTGCGCGCCGGTGACGCGAGTACCGCCGAACTGGCCGAGCTGCTGAGCCCGTCGCTGTTCGCCGAGGACCGGGTGATCGTGCTCGAATCGGCCGCGGAGGCGGGCAAGGACGCGGTGGCGGTGATCACCGACGCGGCCGCCGACCCGCCTGCGGGTGTCGTGCTGATGGTGCTGCATTCGGGCGGTGGCCGGGCCAAGGCGCTGGCTCCCGCCTTGCAGAAGCAGGGCGCGGTGGTGCACGAGTGCGCCAAGCTCACCAAGGCCACCGAGCGGGCGGAGTTCGTGCGGGCGGAGTTCCGGGCCCTCGGCGTCCGGGTGGCGCCCGACGTGGTGCAGGTGCTCATCGAGTCGGTCGGCTCGGAACTGCGGGAACTGGCCGCCGCCTGTTCGCAGCTGGTTGCCGATACCGGCGGCAAGGTCGACGTGAACGCGGTCCGCCGCTACTACTCGGGCCGCGCCGAGGTCAGCGGCTTCGACGTGGCCGATCTCGCCGTCGCGGGCGACCGCCCGGCCGCGATGGAAGCCCTGCGCTGGGCCACCGACCGGGGTGTCCCGCACGTCCTGCTGGCCGACGCCCTCGCCGACTCCGTGCACACCATTGCCCGCGTCGGTTCCGCGGGCCGGGGTGACCCGTTCAAACTGGCCCAGCAGCTCGGCATGCCGCCGTGGAAGGTCAAGAAGGCCCAGGCGCAGGCCCGCGGCTGGACCCCGGCCACCATCGGCACCGCGCTCCACGTGGTCGCCACCCTCAACGCCGACGTCAAGGGTGGCGCCGCCGACGCCACCTACGCCGTGGAACACGCCCTCTCCCGAATCCTGGATCTCCGCGCCGCGGGCTGAGGGCCACACCCTGGTCCACTCGCTGAGCGGACACGCCGGGACACGCTGGAATCGGGACCGAATCGCGATGTCGGTGCGGTCGTGCGGCTGGCACAGTTGATCATGACATGGACGACCCGACCGTCAGCCGGACCGGGGAGCGCGGGAGCAGGGGCCGCGCTCGTAGTTCGGCGGGCCGGTTGGCCAGGGCGTTCGGGAAGGGGTTCGCCGCCGGGATGTCGGCGCTGGTGGTCGCCGTCACCGCGTACGGGTGGTCGACGGCGGGCAGTTTCGACGCCGGGTTCCTGCGCTCGCACGCCATCGAGGACGACGCGCCCCATTCGCTCGGCGGGGATCTGAACATCCTGCTGATCGGGCTCGATACCCGCCGCGATCAGAACGGGAACGAGCTGCCGCCGGAAATCCTGGACCAGTTGCACGCGGGGGACGGCGACGAGGGCGGCTACAACGCCAATACGCTGATCCTGGTGCATATTCCGGCCGCGATGGACAAGATCGTCGCGGTCTCGATTCCACGCGACGACTATGTGCCGGTCAGTGGTATTCCCGGCTACACCCACGCCAAGATCAAGGAGGCGTACGGGCTGAAGAAGGCCGCGGTGCAGGATCAGCTGATCGCGCGCGGGGTCACCGATCAGCGCAAGCTCGAGCAGGCGGGCCGGGAGGCGGGGCGCGCCTCGATCGTCCGGGCGGTCCGCGATCTGACCGGGGTGCCGATCGACCGGTTCGCCGAGATCACCCTCGCCGGCTTCTACGATCTCGCGGCCACGCTGGGCGGGGTGGAGGTGTGCCTGAACCATCCGGTGCAGGACCTCGAGTTCTCCGGCGCGGACTTCCCGGTGGGCCGCCAGCATCTCGACCCGGCCCAGGCGCTGGCCTTCGTGCGGCAGCGGCACGGACTGGAGAACGGCGATCTGGACCGCACCCACCGGCAGCAGGCGTTCCTCACCTCGGTGGCCAGGCAGCTGCGCAGCGCGGGCACCCTGACCGACCCCGGCAAACTGTCGGCGCTGATGGAGGTGGCGCACCGCAATATCGTCCTGTCGGACGGCTGGAACATGACCGAATTCGTGCGCACGCTCGGCTCCGCGAAGGACCCGCAGGTCGAATTCCGGACCCTGCCGATCCTGCGCTACGACGTGATCAACGGGCAGGACGTGAACATCGTGGACCGCTCGGCGATCCGCCGCGAGATCGCGGCCGCGTTCGGGATGCCGGTCCCCGCCACCACGACCACCCGGCGCACCACGGCGCGGACCGAACCGCCCGCCGCGTGGCCGTACGAGACGACGACGGGCGCCTGGCGGACCAGCACGACCACCTCGGTGTCGGAGACCCCCGACGCGGGCACACCGGTCCGCAGCGACATCACCTCGGGGCAGATCCCCTGTGTGAACTGATCAGTCGCCGACGACGGCGAGTTCCTCGTCGTCCTCGAGATCCTCGTAGCGACCGTCCCACTCCTCGTACAGCGGGACCTCGTCCTCCCTGGTGACGATCCACGCGGCCGCGAAGCCGCCGTCCTCGTCCGGGACCATCACGTTCTCGATCTTGAGACCGAGCCCCAGGATCTCCGCGGCGCGGATCACCTCGGCCAGGTCGTCGCCTCGTACCACCGTCTGATTCGCGTACACCGTCAGCATGCGCGGAATGGTAGCCGACGACAAAAGCCGCCGTGGTCATCGAGGCCACGGCGGCTGCGTCTTGCGAAGTATTGCTGAGCGGGGAGCCCCCGCTCCGATCAGATCTTGTTCAGAGCCAGCGCGAGCGCGGACTTCTTGTTGGCCGCCTGGTTGGCGTGGATGACGCCCTTGGACGCGGCCTTGTCGAGCTTGCGGCTCGCGAACTGCAGCTGCTCGGCAGCCTTTTCCTTGTCACCGGTCGCGGCAGCTTCGCGGAAGTTGCGGATCGCGGTGCGCAGCGCGGACTTGACCGACTGGTTGCGCTTGCGCGCCGCCTCGTTGGTACGGATCCGCTTCATCTGGGACTTGATGTTGGCCACGCCTGTATCCTCTGGTTTCCTGTCGCTGGGTGGTATGTCTCGAAAGCTCGTCGGGCGCGCGCCCACGATGCAGCAGATGGTGCTGAACTACGGGTAACACCGCGCCGAAGATCGAGGTTACCAGCTCGGCACCGCCCGGCGAAATCGGGCTCCGAACGCCCGCCACGGGCCCCGCCGATTTTCACCCGTTTCAGGTGATGCAAGAAATTTACCTGTGTCTCACACGACCCCGCTGCCGGGTGATGCACAGTTTTTCTCATGACCTCCACCACAGCGCCGAGTACGGCTCGATCTGCATCACCGGCGTTGGTGAGAACGAACGGGCATCCGGTGAACACGCACGCCGGTTTGTTCGAGGGGTACGGCCCCGGCCGCTTCGCCGACGCCTTCGACGAGATGTTCGACGCGGCGGGACGAGTCCGGGCGCCGTACAAGGGTATCCACGCCGCGATGGCCGCCAACGACGTCGACGACCTGGCCAAACGCTCCGACGCGCTGGACCGCGCGTTCATCGACCAGGGCATCACCTTCTCCCTGTCGGGGCAGGAACGCCCGTTCCCGCTGGATCTGGTGCCGCGGGTGATCGCGGCCGCGGAATGGGCCAAGCTCGAACGCGGCATCAAGCAGCGGGTCACCGCGCTGGAGCTGTTCCTGGCCGACGTCTACGGCGAGCAGAACATCCTGCGCGATCAGGTGATCCCCAAGCGGCTGGTCACCTCGTGCGAGCACTTCCACCGCGAGGCCGCCGGGCTGGTGCCGCCCAACGGGGTGCGCATCCACGTCTCCGGCATCGACCTGGTGCGCGACGAACGCGGCGACTTCCGGGTGCTCGAGGACAACCTGCGCTCGCCGTCGGGCGTCTCCTATGTGATGGAGAACCGGCGCACCATGGCCCGGGTCTTCCCCGACCTGTTCTCCTCGCACCGGGTGCGGGCGGTCGGCGACTATCCCGCCCACCTACTCCGGGCGCTGCGGGCCTCCGCGGCGCCCAACGAGGCCGACCCGACCGTGGTCGTGCTCACCCCGGGGGTGCACAACTCCGCCTACTTCGAGCATTCGCTGCTGGCCAGGCAGATGGGCGTCGAGCTGGTCGAGGGGCGCGACCTGTTCTGCCGCGACAATGTCGTCTACATGCGTACGACGGCGGGCGAGCGCCAGGTCGACGTCATCTACCGGCGCATCGACGACACCTTCCTCGACCCCATGCACTTCCGCCCGGACTCGGTGCTCGGCGTCGCCGGCGTCCTCAACGCGGCCCGCGCGGGCAATGTGGTGATCTCCAGCGCGGTCGGTAACGGCGTCGGCGACGACAAACTTATCTACACCTACGTGCCGACGATCATCGAGTACTACCTCGGCGAGAAGCCGATCCTGCCCAATGTCGACACCTTCCGCTGCTGGCTCGACGACGAACGCGAGCAGGTGCTCGACCGGGTGGGCGAACTCGTGGTGAAGCCGGTCGAGGGGTCCGGCGGCTACGGGATCGTCATCGGGCCGGACGCGACACCGCGCGAGCTGGAGGCGATCCGGCGCAAGGTCAAGGCCGATCCGCGTGGCTGGATCGCCCAGCCGGTGGTGCAGCTGTCGACCGTGCCGACCAAGATCGGCAATGATCTCGCGCCCCGGCACGTCGACCTGCGCCCGTTCGCGGTCAACGACGGCGAGGACATCTGGGTGCTGCCGGGCGGGCTGACCCGGGTCGCGCTGCCGGAGGGCTCGCTGGTGGTGAACTCCAGCCAGGGCGGCGGCAGCAAGGACACCTGGGTGCTGGCCGGGCGCTCCGGTCCGGTCGACCGGGAACTGGCCGGTCCGGAACTGGTGAGCGATCCGCCGCAGGCCGATTCGTTCGAGATCGGCCGCGAGCTCAGCGCGCCGCAGGCCAATCAGCAACAGCAGCAACAACAACAGACGCAGCGGCTGATCGGGGACTGACACACATGCTTGCTCGCAACGCCGAATCCCTCTACTGGATCGGCCGATACGTCGAGCGCGCCGACGACACCGCGCGCATTCTCGACGTCGCCGTGCACCAGCTGCTCGAGGACGCCACCGTCGACGCCGACCGCACCTCCCGGGTCCTGCTCAAGGTGCTGGGGATCGAACCGCCGGAGGGACTGCACCTGGACGTGTGGTCGGTGACCGACCTCGTCGCGTTCAGCCACGACCACGGCGTCTCGATCAGCGACTCCATCGGCAAGGCCCGCGAGAACGCCCGTGGCGCACGCGAAGTCACCTCCAGCGAGATGTGGGAGTGCCTCAACGCCACCTACAACGGGCTGGCGACGGCGGAGAAGGCGGCGCGCGGCCTCGGCCCGCACGAGTTCTTCTCCTACATCAAGGACCGCGCGGCGATGTTCACCGGGCTGACCGACTCGACCCTCTCGCGCGACGACGGCTACAGGTTCCTGTTGCTGGGCCGCTCCATCGAACGCGTGGACATGATGGTGCGCCTGCTGCTCTCGCGCGCGGGCGACCGCACGTCCTCGCCCGCCTGGGTGACGGTGCTGCGCTCGGCGGGCGCCCACGACACCTACCTGCGCACCCACCGCGGCGCCCTCGACGCCGCCAGGGTCGCGGAGTTCATCCTGATCGACCGGCTCTTCCCGCGCTCGGTGTTCCACACGCTGCGCGTCGCCGAGGCCTGCCTGACCGAGCTCGACCAGCGGCCGGGCAGCCGCGTCGGCGCGCGGCACGAGGCCCAGCGGGTGTTGGGCCGCGCGCGCAGCGAGCTCGAATTCCTGCCGCCCGGCGTGCTGCTGGAGGACTTGCAGAGCAGGCTGCTCGCGCTGCAGAAGTCGTGCCGGGAGGTCAGCGAGGCCGTGTCACGCCAGTACTTCCACGCCGCCCCCTGGGTGGCGTGGACCGATGTGCGCAGCAGTTCCGACGGCCGCGTGCAGGTGGAGGGAGAATTGTGAACGAGCGTCAGCGAGTGAACCGACAGCACAGCGCGCTTCAGCGCACGACGGAGCCGAGCGCCAGCGAGGGGGAGTCGTGAGCTGGCGGATCAGGGTGGTGCACACCACCGGATATGTCTACGACGCGCCCGTGACGCGGTCGTTCAACGAGGCCAGGCTGACGCCGCGCGCCGACAGCAGGCAGAACGTGATCCTCAATCGCGTCGAGACCGTGCCCGCCACCAGGTCGTATCGCTACACCGACTACTGGGGCACCGCGGTCACCGCCTTCGACCTGCACGCGCCGCACACCGAACTCGAGGTGACCGGGTCCTCGGTGGTGGAGACCGAGCCGTTCGCGGAGCCGACCGAGGAGCTGAGCTGGGACGACCTGCGCGGTGGCCGGATCGTCGACCGGTTCGACGAAATGCTCAGTCCCACGGCCTATGTGCCGCGCGATCGCAAGCTGGCGACGGTGGCCAGGCAGCTGTCCCGGGGCGAGGAGCCGGCCAAGGCGGTGGTGCGCGCGGCCGAGTGGGTGCACAAGGAGATGGACTACATCGCGGGCACGACCTCGGTGCACACCTCGGCGTTGCAGGCGTTCGCCGAGCGGCGCGGGGTGTGCCAGGACTACGCGCACCTGACCCTGGTGTTGTTGCGCAGCATGGGAATTCCCAGCCGCTACGTCTCCGGGTATCTGCATCCGAAGCCGAGCGCCGAGATCGGCGAGACCGTGGCGGGTCAGTCGCACGCCTGGGTGGAGGCCTGGACGGGGCAGTGGTGGGGCTACGACCCGACCAACAACCTGGCCGTCAACGAGCAACACGTCTCGGTCGGCGTCGGCCGCGACTACGCGGATGTGCCACCGCTGAAAGGTGTTTTCTCCGGCGGCGGCTCGACCGACCTCGAGGTCGTTGTGGAGGTCACCCGCCTGGCGTAATGTCCACCTCGCTCGTGCGGACCCCGCTCGCCGCGGGGATGAATCCTCCCGGAGAGGTGGTGGCCAATGCCCACTGCACAGGAACTCGTCGAGTCCGAGGTCGTACCCGAGCCGAAGAAATGGGCCGCCGAAGGGCTCGGCACTTTCATCCTGGTGATCTGTGGCGTCGGCACGCTGGTGCTGGCGGGTGACCGGGTCGGGTCGCTCGGGGTGGCCTTCGCCTTCGGTCTGACGCTGATGTTCCTCGTCTACGCGATCGGGCCGATCTCGGGCTGCCACGTCAATCCGGCGGTCACCCTCGGCCAGCTGCTGCTCGGCCGGATCTCGGCGGTCGGCGCGGCGGGCTATGTGATCGCGCAGCTCGTCGGTGCCTTCCTGGCCGGGCTCGTGCTGTTCGCGCTGGCCAAGAACCTGCCGTCCTACGACCGCGCGGTCGACGGGCTCGGCGCCAACGGCTGGGGCGCGCACAGTCCGTCGGCGATCCGCGGGCCGCTGGGTGAGGTCGTCGTCCAGAACGGGTACGGCCTGGCCGCGACCATCATCATCGAGGTGATGCTGACCGCGCTGCTGGTGTTCGTGGTGCTGGCCTCGACGGACCAGATCTCCGATGTGCCGCTGGCGGGGCTGTCGATCGGTGTCACGCTGACGGTGATCTACCTGGTCTCGCTGCCGATCGACAACACCTCGGTGAATCCGGCCCGCAGCCTGGGCGTGGCGCCGTATCAGGACGGTGCGATGGCGCAGGTGTGGGTGTTCGTGCTGTTCCCGCTGGCCGGTGGCGCGCTGGGCGCGCTGGTGTACGGCCTGATCTTCGGCCGGTCCAGGGACGTGCTGACCTAGGTCGGTCAGCTCCAGCTGTACTCGGCGACGAGCCGGTGCGCGACCAGGTCGAAGGTCTTGCGCTCGACGATCGCGCCCTCGCGCCGGATGCCGTCCTCGGGCACGTCGAGCACCCGGTCCAGCCGCACCCAGCTGGGTCGACCGTCGTGGTCCCACGGGCCGGAGCCGATGCCGACCCAGTTACGGTCGTGCGCGCGTTCGGCTTTGGACGACAGCATCAGCCCGAGCAGGGTCTTGCGATCGCGCCCGACGACCAGCACCGGCCGGTCCTTGCCGTTGGTGGGGTCCTCCTCGTAGGGCACCCAGGTCCACACGATCTCGCCCGGGTCGGCGCGCCCGTCGAGCTGCGGGCAGTAGACGATCTGCCGGGCGCGGTGCGCGGTGGGCACCGGTGTCGACGCGGTCGGGCGCACCGCGACGGCGGGCTCCGGCTTGGCCGCCAGTGCCCCCACCAGCTTCTCGAGCAGCCGTGGACCCTGCTTGCGCACGATCTTCGGTCCCTGCTCCTTGGCGATGACGCCGAGTTGCTTACCGAGAGTGTTCCAACTGCTGGCCATCCCTGAAATATAACGGTCGCTCGCGCTTGAAGCGCACCGGTGACAAGGGGGCGATTCGTCGCATGGGACGATAGACGCAGTTCGCCGATACCCCTCGAGGAGTGGAGTGGCTTCCAGTTTTGCCGATACGACGTTCACCGATCCGTCCCGGATCCGGAACTTCTGCATCATCGCGCACATCGACCACGGCAAGTCGACCCTGGCCGATCGGATGCTGCAGCTGACCGGTGTGGTCGAAGAGCGGGCCATGCGCGCTCAGTACCTGGACCGGATGGACATCGAGCGCGAGCGCGGCATCACGATCAAGGCGCAGAACGTCCGGCTGCCGTGGAATGTCGACGGCGAGGACTTCGTCCTGCACATGATCGACACCCCGGGCCACGTCGACTTCACCTACGAGGTGTCGCGCGCGCTCGAGGCCTGTGAGGGCGCGATCCTGCTGGTCGACGCGGCACAGGGGATCGAGGCGCAGACGCTGGCGAACCTGTACCTGGCGATGGAACGCGATCTCGTGATCATCCCGGTGCTCAACAAGATCGACCTGCCCGCCGCCGACCCGGACCGCTACGCCGCCGAGATCGCGCACATCGTGGGCTGTGAGCCCGACGACGTACTGCGCGTCTCGGGCAAGACCGGTGTCGGCGTCGACGCGCTGCTGAACAAGGTGATCGCCGAGGTCCCGCCGCCGGTCGGCGACGCCGACGCCCCGGCCCGCGCGCTGATCTTCGACTCGGTCTACGACACCTACCGCGGCGTGGTCACCTACGTGCGTGTGGTCGACGGCAAGCTGACCCCGCGCCAGAAGATCAAGATGATGTCCACCGGCGCGCAGCACGAGCTGCTCGAGATCGGCATCGTCTCGCCCGAACCGAAGCCCACCCAGGGCCTCGGCGTCGGCGAGGTGGGATACCTGATCACCGGTGTGAAGGACGTGCGGCAGTCCAAGGTCGGTGACACCGTCACCTCCGCGCGCGACGGCGCCACCTCGGCGCTCGCGGGCTACCAGGAACCGCGCCCGATGGTCTACTCGGGTCTGTACCCGGTCGACGGCTCCGATTACCCGGATCTGCGCGACGCGCTGGACAAGCTGCAGCTCAACGACGCGGCGCTGACCTACGTGCCGGAGACCTCGGTGGCGCTGGGCTTCGGCTTCCGCTGCGGCTTCCTCGGGCTGCTGCACATGGAGATCACCCGCGAGCGGCTGCAGCGCGAGTTCGGCCTCGACCTGATCTCCACCGCGCCCAACGTGATCTACCGGGTCGTCATGGAAGACGGCACCGAGCACATCGTCACCAACCCCTCGTACTGGCCCGAGGGCAAGGTGCGCCAGACCTTCGAGCCGGTGACCAAGTGCACCGTCATCGCGCCGAGCGAGTTCGTCGGCACCATCATGGAGCTGTGCCAGAGCCGCCGCGGCGAGCTGCTCGGCATGGACTACCTGTCGGAGACGCGCGTGGAGATGCGCTACACGCTGCCGATGGCCGAGATCATCTTCGACTTCTTCGACTCGCTCAAGTCGCGCACCCGCGGGTACGCGTCGCTCGATTACGAAGAGGCGGGCGAGCAGTCGTCCGCGCTGGTCAAGGTCGACATCCTGCTCCAGGGCGAGGCGGTCGACGCGTTCAGCGCCATCGTGCACAAGGACGCCGCCCAAGCCTACGGCAACAAGATGACCACCAAGCTGCGCGAACTCATCCCGCGTCAGCAGTTCGAGGTGCCGATCCAGGCCGCGATCGGCTCGAAGATCATCGCGCGCGAGAACATCAGGGCGATCCGCAAGGACGTGCTCGCCAAGTGCTACGGCGGTGACATCAGCCGTAAGCGCAAGCTGCTCGAGAAGCAGAAGGAGGGCAAGAAGCGCATGAAGACCATCGGCCGGGTCGACGTGCCGCAGGAGGCCTTCGTGGCCGCGCTGTCCTCGGACGCGGCGTCGGACAAGCCCAAGGGCAAGTAGAACCCTCTCACCCCGGCTCGGCGGTGACGCGCACCAGCAGGCGCGTCCCGCCGAGCGGGCTTTCGGCGAGTTCGGCGACCTCGGAGATGTTGGTACAGCCCACGTGTGGTGAATGTGGGCGGGGGCTGGAAGGCTGAGCCCCATGGAGCAGCGTAGGACGGCGGCGGGGGTCGCGGGGCAGGCCGAGTTCACCCTCGAGTACGAGTACGACATCGTGACGGAGCTGGGCATCGACTGGCTGGTGTCGTGGTTGGAGGACTCGATTCGGGCGGGCAGCCGCTTCACTCCCGCCCAGACCGTGACGATCGGCTGGTTGAACTGTTACGTCATCGAGAATGCCGATGGCACGCTGGGGCTGTGCGAGCCGGATTTCGAGAACGTTCCGCCGATCCTGGCCGCCGGGGCGTCCAAGGCGGTGGGCCAGTTGTGGTATCAGCGCGAAGTCGCCGAGAGCGTGGGGCTGGGTGACGAGCTGGATTTCCCGCACTACACCCACCGTGCCGTGACCTGCGATGCATTCGCCGACTCCGGCGGCGTGGTGATGTACCGGTACCCGCACAACGAACACTACGATGACTTTTCGGGCTGGTTTGTCGGCTGCTCCGGCCTGGCCCACGAGCACGATGACACCACCATGCGATCCACCACGCTCTACGAGCTCGCCGTGATCAATCCCTCCATCGTCGGCTACCTTGCGCTGCCGCACGACTGCTCGGTCGACACCAGTGACGGCGCTCCCGAAATCTGGCGCAACGGCGAACCTTTGACGGTGCGGGACGGATCACTGTTGGCCGCGTCGTTCCACCGCGACGAGTGAACCTGTAGGTCCTGGTCGAACATCAGCTCGGCAGCCGGTGAGCGCATTCGAGGACAAGCAGTCACCCACCTCACCCCGGCTCGGCGGTGACGCGCACCAGCAGGCGCGTCCCGCCGAGCGGGCTTTCGGCGAGTTCGGCGGTGCCGCCGTGCAATTCGGCCTGCTGACGGACCAGGGCCAGGCCCAGGCCGGAACCGGGGGAGCCCGGTCGTTTGGCGAAACGGTCGAAGGCGGTGGGGGACAGGTGTTCCGGGATCCCGGTGCCGTTGTCGTCGACGGTGATCTCGATCCCGTCCGCGCTCGAACGGGCCGCGACCGCGATCTCGGTGGCGCGTCCGTGCAGGACCGCGTTGGTGACGGCATTGGTGACGATCAGCAGGATCCCGCCGGGCAGGCCGGTCATCGGGACCGGGTCGCACGCGGTCAGTGTGATGTCGACTCCTGGCTGCGCGCGCCGGGCGTTCTGGACCGCGCGATCGAGGGTCTCGCACAGGTCGAACGGTTCGAAGGCGCCCGCGTCGGTGAGCTCGCCGACGGCGAGGCGCTCCAGATCGGTGAGGGTGCGCTCGATCTGGCGTTCGGCGGCCAGCACGTCGGCCAGGACCGCGCCGCGCTGCTCGGCAGGCAGGTCGTCCCCCGCCAGGACCTGGAGATCGGTGCGCATCGCGGTGAGCGGGGTGCGCAGTTCGTGCGCGCAGACCGCGGCGAAATCGCGGGCGCCTGCCAGTGCCTGCCTGGTCTCGCCGTGCGCGGTCTCCAGGCGCGCCAGCATCCGGGTGATGGCGTCGGAGAGTTCCTCGGCCTCCCTGGCGCCGCGGCCGGACAGCGGCGGCAGTTCGTCGAGGGTGTCGATCTCGTGGGTCGCGGTGGCCAGCCTGCGCAGCGGGCGCGCGGCGAAACCGGCCAGCACCCAACCCAATCCGGCCGCCACCAGCACCCCGCCGACCCCGATGCCGAGGCCGATCAGCTGGCTGCGGGTGATCGCGGCGTCGACCAGCTCCCGGTCGGGATCGAGCCGGACCAGCAGGCCGGGCGCGCCCTTGACCTTGGCCAGCGCGGTGTCGGACGGGCTGCCCGGCGCCACCACCGTCGGTGGTTCGGGAGCGTCGGGGAACGGCATCGTCTCGGCCGGGAGCGGGATCGGCAGGGCGGGTACGCCGTCGATGCGCTGCACCACTTGGACATTCATCGTCGACACCGTCTGATCGAGCTGCCGGGTGCCCGCCACCTTCAGCAGCGCCGCGTAGGTGAGCCCGAGGGTGATCGCCACCAGCGCGGCGACCACGGCCGACACCAGGGCCACCCGGGTCCGCAGGGACCACGACCCGGTTCTCACGGGCGCTCCCGCAGGACGAATCCGACGCCGCGCACCGTGTGCACGACCCGATCGACGCCATTGGCCTCGAGCTTGCGCCGCAGATACGAGACGAACACGTCGACCACATTGGTGTCGGTGGCGAAGTCGTACCCCCAGACGGCGGACAGGATCTGCTCGCGCCCGAGCACGATGCCGGCGTTCTCGGCGAGCATGGCCAGCAGCTCGAACTCGCGTTTGGTGAGGTCGACCTGTCGTCCGCCCGCGTGCACCCGGTGCCCGGCCGGATCGATCTCCACCTGCCCAACCCGCACCGTCTTACCCTGCGGCGCAGCGGTTGCCGCGCTGCGCCGCAGCAGGGCACGCAGCCGGGCGATCAGCTCGCCGAGGTCGAACGGCTTGGTGAGGTAGTCGTCGGCGCCGCGTTCGAGGGCCGCGATCCGGTCGCTCACGGCGCTGCGGGCGCTGAGCACGCAGATGGGGATGTCGTTGCCCATCGCGCGCAGGGCGGTCACCACGCCGACGCCGTCGAGCTCGGGCATGTTCACATCGAGCACCATGGCGTCGGGGGTGGCGGAACGCACCAGGGCGAGCGCCGCGGCGCCGTCACCGGCCGTGACGACGTCGAAGCCCGAGAGCTCGAGGCCGCGCCGCAGCGACGCCAGCACCCTGAGCTCGTCGTCGACGACCAAGATCTGCTGTCCGGTCATCCCGCTCACCCTAGTGCGATCCACTGTTTGCCCTGGTCAGCGCACGTGCGGCGGGCGGACCACGATGACCCCGCCCGGCGCGTCGCCCGGGTCGACGTCCTGGCAGTTCGGTGCGTCGACGGCCGGTTCGCCCGGCAGCGCGGGCAGGACCGGCAGCGGGCGTGCCGGCTCGCCGTCGAAGCGCTCGATGTGCACGCGCGCGCCTTCCGGCGGCAGGGGCAGGGCGGGCGCGCCCGGCGCGTCCGGCGAACAGATGATCAGCGTTCGTTCGGGCCCGATCTCCCTGGTCACGGCGGGATCGGCGGACGCGGCGCCGGCGACACCGGCGATCGTGCCGGTCAGCAGCGCGAAGCCGCCGACAAGGGCGGCGGCACGGGCCCGGCGGCGGGCGGTGAATACGGTCATGGGCGGGACTCCTCCGAACGGGTTTCGCCGATCGGCTCGACCGGCGAAACCGACGCTAAGCAGCCGATCTTCAGGGTCCGTTGAGCAATCGTTAGAGTTCTCTTGGGATCGTGAACCCCCTGATTCCACCGGGTCGCCGAAATCTGTTGCTCGCCATAAGGTGGTACCAACCGTTCTGGACGAAACGACAGTTCGGCCTCCGGTAGTAGTGTTGGATGATCTTCACTTCGCCTCGTTCGTGGTGGGGGGCCGACAGTGATGCGAGTGTTGGAGCATTGATGACGCGTGATCTGCCTTTCGATGACGATGCTGCGCGCGCGGAGGGGACCGACACGGCCTACCGGGTCGCCAACGGTGTCGCGCGGGTAGCGCGCGCCGGCGCGTACGTCACCGGTGGTGCCCTGGTCGCCGCGAACGGCACCGGCCCCGACACGACGCCGGGCACCAGCAACGCCGACAGCCGGGTCGCCGGGTGGTCCTCGCAGTACCACTCCGACCCGAGCCCGGACGCGCCGAGCCCGGTCGTGACCTTCCCCGATCTGTCGGACGTGCCAGCGCCGCATCAGGCACCGCACGCGCCGTTCGCCCCGCACGCGCCCGCTCCGGCCGACGTCACCATGGTCGCGCGCGCCACCGAATCCGAGTGGCGCCCACAGATTCCCGGCTCCGACGACGAGCGGGAGCTGCGGATCCCCGGTTCCGACAGCAGCCACTCCACCGGCTACGGTATCCCGGGCTACGCGCAGACGCCCGCCGGGCCCGGCCTCGGTCTCGGCGGCGCCGACACCGACAACCCGTTCGGCCTCCCGGAGACGCCCGCCTTCGGCCTGCCCGGTCAGGGGATCGGCCTCCCCGGTTTCGACGGCCTGCCCGGCCACGGCCTCGGCATTCCCGGCTACGACGGCATCGGCCTGCCCGGTTCGCCCGGCGGTCTGCCCGGTGCGAGCGCGCCCGGTGCGGGCCAGCCCGGCGACGGGCTGTTCGACGGCATCGGTGACATGTTCGACGGCTTCGGCGCGATGGTGAACACCGAATGGCAGATCGACGCGCACGCGGGCCTGGACGGTGTGTGGTTCACCTCCCAGATGAAGGTCACCGCCCAGGTCGGCCAGGTCGGCGATCAGCTCGACGACTACGGCAAGTGGCTCGGCGACGGCATCAAGGTGCCCGGCGACACGACCGCCGGTGGCACCGGCGGCAGCCTGACCTCGCCGACCGGGCCGAGCCTGCCGGGATCCTCGTCCTCCGGTGTCGGCCTGCCCGGCACCACCGGGCCCGCGGCCGCCGCTCCGGCACCCGCGCCCGCGCCTGCCGCGCCACTCGCGCAGACCCCCGCTCCGGCTCCCGTGGCGCCCGCGCCGATCGCGCCCGCCCCGGCGCCGGTCGCGCCCGCCGCGCCCGCGCCGGTGGCCACCAATCCGGTGGTCAGCACGCCGCTGCAGACGACCATCCAGCCCGACGCCGCGTCGACGCCGATCGCCAACGTCTTCGGTGGGGCGGGCGCCGCCACCTCGCCGCTGACCGCGCCCGCCGCCGCGGTGCCCGCGCTGTTCGCGCCGACCACGCCGACCAAGCCGGTGGTCGTGCCGGACGTCACCGGCGGCCACACCCCGACCACCGTCCCGGTGACCGTGCCGTCGAAGCAGCCGACCGTCGACATCGACACCCCAACCACGGTGAAGCTGCCGGACCTGCCCAAGCCGACCGCGCAGCTGCCGGAGCCCACCAAGGCGCCGGTCACCGTGCCGCCGACCGGCGCGACCGGCCCCACCAAGCCGACGGTTCCGGACGATGACGTCGTCATCACCAAGCC
The DNA here is from genome assembly GCF_040654235.1 of Nocardia sp. NPDC050718. Classification (NCBI taxonomy): domain Bacteria; kingdom Bacillati; phylum Actinomycetota; class Actinomycetes; order Mycobacteriales; family Nocardiaceae; genus Nocardia; species Nocardia sp. NPDC050718. The sequence continues at coordinate 286,956 of NZ_JBFAHQ010000005.1, read as the reverse complement.
GGGCACCACGGGCGGCGCCACGGTGCCCTCGACCGCGCCCAGCACCCCGACCGTCGACGTGCCCGACCCGACCGTGTCGCACCCGACCGCGACCGTGCCCACCCAGCAGCCGACCGCGCCGACCCACCAGCCGACGATGCCGACCAAGCAGCCGACCGTCGACATCGATCCGCCGACCGTGGTCACCCCGCCGCCGGTGGTCACCGTGCAGCCGACCCAGGTTCCGGTGAAACCGCCGGTCATCGACACCAAGCCGATCGCCGCCGACATCAGCTACACCGATGACGGCTACCATGGCGTGTCGGCCGGACTGTTCGACTCCGGGGTGGGCGGCGCAGATCACCTGGCCGCCGCGTTTCCCGTCGAGCATCATGGGTATGACTTCGTCGTCTGACACGACGACGTCTGCTCCCAGCGTCTCGGACGGACTCATGCAACGAGAGTGAGGAACAGGTTGTCAGCCGCTGCCGGACTGCAGGCCGCGACGGTGAAGCATCCGGATGTGATGGCTCCGGTCGTTTCCCTGGTCGACGAACTGCGGGAACTGGTCCGCACGGGCGGTCGTGACGACCTCGACGCCAGACTCGGCATGGTGCGCGCCAGACTCAGCGATCCCCGGGTGCGCCTGGTCGTGGTCGGTGAACCACAGGCGGGCATGAGCACGCTGGTCAACAGCATGGTCGGCACGCCGGTCAGCGCCACCGACGGCAAGCCGAGCGTTCCGGTGATCGTCGAGTACGGGCCCAACCCCGCCGCGACACTGGTGAAGTCGGCGCAGCGCGGTCGCGTCGAACGCGTGTCGGTCGACCCGCTCAACCCCGGACCCGCGCTGACCGCCCTCGGTGTGCTGCGCGCCGAATTCGCCGAGCCGAGCCCGCTGCTGGCCGACGGCCTGGTGGTGATGGACGCCCCCGGCGCCGCCGCCCACGAGAGCGCGGCCTGGTCGATGATCGCCGCCGCCGACGTGGTCCTCTACGCCGCCGACGCCGCCGCCGAGCTGACCGAGGCGCAGCTGGACTACCTGCGCCGCGTCGAGCAGGTGTGCTCGTCGGTGGTCTGCGTGCTCACCAAGATCGACCGCAACCCGCACTGGTCGCTGACCCAGCGCCGCAACCGCGCCCTCCTCGACGGGGCGGGCCTGAACTTCGCGGTCGCGCCCGTCTCGGCGGTGATGCACCGGCAGGCACAGGAGAACGGCGACCAGCAGCGCGACATCGAGTCGGGCGTGCCGCAACTCATCGATCACCTACACGATTACGTTGTCGCCCAGGCCGATTCGGTCGCGGTCGCGGCGGCCGTGCGCGATATCGCGCTGGTCACCGATCAACTCACCCTCACCCTGCGCGCCGAGGCCGCCGCGCTGCGCGACCCGCGCAGCCGGGCCGAGATCACCCAGCGGCTGGCGGCCGCCAGGACCGCGGCCGATCAGCTGCGTCAGCGCACCGCGACCTGGCAGGTCACCCTCGTCGACGGCAGCTCCGAGCTGAGCGCCGATATCGAACACGATCTGCGGCATCGACTACGCACCCTCGTGCGCGAGGCCGAGGCGGAGATCTCGCGCACCGATCCGGCCCGCAAATGGACCGAATTCGCGACCGAGCTGGACGCGCGGATCTGCGAGGCCGTCGAGGAGAACTTCGTGATGGCGCACTACCGCGCCGTCGAGCTCGCCGAGCAGGTCGCCGCGAAGTTCCCGCCGGACAACCGCACCCCGCCGCTGCCCGAGCTGCGCCTGACCAATCCGGGCGACGTGCTCGAGCCGGTGCAGTCGCTGGAGACGCTGGAGAGCGCGAAATCCAGTGTCGGACAGCAGGCGCTGTCGGCCCTGCGCGGCTCCTACGGCGGCATCCTGATGGTCGGTCTGGCCACCAGCCTGCTCGGGATGTCGCTGGTCAACTGGTACTCCGCGGGTGCGGGCGTGCTGCTCGGCGTGAACGCGCTGTGGGACGACCGCCGCAATCGCAAGCAGCGCAGGCAGGCCGAGGCCAAGGTCGCCGTCGCCCGGCTCGCCGACGACGTGATCTTCCAGGTGGGCAAGGAATCCCGCAATCGCCTGCGCACGCTGCAGCGGGTGCTGCGCGACCACTACACCGAGATCGCCGCCGAGGTGGGCCGCACCGCCGACGAGGCGCTGCGCGCGGCCGAGGAGACCGGCCTGCGCTACGGCGACCATCGCGAGCTGCGGATCACCGAGATCGACGCGGGCCTGCGCACCGTGGCCGGCCTGCGCGAACGCGCCGACCGGCTCGCGTACTGACGGCTAGGACCGGTGCGACGGCGTGTGGGCCGGCTGGAATTGGCCCGCGTTGCGCGAATCCTCGGCCCGGATGACGTGGGTGACCGCGTTGATCAGCGCCAGGTGGGTGAACGCCTGTGGGAAGTTGCCCAGGTGCCGCCCGGTGCGTGAGTCGATCTCCTCGGCGTAGAGGCGCAGCGGAGAGGCCAGCCCGAGCAGCCGCTCGCACAGGTGGGTGGCCCGTTCCAGCTCGCCGATCTCCACCAGCGCCGAGACCAGCCAGAACGAGCAGATGGTGAAGGTGCCCTCCTCGCCGTCGAGCCCGTCGTCGGTGGTGTCGGTGCGGTAGCGCAGCACCAGGCCGTTGACGGTGAGCCGGGTCGCGATCGACAGCACGGTCGCGCGCACGCGATGGTCGTCGGGCGGCAGGAAGCGGGTCAGCACCACCAGCAGCAGCGAGGCGTCGAGGGTGTCGCCGCCGTAGGTCTGGGTGAACACGCCCTCGTGGTTCACGCCGTGCTCGAGCACGTCCGCCTTGATCTGCTCGGCGATGTCGAACCACTCCGCCGCGCGGGCGTGCTGCCCGTGCAGCTGGGCCAGCCGGGCGCCGCGGTCGAGCGCCACCCAGCACATCACCTTCGAGGAGGTGAAGTGCTGCGGTTCGCCGCGCACCTCCCAGATCCCGCGATCGGGTTTGCGCCAGTTGGCGATGGCCGCGTGCACGGTGCGTTCCAGCAGCGGCCACAGCGATTCCGGCACCTGCCCGCGCGATTTCACGTGCAGGTACACCGCGTCGAGCATGGTGCCCCAGATGTCGTGCTGGTCCTGGTCGTAGGCGGCGTTGCCGATGCGGACCGGTCTGGCGCCGTCGTAGCCGGACAGATCGGGCAGCTCGTACTCGGTGATGCGGCGCTCGCCACCGATGCCGTAGAGCACCTGCAGCGGGAGCGCGTCGCCGTTGTCGCCGGTGGTGACGTCGTTGAGGAAGGCGAAGAAGTCGTTGGCCTCCCGGTCCAGGCCCAGGGTGTACAGACCCCACAGGGCGAAGCTGGCGTCGCGCACCCAGGTGTAGCGGTAGTCCCAGTTACGTTGTCCACCAGGGGTTTCCGGGAGGGAGGTGGTGGCGGCGGCGAGCAGGGCGCCGGTCGGCGCGTAGGTGAGGCCCTTCAGAGTGAGGGCGCTGCGCTGTAGGTAGCCGCGCCACGGATGGTCGGGGAAATCGCCGAGGGTGATCCAGCGCCGCCAGCATTCGGCGGTCGCCCACATCTTCTGCGCGGCCTCGGCGAAGGTGGCGGGCGCGGGCAGCTCCGACCAGGTGAGCGCGACGAACACCTCGTCGCCCTCGGACATCCGGGTGCGGGCGCGGGCCTCCCTGCCCTCGAGCCCGAGGCGCAGATCGGTGGTGAGCACCAGCGCGGGCCCGGCATCGGGATCGAGGAAGGGCCGGGCCGTCGCCTGTTCGTAGACCTTGCCGGTGTACTCCCACTTCGCGCCGCCCTGGTGGTAGTCGAACGAGGGCTGGCAGCTCATCTCCAGCTCGACCGTGCCGCTCACGCACTTGACCGTGCGCAGCAGGATGTGTTCGGCGTCCCAGTCCATCGGGGTGCGGCGATGGGTCTTGGACCGCTGGATGTTGTTGTGCCACGGCCCGAGCACCAGCGCGTCGCGCACGATCAGCCAGCCGGTCTCGGTCTGCCAGGTGGTCTCCAGGATCATTCCGCCCGGCAGGTAGCGCCGCTCCGCAGGCACGTTCTTGCCGTACGGGCCGATCCGGAAGTGCCCGGCGCTGCGGTCGAGCATGGCGCCGAAGACGCTGGGGGAGTCGGGACGCGGCACGCACAACCACTCGACCGACCCGCTGTTGGCGATCAGGCAGCTGGTCTCGCAATCGGACAGGAACGCGTAGTCGTCGATCGGCGGGAAGGCGCCGCGGCTGCCGCTGGAGGAGACCGGGCTCAGAATCGGCAGGCTGTCAGCACTGGGAGACTCCATACCCCATCATCAGGGCCCGGCACCGCGCTCGTCCACCGCTCGGTGCTGACGTGCCGCTCACAGCGACGGAATTCGCCCGTTCACGGTGACCGTCTAGGCTGGTCGGCGTGCAAAGCATCGCGGGTTGGTGGGACGGTTTCGAACTCTGGGTAGCCGGGCTGCCCTTCATCCCCCAGTTCCTGGTCGTGCTGATCGGCATGGTGCCGATCAGCTTCGCCATCGCCTTCGTGCTCGACCGTGCCCTGCGCGCGATCTTCCGCCTGCTCGGCCGTGGTGACCGCAGCGAGCCGCCGACGCCGGTCGCCGCGACGGCGGTGCCGGTCACCGCCGCCGCGCCGGTTCGCCCGACCGTCGGCAGCGGTGCCCGCTGATGCCTCGTTCTCGCGTTCAGCTCGCGCTGGTTGCCCTGCTCGTGCTCGTCGTCATCGCGTGGTTCTTCACCCGCTGACGCGCTAGTTCCGGCGCCAGTCGTCGAAGCGCTTGCCCAGATCGGACACGGTCCGGCCGACCTCCTGACCGACGGTGCTCACCGCGGCCCCGACATCGCGGCCGAGGTCGCGCACCGTGCGCACCAGCAGGTCGTCGGACTGGTCGAAGGACTCCCGGTAGCTGCGGGCGGCCTCCTTCACCTCGTCGCTGATCCTGGCGTTGCGGTCGTGCGCGCGCCGCGGGTAGGTGCCGCCGAGCACCCGGTCGTAGTCGCCGGACTGGATCCAGCGGCGCAGCTCGGCCGCGCGCAGCACCGAGAACGGGTGCGAGCGCAGCTCCAGGTTCAGCAGCTTGAGCACGCCGTCGCGCAGGTCGCCCGAGCGCAGGTAGTCGTCGGCCTGGTCGAGGAACGCGCCGTGGTTCATCTCCGTCAGCCAGGTGCCGCCCGCGGTCTTCATGTGCACCCGCACCGACGCCTCCACGTCCTGGCAGCACAGCAGCCCGGCGCGGTCGCCGGACAGCTCCGACTTGCGGCTCCACTCCATCAGCGCGGCCACGATCGCCCGCAGTGCCCAGCCACCGCCCGGCATCCAGCCGATCGAGGCGGACAGTCGCAGCAGGTGCATGAGCATCGTGCGGTACACCGCGTGCCCGGACAGCGCGTGCCCGAGCTCGTGCCCGATGACGAAGCGCAGCTCCTCGGTGTCCATCAGGTCGAGCAGGCCGGTGGTCAGCACGATGAACGGCCGGTCCATCCCGATCGTGAAGGCGTTCACCGTCGGGTCCTGCAGGACGTACATCTCCGGCGTCGACTCGGCGTCGAGCACGCCGACACAATCCGCCCGCAACTGGTGCAGGGTGCGGAACTGACGGTCGTCGACCCGGACGGCCGTCGCGAGGTACAGCAGCCGGTGCTGGCGCTCGCGCAGCAGGCTCGACAGTGCCTTCAGCACGGTGTCGAACCCACTCAGGGCACGGAGCGCGACCAGGGCGGTCCGGTCGGCCGGATGCTCCCACGTGCGGGTACTGATCTCCGGGAAACGCACACGCACGCGGTCTGGAGCCATAGTCATAGGATCAAATCCCCCCTCGAAGTAGAACTCTCGTCGATTCGAATCATCATGTCGCAATCTGCTACAGTCTGCCTGTGTCGTCGAGTGTCGCCCCGCAGATCCGCCATGAGTTGGCGTTGATCGCTGTCGGCAACCTCGCGGTCGCGGACATCCTCTGTCGATGATCGGCCACCGGACTCGTCTGCGCGTTTCTGCCCAGTAGACTGGCGCGCGCTTTTCCTTTCGCAGTCGTAGTCCGTAACTCCGGGGGCCAGCGGGCCCGAGTCGCGCCAACTGTCGTGTCGTCCGCACACGACAGGTCTACCGATCGACAAAGCGTTCCCTGCCGCAGCGAAAGCCGTTGCGCCGCAGGTCCTTTCCCGAAAGGTTCACCCCGATGTCTCGCAACACCTGGATCGGCTCGCGCCGCCGCGCCGCCGCCATCGCTCTCACTGCCGTCGCCGCGGTCGCGCTGACCGCCTGCGGCGGCGGCGCCAGCGACTCGACCGACGGCGGCGCCACCGTGGCCGACGGCAGCGGGGGCAGTCTCAACCTGTACGCCTACGCCGTCCCGAAGCCGGGCTTCGACAAGGTCGTGCCCGAGTTCAACAAGACCGAGGCGGGCAAGGGCGTCCAGATCCAGGCCTCCTACGGCGCCTCCGGCGACCAGTCGCGCAAGGTCAAGGACGGCGCCGAGGCCGACGTCGTCAACTTCTCGGTCGAGCCCGACATCACCCGCCTCGTGGACGCGGGCCTGGTGGAGTCGAACTGGAACGCCGACGCGAGCAAGGGCATCCCCTTCGGCTCGGTCGTGACCCTGGTCGTCCGCAAGGGCAACCCCAAGGGCATCAAGGACTGGGACGACCTGATCAAGCCCGGTGTCGAGGTCGTCACCCCGAACCCGTTCAGCTCGGGCTCGGCCAAATGGAACCTGCTCGCCCCGTACGCCGCCAAGAGCGACGGCGGCAAGAACCAGCAGGCCGGTCTGGACTACCTGGCCCAGCTGATCTCGCCCGAGCACGTGAAGGTGCAGCCGAAGTCGGGCCGCGAGGCCACCGAGACCTTCCTGCAGGGCACCGGTGACGTGCTGCTGAGCTACGAGAACGAGGCCATCTTCTCCGAGCGCAACGGCGACCCGATCGAGCACATCAACCCGCCGACCACCTTCAAGATCGAGAACCCGGTCGCGGTGCTGAAGAACTCCAAGAACCTGCCCAAGGCCACCGCGTTCCGCGACTTCCTGTTCACCCCGGAGGGCCAGAAGGCGTGGGCGCAGGCCGGCTTCCGTCCGGTCGACCCGAAGGTCGCGGCCGAGTTCGCCAACGACTTCCCGACCCCGGCCAAGCTGTGGACCATCGATGACCTGGGTGGCTGGAAGGCCGTCGACAAGGAACTGTTCGCGCAGGGCACCGGCAAGGTCGCGGTCATCTACGACAAGGCCACCAAGTAGGCCGTGATCCAGCACACACGCGATACTGGACAACTGTGACTGACAGCAGTGGGCACGCCGGGACCGGAGAAACCTCCGATCCCGGCGTTGCCGTGAAACTGGAGAAATCAGCGCCGGCGCCGCGCAAGCCCCGCTGGTCGTGGCTGCGGGTGACCGGTTCGGTGGGCCCGGTCGGCATCGGCATCGCCGTGCTCTGGCTCAGCGTCATCGTGCTGCTGCCGCTGGCGGCGCTCACCGTCAGCTCGTTCGAGGACGGGTGGTCCGGCTTCTGGGACGCGGTCACCGCGCCCGCGGCCCTGGACTCGCTGCGCATCACCGTCTTGGTCTCGGTGGTCGTCGCCGTGCTCAACGTCGTGATGGGCACCCTGATCGCCTGGGTGCTGGTGCGCGACGAGTTCCCCGGCAAGGGGATCGTCAACGCGCTCATCGATCTGCCGTTCGCGCTGCCGACGATCGTCGCCTCGATCGTGCTGCTCTCGCTCTACGGCCCGAACAGCCCGATCGACATCCACCTCAACGCCACCCAGCCCGGTCTGGTGGTGGCGCTGGCGTTCGTCACGCTGCCGTTCGTGGTGCGCTCGGTGCAGCCGGTGCTGATCGAGGTCGACAAGGAAGTGGAACAGGCCGCGCTCTCGCTGGGCGCGAGCAACTGGATCACCTTCCGCCGTATCGTGCTGCCGACGCTGGCGCCCGCGATCATCTCCGGCGGCGGTCTCGCCTTCGCCAGGGCGATCGGCGAGTACGGCTCGGTCGTGCTGATCGGCGGCAACATCCCGCGTGAGACGCAGATGACCTCGCAGTACATCCAGCAGCAGATCGAGGTGGACCGGCCGGTCAACGCCGCCGCGGTGTCGGTGGCGCTGCTGGCCATCTCCTTCGCCAGCCTGCTCGTCCTGCGGCTGCTCGCCGAGCGCACCGCACGCAAGGAAGAGGCGGCCCGATGAAGCTGTCGCTGTTCACCCGGCTCTCGCTGCGCACGGTCGCCCTGGGCTACCTGTTCGTGCTGCTGGTGCTGCCGCTGGTGATCATCCTGTGGCGCACCTTCGAGCGCGGGATCGGCGCGTTCCTGGACTCGATCACCACGCCGGCGGCGATCTCGGCGTTCCAGCTGTCGATGATCATCGTGGCCATCGTCGTACCGCTCAACGTCGTGTTCGGTGTGATCACGGCGCTGGCGCTGGTGCGGAGCAAGTTCCCCGGGCGCAGCCTGGTGCAGGGCATCGTCGACCTGCCGTTCGCGGTGTCGCCGGTGGTCGTCGGTGTGTCGCTGATCCTGCTGTGGGGAGCGGGCGGCTGGTTCGGCGGCCTGGAGTCGCTCGGTTTCAAGGTGATCTTCAGCCTGCCCGGCATGGTGATCGCGACCATCTTCGTCACGCTGCCGTTCGTGGTGCGCGAGGTGGAGCCGGTGCTGCACGAGATCGGCGACGATCAGGAGCAGGCCGCGGCCACCCTCGGCGCCTCGCGCTGGCAGACCTTCTGGCGGATCACCCTGCCCGCGATCCGCTGGGGCCTGACCTACGGCGTCGTCCTCACCGTCGCCCGCGCGCTCGGCGAATTCGGCGCGGTGATCATGGTCTCCACCGCGCTGCCCGGCAAGTCGCAGACGCTGACCCTGCTGGTGCACGGCCGCTATATCAACGACCACAACACCTTCGGCGCCTACAGCGCGGCCACGCTGCTGATGGCCATGGCGCTGGTTGTTCTTCTCCTGATGACTCTCCTCGAACGCAAGCGGGGCACCGAATGATCACCGTGACCAACGCGCGCAAGAACTACGGTTCCTTCGCCGCTCTCGACGATGTCAGCATCGACATCACCTCCGGGGAGCTGACCGCGCTGCTCGGCCCGTCCGGGTCGGGCAAGTCGACGCTGCTGCGCTCGATCGCCGGTCTGGAATCGCTGGACTCGGGCATCGTCCGGATCGCGGGCAACGACGTCACCCACGTGGCGCCGCAGAAGCGCGACATCGGCTTCGTGTTCCAGCACTACGCCGCGTTCAAGCACATGACGGTGCGCGACAACGTCGCCTTCGGCCTCACGATCCGCAAGCGGCCGAAGAAGGAGATCGACAAGCGCGTCGACGAGCTGCTCGGCATCGTCGGGCTGGACGGCTTCCAGCACCGCTACCCGGCCCAGCTCTCCGGCGGTCAGCGCCAGCGCATGGCACTGGCCCGCGCGCTGGCGGTCGACCCGCAGGTGCTGCTGCTCGACGAGCCGTTCGGCGCGCTCGACGCCAAGGTCCGCACCGATCTGCGGCAGTGGCTGCGCCGGCTGCACGAGGAGGTCCACGTGACCACCGTGCTCGTCACCCACGACCAGGAGGAGGCGCTCGACGTCGCCGACCGGATCGCGGTGATGAACAAGGGCCGGATCGAGCAGGTCGGGTCCCCGGAGGACGTCTACGACCGGCCGGCCAACGAGTTCGTGATGTCGTTCCTCGGCGCGGTGGCCCGGCTCAACGGTCACCTGGTCCGGCCGCACGACATCCGGATCGGGCGCGACCCGAGCATGGCGCTGGCCGAGCACGAGGGCACCGCGGAGTCCGCCGGCGTCACCAGGGCGACGGTCGAGCGGATCGTGCGGCTCGGTTTCGAGGTGCGGCTCGAGCTGCGCAACGCGGCCACCGGTGATCAGTTCGCCGCGCAGATCACCCGCGGTGACGCGGTCGCGCTGCACCTGAGCGAGGGCGAGACGGTCTACGCCCGCGCCACCCGGATCCCGGATCTGCCGCAGAGCTGAGACCGGCGACCCCTGTTGCCCGCGGCCACCCGGTGAGACGATGGGATCCGGTGCGGTCGCACCGAACCGGGCGGGGCCCGCGCCAGGGGTGTGCGCGGGTCGCGTCGACCGTGGTCGGGGACCTGGGGGTCGGCACTGCTGGGCGGAGGCGCCCGGACCGGAGGTGGACGTCATGTCGACCGGGGTGTTCAGCGTAGATCTGTTACGGCGCTCGATCCGAGCGCAGGTCATCGGGCCCACCGACGCGGGCTACGACGAGGCGCGGGCGGTGTGGAACGGCTCCATCGATCGCCGTCCGCTCGCGGTGGTGCGGCCCGCCGACACCGCCGAGGTGGCCGAGGCGGTCGCCGCGATCCGGGCGGGCGGCGCCGATCTCACGGTGCGCGGCGGCGGTCACAACTATGCCGGGCACGCCGTCGCCGACGGCGCGGTGATGCTCGATCTGAGCAAGCTCGACAGCGTGCTGGTCGACCCGGTGCGGATGCGCGCCCGCTGCGGTGGCGGCGCGACCTGGGCCGAGCTCGACGGCACCGCCAACCGGCACGGCCTCGCGGTGACCGGCGGTTTCATCAGCGACACCGGCATCGGCGGGCTCACCCTCGGCGGTGGCTTCGGCTGGCTGACCCCGCTGTTCGGGATGTCCTGCGACAATCTGGTCGCCGCGGAGGTGGTGACCGCCGACGGGCACGTCGTCGCGGCCTCGCTGCAGGAGAATCCGGACCTGTTCTGGGCGCTGCGCGGGGGCGGCGGCAATTTCGGGATCACCACGAGTTTCGAGTTCGCGCTGCACGAGTTCGGCCCGCTGGTACAGGTCGCGCTGCTGTGGTGGCCGCCGTCGGAGGCGGTCGGGCCGTTGGTCGAGGGCAATGCCGTGCTGATGGACCTGCCCGCCCGGCACTGCGGCACGATCAACGCGATCAGCGGTCCACCGGCCCCGTTCGTGCCCGAACGCTGGCAGGGCGAACCCGGCTTCGTGATCGGCATCGCGGGCGACGGTTCGCCCGACGACCTGGCCGCCGCGGTCGCCCCGCTCCGCGCGCTGACCCCGACCCCGGCCTGGGAACTGGTCGCCGAGATGCCGTACGCGGCCCTGCAGCAGCTGTTCGACGACATCGCCCCGTGGGGCACCTTCGCCTACGAGAAGTCGCTCTACCTGGACCGGATCGACGCGGCGGTGGCCGAGGTGATGGTCGAGCAGTATCCCCGCAAGAACTCACCGCTGTCGGTGATGCCGTCGATGCCGCTGTGCGGCCGGTTCTGCGACGTGCCCGAGGGCAACACCGCCTTCGGCGGCTCGCGTGACCCCGGCCTGCTGGTGAACATCTCCGCGTCCTGCCCCGACCCGGCCGTCTTCGCCGCGGAGCGGGAGTGGGTCAGGGAGTTCTGGGGCGAGTTGCGCCCGTTCGCCCGCGGTGACGGCGGCTACGTGAACTTCCTGACCGACCCGGGCCAGGAGCAGGTCGCGACCAGCTACGGCCCCAAGTACCACCGACTGCGCTCGGTCAAGACCGCGTGGGACCCGGCCAACGTGTTCCGGCACAACGCCAACATCACCCCCGTGGTGCCCTGAGCCGGGCGACGTTGTCGAGGCGTTCGCTGGCGCGTACGGCGTGGTCCTCGCGTGTCGTGCGCGCGCAGGGTAGCCGGTACCGGCGGTCCGGTCGGCGAATCGCCGAATCCGGGTGCACGAATTTTCCCGGTCGCGCCCTGGCCGTCGGCGAACTGTGCATGACGCAGTGTCACAGGTAGAACCATTTTTACTGGTGAGTAGCTTTTCCCGGCGGCATTCCGACGCGCCGAACACGCGAAATCGAGAGGTGCGGGGAGTTGACGTGACTCCTCGTAGGTGTAACTATTGGAAACAGTAAACGTCCCTTGAGGAGAGGCAGTGACGACGATGTCTGCGCCCACCACCCCTGACGTCGATCCCGTAGTCGCGGAGGCTCAGGCGTACGCCGAGAAGTTGCTGATGCTGTCGGAGGCGTCGGTCGACCGGCACTTCGACCCGTTCGAGGACATCGACTGGGACAACCCGGAGTTCGACCCGAACCACAAGCCCGAGCGCTGGGTTCTGGTCACCTCGGCCGACCCGATCGGCCGTCACCCCTGGTACCAGGCGCTGCCGCTGGATCAGAAGATCGAGATCGGCAAGGTCCGCCAAGCCAATGTCGCCAAGGTCGGCCTGCAGTTCGAGGCTATCCTGATCATCGGCATGATGCAGCACATCTTCAACCTGAAGAACAACGACCCGGAGTTCCGGTACTGCTCGCACGAGATGATCGAAGAGCACAACCACACTCTGATGTTCCAGGAGATGGTGAACCGCGTCGCCGACGTGCCGGGCATGAACCCGCTCGTGCGTCAGCTGCGCCACCTGGCCGCTCCGGTCGGCGCGCTGATGCCGAACCTGTTCTTCATGGCCGTGCTGGCCGGCGAAGAGCCGATCGACCACATCCAGAAGGACATCCTGCGCTCGGGTGACGACATCCACCCGATCATGCGCGGCGTGATGGCGATCCACGTGGCCGAGGAAGCTCGCCACATCTCCTTCGCCCACGAGTTCCTGAAGAAGAACGTGCCCGCGCAGCGGCCGTTCAACAAGTTCGTGCTGTCGATCGCGATGCCCACGATCATGTTTATCCTCGGCCGGGCCATCGCGACCCCGCCGAAGACCTTCTTCAAGCAGTTCGACATGCCCGCCGACGTCCGCAAGGAGCTGTTCTACGGCGCCAAGGAGTCCAAGCAGGTCTTCGCCGACTACTTCATCGACGTGCGTGCGCTCGCCGACGAGGTCGGTCTGATGAACCCGATCGCCAAGAAGGTGTGGAAGCTGTTCGGCATCGACGGCCCGTCCAGCCGTTACCGCTCGGAGCCCAAGCGCTCCGCCAAGCACGCGGCCTGAGACGATAGCAATATGCCATACGTCGTTACCCAGTCATGCTGTAGTGACGCCTCGTGCGTCTACGCATGCCCGGTGAACTGCATTCATCCGACCCCGGATGAGCCGGACTTCCTCTCCGCGGAGATGCTCTACGTCGATCCGGCGGCATGTGTGGACTGTGGCGCCTGCGCCACCGCGTGCCCCGTCGACGCCATCACCTCCTCGAAGAAGCTGACCGAAGAGCAGAAGCCCTTCATCGAGATCAACGCCGACTTCTACCGCGTGCAGCGGGACCGGCCGACGTTGGCTCGCCCGGTGATGCCGCCCACGATCGACACCCAGCGTTCGCCGCTGCGCGTCGCCATCGTGGGGTCCGGCCCGTCGGCGATGTACGCCGCCGACGAGCTGCTGACCCAGCCCGGCGTCGCGGTCACGATGTTCGACCGGCTGCCGCAGGCCTACGGTCTGGCCCGGCTCGGCGTCGCGCCCGATCACAAGCGCACCAGGCAGGTCGCCGAGCTGTTCGACGTGATGTCGAAGCAGGAGGACTTCGGTACCTACCTCGACGTCGAGATCGGCACCCATGTCAGTCATGCCGAGCTGCTCGAGCACTTCCACGGCGTGATCTACGCGGTGGGCGCGTCCTCGGACCGCAAGCTGGGCATTGCGGGTGAGGGCCTGCCGGGCAACGTGTCGGCCACCGACTTCGTCGCCTGGTACAACGGTCACCCCGACCACGCCGAGGACCGGTTCGACCTGAACCAGAAGCGCGTCGTGATCGTCGGCAACGGCAACGTCGCCCTCGACGTGGCCCGCATCCTGACCGTCGACCCGGCCACCCTGGCCGACACCGACATCGCGCCCTACGCGCTGAAGGCGTTGCGCGAGAGCAAGATCGAAGAGGTCGTGATCCTGGGTCGGCGTGGCCCGGCGGAGTCGGCCTTCACGGTGCCCGAGTTCGTCGGCCTGCTGGCCGCCGACATCGACATCGCGATCGACGGCGAGCTGCCCGAGATCACGCCCGAGCTGCCGTACAAGGTCGAGCAGAAGCTGCGGCTGCTGCACAGCGTCGCGCGGCGTCCGTTCGGTGAGCGCAAGCGCATCGTGTTCCGCTACCTGTCCTCGCCGGTGGAGATCCTCGGCACCGACACGGTGACCGGAGTGCGGGTCGAGCGCAACGAGCTGGTCACCGACGCCGACGGCCGCACCAGTGCGGTGGCGACCGGGGACACGGATCTGCTGGAAGCGGGTGTCGTGCTCACCTCGGTCGGCTACCGAGGGGTGCCGACGAAGGATCTGCCGTTCGACGATGCCCGTGGCGTCATCCCGAACGACCAGGGCCGGGTGCTGAGCGCGCCCGGTGGCGAGGTCGTCACCGGGACGTATGTGACCGGCTGGATCAAGCGTGGTCCGACCGGCTTCATCGGCACCAACAAGTCCTGCGCGCAGGAGACGGTGCAGCAACTGGCCGCCGACTTCAACGCGGGCAAGCTGCGCGCGCCCGCGCGCGACGCGCGGGAGTTCGACCGACTGGTGCGCGCCCGCCGACCCCAGGCGCGCGCCGGTGGCGCTGCGGTTCCCCACGGGGGTCCGATCAAGCGCCTGCTGGCCCGCGGCTGACGCGACCGGCGCAGACACGAAGGCCCGCCCCGGCGTCCGGGGCGGGCCTTCGGCGTTTCACTGCGCGGTGAAACCGCCGTCCACCGCGACCGCGGCCCCGGTGACGAAGGACGCCTCCCCGCTGAGCAGGAAGGCGCACAGCGCCGCGATCTCCTCGGGCCTGGCGATCCGCCCGATCGGGTGCAGTGCCGCGATCGCCGCCTCGCCCTCGGGTGTCGCGCCCATCGAGGAGCGGAAGGCGGGAGTGTCGACCGCGCCGGAGACCAGCGCGTTGACCCGCACGCCGGCCGCCGCGCTCTCCAGCGCCACCGACCTGGTCAGCCCGACGACGCCGTGCTTGGCCGCCACGTACGGCGCCACCGAGGCCATGCCGACCACGCCGAGGTTGGAGGCGTTGTTCAGGATCGCGCCGCCGCCGGAGGCGGTGATCGCGGGCACCTGGTGCCGGAGCCCGTGGAACACCCCGGTGAGGTTCAGGTCGAGTTCGGCGCGCCAGGCCGCGTCGTCGATCTCGGCGACGCCGCCGAACGCGGTGACCGCGCCCGCGTTGTTGAATGCCGCGTCGAGCCTGCCGTATTCGGTGAGCGCCGCCTGGGTGAGCCGCTCGACATCGGCGTCGACGGTGACGTCGGTGGCGACGAACCGCGCGCGCCCGCCCGTCGCCCTGATCCGCGCGGCGACCTCCTCGCCCTGATCCTTGCCCCGCGAGCCGAGTACGACCGCCGCGCCCTCGGCCGCGACCCGCAGCGCGACCGCCCTGCCGATGCCGGAACCGGCGCCGGTGATGAGGACGACCTGGTCGGCGAAACGAGTGGACATCTGTATTCCCTTCTCTCCCTGACATTTTCGGAGCACAGCTCGGTGTCTCTCCGCACCTCGAGTCAACCGTGGGCCGGAGGTCGGTGCTGGCGGGTATCGGCCGCTGCATTGACGCGTCATAGTGTTTGGCGGGTACTTCGGTATGCGGCACCTGAATTCGGCGAATTCGATACTGCGGAAGGCAGCAAAAGAATTGATTACCGGTCGGTAAGTGGGTTAAAGATGGCCCAAAACAGACCTCAAGAATGTATTCGACCGGCGCGCAACTCGATTACTCGCAGGTAGCTGCATCTCGGAGTCTGTCAGTAGCTTTGGCAACGTTCAGGGGACTGGACGGTCGTCCGTATACCTGCCAACCAGCGAGAATCCACAAACAAGGGCCAAAGGTCACGTGTTTCGTATCAATCAGGCAGCAATTCGGCTTTGGGCCGGTTAATCTGTGCGAGCTGTTTGGAAGACGACCGCGGCCACATGGTGCGCTCGCGTGCTGGACGTGGTCACGGTGCGTTGACGGGATAGCAAATACATGACCAGAGGTCTGGGCTTAAGCATCGGTACGGTCAATGCGATTTCGGCGATGGTGGCCGACGATCCGACCAAGCCGACGGTACGCACACGGCGTACCGCACTCACCTTCGATGAAGCGGGCCGGTCCCGCATCGGAGCCATCAATGAATTCGCCTCGGCGATCACGGATTTCGCGGATCTGAGCCGCGATCCGGAGCCGATGGTGATCGGCGGCCGCTTCTACTCGGCGACCAACCTGATCGCCGCGGTCGTCACCGGCCTGATCGAGCTGGCGGAGCCGGCCGCCGGTGCCGTACTGACCTATCCGGCAGTGTATTCCGACAAACAGGTCGCGCTGCTCGGTCAGGCGCTGCACCTGGCGGGCGCCGGTCAGGTGCTGCTCGCGCCGGAACCGGTCGCCGCGGCCGAATGGCTGGAAGCCGACCAGGGCCCGCTCGCGCCGGGCTTCGTCCTCGTCTACGACCTGGGCGCCAACAGTCTCGACCTGACCGTGCTGCGGGTCGGCCCGGACTGGCCGCACCATCCGATGGTCGGAACTCCGGTGCGCTCCACGGACTTCGGCGGCAAGCCGCTGGGGGAGATGGTCGCCCGCTACGCGGGGTCGGGCAAGGTGGGCCGCGCGACGCCGACCCTCACCTCGATGGTGAACACCGACGCGCTGCGGGCCGAACACATCCGCGACACCTTCCCCTTGGTCAGCAAGAGTGTGGCCGCGGCGGGCCTGCGGTTGGCCGACCTCTCGCGCATCCTGATCGTCGGTGGCGCCTCGCGACCGCCGGAGGTCGCGCGCACGCTGGCCGAACTCGGCGTCCCGCTGGTCACCGTCGCCGATCCCGGTCAGGTGGTCGCCGCAGGCGCCGCCGCGCTGGCGGCCCGGACCTTCGCGCCGGTGCAGCAGGGCGGGCCCTCGGCGCCGCACGTCGCCGTGTTCTCCAGCGCCGCTGTCGTTTCCGCGCTCGCCATGTCGGCGATGACGGTGTTCGGCAGCCCGTTCGATCCGGGTCTCACCCCGGTGCTCGACCGGTTCCCGGCCCTGGGCGCCCCCGCCGACGCGCTGCTCTACGACATGAGCGCCGACCTCGTCGCCGCGCAGAGCACCGGACTGCTCGGTGCCGTCGACCCGCTGACCGGCCGGGTCCGCGTCGCGGGCGCCGCCATCGCGCAGAGCGCCTACGAGATGATCGTCGCCCCCGCCACGGCGGGCCGCGGCAAGGTCGCCGACGGTACCGAGCGCGGCGGCACCGCGAACCAGGGCGCGCGCGACGACTGTCGCCCACCGGCTCTCGCCCTCTCGACCTACGGCGACCCGGCCCGTTTCATCAACCCGCTGCCCTTCCACCTGGGCACGCCCACCCAACCCTCCGACCTGCCGACCGGCCCGGGTTCGCCCGGCCTCCCGTCCGGCGGACCCATCACGTCCCCCGGCTCGGGCACCCCCTCGGTTCCCACCCCGGGTACACCGACGGCGCCGGGCGAGACCGCACCCGGCACCAGCCCCTCGGTTCCCGGCGGGACAACCACGCCGTCCACCGACACCGGGACCTCGGCACCGACCGGCGGAACTGGCACGGGCACAGCACCTTCCGGCGGCACGACCGGCGGATCCGAAACCCCCGGCGGCACGGGTGGCACGACGGGTGGGACCGCCGACGGCGGTTCGACCTCCGGCGGCACGACCGGCGGTAGCGCCCCCAGCGGCGGCACAACCGGTGGCACGGACACTTCCGGCGGCAGCGCCGGGAGTGGCGCGTCGAGTGGCGGGGCCGACGGCGGTGCGTCCGGTGGTGGTGCGTCCGGTGGAAGCGATTCGGGCGGCGGTGCCTCCGGTGGTGGTGCCTCCGGCGGTGGTGCCTCCGGCGGTGGTGCTTCTGGCGGTGGTGCTTCTGGCGGTGGCGCGTCCGGTGGTGGTGCGTCCGGCGGAAGTGATTCAGGTGGTGGCGCTTCCGGCGGCGGTGCGTCCGGCGGTGGCGCCTCTGGCGGTGGTGCGTCCGGTGGCGGCGCGTCCGGCGGCGGTGATTCGGGTGGTGGCGCTTCCGGCGGTGGTGCATCGAGTGGCGGTGCGTCCAGCGGCGGATCCGGCGGTGCGTCCGGTGGTGGCGCATCCTCCGGCGGCTCCGCCTCCAGCGGCGCCTCGTCGGGCGGCGCCTCGTCGGGCGGCGCCTCGTCGGGCGGCGCCTCGACTGGTGGTGCGTCCGGCGGCGGTGCATCCGCCGGGTCCAAAAGCGGTGGCATGAGCGGCGGTGGAGCCAGCGGTGGTGGTGGCGGTGGCGGTGGCGGTTCGCGCCGCTGATCCGCGCACCCCTGTCCGCCCTGCCTCGTCGGGTGGCGCCCCGAGTGGTGGCGCCTCCGGCGGCTGCACCTCATCCGCCGGGTCCAAGAGCGTGGCTTGAGCGGCGGTAGAGCCAGCGGCGGTGGTGGCGGTTCGCGCCGCTGATCCGCGCACACCTTTCCGCTCTGCTTCCAGCGGCGGTGCGTCCGGCGGCTGCGCCTCATCAGCCGAGTCCAAAAGCGGTGGCATGAGCGGTGGCGGAGCCAGCGGTGGTGGTGGCGGTTCGCGC
>NZ_JBFAHQ010000005.1:0-268555 GCF_040654235.1 Nocardia sp. NPDC050718 | reverse complement strand
CGCCGCTGATGCACGTACGCCTGTCTACCCTGCCTCGTCGGGTGGCTCCTCGAGTGGCTGCGCCTCCGGCGGCTGCGCCTCATCCGCCTGGTGCATGAGCGGTGGCGGAGCCAGCGGTGGTGGTGGCGGTTCGCGCCGCTGATGCACGTACGCCTGTCTACCCTGCCTCGTCGGGTGGCTCCTCGAGTGGCTGCGCCTCCGGCGGCTGCGCCTCATCCGCCTGGTGCAAGAGCGGCGGAGGAGCCAGCGGCGGTGGCGGTGGTCGTGGTTCGCGCCGCTGATCCGCGCACGCCTGTCCGCCCTGCTTTCCAGTGCGGTGTTTTCCGGCGGCTGCACCTCATCCGCCTGGTGCAAGAGCGGTGGCGGTTCGCGCCGCTGGCCCGCGGAACGCCCGCGCTCTTTCCTCGCGCGGCGGTGCTCCCGGCGGTGGCGGTTTGCGTCGCTGATCCGCACACGCTTGTCTGCCGTGCCTCGGGCGGCGATGTGTCCGGTGGTGGCGCCTCATCCGGCGGGTGCAGAGTGGTGGCGCGAGCGGCTGTGGGGTGACGGTTCGCGCCGCTGGCCGGTGTTTGCCAGGCCACATCGCCTGGACCTGACGGAACGGAGTGGCTGCCTCGTGCGCCGACTGCCTGAAGTTCGTTGGTACCGAACGGATCCGACAGGACGACCGGATCGTAGTGGCGGCCGGGGCGTAGCGGTGGTCGTGTCGTGATCGGCCGTCCCTGTGCGCGATTCGATCTGGCAAGTCGACGAGCGGCCGCCGGCCGCACTTCCGCCGACCTCGGTTCGAGCGCGTCCGGCGCGGCGCCTCGGCCGACTCGGTTCAGGTGCGGCAGGCGGGAGTTCCGCCGATGAGCGGACCCGCTTCGGCAGGGCTGGAGCGGCTACGTACTCGATCGGGCGGGTGAGATCAGTTGCGGGTGTGGGTGATCGTGGCTGGTAGGGGGTGCCGGATTTTCGGGTGGGTGTCGGTGGGGACGGGCACAATGGGCAGATGGCATTACTCGGGGGAGCGCCGAAACTGATCGCGCTCGATGTGGACGGAACTCTGTTGGCGACGGGGTTCGAAGTGAGCGCGCGGGTCGTGGCGGCGGTGGGGGCCGCGGTGGCGGCGGGTGCGCACGTGGTGGTGACCACCGGGCGCACCCTGCTGACGACACGGCCGGTGCTGAAGGAATTGGGTCTCACCGAGGGGCACGCGTTGTGCTCCAACGGCGCGGTGCACATCGATGTGGCGCGGGGTGAGCCGGTCGCGGTGCAGTCGTTCGACCCGGCGCCCGCCATCCACGCCCTGCGAGCGCTGTTCCCGGACATGATCTTCGCGGCCGAGCGGGTGGGGGAGGGCACCTGGGCGACGGGGCACGGACCCGGCGAGTTCTCCATCGGCGAGTTCCTCCTCGTCGACCATCAGATGCTGGGCAGCTCGCCGACACCGCGGCTCAACGGCTGGTGGCCCGGCGGCACCGTCGAGGAGATGCTGAGCCTGCTCGTCTCGCTGGAGGTGCCCGACGCCTCTTGGGTGCACGGCGAATTCGGCCCGTGGGTCACGGTCTCACGCCGCGGCGTCTCCAAAGGCTGGGCGCTGGAACGGCTCCGGCTCGCGCTCGGCATCGAGCCGGAGGCCACCCTGGCGATCGGTGACGGCTTCAACGATCGCGAGATGCTGCGCTGGGCAGCCCATTCCGTCGCGATGGCGGGCTCGCCGGACTCGATCCTCGCCCTGGCCGACGAAGTGACCGGCGACGTCACCGAGGACGGTGTCGCCACCGTCCTCGAGCGCTGGTTCGCCGCCTGACCGGCTAGGCCGACGCCGCCGCGTCCCGCTCGGCGGTCATGGCGACGAAGTGCGGGTTGCTCATGATCCCGAGCACATTGCCGAACGGGTCGAGCACCGCCGCGGTCGCGAATCCCGCGCCTTCGCCGCGCTCGGTGATCGGCTCGTACTCGGTGGCACCGAGGGCGAGCAGCCGGGCGAAGGTCGCGGCGAGATCGTCGACATGCCAGAACACGACACCGCCACCACCGGGGGCGTTGCGGGCGCCCGCGGGAGCATAGGCGCGGTTGATGATGCCGAGCTCGGCCTGCATCGGCCCGACCCGGAACTCGTAGTAGCCGCCCGGCACCTCGTAATACGGTGCCAGGCCGAGGAACTCGGTGTACCAGTCCTTGGCGGCGGTGAGGTCGTCGGCGTAGTAGGTGGTGGTCGCCATTCCCTGCAGCATGTCTGCTCCCGATGTCGTCGTTGTGGTGAGAACGACTCTGCCAGTCAAAGTGCTCACCGAATGAGCACTTTGTTGGGCAGAATCAAGAACTATGCGAGCGGACAGATTGGTGGCCACCCTGCTGTTGATGCAGGCGCGCGGCCGAGTGACGGCCGCCGAGGTCGCCACCGAATTGGAGGTCTCGGTGGCGACCGCCCGCCGTGACCTGGAGGCATTGTCGGCGGCGGGCATCCCGGTGTATCCGCAGGCGGGCCGTGGTGGGGGCTGGTCGCTGATCGGCGGCGCGCGCACCGATCTGTCCGGGCTGACCGCGGGCGAGACCAGGGCGCTGTTCCTGCTCGCCGGACCGGCCGCGCAGGCCGCGCCGGAGGTGAAGTCCGCCCTGCGCAAGCTGGTGCGGGCCCTGCCGCAGACCTTCCGGGCGGACGCCGCCGCGGCGGCCGACGCGGTCGTCGTCGACCCCGCCCGCTGGGGCCGACCTGACCCGCAACCACCCGCGGCGCTGTCTCTGTTGCAGCAGGCGGTGGTCGATCGCCGCCAGGTCCGCATGGAGTACTCGCGGGCCGGGGAACGCACGGTTCGCGTCGTGCATCCGTGGGGACTGGTGGAGAAGGAGACGGTCTGGTACCTCGTCGCGGGGACCGAGCGTGGTCGCCGGACGTTCCGGCTGGACCGGATCGGCGCGGTCACGGTCCTCGCCGAAACAGCCGATCGCCCTGCGGATTTCGAACTCGCCGGAGAGTGGGCGCGGATCGTCACCCGGATGGAGGAACGGCGGGCCGCCGTCGCCGCGACGGTGCTGGTGTCGGCGGCGCTCGCACCGATCCTGGCCGATCAGCAGGGCCGCAACTGCACCCTGCTCGGACCCACCGAGGACGGCCGGGTCGAGGCCAGGATCACCGCCGACACCGCGAAGATGGTCGCCCGGCAATTGGCGGGCTGGGGCGCCGATGTCGAGGTGCTCGGACCGCCGGAAGTCCGCGCCGAACTCGTGGCCCTCGGCACCGAATTGGTCCGCGGCAACAGCTGACCGCGCTGTGGTGCCGGCGGGGCTACCGCCGACACCACAGCGCACTAGCTGTCGAGGCGCGCGGCCAGTGCGCGGATCACCTCGGTCGCCACGACCGCGTGCCCGCTGGTGGTGAAGTGGATGAGATCGGCACTCATCAGGCCCGGCCGCGTCCGCACCGGGTGATCCCAGAACTCGGTGAGCACCGCGTCGTAGTCGGCGGCCACCGCACGGATCACCTCGTTCATCTCGGCCATGCGCGGCCGCATGGGCCGCATCGGCGCCATCCGCTCGATCTCCCACACATCGGCCACGGTGAACACCGACAACCGCGCTCCCGTCGCGGCCAGTTCGGCGAACATCGCCGAGAGGTTGTTCCGCAGCCGGTTCGGGTCGCCGCCCGCTTCGAACAGATCGTTGCCGCCGCAACTGATGTGCACGAGATCCGGCGCGAAGTCCAGGATCTCGGGCAGCTGATACTGCCTGACCTGGGTGCTGGTCGCGCCGATCCGGCCGGTATTGCGGTACACCAGCGCGGGATTCACCGACGACAGGACGGCGGCGACCCGGTCGGCCCACCCGCCCGGCGCGTAGCCGGGGCTCGGGTCGCCGGTGCCCGCGGCGATCGAGTCGCCCAGCACCGCGAAGCGCTGCCACGGCGCGTCGCGCAGCAGCGCGCTCGCCTCGTCGGGGTGCAGCAGGAGTGGATCGTCGGCCTCGGTGTACTGCTCGGACAACGGTGTGGTGGACGACATCTCGCAACTCCTAGCGATCAGTATGGGCACGGGACGGGACGACGAGCAGCAGCGCGACCGCGAGACCGATCACCGCGCCGACGGCGAACACCGTGTGGAAGGCGCGCACCGCGTCGCCGGGAATCGCGGTGAAGACGGCGGCGAGCACCGCCACCCCGAGCGCGCCACCCACCTGCCGGGCGGTCACGTTCATACCGATCCCGGCCGCGAACTGCTGCGGGGGAACCGAACTCGCGGCCGCCGTGCCGAGCACGGTGACCACGATGCCGATCCCGCCGCCGCCGAGCAGCCCGGCGGGCACCCACGCCGACCACAGCGCGGGGTCGGGGCCGAACGCGTCGGTGCTCATCCAGGCCAGCGAGGCGGCGTACATCAGCGCGCCGATCACCCCGGCCCAGCGCTGGCCCTGCGGCGCGGTGATCCGGCCGACGATCACCGAGGTCACCATCGACGCCGCCGCGCCGACGGTCAGCGCCGCGGCCGATTCGAGCACCGAGTAGCCCCAGAGCGCGTCCAGGAACATCGGTCCGGCGAGCAGCCAGGCGAACATGGTCGCGCCGAACAGGAGCGAACCCGCGTTGGCGAGCGCGAATTGCCGGTCCCGCCACAGTGCTACGGCCACGGCCGGATCGGGGTGCCGTGCCGAGCGCACCAGCGCGAACGCCACCAGCACCGTGCCGCCGATCAGCGCGGCGAGCGTGCCGGGCGCGGTCCAGCCCCAGGTCTGTCCCTCGGTGATGGCGGCGACGACGGCGCCGAGGCCGATCGCGACGGCGAGGATGCCCAGCGGATCGGGCAGGGCGGCGTCGCGGCGGGTGTCGTCGGTGCTCGGCAGTCGCAGGCCGGGCACGATCAGCGCGAGCGCGATCGGCACGTTGACGAGGAAGACCGCGCGCCAGCCCAGGCTTTCGACGAGCGCGCCGCCGATGGCCGGGCCGACCACCGCGGCGAAGCCGCCCGCGGCCGTCCAGACGGCGATGGCGGAGCCGATCTTCTCCCTGGGTGTGGCGGCCAGCACCAGCGCCAGCGCGGCGGGCACCATGAACGCCGCCGTCATGCCCTGCAATACGCGTCCGGCGATGAGCCAGCCCGCGCTCGGCGCGAGTCCGCACAGCAGCGAGGTGACGGCGAATCCGGCCAGTGCGAGGGCGAACATCCGGCGCCGCCCGAGCACGTCGGCCAGCCGGCCCGCCGGCGTCAGCAGGGCGGCGAAGGCGATCGCGTAGCCGCTGACGATCCAGGTCAGCGTGCTGGTCGCGGTGCCGGGGTAGGTGGTGGAAATGGTGGGGAACGCGATGTTGACCACGGACAGGTCGAGGAAGGCGATGAACGCGGCACCCGCCGACACGGCCAGGGTGCGGCCCGCGGCGCCGGTGTCGGGTGGCGTGCTGGTCGGCGAATCTTCGGGCCGAGCGGAAACGTCGGTCATGGGAAGTTCCTTCACGGAGGAGAAATAAGAACGTACGATCGTTCGTAGATAAAAGTACGACCGATCGTTCACTCATGCAAGAGGCGGTGGAACAATGGAGTTCATGACCCAGCTGACCGAGTCCGGCGACCAACGACTGGCCAAGGGCGCCCGCGCCAGGGCCACGATCGCGCGGCGCGCCGCCGAGCTCGCCTCCATCGAAGGGCTGGACGGCATCAGCATCGGCATGCTCGCCACCGATCTGGGGATCAGCAAGAGCGGCATCGCCACGCTGTTCGGCACCAAGGAGGCGCTGCAGCTGGCCGCCGTGGCGACCGCCCGTGACGTGTTCATCGAACGGGTGATCGCGCCGAGCCTGAGGGAGTCCCGCGGCGCGGGCCGGATCAGGACGCTGATCGACCGCTGGTTCGCGCACATCGAGGATCCGCCCTTCCCCGGTGGCTGTTTTCGCGTCG
Organism: Nocardia sp. NPDC050718; assembly: GCF_040654235.1. Taxonomy (NCBI): domain Bacteria; kingdom Bacillati; phylum Actinomycetota; class Actinomycetes; order Mycobacteriales; family Nocardiaceae; genus Nocardia; species Nocardia sp. NPDC050718. The sequence goes on along the minus strand of NZ_JBFAHQ010000005.1, from coordinate 262,685 downwards.
CCACGCTGACCGAGTACAGCAGCAAGGAGGGGCCGGTCCGCGATGCCGTGGTGGCCGACCACGACGAGTGGCTGGCGCTGCTGGCCGTCGAGATCCGCAAGGCGCAGGAGCTCGGTGATTTCGCCGGCGCCGACCCGGAGCAGCTGGTGTTCGAGCTCGACGCGGTGGTGAGCGCGGCCAATATCGCACGCCAGATCGGGGATTCGGCGCGGGTCGACGCCGCGCGCGCCATCGCCACGCGTCTGCTCGCGTCCTGACCGGCCCCGGAAACGCCATCGATCGGCGACTCAGTGGTGGTGTGCGTGTCCGGCGTGCTCGGCGTGCCGCGGCGCCGCGATGCCCGCGGTGAGCGTGAACGCGGCGGTGCGGACCACCTCGCCGTGCCGGAAATCGAGGAACAGGCGGTAGGTGCCCGGACCGGGAACGGCGGTGTGGAAGGTGATCTCGGGTCCGGCCGGGGTGACGCCGTCGCCGGGTTCGCCGTTCGGATGCACGTGCACGTAGGCGAGATCGCCCGCGCGCAGGATCACCAGGTGGCCGAAGGCGGCCAGGTAGGGCTGCAGATCCGTCACCGGCGCACCGTCTTTGCGGACGGTCAGCGTGAGTAGATCGCCCTCGGCGCGCAGCTCGCCGTCGACGGTGACCTCGTACCCGTCGACCGTCGCGGTGCGCCCGACCGCCGGAACCGGTTGCGGCGCATAGTGGCCCGCGATCGCGAGGTCGGCGCCGAGGGTGATCGTGCGGCCCAGCGCGCGCGGCGCGATATCGGTGAAGACCCGGTAGGCGCCCGCCTCGGGCAGGTCGAGGCGGATCACCCAGGTGCCGTCGGCCTCGCGCACCGGATGGACGTGCCAGAACCCGGTCAGCTCCCGGCGCGCGACGATCAGATGCAGTTCGCGGTCGTGGATGGGGTCGAACTCGGTGACCGCCGCCCCGTCCGGGCCGAGGATCCGGAACCGGAAGTCGATGGCGCCTGGCGCGGCGATGGTGGTGTCGAGGTCGAGGGTGTACCCGTCCTGGGTGACCAGCAGGCCGCCCGGCGCGCCCGCGGCGTGGCCCGCGTGGGCGTCGCCGTGGTCGGCGGCCGCGTGCTTGCCGTGTCCCTGGTGTGCCGCGTGCGCGGCGGTATCGATTCCGTTGTCCGCGTGGTTGTTCTGATGTGCCGCGTGCGCGGTGTCAGCGTGTCCGGCGTGGGTGTGGTGTCCGGCGTGGGCGTTGGTGGTCATCGTGATCGCCTCTTTTCTGTTCGCTGTGCGTTGCTACGAACATATACCCCCTGGGGGTATCTAGTGAAGAGGGGTGACCTGTGAACTGGGTCACTCGACCCGGGGGTCTCGGGTCAGTGCTGGGCGTTCCAGAAGCCGATGGCGATGGCGCCCCACCAGCAGATCTGGGAGATCGCACCGGAGGCGGCACCCCAGAGCAGCAATCGCGGCGGGAGCGGTGCGGTCGTCCGTTCGGCCAGTCGCGTGCTCAGCACCGTCGCCTGTAAGCCGTTGACGGTGAGAATCGCGGTCAGCACCATCTTGGTCTGGGTCAGCGGCGAACCGAGATTCGGCTCGAGCACGGTACCGCTGACGACGAGCGTCGCGAGACCGAGCCAGATCGGCACGTGCATCCGGGAGACGCCTGCCATCGCCTCGGCCAGGGTGCTGCGCCCGGTCAGCCACAGCGCGGTCAGGTAGTCGGCGATGAGTACCCCGCCGAATCCGAGTGTCAGCCCCGCCAGGTGGACGAACAGTCCGGCGGTGTGCAGCGCGGGGTCCGGGTGGACGTGGGTGGCCACCCACAGGACGCCGCCGAGCAGTACCGTCGATCCGAGTGCCGCGGCGCCGATGAGCCACCAGGAATCGAGCGGGCCGATCGGCCGCTCGGGTTCGGGGGCGGGCCAGCGGCCGCCGCGCGGTGCCGGGGCACGGAGCGTGCCCCAGATCGTCGGCGCAACAGCCGCTTCAGGTCGAATGACCAGCAAGTTCTCCGCCATCGAGGCCTCCACCCGGTGTTCCAGCAAAAGATTAGGAGAGGCTAAACTATTTCTTCGGGTCGGGTAAAGACGTTCCCGGCCGCTGTCGGCCGAGAGAGATGGGTGTGCGATGGCGGTCGGCTGGGGAGTGTCCATCGGTGCGCGCAACACGGTCTGCGCGGTGCTCGGCGGCGGCGACGATCCGGTGGTGCGGCGGGACCGGACCGGCTCCCGGGCGGACCGGATCCTCGGTTTCGCCGACCTGACCATCGCCGGTGGGCTGTTGCTCGAACCCCCGGCCGAGGAACTGGTCGTCCGGGTGCTCGGGGACGCGATGGCCGCGCACGGCGCGGTCGCCGAGCACACCGTGCTGACCGTCCCCGCCGTCTACGACGAGCGGCACCTCGCCGCGCTCCGGCGTGAGCTCGGACGGGCACGGCTGGGTGAGGTCGAGTTGGTGCCCGAGCCGATCGCGGCCGCCGCGGTGCTCGATCGGTCGGACGAGACCGTCACTGCCGCACCGGATTCGGCGACCCTGCTGGTGTACGACCTGGGCGCGACCTCGCTCGATCTCGCGGTGGTCGTGCGGGACCGGCGGGGGCATCGGATCGCCGGTCGGCCCGCCCGGTCCTATGCGTTCGGTGGCCGCTCGACCGCCGCGGCGCTGGCGGTCACCGCGCACGATCTGGCGGAGGAGGAGGAACCCGCCGCTCCGGATCCGGGGCACGCGCTCGCGGTCCGCGATCGGCTCGTCCGGGATTCACTGCCCCTCGTGCACGAATGCCTGCGTACCGCAGGGCTTTCCGCCGGGCGCCTCGACGCGGTGCTTCTCGTCGGCGGTGCGGCGTCCCCGGTCGAGGTGGCGCACGCGCTGGCCGACGCCCTGCGCTGTCCGGTCCTGCGTGAACCGGTGCCGGGCGAGTCCATCGCCCGGGGCGCGGCGCTGCTCGGCGCGCGGCGCGCGGCCGCGGGCACCGTACTGGTTCCGGTCCGTCGGCCGATCTCGCGCGGTGCGCTCGTCGCCGCCGCGATCGCGGTGCCCCTGCTGTTCTCGGTCGCGCTGGGGCTGCTGCGCGCCGACGACGGGCGTGGCGGTGCGCTGGTGGCGGCACCCGGGCGGGCGCTGCCCGCGGTGCCCGGCGAGCACGTCGGCGCGGCACCGGTTTCCGGGCCGGAACGCGCACTGCCGGTCGTTCCGGCGAGCCGCTGGACCCCGCGTGGACCCGAGAACGCGGACCTGTCGCCATCGGACCCCTCGGTGGCTGATCACGACGAGCGGACGCCCGACCGGGCGGTTGTGGATTCGTCGGTGGGATCCACGAGAGCGGAGCCCACCGGATTCGTCGAGAGCTCGGCGAGCGTCTCCGTGGCCTATCCGCCGACGACACCGGACTCGGCCACGCCGGGGCACGACGTGCCGTCCGACCAGGTGCCGTGGACGCTGACAGTCGAGATCCCGGCGCAGGCCCCACTCGAAACGCGCGGTATCCCCGCCGATCCCGGTCAAGGGGTACCGATCGATGCCCCCTCGATGCCGGCTCCGCAGGGAGTGCCGGTGGAAATCGGTGCGGCCGCGCTGGACTCGTTCGTCCCCGATATCGCGCCGGTACCGGACTCCGTCGTAGCGCACCCTTGAGGCGGATCGCTCAGGCGGTCAGTTCCCACTCCGCGCCGACGGCCACGTCGTAGCGATCCCACACGACGGCGGCGAGCAGCGGGTGCGCGCCCAGCGCCGGGACATGGACGAATTCCGGTGCGGCGGTGCGCAACCGGTCGGTGAGCAGGCCGGGCGCGAGGAACCACGGCGCGACGACGAGGCGTTCGGCGCCGCGGGCGCGCAGTCGCTCGGCCGCCTCCCGAACAGTGGGTTCGCTGGTCGCGAAGCAGATCTCGGTGCGCAGTCCGGTGCGCCGAGCCACCTCGACGGCGACCTCGGCGGTGCGCTCGTTGGCGCCGGCGCGCGAGGAACCGACCGCGGCCACGGCGATCCCGATCCGGCCCGCCCCGGTGGGGACGGCCTCGACGATCCGGTCGCACAGAGCGGTGATCAGGCGTGGATCGGGACCGAGGACGTCGGCCTGATCCAGCTGGAGCAGCGGATGTCTGCGCCGTGCCACGTCGAGCAGTCCGGGCAGATCGACGCGGGCGTGGAACGCGCTGCCGAGCAGCATCGGCACCACGATCGCGCCGGTGTGGCCCTGCGCGGCGACCGCGTCGACGACCTGGTCGACCGACGGCGCGTTGAGATCGAGAAAGGCGAGCCGGACGGTCAGGTCCGGTCGCTGCGCGGCGACCAGATCGCGCACGGCCGCCGCGTTCGCCGCCGAACGCGGGTCACGGCTGCCGTGGGCGACCAGGATCAGCGCGAGCCCGCGCCCGCCGCGCGGCGCCACGGCGGCACCACGCAGCGGGGCGAGTACCGACGTCATCAGACCGCGGTACCGACCTCGACCGAGGTCAGCACATCGCCGACCAGGCCGGCGGCCAGGGTGTTGCCACCGGCGGGGTCGATCAGCAGGAACGACCCGGTGTGCCGGTTGGTGCGGTAGTCGTCGGCCGGGATCGGCTCGGCCAGGCGCAGCGACACCCGGCCGATGTCGTTGAGCTCCAGCGTCTCCGGGCTCGGCTCGGCGGTCAGGGTCTGCTCGTCGAACCGCTCCACGAGCGCGCCGACGATCGCCTGCGTGGTCTTGGCGCCGTGCTTGAGCAGCAGCCGGGCGCCGGGACGCAGCGACTTGTCGCCCAGCCAGCACACGGTCGCGTCGAAGGTGTCGATCGCCTCCGGCGCGTCGGCCACCGAGGCGATGATGTCGCCGCGCGAGATGTCGACCTCGTCGGCCAGGATCAGCGTCACGCTGCGGCCCACCTGGGCGACGGCGAGTTCGCCGTCGGGGGTGTCGATGCGCTCGACGGTGGTGCGCTTGCCCGAGGGCAGCACCACGATCTCGTCACCGGGGGAGACCGAACCGGCCGCGATCTGGCCCGCGTAGCCGCGGTAATCGGGGTACTCGGCGGTGCGCGGCCGGATCACGTACTGCACCGGGAAACGCAGGCCGAGGGCGTGCGCGCCGGTCGAATCCGCGTCCACCGGCACCGATTCCAGGTGCTCGATCAGCGAGGGGCCGTCGTAGTACGGGGTGTTGTCCGACCGGCTGGCGATGTTGTCGCCGTGCAGTGCCGAGACCGGGATCTCGAGGACGTCCTCGTCGGCCCAGCCCAGCTTCGCGGTCAGCGAGTTGAACTCCGCGGAGATCGCGGCGAACACCTCGGCCGGATTGTCGACCAGGTCGATCTTGTTCACGGCCAGCACCAGCTTCGGCACGCCGAGCAGCGCCAGCACCGCGGCGTGGCGGCGGGTCTGCTCGATGACGCCCTTGCGCGCGTCGACCAGCAGGATCACCAGCTGCGCGGTGGACGCGCCGGACACCGTGTTGCGGGTGTACTGCACGTGACCGGGGGTGTCGGCGAGCACGAAAGACCGCTTGGGCGTGGCGAAGTAGCGGTACGCCACGTCGATGGTGATGCCCTGCTCGCGCTCGGCACGCAGACCGTCGACCAGCAGCGACAGGTCCGGGGTGGACAGACCCTTGTCGACCGAGGCGCGGGTGACGGCGTCGATCTGATCGGCCAGCACGGACTTCGTGTCGTAGAGCAGCCGTCCGACCAGGGTGGACTTACCGTCGTCGACAGAACCGGCGGTGGCCAGCCTCAATAGGTCGGACATCAGAAATAACCCTCTCGCTTGCGGTCTTCCATGGCGGCTTCCGACACACGGTCGTCGCCGCGAGTAGCACCACGTTCGGTCAGTCGGGACGCGGCGACCTCGGCCAGGATGGCCTCGTTGTCGGCCGCGTCGGAGATGATGGCGCCGGTGGTGGAACCGTCGCCGACGGTGCGGTAGCGCACCGAGCGGGTCTCCAGCACCTCGTTCTCGGCCGGGCCACCCCAGACACCGGGGGTCATCCACATGCCGTCGCGCTGGTACACCGGGCGCTCGTGGGCGTAGTAGATGCTGGCCAGGTCGATGTCCTCGCGGGCGATGTAACGCCAGATGTCGAGCTCGGTCCAGTTGCTCAGCGGGAACACCCGCACGTGCTCACCCGGCGCGTGCTTGCCGTTGTAGAGGTTCCACAGCTCGGGGCGCTGGCGCTTCGGGTCCCACTGGCCGAAGGCGTTGCGCAGCGAGAAGATCCGCTCCTTGGCGCGCGAGCGCTCCTCGTCGCGACGGCCGCCGCCGAAGACCGCGTCGAAGCGGTGCTCGGTGATGGCGTCGAGCAGCGGGACGGTCTGCAGCGGGTTGCGGATGCCGTCGGGGCGCTCGGTGAGCCGGCCGTCGGCCAGGTACTCCTCGACCGAAGCGACGTGCAGGCGCAGGCCGTACTTGTCCACCACCTTGTCGCGGAACTCGAGCACCTCGTCCAGGTTGTGCCCGGTGTCGACGTGCAGCAGCGCGAACGGCAGCGGCGCGGGCCAGAAGGCCTTGAGCGCCAGGTGCAGCAGCACGGTCGAGTCCTTGCCGCCGGAGAACAGGATCACCGGCCGCTCGAATTCGCCCGCGACCTCACGGAAGATGTGGATCGCCTCGGATTCCAGCGCCGCGAGGGTGTCGAACTCAGTCAGGCCGAGGTCGCGTTCGGTGGTGTTGGTACTCACAGGCTCACTCCCGGTGGTGGTGATGGTCATGATTGGTGCAATCCGCATTCGGTCTTGGCGAGGCCGGCCCAGCGGCCGCTGCGCGGATCGGACCCCGGCTCGGGCTTGCGCGTGCACGGCGCGCAGCCGATGGACGGATAACCCTCCTCCACCAGGGGATTGACGAGGATGCCGTTGGCCTCGATGTAGGCCTGCATCTCGTCGTCGGACCACGGCGCGATCGGGTTGATCTTCACCAGTCCGAAGGCTTCGTCGAACGAGATCAGCGGCGCGTTGGCGCGGGTGGGCGCCTCGACGCGGCGGATGCCGGTGACCCAGGCGTTGTAGCCGGCCAGGGACTTCTTCAGCGGAACGACCTTGCGCAACCGGCAGCATTCCGCGGCGTCGCGGGCGAACAGATCCTTGCCGAGCAGCTGATCCTGTTCGGCGACACTGTGTTCGGGGCGCACGTTGACCACGTTCACCCCGTAGACGGCCTCGACCGCGTCGCGGGTGCCGATGGTCTCGGCGAAGTGGTAGCCGGTGTCGAGGAACAGCACGTCGACGCCGGGCCGGGTCTGCGCGGCCAGGTGCACCAGCACGCCGTCCTGCATGTTCGAGGCGACGATGTAGTTGGTGCCGAAGGTGCGGTCGGTCCAGGCGATCAGGTCGGCGGCCGAGGCCTCGGTGCCGAGCTCGGCCGCGCCTTGCTCGGCGATGGCCCGCAGCTCGTCCTCGGACAGCTTCGCGGCGAGATTCGTTGTCACAGTTGAGATCCCCTCATCCACTAGCGGAGGTCGGCCTCGTCGGCGCGCACGGCCCACACCGCGAATCGCTCACCGGCTTCCCGGTTCTTGACGAAGTTGCGTACGACGCGGTCGATGTAGTCACCGAGCTCCACGCTGGTCACCTTGTGCTGACGCAGCTTGCGGCCGAATCCGGAATCCAGACCGAGGCTGCCACCCAGGTGAACCTGGAAACCCTCGACCTGATTCCCGTCGCCGTCGTCGACGAGCTGCCCCTTGAAGCCGATGTCGGCGATCTGGGACCGGCCGCAGGAGTTCGGGCAGCCGTTGATGTTGATGGTGATCGGCACGTCGAGCTCGGCGTTGATGTCGGCCAGGCGCTGCTCGAGCTCCGGCGCGAGCACCTGCGACCGCTTGCGGGTCTCGACGAAGGACAGCTTGCAGAACTCGATGCCCGAGCAGGCGAGCAGGTTGCGCCGCCAGATCGACGGACGGGCCTGCAGACCCAGCGGCTCCAGCTCGTCGATCAGCGCGTCGACCTGATCGTCGGCGATGTCGAGGATGATCAGCTTCTGGTACGGGGTGAACCGGATGCGGTCCGAGCCGTACTTCTCGGCGGCGTCGGCGACCTTGCTCAGGATGGTGCCCGAGACGCGACCGGCGATGGGGGAGAAGCCGACGGCGTTGAGGCCGTTGCGCAGCTTCTGCACGCCGACGTGGTCGATCGGCTTGGCCGGCTGCTCCGGCGCGGGGCCGTCGATCAGCTTGCGCTTGAGGTACTCGTCCTCGAGCACCTGGCGGAACTTCTCGATGCCCCAGTCCTTGATCAGGAACTTCAGGCGGGCCTTGGTGCGCAGGCGGCGGTAGCCGTAGTCGCGGAACAGCGAGACCACGGCCTCCCACACGTCGGGCACCTCGTCGAGCGGCACCCACGCGCCGACCCGCTTGGCCAGCATCGGGTTGGTCGACAGACCGCCGCCGACCCAGAGGTCGAGGCCGGGGCCGTGCTCGGGATGGTTCACGCCGACGAAGGCGACGTCGTTGATCTCGTGCACCACGTCCTGCTGACCCGAGATCGCGGTCTTGAACTTGCGGGGAAGGTTGGAGTACTCCTTCTTCCCGATGTAGCGCTTCACGATCTCGTCGATGGCCCAGGTCGGGTCGATGATCTCGTCTAGCGACTCACCGGCCAGCGGCGAACCGAGGACGACGCGGGGGCAGTCACCGCAGGCCTCGGTGGTGTGCAGACCGACCGACTCCAGCCGCCGCCAGATCTCCGGGACGTTCTCGACCTCGATCCAGTGGTACTGGACGTTCTCGCGGTCGGACAGGTCGGCGGTGTCGCGACCGAACTCGGTGGAGATGCCGCCGATGGTGCGCAGCTGGGCGACGCTGAGCGCGCCCGCGTCGCAGCGCACCCGCATCATGAAGTACTTGGCTTCGAGGATGTCGATGTTGTCGTCGTCGGTCCAGGTGCCGTCGTAGCCCTCTTCGCGCTGGGTGTAGAGACCCCACCAGCGGAAGCGGCCGCGCAGGTCGGCTTTGTCGATCGAGTCGAAGCCGCCCTTGGCGTAGATGTTCTCGATGCGCGCGCGCACGTTGAGCGGGTTGTCGTCCTTCTTGGACTGCTCGTTCGGGTTCAGCGGCTCGCGGTAGCCGAGGGCCCACTGGCCCTCGGAGCGGCGGCGGACCGGCTTGCCGGTGCGCTCGCGCGGCGCGACGGGGGCTTCGCTGCGCGGCCGATCGGGCCGGACGCGGCGTTCGGCTGCCGGGCGCTCGGGGCGGGCCGGCGTCGACTGTTCGGTCGAAGCGGCGTCGGTGCTCGACGTCATGTGGGGTCGCTCCTGCGGGGGTGGGTGGTACATCCGTGCTGAAGGCGCGAGGGGCTGGCTCGCGTCAGGTGGTCAGCGGGCCGATGAAAGTCGATGGCACCGGGGGAGACCCGGGCGTGGACGCCGCTGCGCTACCGGTGGAAACCGGGCCGACAACAGGCGCTGCAGACACGCTGGAAGTCGACGTGGCGCCGGGCCACGAGTCGTACTCCAGTTGCGTGCATGGGCCTATTGTGCCATGTCAGCCGGGTCGTTCCGACCGCAAGGAGATATTTCCCGCACTTTTGGGGGAAATTCCCTGGACGGTCGTCTCGTTCTGTGACGGGGGTCATAGTTCTCCGGCTGGAAGCGACTTGTGATTCGTCATGGACCCCGGATGTGCGGTGCGGCACAGCGCGTTGACCTGGAGCGTCGTTGAGGTTGCACAGTGGTCGCATGAGCAACGACGCCACCGTGGCGGGGCAGACGCCCGCCGATCTCGAGACCGAACTCGCGGCCATCACCGCCGTCGTCGAGTCCATCGCCCACGCCCAGGACAACGAACTGATCGACGAGTTCACCGCCGTCTTCCGGGCGGACGCGATCTGGACCACCGGCCACGGCAAGCGGCTGTTCGGCAGACCCGCCATCGCCGAGTTCACCGCGCAGGTGCTGCCCGGCGCCACCACCCACGGCAAGGCGACCTACGAGATCGAGCACGTGCTGTTCCTGCGGCCCGACGTCGCCGCCGTCAAGATCCGGCAGCGCTACTTCACCCTGGACGGCGAGCTGTCGGGGCAGGGCACGCCGATGTACGTCATGACCAAGGAGGACGGCGCCTGGGTGCTCACCGCCAATCAGAACACCCCCGTGGTGGCCGACTGATCGCCGACCGGTCGATCCGGGACCCCGGTCGGCCCCTGCGTGCCGGAGCCGACGGGAGCCCGGCAGACTGGAGGGGTGACTATCAGCGCTGCTTCCGGGGCTCCCGGCGTGACACCGGCCGATGCCGATCGGCCGGTGCTGCGCGATTTCGGGGGCGGCGCGTTCGGGGTCTACGTGCACGTGCCGTTCTGTGCCACCCGGTGCGGGTACTGCGACTTCAACACCTATACGGCGGGGGAGCTGGGGACCTCGGCGTCGCCGCAATCGTGGCTCGAGGCGCTGCGCGGTGAGCTCGCGACCGCCGCGACCGAGTTCGCGGCGCTGCCGAGCGCGACGCCGCCGGTGTCGACCGTCTTCGTCGGCGGGGGAACCCCGTCGCTGCTCGGCGGTGACGGACTGGCCGCGGTCTTGGACGCGGTGCGCGCGAACTTCACTCTGGCCGTCGACGCCGAGGTGACCACCGAGTCCAATCCGGAGTCCACCGCGCCGGAGTTCTTCGAGCGCATCCGGGCCGCCGGCTACACCCGGGTGTCGCTGGGCATGCAGTCCGCGGCCCAGCACGTGCTGAAGATCCTGGACCGCACCCACACGCCCGGCCGCGCGGTGGCGGCGGCGAAGGAAGCCAGGGCCGCCGGGTTCGACCACGTCAATCTGGACCTCATCTACGGCACGCCCGGTGAGACCGACGCCGATCTGGACGCGAGCCTCGACGCCGTGCTGGCCGCCGGTGTCGACCACGTCTCCGCCTATTCGCTGATCGTCGAGGACGGAACCGCCTTGGCGCGCAAGGTCCGTCGCGGTGAACTGCCCGCACCCGACGAAGACGTCCTCGCCGCCCGCTACGAACGGATCGACGCTCGCCTCGCCGACGCGGGCCTGTCCTGGTACGAGGTCTCCAACTGGGCGGCCGACGACGCCGCCCGGTGCCGCCACAACCTCGGCTACTGGGACGGTGGTGACTGGCTCGGCGCAGGCCCCGGCGCGCACAGCCATGTCGGCGGTGTTCGCTGGTGGAACGTCAAGCATCCGTCGCGCTACGCCGACCGCGTCGCTCTGGGTGGCCTGCCCGCCGCGGGCTGGGAAGCCCTCACCGACGACGAGCGCTACACCGAACACCTCATGCTCACCGTCCGCCTCCGGACCGGTCTGCCGCTGGCCACCCTCGCACCCACCGCGCGCCCCGCGCTGGACCGCATCCTGGCCGACGGGCTCGCCGAGATCACCGGTGATCACCTCGTGCTCACCGACCGCGGCCGCCTCCTCGCCGACGGCGTGGTCCGCGACCTGCTCGACTGACCCGCGAATATTCGGTATCGGTCGCGCGGCGGCCGTGACACGATGCGCCGCGTGTCTCCTTCGCGGAATGAGCTGGTGCGCTGGCAGTTCGACCTGACCTGGTCGCTGTTCGAGTACCACCTGGATCGGCTGACGGCGGCGGACTTCCTCTGGGAGCCCGCCGAACTGTGCTGGACGATGCGGCCCGACGACACCGGCGGCTGGGTCGCGGACTGGGCCGACACCGAACCCGATCCGATCCCGGTCCCGACGGTGGCCTGGCTGAGCTGGCATATCGGCTGGTGGTGGAGCGTGGCCATCGACCACGTGTGCCGCCGGACGCCACGGGAGCGGGCCGACATCGCCTGGCCGGGGCCGGGAGCGCCGACAATCGCCTGGCTGCGTCAGCTGCGGGCGGACTGGATCGCGATCGTCGACGCACTCGACGACGCCGAACTGGACGCGGCGTCGGCCTATCCCTGGCCCGCCGACGCCGGGCTGACGATCGCTCATCTGGTCTCCTGGGTCGATGCCGAACTGATGAAGAACGTGGCCGAGATCGGTCAGCTGCGACTGCTGCGGGCGGCTACGACCCAGGTCGCTTGACACCGATTCGTGACCGGAATTCCGGGGTCGGGCAGTGGCGTCGGCGACATCGATGATCGCCCGGTCAGCGCCATGAGAAGGCGTGATGCACACCTCACCGGAGGGGCTACGCACCGGGGTCGTCGAGTGCGGGGTTCGGTGGGTTCGGGGCCGAAGATAACGATTGGGGGCGTAGGCTTCGGCTCGATCCTAGGGAGCTATATGTCCACCGAACGGCACATCACCCTCGTCCAAGAGCAGAGCGAATTCGCCGAGGCGCGCTCTGCGGAGAAGGCGGAGAACGCGCGGCAGTGCGCGGTCGCCGCTCGCACGGTCGCGTCACATTCTCACGACGCGGAAGACTGCGTATCGCTGCTGGCGATGCTCGGCCTGGATGCCCTCGCGGGCAAGCAGGTGGGCGCGGCCTCCACCGCCGCCCAACGCTGAATCGGGCCGGACCGCCCTTCGCGGGCGGTCCGCACCGGCGGCCGATCCGATCGGCCGCACCCGCTCGTAGCTCTCGGCTCGCCGACACGATCAGCCCCGAGCCGAGGATCGGTGCTGCGCGTCCGGCCCTGATTCCGCCGCACCGCCGATCACACCCCCGGCGACCGTAGGTCGCCCTTCGCCGAGCAGCGCATCGGTATTCGCCCGTGTGATCAGATACGCCGGCACCGCGCGTTCTGCCCCACCACCCGGCTCCTGCGCCTGACCGAACGGCGCGGCGTAGTGGAACAGCCGATCGATCACCCGGGCCGGCGCCGGAACCCCCGGCGGATTCGCCCCGATGACCGGCCCCACCGCCCCGGGCACACTGCGCCACGCCTCCGGCCGACCGAAGTCGCCCTCGCGCCCCGACCGGTAGGGCATCCCACCCGCCGCCCCCCGATCTCCCACCGCTGCCGTCGGCCCACCCGAGCCCGGCCCGCTGTCACCGAGATCCGCGGCCGCCCGCCCGAGCCCTGCCACCGACGCCCCGATACCCGGCACAGCAGGCTCCGAATGTGCCGCGAACTCCGAACCACCGATCGCACGGAACCGCTGCGCACCGGGTGCATGGAATCCGTGGCCACTCGGCTCAGCCGACCCATGGCTACTGGGCGCAGCGGTCCCATGGCCGCCGGGTGTGTGGGGTCCGGTGCTGCCGGGCGCAGCGGACCTTGGGCCACTGGGTGTGTGGAGTCTGGTGCCGCTCGGCGCAGCGGACCCTGGGCCGCCGGGTGCGAGGAATCCGGTGCTACCGGGCGCAGAGAACTCATGGCTGGCGGGCGCAGCCGAGAGCGATGGGGTGCTGACGCCCGTAGTCGACGACGACACCACCGTTGAACTCGCCGCCGACACCCCGCCCGGCATCCCCTCGCCGGCCGATTCACCTGCACTCGAGTCCGCCACAGCCAGGCCGGTGGCGATCGATCCACCGCTCGCCGCTGTGCTGTCCAGTTGCCCGATATCCGGTGACGAGACCTGACAAGGTTCGTCTCGAACTGCCGCCGCGGTATTCCCTACGCCACTCGCCGCCTCGTCCGTCAATTGCGCGTTCATGCGTCCTGCCGACGGCCGGTGATCGCCGTCCGTAGGTAGTGCGTGGTCGCTGTCCGCCGACTGGTTGGAGACCATCCGCCGTGGGTGATCGCAGTTGATCGATGGGAATGGGTTGTAGCTCTTGGGCAGAGCACGGTCGTTGTCGGTCGACGGCTGTTCGTCGCCGCCCCTCCGCAGTGCGTGATCATGGTCCGTCAACGGCTGGTGGTGTCTACCTGCCGACAGTGTGTGCGTGCCGTCCGCACTCCAGGCGCGCGCACGTTGTCGGCCGGAATTCGCTTCCGACCCGACCGGCCGAATCGGCAGGGGCAGCACAGAAATCCGGTCGTCGATCGCGCTGAACGGCAGCACATACCGCTCCCGCATCGCGAGGCGCGCGGACTCCTCCGCGGCGGCGACTACACGATGTGCCGCCGCCCCGCTCGACGGCGACAATGCCGATCTCGGCTCGTCGAGGACCAGTTCGGGAATCGCGTACTTCGTGGCGACAATCGCCTCGGCGGCGGCCCGAACCAGGCGGGGTAGCTCCACCAGTGCGGGCGTCAGCTCCCGCGCTCGCGCCACATACGCGCTGACAGCGGCACCGGCCGCGTCGGCCCCGACACCCGCCCAGGCTGTCGCGAGTGTTTCCCGCATGGTCCGGGCGAAGGCGTCCAGCCCTTCCGTCCACCGCACCGTGATCCGGTCGAACCGGTCTGCCTGCGCGATCGCATCGGTCACCTCGAGCGCCGTGAACGCCCGCGCGATCTCCGCGTGCCGCCAGTGCCACGCATTCTCGCCACCATCGGGAATCGCTCGTGGCTCGTATCCGGTCATGGCAGAGACTTCCCGGAAATCGGTTGTCCTGCCGCGGGTTCCACCGCGCGGAGCCGACCGGCCCCCTCGTCGTCCGTGCGCACCAGTTCATCCCGCGCGGCTCGGTACGCGCACCGGAGTTCGGCGACGGCGTCGGCGTGGGCCGCCAGCACCGCGGCGACACTGTTCGCGCCGGAGTCCGCCTTGGCGCGCAGCCGGGCGACCACCGTGGTCGCGGAGATCAGCCGCGGGTCGTCCTCGCCCAGACCCCACCGCGCCTGGTCGCCGATCTCGCCGGCCAGCGCGATGAGCGACCCGATCACCCGCAGGAACTCCGCGCACCCCCGATCGAATCCGGCGAACTCCGCCGGATTCAGCGCCACCGCCGTGGCCGTATCACTGCCGTCTCGCCGCACCACATGCCCCCCGCCGTCGACACCCGAAAAACGCTGGTAAACAGCTGAATCAGTGCCGAACGTACGCCGCCGTGCGCAGCGGTACCAGAGCCGGCGCGCCACCTGTGGACAAACCACGGCCTGTGGACAACTCCACTCCGTCGCGACCATGTGAGCGGGCGATCTCGGACCGGACAATTAGACTGGAGAACGAGACGCTCCGAGCGTCCGCGTGCGAGTCTGTGCGTCGAACACAGCGGTACACGGGCCGATGACGTACCCGGCACGAGCGAGGAGGTGGGGTCGATGGCGTCGAGCACCGAGGATCGGCGATTCGAGGTCCTGCGAGCGATCGTCGCGGACTACGTCGCCACCAAGGAACCGATCGGCTCGAAGTCGCTCGTGGAACGGCACCACCTGGGTGTTTCCAGTGCCACGATCCGCAACGACATGGCCGTGCTGGAGGCCGAGGGGTACATCACCCAGCCGCACACCAGCTCGGGCCGCATCCCCACCGACAAGGGGTATCGCGAGTTCGTCGACCGGATCGCCGAGGTGAAGCCGCTCTCGGGCGCCGAGCGGCGCGCGATCATGGAGTTCCTCGAATCAGGCGTCGATCTCGACGACGTCCTGCGTCGCGGGGTGCGGTTGCTGGCCCAGCTCACCCGCCAGGTCGCGGTCGTGCAGTACCCCACGGTCTCGGCGTCGATCGTGCGCCACATCGAGGTCGTCGCGCTCAATCCGGCCCGCCTGCTGCTGGTGGTGATCACCGACACCGGCCGGGTCGATCAGCGCATCGTCGATCTCGGTGCCGTCATCTCCGACGACGATCTCGCCGCGGTGCGCGGGCTGCTCGGTGGCGCCATGGACGGCAAGCTGCTGTCGGTGGCCAGCGCGTCGGTGGCCGGCCTGCCGGAGCGGGCGCCCGCCAAGATCAAGGACGTGCTCGTGCGGGTCTCCACGGTGCTGGTGGAAACCCTGGTGGAGCACCCGGAGGAACGGCTGGTCCTCGGTGGCACGGCCAACCTCACCCGCAATGTCGCCGACTTCGGCTTCCCCGGCTCGCTGCGGACCGTGCTGGAAGCGCTCGAGGAACAGGTCATCGTGCTGAAACTGCTGGCCGCGGCACAGCAGCCGGGCCAGGTGATGGTGCAGATCGGCGAGGAGACCCAGGTCGAGCAGATGCGCGGCACCTCGGTGGTGTCCACCGGCTACGGCGCGGCGGGCGCGGTGCTCGGCGGCATGGGGGTACTCGGCCCCACCCGGATGGACTATCCGGGAACGATGGCCTCGGTGGCGACCGTCGCCCGCTACATCGGCGAGGTACTCGCCGAAAGATGACGCGGGCCGGAATCGGCCCGACCCGCAACTGTTAAGGTCGATACTTCGGCCGGTAAAGTTGAGTGGATTCGACTAAGGATGCGCCCGGCGCTCGGCTGGACCACAGCGACCAAGGACTAGAGAACTCACAGTGGCACGGGATTACTACGGACTGCTCGGCGTCGGCAAGAACGCCACCGACCAGGAGCTCAAGCGCGCCTACCGCAAACTGGCCCGCGAACTGCACCCCGACGTGAACCCGGACGAGGCCGCACAGGCCAAGTTCAAGGAAGTCTCGACCGCCTACGAGGTGCTGACCGATCCGGAGAAGCGCCGGATCGTCGACCTCGGTGGTGACCCGCTCGAAAGTGGCGGCGGCGGTGCCGGTTTCAACGGCGCGGGTTTCGGCGGTCTCGGCGACGTCTTCGAAGCGTTCTTCGGCGGCATGAGCGGGCAGGGTGGTGGCGCGCGCAAGCCGCGCGGCCGCGTCCAGCCCGGCGCCGACTCGCTGATCCGTACCCGGCTGAGCCTGGCCGAGTGCGCGGTCGGCGTCACCAAGCACCTGACCGTCGACACCGCGATCCTCTGCGACATCTGTCAGGGCGCCGGCACCAACGGCAACTCCAAGCCGGTGCGCTGCGAGACCTGTGACGGCGCCGGTGAGGTGCAGTCGGTGCAGCGCTCCTTCCTGGGCCAGGTGCTCACCTCGCGTCCCTGCCCGACCTGCCGTGGCGCGGGCGAGACCATCCCCGACCCCTGCCACAAGTGCGGTGGCGACGGCCGGGTCCGCGCGCGTCGCGAGATCGCCGCGCCCATCCCGGCCGGTGTCGCCAACGGCATGCGGGTGCGGCTGGCCGCCCAAGGCGAGGTCGGCCCCGGTGGCGGCCACGCCGGTGACCTCTACGTCGAGGTCGTCGAGCAGCCGCACGACACCTTCGTCCGCGACGGCGACGACCTGCACTGCACCGTCCGGGTCCCGATGGTCGACGCCATCCTGGGCACCACGGTCGTCGTCGACACCATCCTCGACGGCCCGACCGAGCTCACCATCGCGGCGGGCACCCAGCCCGGCGAGGTCATCCAGCTGCGCGCCCACGGCATGCCCCGGCTGCGCTCGGGCGCCCGCGGCGACCTGCTGGCGCACCTCGACATCATCGTGCCGACCAAGCTGGACGGGAAGCAGACCGACCTGCTGCGCAAGTTCAAGGGCATGCGCGACAAGGACCGCGCCGAGGTGATGTCGGCGCAGTCCGAGCACAACAGCGGCCTGTTCGCCCGGCTGCGCGCGTCCTTCAGCGGACGCTGAGGCCGTGGCCGCGACGGTCTTCTACCTCGACGAGGTGCCCGAACCGGGTGCCGTCGCGGTCCTCGACGGTCCGGAGGGCAGGCACGCGGCCACCGTGCGCCGGATCAAGGTCGGCGAGCCGATCACCCTGTCCGACGGACGCGGTGTGCTCGCCGAATCGGAAGTCGTTGCGGCCCAGAAGGACCGGCTCGAACTCGCGGTGCGGCACCGGCGGATCGCCGCGCCGGTGACGCCGCGGGTCACCGTGGTGCAGGCGCTGCCCAAGTCGGATCGGTCGGAGCTGGCCGTCGAGCTGATGACCGAGGCGGGCGCCGACGTCATCGTGCCGTGGCAGGCCGCGCGGTGCGTCTCGAACTGGGAGGCGAAGGCCGCCAAGGGCGTCGAGAAGTGGCGGGCCGCCGCCAAGACCGCGGCACGGCAGTCCCGGCGGGCCTACATTCCCGAGGTCACCGACCTGCACCGCACCCGCGATCTGATCGAGCTGGTGCGAAAGGCCGGCGCGGACGGCGCGATCGTCGCCGCCCTGCACGAGTCCGGCGCGGGCAAGTTCACCGAGCTGCCGCTGGCCCAGGCGGGCGATGTCGTGCTGATCGTCGGGCCCGAGGGCGGCCTCGACGACGCCGAACTGGCCGCGCTGGCCGAGGCGGGGGCCACCAACGTGGTGCTCGGCCCGACCGTGCTGCGCACCTCCACGGCCGCCGCGGTGGCACTCGGTGCCCTCGGCGCGCTCACTCCGCGCTGGTAGATCACCCGCCCGGCGGCCGCCGCCCGCTCGTGACCTGCGATCACCGGTCGATCGCGGTTCGGCCGATCCCGCCGTTATATCGCTGGGCGGTGTCGGTGCCGCGCGTTAAACTGTGCTCATCGAACACACAGTCGAGACCGGAAGCAGGCCATAGCCACTTTTGAAGAACTCAGGCGAGATCGGCGACCCCACCAACCCCGTATCAGGCATCGGCGCAGGCGGAAACAACGCGGGTCCCGCGGCGCGAACAGTGCGTTCCAGCATCGAACTCGCCCCGGAGTCTGTTTTCCCGTTCCTCGGCTCGGCCGACCAGAATCTTCGTCAGCTCGAGAAGCTGCTCCCGGCCGACATCCACGTCCGCGGCAACACCGTCACCATCACCGGTAAGGCCGGCGATGTGGCGCTGGCCGAGCGCGTCATCGAGCAGCTCGTGGCGCTGACCGGCCGCAATCGGGTGATCACCCCCGAAGCGGTCCGGCACACTGTCTCGATGCTCACCGAGGGCGTGTCCGAATCGCCCGCCGAGGTGCTGAGCCTGGACATCCTGTCGCGCCGCGGCAAGACCATCCGGCCCAAGACGCTGAACCAGAAGCGCTACGTCGACGCGATCGACGCCAACACCATCGTGTTCGGCATCGGTCCCGCCGGTACCGGCAAGACCTACCTGGCGATGGCCAAGGCGGTGCAGGCCCTGCAGTCCAAGCAGGTCACCCGCATCATCCTGACCAGGCCCGCGGTCGAGGCCGGCGAGCGGCTCGGCTTCCTGCCCGGCACGCTCAACGACAAGATCGACCCGTATCTGCGACCGCTCTACGACGCGCTGCACGACATGATGGACCCGGAAGCGATCCCCAAGCTGCTCGCCTCGGGTGTCATCGAGGTCGCGCCGCTGGCGTACATGCGTGGCCGCAGCCTCAACGACTCGTTCATCATTCTCGACGAGGCGCAGAACACCACGGCCGAGCAGATGAAGATGTTCCTGACCCGCCTCGGCTTCGGTTCGAAGATGGTGGTCACCGGTGACATCTCGCAGGTCGACCTGCCCAACGGGCAGCGCTCGGGTCTGCGGGCGGCCGCAGAGATCCTCACCGACATCGACGACATCCACTTCTCGGAGCTCACCAGCGCCGATGTGGTGCGCCACCGGCTGGTCTCCGACATCGTCGACGCCTACGACCGGTACGAGTCCGACACCCGCGCGGTTCCCGGCCCGCACTACCCGGGCAACCGGGCACAGCGCCGCGCCGCCGGCCGCGCGAACCGGGGGTAACTCACGCCACGCTGGCCCGATGCCGCTCCCGGCGGCGTCGGGTCGGCACCGTACCCTGAACAGGTGAGCATCGAGATCGCCAACGAATCGGGCATGGACGTCCCCGAAGAAGACCTGGTCAGCGTCGCACGTTTCGTCATCGGCCGGATGGACGTGCATCCCGCCGCCGAGCTGTCGATGGTGCTCGTCGATCTCGACACCATGGCCGACCTGCACGTGCGCTGGATGGACCTGCCCGGCCCGACCGACGTGATGTCGTTCCCGATGGACGAGCTGGAGCCGGGCGGTCGCCCCGACAGCCCCGAGCCCGGCCCGTCGATGCTCGGCGACATCGTGCTCTGTCCGGAGTTCGCGATGGGGCAGGCGCAGAAGGCGGGCCATTCCCTCGACCACGAGCTGGCACTGCTCACCGTGCACGGCGTGCTCCACCTGCTCGGCTACGACCATGCCGAGCCGGAGGAGGAGAAGGAGATGTTCGCACTGCAGGCCCAGCTGCTCGAGGAGTGGTACGTGAGCCTGCGTGAGGAACAGCGGCGCGCCGAACTGGCCGAGCGCGATGCCCAACTGCTCGGCAAGGCAGGTTTCACCGCACCGGGTGACGCCCTGGGCCCCGCGTGACCGCACTGACCCAAATCCTGCTGGCGATCGTGCTGATCGGCCTCGGCGGGGTGTTCGCCGGAGTCGACTCGGCGTTGAACACGGTGTCGCGCGCCCGGCTCGACGACATGGTCCGCGAGGAACGGCCCGGCGCGGCGCGGCTGCGCAAGATCGTCGACGACCGGCCGCGGTACGTGAATCTCATGGTGCTGCTGCGCATCCTGTGCGAGATCACCGCGACCGTCCTGCTCGCCGCCGCGGCCCTGTCGCTGTGGAGCGCGGGCACGGCGCTGCTGGTGACCGCCACGGTGATGGTGGTCGTGTCCTACGTCGTGATCGGTGTCGGCCCGCGCACCCTCGGCCGCCAGCACGCCTACTCGATCGCGCTCGGCGCCGCGGTGCCGTTGCAGATCATCGGCGCGGCGCTGGGGCCGGTGAGCAGGCTGCTGATCCTGCTCGGCAACGCGATCACCCCGGGTAAGGGATTTCGCAACGGCCCCTTCGCGTCCGAGATCGAGCTGCGGGAAGTGGTCGACATGGCCCGCGAGCGCGGCGTGGTCGCCGACGACGAACGCCGGATGATCCAGTCGGTGTTCGAACTCGGCGACACCCTCGCCCGCGCGGTGATGGTGCCGCGCACCGAGATGGTGTGGATCGAGGCCGACAAGACCGCGGCCCAGGCGATGTCGCTGGCGGTGCGGTCGGGGCACTCGCGGATTCCGGTGGTCGGCGAGAACGTCGACGACGTGCTCGGCGTGGTGTACCTCAAAGACCTTGTCCCGTACGCCGATCGCAGCCGCAAGGTGACCGTGCGCGAGGTCATGCGGCCCGCGGTGTTCGTCCCCGATTCCAAGCCGCTCGACGATCTGCTCGACGAGATGCAGCGCCGCCGCAACCACATGGCGCTGCTGGTCGACGAGTACGGCGGCATCGCGGGTCTGGTGACCATCGAGGACGTGCTCGAGGAGATCGTCGGCGAGATCGCCGACGAGTACGACACCGACGAGACCCCGCCCGTGGAAGACCTGGGCGACGGCCGCTACCGGGTGTCGGCACGGCTGTCGGTGGAGGATCTCGGCGAGCTGTACGGGCTCGACATCGAGGATGAGGACGTCGACACCGTGGGTGGGCTGCTGGCCCACGAGCTGGGGCGCGTCCCGCTGCCCGGGTCGAAGGTGACCGTCTACGGCCTGGTGCTGCGCGGCGAGGGCGGCGCCGACGCGCGCGGGCGGATGCGGGTGAACACCGTGCTGGTGCGCCGCGACGCCGAGAAGGACAAGAAGACCGAGAAGTCCCGCAAGGGCAAGACCAACGGCACCGAGCAGACCACCAACGGCAGCGAGCCCGCGGAGGTCACCGTGCCCGACGACAACGGAGATACCGATGAGTGAATTGGACGCCGAGGACAACAAACTGCTGGTGCTGGCGCGGGGCGCGCTGGGCCGCACCGGTGGCGCGAGTGGCGCCGCCATCCGCGACACCGACGGTCGCACCTACGCCGCCGGCGAGGTCGCGCTGACGGCGCTGCGCCTGACCGCGCTGCAGGCCGCCGTGGCCGCCGCGATCTCCAGCGGCGCCGAGGGTTTCGAGGCGGCCGTCGTCGTCGGCGGTGACGCCGACGACGCGGGCATCGCCGCGGTTCGCGAGGTCTCGCCCTCGGCCGCGGTGATCCGCACCGACCGCGCGGGCGCCGTGCTGAGCGAGGTGCACGGTGGCTGACAAGGAATTCCGTTCCGGCTTCGTCTGTTTCGTCGGCCGCCCGAACACCGGCAAGTCGACGCTGACCAACGCCCTGGTCGGCACCAAGATCGCGATCACCTCCTCGCGTCCGCAGACCACCCGGCACACCATCCGCGGCATCGTGCATCGCGAGCACGCCCAGCTGATCCTGGTCGACACCCCCGGCCTGCACCGCCCGCGCACGCTGCTCGGCCAGCGGCTCAACGATCTCGTGCGCGACACCTACTCCGAGGTCGACGTGATCGCCGTGTGCATCCCGGCCGACGAGAAGATCGGACCCGGTGACCGCTGGATCGTCGAGCAGATCAAGATGATGGCGCCCAAGACCACCGTGCTCGGCGTGGTCACCAAGATCGACAAGGTGAGTCGCGACCAGGTCGCCCACCAGTTGATGGCGGTCTCGCAGCTGCTCGGGCCCGAGGCCGAGGTCGTGCCGGTGTCGGCGGTCAAGGGTGAGCAGGTCGAGGTGCTCGTCGACGTGATCGCCGCGCAGATGCCCGAGGGCCCGGCGTTCTACCCCGACGGCGAGATCACCGACGAGCCCGAGGAAACTCTGATGGCCGAGCTGATCCGCGAGGCCGCGCTCGAGGGCGTGCGCGACGAACTGCCGCACTCGCTGGCCGTGGTGATCGAGGAGATCCAGCCGTACGAGGCCAACGAGGACATGCTCGAGGTGCATGCCCTGCTGTATGTCGAACGGCCGAGCCAGAAGGCGATCATCATCGGCAAGAACGGTTCCCGCCTCAAGGAGGTCGGCACCAACGCCCGCAAGCAGATCGAGCACATCCTGGGGACCCGGATCTACCTGAACCTGCACGTGAAGGTGGCCAAGGACTGGCAGCGCGACCCGAAACAGCTGGGGAAGCTGGGCTTTTGACCGTTTGAGCGTCGGCGGTACGGGGTATCGTTCGGCGAATACGCCGACGGTGTTCGGTGTGCTCGCTGATCGCCCGGGGAGGCCGTCGAAGTGCCCGATGCCAATGATGTCGGCAAGCTGCTGGAGTTGCTGCGGGCGCTGGAGATCCCCGACACCAAACCGCGGGTGCTGCGCACGCTGCTGCGGGGGCGTCGCACGCTGCCCCGGCCGATCGTCGAACTGGTCGGGGTGCAGGGGCACGCGGTGCTGGTCGCCGACCTCTACAGCTGGCTGAGTGAATCGGGCGGCCGCCGCGCGACCCCGCGGGCCAAGGTCGACCTGCACGCGCCGGACCTGCCACGCACCGCGCTCACACCTGACCTCACCGCGGTCAGCTCGCACGACGATCAGGAGATCGCCGGGCATTGCCTGCCGATCATCCAGCAGCTGGTCGCCGGCTTCGCGGCCGACGACACCGCGATGGGCGCGATCAAGTTCCCGCGCTACCGCACCGCCGATTGGCTGACGCGCCAGCGGGTCACCAGCGACGAGTCCGAGGCCCCCGACGAACTGCGCCGCAGGCTGCCGAAGCTGCTGCGCAGCGGATCGCCGACGAGCCGCTCCGACACCGCGGAAGGCGTAGCGGGGGACACGATCTCGCGCGTGGTCTTCGGCGTGCTCGCGCTGTGGCCGGTGCTGCGGCTGTGGCTGTGGGTGTCCGGGCGCATCCCCGGGATGTCGAAGGTGACCAGGTGGTTCCTGCACCAGCGCTACCTTGCACCCGAATTGTCCGGTAGTTTCCTGGGTTTCGCGTCCCGGCTGACCGCCTCGCACCGGGTCGACGAGAACGAGGAGCAGGTCGCCAAACTGCTGATCCACGCGTTCCTCGAGGATCTGCGCGACGCGTACCGGCGCCGGATCTGGCGGCCGTCGAGCTGGCGGCGCACCGCCTATCCGGTCGCGCTGCTCGGAGGTCTCGCCGAGGGCAGTGACGGTGCCCGCATCCTCACCTGGATCAACGAGATCAGGAACGAGACCGGGCATTTCGACCCGCTGGTGCTCGTCGCATTCCGGGACGAGGGCCCGAACCGCGAGGTCGGCGAGCTCGGTGACATCGGGGAGCTGCGCACGCTGCGCACCCTGGAGAGCCTGGCCGAGCAGCCCTCGCCGCAACCGCCGGACCCGTTGCAGAGCTGGGTCAGGGAGATCGACAACCGGCGCACCCACCGCCAGGCCGACGCGTGGTTCCTGCCGCTGCGCGCGCTGCTGCCCCCGGACACGCCGCCGCGGATCAGCGACCCGCGCTTCCGCGGTCTCGCCCTGCCGCCCGCACCGCCGATGGCGGCGCGCAGCTGGTTCGTCGGCCTGTGCGTGCTCATCCCGATCGCGCTGGCCGTCGCCGCCGCGCTGGTCTACTTCCCGCCGCTGCGCGGCGCGCCGTGCTCGCAGTGGCCGTGGACCGGCGGTGTCTCGGTGGCCCTGCGCGACGGTGAGTGCGTCGGCTACAGCGACAACGCCGCGCAGCTCTTCGCCGACGATCCCGAGCTGACGGCCATGCAGCGCGAGGTGTTCCGGCTCAACGAGCAGGCCACGAAGGCCCGCGCGAGCAACCCCGACCGGCCGCTGGTCTCGCTGGTGTACTTCGCCGGTCTCAGCTACGCCGACACCAATGTGCGCTACCCGCACGCCCAGGTCGAGGAACTGGCCGGGCTCGCGGTGCAGCAGCGCCGCGCCCTGCTGGCCTCCGACGAGTCGGAACCGTTGCTGCGCGTCGTCATCGCCAACGGCGGCTCGGACATGCGCCAGGCGAGCTGGGTGGTCGAGCACGCGCTGCGCGGCCTGGTGGCCGACGACCCCAGCGTGCTCGGCGTGGTCGGCATCGATCGCAGTACCGACGAGACCCGCACGGCGATCGCCCGGCTCGGCGAACTCGGCGTGCCCGCGGTCGCGACGACGCTGTCGGCCGACGGCCTGGATCGCGCCTCGCCCCTGTATTTCCAAGCGGCGCCGAGCAATACCGTGCAGGCCCGGCTGGTCGCCGACTACGTCCAGGGCGCGCGCGAGCCGAACGGCGCCCCGCGCTACGACAAGGTGACGATCTACCACCCCGAGGCGGCCGACGACCTGTACGTGACGACGCTGGTCGCCGATCTGCAGGCCGAGCTCGCCGGCCGCGGTGTCGCCCAGCAGAGTCTGAGCTGGCGCGAACAGCAGGAGCTGTACCGGTTCCCCGCGCCGTGCGAGACCGAGGGCGCCGACCGGCGCACCCTGCTGTTCTTCGCGGGCCGCAACGCTGATTTCCCCACCTTCGCCAAGGCGGTCAGCCGCGGCTGCCTCAGTGGCGCAGGACCGGCGATCCTCGGCAACGACGCGGTCACCCGGCTGATCACCGACCCCAAGGCCACCGCCGCGCTGCCGGCCAACCTGACGGTGCGCTACGTGTCCAAGGCCGCGCCGGTGATGCTCGGCGGCGCCGACTGCGTCAGCGGCGTCGGCAAACTCGGCGATCAGCCGGTGCCGTTCGAACACGAGCAGCTGTGCGTCGAACTGGCCGGGCTGATCGAGGACCTGCGCGGCTACCCGGACCTGGCCGATTACCGCCCGACGTGGGCTGGTGACCGCACCGGGCTCGCGTTCGACGTGAGCGGCCTGTTCCTGCAGGCGGTCCGGGCCAGCCGCGGCGTCCTCGCCGACCTGCCGCCGAACCGGACCGCGATCGCGGTGCAGTTGCGCGAGAGCGACTATCGCGGTGTCACCGGCACCCTGGGCTTCTCGACACGTCGCGTCGCCGACGGCTCGTCGATCGCGGTACTGGTCACCACCGCGGTCGGCGGTCCCGGCCCGCAACGCTGCCTGATCATGTTCCCGCGCCGGACCGGTCAGGACGGCTGCCCGGCCGGGACGAAGAGCGATCTCGAGGGCTGGACCGAACCGGGGCGGTAGTGCGGAGATGTCGGAATTCCCGGACCGCACTACCGGATTCGTGCTGTTATAGTCGCTCGAACATGACCTCCGGGTGGGGACCGGCTTCAGCGGCGACCGATTCGGAGACGCTGCCGGAAGGGTCCCGGTAGCACTGTGACCGTGGGAGACCGGGGCGGGTGAGTATCGCAGAGGGCGCGGAGTTCGCCGGGTATCTGATCGAGCGGCGACTGGGCGCCGGTGGCATGGGCACCGTCTACCTGGCCCGCCATCCCCGCTTGCCGCGCCACGACGCGCTCAAGATCCTGGCCGACGACCACGCCGCCGATCCCGAGTTCCGGGCCAGGTTCCTGCGCGAGGCCGAACTCGCCGCCGCGCTGGCCCATCCGAACCTCGTCGCCGTGCGCGATCGCGGGGAGACCGACGGCAAGCTCTGGATCGCCACGCAGTACGTCGCCGGGTCGGACGCGGCCGAACTCGTGCGCGACGCGCCGTCGGGGCTCGATCCGGCGCGGGCGGTGCACATCGTCGGCGAGGCGGCGCGCGGACTCGACGCGGTGCACCGGGCCGGGCTCCTACATCGCGACGTGAAGCCGGCCAACATCCTGGTGGCCGAGGAAGCGGGTCATCCCGACCGGGTGCTGGTCACCGACTTCGGGATCGCGCGCCGGGCCGAGGACACCGCGACGCTCTCGGCGGGCGGCGGACTCGTCGCGACCCTGTCCTATGTGGCGCCCGAACAACTCGGCGGCGACCGGGTCGACCTGCGCGCCGACGTCTACGCGCTCGGCTGCTCGCTGTTCCAATTGCTGGTCGGCACAGTGCCGTTCGTCCGGCAGACACCAGCGGCGCTGATGTACGCGCACCTGCACGAGCCACCGCCGCGGCCGTCGGCGCTCCGGCCGGAGCTGCCCGCCGCGTTCGACGCTGTGATCGCGCGGGCCATGGCGAAAGACCCCGCCGACCGGTTCGCCTCCTGCGGTGACCTGGCGGCGGCCGCTCGTGCCGCGGCGGACGGGCGCGCGCTGCCACCGACCGCGGCGACCCCCGCGCTCCCCGGCGCGACGACGATCGCCGAGACGCGGGCACAGCCGTCGGTGCAGGACGCCCCGCCGCACGAACCGTCCGTGCTGCCACTGCCCGTCGCCGGACCGGGCTTCGGCGGGACATGGCCACCCGCCCCGATGCTCGAGGCCGACCCGTTCACCGCGGCCCTGCTGCGCCGCCGGACGCCGTGGGGCAGACTGATCCGCCGCCGTGGCTTCCGGGTGGCGGCAGCGGTGGTCGTCGTCCTCGGGCTCGCCACGACGGCGGCGCTGGTCGCCGCCGGACCCGACGACTCGGCATCGCGCACGGCCGCGTCCACCACGCTGCCGCCACTGCCGCCGGCGACCGCGTGGGGTGCCTACAGCTTCGTCGCCGACACCTTCCCCGACCTGCTGCCCGCCTTCCAGTTCGGTGTCGGCTACCAGGAGCTTACCGGCTGCTACATGTTCGACGAGAAGTGGAACTTCGCGCCGACGGACAAGGCCGAACCGATCGCGAAGATGAGCTGTAGCGGAAACCGTGATCCCGCCGTCGGGATCACGATCGTCTGCAATACCGACCGCTCCCGCATGCTGGCGCAGCCCAGCACCGATCAGGTCGAGGGCAACGAGGAATGGCGCCGCCCGACCGGCACCGGGAACCTGCACTGGGGCAGCAATATCGGCCTGGACAAGACCCAGACCGGCTTCCTGCACGTCTACTTCGACGAACCGGCGCGCTCGTTCTGCCGGATCGATGTCAACGGCGGCGACAACGGCGCCGAACTGCGCGAGAAGTGGTGGGCCGATGCGCCGCTGTGATCCCCGCGCTGCCGTGCGGACGGCCGCCCTGCTCGCCGTCCTCGCGCTGACCGGCTGCACGGTGGCGGGCACGCCGGAACCGGCCGACGCCGACCTGTCGACGCTGGATTACGGTACCTACCAGCATGTTCCGCTGGTAGCGCCGGACGGCGACGAGTACTCGGGCCGGGTGCTGGAGTCGGTGCGGATCGGCGAGGTGATGATCAACCCGGCCAAGGCCGACGCCGCCCTGTCCCTGCCCGCCGACGCCAAACCCACGGTCCCGCTGCCGACCCCGGCCAAGGTGTCCGGTGTGCTGTCGGAGCAGGCGCGCGCCGTGCTCGACAAGTACGGCATGATCGCCGGATTCCAGGTCGCGGGCACCGACTCGGTCCGCACCAAGGGGCTGTCGCTGCTGGCGCTGCGCATGCCGGATCCGGAAGCCGCCGCCAAGGCCGCCGTCGACCTCGATGCGACCGACGCGGCGGTCAGCCGCGAGAATGTCGCCGTCGCGATCCCGAACTATCCCACGGCGCGGGCGCATTGGCGGCCCGCCGTGGCGAGCATGGCCGCCACCGTCGCGCGCGGCTCGTTCGTGGTGAGCGTGCTGGTCGCGCACCCGACGCCGGACGCCGCGGCCCTGACCGGGTTGATCGGCAAGGCCTTCGACGCGCAGCTGCCCGAACTCGATCGCTTCGTCGCCACCCCGGTCGACCAGCTCGCGCGCCTGCCGCTCGACGGCGAGCAGATGCTGACCCGGCTGGTTCCGGAGAAGCTGGGCCGCTGGTCGCGGCCCGCCGTGCTGCTCATCGATCGCGAACAGCTCGCCGGGGGCAAGACGCTGGTGCACGCCAGCGGCGTGGTCTACGGGCCGAACGTGGCCTATCTGAACGGAACCCGGCAGCAGCGATCCACGGCCGACGCCTTCGCGATGATCGGCTTCGACGGGCTGATGCGGTATCCCGATGCCGTCGAAGCGCGCCGTGCCTTCGATCGCGGGACCCGGTCACTGGCCGCCGACGGCTTGCGGACCGTCGCCGGTCCGGCCGGGCTGGCCGATGTCCAGTGCCTCGACGACGACGCGGGCCAGCCCGCGGTGCGCTTCGCCTGCCGGGTGCTGCACGGACGCTATGTCGCCACCGTGTTCGCGCCGCGCGAGCAGCAGATCAAACAGAAGGCCGCCGCCCAGTACAGCCTGCTGGTGCGCGCCGGATGACCGCACAGCTGCGGTCCGGCTCGGTCTTCGCTGGCTACGTGATCGAGCGGGTGCTCGGCAGTGGTGGGATGGGCACCGTCTACGCCGCGCGGCATCCGCGGCTGCCCCGCCTGGACGCGATCAAGGTGCTGAGCGAAGCGCACAGCGGCGCACCGGAATTCCGGGCCAGGTTCATCCGGGAGGCCGAACTGGCGGCCCGCATCGATCATCCGAACGTGGTGGCCGTGCACGATCGCGGCCTCGTCGACGGCATGCTGTGGATCGCGATGCAGTACGTCGCGGGGACCGACGCCGCGGCGGTGTTGCGCGCCGGTGTGCCCCGGCCGGAGTACGCGCTGCACATCGTCACCGAGGCGGCCGCCGGGCTGGACGCGGCGCACCGCGCCGGGCTGCTGCACCGCGATGTGAAACCGGCCAACCTGATGCTGGAGACGCGGCCGGGGGAGTCGGACCGGATCCTCGTCGCCGACTTCGGCATCGCCAAATCCGGCGCCGACAGCACCGCGCTCACCGAACCCGGCGCCTTTCTGGCCACCCTCGCCTACGCGGCGCCGGAACTGATCCGGCTCGATGCCGTGGATCGCCGGGCCGATCTGTATTCGCTGGGCTGCACGCTGTTCGAACTGCTCACCGGGCGTAAGCCGTTTCCCCGCGACACCGTCGCCGCGGTGATCAACGCCCACCTGACCGAGCCGCCGCCCCGGCCGACGCAGGTGAACCCGCACCTGCCACGGGCCATCGACGCGGTGATCGCCAGGGCCATGGCGAAGAATCCCGACGATCGGTACTCCAGTTGCGGCGCGCTGGCCGCGGCCGCGGCCGCCGCGTTCGGTGCGCCGGTGCCGCCGACGACGCGCGTGGCCCAGCCGGGTACGCCGCGTGAACCGGCCGGTCGCCCGGGCTTCGCGCCCGACGCCCTGGCCGAGGCGACCACTGTCCCGGTCGGCCTCGGCTCGGCTCGGGAACCACGCCGGGTCGTCCCGGCGCGCCGATGGCCACTGGTCGCCGGGGCGACGGCCGTGCTCACGATCGCGCTGGTCGCGGTCGGTGTCGTCGCGCTGAATCGCGATCAGTCACCGAGCGCCGCGCCCGCGTCCTCGGTGCCGCCGACCACCGCCGCCGAATCGGCATGGGGTGTCCACGACTACATCGTCCGGGCCTTTCCCGGACTGCTCCCGCGCACGCCGTTCGCCAGCGGCTTCCAGGGCATCCGGTGCGCGGCCGTCGACAAGGAGCACCGGCCGATCGCGCTCGACCGGCACGACGGCATCGGCAGGCTCAGCTGCAACGGCGATCGCGATCCCGTCGAGCGGATGACGGTGTACTGCAACGGCGACCGCACGCCGAGCAGCGCGCGCCCGTTTCTCGAGGCGACCGCGATCCGGGAGGAGAACTGGGAGCGCTCCTCGGGCCGCGGCAAGCTCATCGTCCAGGACATGCCGGGCCTGCGGGCAGGCACGACATCGGGCGGACTCGTCGTCCAATTCGACGACACCGCGCGCAACTTCTGCCTGCTCAGCGTTTTCGGCGCCACCAACGGCGCCGAGCTCTACGACCGCTGGTGGCCCATCGCGCCGCTGTGACTCACCACCACGGCGTGGGTCGCTCTCGTTCCCAGCGCAATTCGGCTTCCAGCTGTGCCGCCAGTGAGATGAGCATCGGCTCGGTGTTCGCGGTGCCCATCAGCTGCGCGCCGATCGGCAGCCCGGCCTCGGTGAAACCGGCGGGCACGTTCACACTCGGCCAGCCGAGGACGTTCCACGGCCAGGTGTACGGGCAGGCGGCGGTGATCAGGTTGTTGGTGGCGCCGACGCCGATGCCGTCGATCTCCTCCGCGCGCGGGGGCGGGGTGGCGGTGGTCGGGGCCAGGACCAGGTCGTAGTCGTCGAAGAACCCGCCGATCCGCTTGTGCAGCAACGGCTCCGCGCGCCGAGCCGCAGCGAGCACGGGACCGCCCAAGACGCCGCCGAGCCGGGCGTTGGCCGTGGTGCGCGGGTCGACGACGGCCTCCGGCATCGCCCGGCGCACCCGGGTGATCCCGGCCATCGAGCGTGGCAGGAACGAGGCGCCGATCATCAGGCCGTAGTGCAGGTCGGCCACGGTGACGGTGTGCCCGAGGCCGCGCAGCGTCTTCGCCAGCGCGTGCACGGCGGCCGCGATCTGCGGGTCCAGCGCGGTCTTGGTCGCGGTGAACGGAATCCGCAGGGAGAGTGCGATTCTGAGCTTGCCGGGGTCACGTCCCACGGCGGCGCTCGCGTCGATCGGCGCCGGGGTGTGCAGGTCACCGTGGTGTGGCCCGGCGGCGACGTCGAGCAGCAGGGCGGCGTCGCCGACGGTACGCGCGAGCGGCCCGTTGACAGTGAGGCCGTAGAACGCCTCGGCGTGCGGCCAGGTGGAGATGCGCCCGCGCTGCGGCTTGATCCCGACCAGGTTGTTCCACGACGCCGGGATGCGCACCGAGCCCGCGCCGTCGGAACCCAGTGCGGCGGGCACCAATCCGGCCGCGACCGCCGCCGCGGAACCGCCCGAGGAGCCGCCGGGGGTGCGCGTGCGATCCCAGGGATTGCGGGTGTGGCCGAAGGCGTCGCCGCTGGTGAACGGGAGCTGGCCCAGCTCACAGGTATTGGCCTTGCCCACGATCACCGCACCGGCGGCGCGCAGCCTGCGCACCGATTCGGCGTCCTCGGTCTTCGGCGTGAACTCGCCACCGCAGCCGAAGGCGGTGATCTCCCCGGCGATATCGGTGTCGTCCTTGACCGCGATCGGTACGCCGAGCAGCGGCAGCCGCGCACCGGCGGCCAGGCGCGCGTCGGCGTCGGCGGCTTCGCGCAGCGCGGCCTCCCTGCGGACGACGCGGAAGGCGTTGAGCGTCGGCTGGGCGGCCTCGATCCGGTCGAGCGCCGCGGTCACGGCGGCGACGGAGGAGAGGCTGCCGTCGGCGATCGCGGCGGACATTTCGGAGAGGCCGAGGTCGGCCGATGGCTTCGGCGCGAGGCGGTCGGGCGCGGACATGTGAACTCCGTCTCTGCAGGTAGTGGGGTCGACGGTAG
Source organism: Nocardia sp. NPDC050718 (assembly GCF_040654235.1). Classification (NCBI taxonomy): domain Bacteria; kingdom Bacillati; phylum Actinomycetota; class Actinomycetes; order Mycobacteriales; family Nocardiaceae; genus Nocardia; species Nocardia sp. NPDC050718. Next base: position 231,208 of record NZ_JBFAHQ010000005.1, on the reverse strand, counting down.
CGTCGAGCTGGTCACCCGTCCACATACCCTGGGTGGATTTCTCGGCTATAGACATACATCCCGTATGTATGTAACAGTGGTGAGGCCCAGCATTCGAACCAGGGGAGGACCCCATGGGAATCAGCTCAGCACTCGGCCCGGCGCGCGAGATCGCCCTGTCGTCCGGCCGCATCCGCTACCACGACACCGGCACCGGATCGCCGGTCGTGTTCGTCCACGGCCTGCTGGTCAACGCCGACCTCTGGCGCGGGGTGGTGCCCGGCCTCGTCGCCGCCGGACACCGCTGCCTCACGCCCGACTGGCCGCTCGGATCGCACTCGATTCCGCTGCCCGACGCCGACCTCACGCCCACCGGCATCGCGGACCTCATCGCCGAGTTCCTCGACGCGCTCGACCTGACCGATGTCACCATCGTCGCGAACGACACCGGCGGCGCGCTCACCCAGATCCTGATGACCCGCAGGCCGGAACGGATCGGCCGGGTGGTGCTGGCCGCCGTCGACTGCTTCGAGGTCTTCCCGCCGCAGCCGTTCGCGAGTCTGCTGAAGGTCGCGAAGCTGCCCGGCGCCATCGCCGCGCTGCTCGCGCCGCTCGGGTGGCGGCCCCTGCAGCGGTTGCCGCTCGCCTTCGGGTTGGTGACCAAACGCCATCTGCCGCAGGAGATCGCGAAGTCCTACCTGCGGCCCGCCCAGCGTGATGCCGCGATCCGCGCCGACCTGTGCCGCTTCGCGGCGGGCGTGGACAATCGGGTCACCCTGGCGGCCGCCGAGCGCTTCGGCCAGGTCGATGTCCCGGTGCTCGTGGTGTGGTCCACCGAGGACCGGCTGTTCCCGATGACGCTGGCGCAGCGGCTCGTCACCGCCCTGCCGAAGGCGAGCCTGCGCACCGTCGACGACTCCTACACCTTCGTGCCCGAGGACCGGCCGGAGTTGCTCGCCGAACTGATCGTGGAGTTCACTCGGCTGCATGCAGCGCCGTAGTCAGGAGGATCGCTCCCGCACCACCCGAGCCGCGCTCGAGCAGGCAGGCCGCAGCCTGTTCGCCGAGCGCGGCTTCGCCGCGACGTCCGCCGAACAGCTGGTGGCCGCCGCCGGCGTCACCCGCGGCGCGCTGCACCACCACTACGGCGACAAGCGCGGATTGTTCCTGGCCGTGCTCGAGCAGATCGAGACCGAGGCGACCGCGGAGATCGCGAGCGCGGTGGCGGCGGTCGACCCCGACGACGTCGTTGCCGGGATGACCGCGGGTCTGGCCTGCTTCCTCGACATCTGCGGCCGCCCGGAGATGCTGCGCATCGTCCTGATGGACGCCCCGACCGTCCTCGGCTGGCCCGCCTTCCGCGACTTCGAATCCCGGCACGGCCTCGGCCTGATCACCGGCGAACTGCAACGTGCCGTCGACGCCGGTCTCGTCCCGGCCGTCCCCGTCGCGGTCCTCGCGCAGCTGCTGCTCAGCGCCATCACCGAGGCGTCGCTCATCGTCGCCCACGCCGAGGACCCCGAGCGCGCTCGCGCCGAGACCCAGCAATCCCTGTTGCTGCTCATCGCGGGTCTGCTGCGCCGGGACTGACCGGCCCGCCGTGTCCGTGGTGGCGGTGTCGGGTCGACGTGGAAGACTGGGGCCGTGCGGTTGTATCGGGATGAGGCGGTGGTGGTCCGTCAGCACAAGCTGGGCGAGGCCGATCGCATCGTCACGCTGCTGACCAGGCAACACGGTCTGGTGCGCGCGGTCGCCAAGGGGGTGCGGCGCACCAAGTCGAAGTTCGGGGCGCGGCTCGAGCCGTTCGCCTACATCGACGTGCAGCTGCATCCGGGCCGCACACTCGACATCGTCACCCAGGTGACCACGGTCGAGGCGTTCGCCGCCGACATCATCGACGACTACGGCCGCTACACCACGGCCTGCGCGATCCTCGAGACCGCCGAACGCCTCGCGGGTGAGGAACGCGCGCCCGCGCCGAAACTGCACGCGCTCACCGCGAGCGCCCTGCGCGCCATCGCCGCCAAGCAGCGCCCGCACGAACTCGTCCTCGACGCCTATCTGTTGCGCGCCATGGGTTTCGCGGGCTGGGCGCCCGCCCTCGACGAGTGCGCCCGCTGCGCGACGCCGGGCCCGCATCGCGCGTTCCATGTCGCGGCGGGCGGTGCGGTCTGCGTGCACTGCAGGCCGCCGGGCGCGAGCACCCCGGCTGCGGGTGTCCTCGATCTGCTCGTCGCCCTGCTGAAGGGGGAGTGGGACTACATCGCCGGCGTCCCCGACAATGTCCGCCGACAGGCCAGCGGTCTGGTCGCCGCCCACCTGCAGTGGCACTTGGAACGGCAGCTGCGTACCTTGCCGCTGATCGAGCGTTCCCGGACCGACACCGCCGCCCCCGTGGTCGACCGCGTCGGCTGACGTCACACGGGCGCCGTCGCCTGTGTGGATGCCGGAGCCCGTGCGGGGCGCGCGAGACGATCAGGCAGGATGGAAGCCGTGATCCTGCGTCGTGACTCTTCCACCGCGAGCAAGACGGCCCGCACCGTTCGCCCACCGTCGCCGCACCCCTCGGGTGCGCGGCCGCCCGCGATCCCGCCGGAGCTCGTCCCCAACCACGTCGCGCTGGTGATGGATGGCAACGGCCGCTGGGCGCAGGAGCGTGGCCTGCCGCGCACCGCCGGGCACGAACGCGGCGAGGCCGTGCTCATGGACGCCGTCGAAGGCTGTATCGAGATCGGCGTCAAGTGGCTGTCGGCCTACGCCTTCTCCACCGAGAACTGGCGGCGCAGCCCCGACGAGGTGCGCTTCCTGATGGGCTTCAACCGCGACGTGATCCGCCGCCGCCGCGACGAGATGCACGAGATGGGCGTGCGCGTGCGCTGGGCCGGGCGCCGACCGCGCCTGTGGCGCAGCGTGATCAAGGAGCTCGAGGTCGCCGAGGAGCTCACCAAGGACAACGACGTGATGACGCTGACCATGTGCGTCAACTACGGCGGCCGCGCCGAGATCGCCGACGCCGCACGGGAGATCGCGCGCCGGGTGGCCGCGGGCGAGATCGATCCGGAGAAGATCGATGAGGCGACCGTCGCCCGGTACCTCGACGAACCCGATATGCCCGACGTCGACCTGTTCCTGCGTCCCTCCGGCGAGTTCCGCAGCTCGAACTTCCTCATCTGGCAGGCCGCGTACGCCGAATTCGTCTACCAGGACACGCTTTTCCCCGATTTCGACCGGCGTAACCTGTGGGACGCGTGCCTGGAATACGCCAAGCGCGATCGCCGCTTCGGCGGCACCAAATGAGCGACGGAGCCGACATGGACGCGGTGGTCACGCCCGAACTGGACCTGCAGGCGCGCACCGGCGCCTGCCTGCAGATGCAGGACATCGATATCCGCGTCGACGCCGACGGCTCGCTCGGCTTCGAATACGACGGCGCGCTGTGCTCGATCCGCGCCGTCACCCTCGCGCCCGGCCTCACGGTGCTGTCACTGACCAGCGTGCTGGCCTGGGATCGGCCGCTCAAGCCGCAGCTGCACAAGCGCGTCGCCGAGCGCAACAACGAGATCCAGTTCGGCTCGGTCACCCTGATCGGGCGCGGCAAGCTGGGCGATGTCATCCTGCGCTACACGTTCCCGGCCGAGGGTCTCGACGATCAGGCCCTCACCACCATGCTGCTGCTCACGCTGACCGGCGCGAGCAGGGCCAGGCAGGGCCTGCTCGCGCCGTAGGCGTCAGTTCGAGGGCTTCCAAGTGATCTTGCCGCCCTGGAAATCCTGGGCCTTGCCGCCCTGGTAGTCGTATTCGTCGCTGGTCGGGTAGCCGTAGCGGCCGCCTTCGGAACCGGCGCGGATCCAGTCGGCCTGGATGCTGCCCCACACCGCGTGCGCGCCGGTCGTCGAGGACCAGTAGATGGCGCCGGTCGGGAACAGCGAGAACTGGCCGTCGCCCTTGCCCGCCTTGGAGACGTCGCTGAGTGGGAAGCCCAGCGGGCTGGACTCCCAGCCGAGCGCGGCCCACTTGTCCCGGATCGGGCCGCTGATCTGGTGCGCGCCGGTACCGACGGACCAGTAGATCGAGCCCTTCTGGAAGTGGTTGTAGCGGCCGCTGCCACCCGGGGTCGACTCCTCGCGGGTGACCGGGTAGCCGAGCTTGCCGCCCTCGTTGCCGAGCTCGGCGAACTTGTCGCGGATCTGCCCGGCGACGGTGTTGGCGTTGGTGTCGGGGTGCCAGTAGATCGCCGCGTTGTTGGCGAAGGTCTGGTACTTGCCGCCCGCCGCGGCGTCGGATTCGGGGGAGGTGGGGTCACCGAGCGCGGCGCCGCCCGCCTGGTCGTATTCGATCTCGATGGCGCCGCCCACCTCGAAGTCGCCGATCTTGCGTGCCTGGGCGGTGCCCGCGAGGGCCAGCGGCAGCACGGCCGCGGCCGCCAGGACGGCGATCCCGCGCGATCGAAGGGTTCGTCGGTGAAATGCCACAGGAAACTCCCTGGTCGAATCGTTGTTCGGTGTTTTCGGCGCTCGACCCCGACCGGCACCGCACCCGAACCTACCCGCTCGACCGCGTGCGTAACAGTGAGCTTTCTAACCCGCACCGCCCGGTTCGATCGTCATCAGCACGTCGATGCCACGGGCGAAGGTGTCCGGGTCGGCGTCGCCGAGCAGCAGGTGCTGCAGCATGAAACCGGGCAGCACCCCGATGATCGCCTTGGCCAGCGCGTCCACGTCGGCGTCGGGCGCGATCCAGCCCAGGTCCCGCATCCGCACCGCGTACTCGCGCCACAGATCACGCATGGACGCGATCGCGTGGCGCACCGGAACGCTCGCTTCGGGCTGGACCATCGCCAGCGCCCAGGCCTGCGGCGCCAGCCGGAGGGGACCGTCCGGCCCGCCACGTTCGATCACCTCGGCGGTCACCATGCGCACCACCTCGGCGGGCGTCGGCGGGGTCTCGCTGCGGATGATCTCGGCCATCCGGCCGCGCAACGGGGTCATCGTCTCCACGATCAGCGCGAAGATAATGTCGTTCTTGCTGGCGAAATAGCGGTAGACCGCCCCCGCGGACAGTCCGGACTCGGCGAACACGTCCTGCATCGACGTCTCGTGGAAGCCCTTGCGGGTGAAGCATCGCTGCGCGGCCTCGAGGATCTGTTTCCGGCGGCGCTCCAGGTGTTCTTCGCTGACTCGGGGCATGGGTCAAAAATAAAACGAATATCCGTTCTTGACAAGGATGCCCCGCTGGTGGGACCGTGAAGCCACCAAAAAGAACGAACATTCGCTTTTAAGGGAGAATGTCATGTCGATCACCCGACGAGCAGTGGCTCTCGGCCTCGCAGCCACCCTGCTGCAGGCGCTGCTCCTGATCGCCTTCGCCTGGCCCGCCGTCAACCTCGCCCCGCGCGATCTGCCCATCGCCGTCACCGGCCCGCAGTCCGCGCAGGTCACCCAGCAGTTGCAGCAGCGCAGTCCCGACGCCTTCGAGATCACCACCCTCGCCGACGGTGCCGCCGCCCGGACGGCGCTCACCGACAACGAGATCTACGGCGCCGTCGTCACCGGCGAGGGCGCGCCGCAGGTCCTGGTCGCCTCGGCCGCCTCACCCGCGGTCGCCCAGCAGCTCACCGCCCTGGCCCAGCAGCTCAGCGGTGCCCCCGCCGCGCCGGTCCAGGACGTCGTCGCCACCGACCCCGACGACCCGCGTGGCGCGGGCTTCGGCTCGATGGTGCTGCCGCTGGTGATGTCCGGCATCGCGGCGGGTGTCCTGCTCACCCTGCTGATCCCGAGCCTCGGCGGCCGCCTCGCCGGCCTGCTCACGTTCGGCGTCGCCGGTGGTCTGCTCAGCACCCTGGTCTTCCACACCTGGCTCTCGATCGTCCCCGGCTCCTACCTGGAACTCGCCGCGATCGCCGGCCTGGCCGCCTTCGCGGTCTCCGCCACCATCGTCGGCCTGGCCGCCGCCATCGGCCGCCCCGGTATCGGCCTCGGCGCGCTGCTCATGCTCCTCATCGGCAACCCGTTCTCGGCCGCCACCTCCGCCCCCGAACTCCTGCCGCAGCCCTGGGGCGCCATCGGCCAGCTGTGCCCGCCCGGCGCGGCCGCGTCGCTGCTCCGCTCGGTCGCCTACTTCGACGGCGCGGGCGCGCTGGCTCCGCTCGCGGTGCTGCTCACCTGGTCGGCGGCCGGTCTCGCCCTGCTCGGCGTCGGCGCACTGCGCTCCTCGGCCACCCCGGAGGCCACCCCGGCACCGGTCGCCGTTCCCGCCTGAGATTCCTCGCGAAGATGCTCCGCACGAACGACTTTCGTGCGGAGCATCGCCGTGTCAGCGGTCCGCACGTCGATGCAGCCGTGGCACGCCGGGATCGACTTGGCTACGGTGGCGAAGAAAGCGGAGTCCGAGGGGGGAAGTCATGAGTGCGGACCGGAACCGACCCGCATCGGCCCACGCGATGGCATCCCCCGCACCCTCCCTCCTCGATTCCTTGGTGGTCTGATGAACGAAGACGACACGATGTTGCTCGGGTTGGTCGACGATTCACCGATCACCTCGTCCGCGATCTGTGACGACATTCGGGAGTTGGTCGGGGCGGGCGAGTACGGAATCGCCTTCGACACTCTGTGTTCGTCGCTGTACGAGGACGAACACCAGATCACTCGTGCGTATTTCGAGCGGCTCCAGGCTGCGGCGAAGTCGCTCTACCTTCCTCGAACTACCGATGGCCTGTGCGAACTGATAGCCGACACGAGCATCGAAGCGATGGCCACACGCGGCGACTACGCGCTGCTCAGATGGTTCGGACGCAAGTTTCCCGGTCTGCTCGTTCAGGGTGACACGCTCAGCGTCCTGAACGAGACCCTCGCCGAACTGAAAGACCTCCTGAACACCGGCGACATCGAGGAGGCCACCTTCGTCCTCGGCGAATTGACTCGAACGATGCACGGTCTACAGACGTCGTACGAGGACATGATGAAGTCGGCGAAGATCGCGCTTCCCTATGCGAAGCGCGACTAGTCCGGAACTTCAGCCGTCTCAGCCGTTCAGGATCAGGGCGGCGCATTTCTCGCCGATCATGATCGTGGGGGCGTTGGTGTTGCCGCCGGTCACGCTGGGCATGATCGAGGCGTCGGCGACGCGGAGGCCGTCGATGCCGCGTACGCGGAGGTCGGGATCCACGACCGCGCGGTCGTCGACACCCATGCGGACCGTGCCGACCGGGTGGTAGACGGTGTGGATGCGGTTCGGTAGTTCCGCGCGCATCGCGGCCGGGTCGGTGAAGTCCGCGCCCGGGATGATCTCGCCCTGGTTGTCGCCGGTTCCCGCCATGATCGCGCGGACCATGTCGATGCCTTCCAGGAGCACCTCGGTGTCCGCGGGCGCCGTCAGATAGGCCGGATCGATGAGTGGCGCTGCCCTCGGATCGGCCGAGGCCAAGCGGACGGTGCCCCGGCTCTCGGGGTAGATGAGCGCGGGGAAGACGCTCTGACCCGGCTTCTTGGTAGCCGGGACGACGCGCTTGTCGGAGTCCTGATTCGGTGACGGATACACCCAGTACAAACTGAGCAGTTGCAGGTCGGGGATCTCGCGCGCGTGCGAGGTGCGCACGAAGGCGACGGACTCGAACGAGGAACCGGCCGCCCACGACGATCCCGGACGGAGCTGCTCGGCCGCCAATCCGCGCAGGAAATAGGGCGCTGTCGGCTTGCGCAACGCCGACCGCATCCGGAAGGAGAGCGGGACGAACAGATGGTCGTGCAGGTTGTCGCCCACCGGCAGATCCGCGACGACCGCGATACCGTGCTCGGCCAGGTGCGCGGCGGGGCCGACCCCCGACAGTTGCAGAATCTGCGGCGACCCGAACGTGCCCGCCGAGACGATGACCTCGCGCGACGCCCCGATCACCCGCGTACCGCCGTCGACCAGGATCTCCACCCCCGTCGCCCGCGAGCCGTCGACGACGATCCGCGTCACCGTTGTCTCCGTGAGCACGACGAGATTGGGCACCGGGTCCTCGTGTAGGTAGCCCTTGGCCGCGGAGTACCGCACACCGTGCGCGGCGCTCTGCTGGAAGACCGCGACACCTTCCTGACTCGCCCCGTTGTAGTCGTCGATCTCCGGCACACCCAGGCGTGCCACGGTGGCGTCCATGAAGGCACGTGCCGCGTCGGTGATGCCGTGCTGGCGGGTGACCTTGATCGGACCGCCCGCCCCACGCCATGCGTTCGCGCCGCCCTCCCAGTCCTCCATCCGCTGGAAGTACGGCAGCACGTCCTCGTAGGCCCACCCGCGACAGCCTTCGGCGGCCCAGTCGTCGAAGTTCTGCCGGTTACCCCGGACGAAGAGCATGCCGTTGACCGAGCTCGACCCGCCGAGCACCCGGCCGTGCGTCATGGGAATCCGGCGGTCGAGCGCATGGTGCTGCGGTGTCGACTTGTCGCCCCAGTCGAACAGCTTCTTCAGCTGCGGCGTCGAGTGCATGACATTGATCGCGCCGGGAATCCGGAACAGCGCCTTCGCCCAGCCCTTGTCATCGGCCGTACCCGCCTCGATCAGCACCACGGCCGCGCCGCTGTCGGCGAGCCTGCGCGCGACCGCACAGCCCGCGCTCCCCGCTCCCACGACGATGTAGTCGGCTTCGGTCACAGTGTTCTCCGGTCAGGAGTCGACCTCTACGAACCCCGAATTCTATCGCGATCTCCCGCGCGCCGGAAACGTCTCGCTAGCATCGGGGAAGGCGACCGACGGTGTCGTAGTTGCCGATTCTGATCGGAGGAATCGTCGTGGGTGGTGTGGTGGTGGCGCCGCGCGGGATGCGGTTGTCCGGGCGTGGGGTCGCGGGGCTCGGCGGGATGGCGGTGTTGCTCGGCATCGCGTTCGTGCTCGTTCCGGGGATCGTGGCGGGATGGGGATCCGAGGGCGGGATCGGCAGTGAAGGAGAGCTGCGACGGGCGCTGCGGGTGGCCTTCGCCGGGTACTGGAGTTCCGGGGACGGGGAGTTCTCGCCCGCGCTGAACGACGTGGTCGAGTACTGGTTTCGGTACCACCTGGTCAAAGGGCTGATCGCCGTTGTGCTGCTGGGGGTGCTGGCGGTGCTGGCCGCGGTGCTGTGGGATGCCGTCGGGCGGGACAGCGATGCGGGGTGGGTGCGTCGGCTCGCGCTCGGCACGGCCGGCGCGGTGGTCACGCTGTTCGCGGTCCTCGCCCTGCTCGCGGTGATGGCGAATGCGCAAGGCGCGGTGGCGCCCTACGCGTCGGTCTTGCCGATGCTGTTCGACGATCCCGTCGGGCCCGAATTGGCCGGGACCTTGGCGGAGGTGAATCGGCAGTTGGCGGTGTCGGCCGAGGCGGGTTCTTCGCCCGCGCTCGAGGTGATGATCGACGACTTCACGCGCTATCACGTGGCGATGGTGGTGATTTCGTCCGTGGTCGCGGTGGGCTTCGGCATCGCGACCATGGTGCTGTGGACACGGCGGGCGGGGAAGTCGTCGGGGGAGCGGGCGGTGCTCGCCGGGCTCGGGTTGCTCGCGATGGGGTTGGCCGTGGTGTTCGTCGTTGTCGCCGTGGCGAATACGACGACGGTCGCGGAACCGCTGCCCGCGCTGCGAGCACTGTTCGACGGTGGGTGGTGACGGCGCTCAGGCGAGGCGTTCGTCGGGCTCGCCGAATTCCTGGTGGTAGCGCTGGGCCCGGGCGAGCATGCGACGGATGCCGGCGATCATCCGGTCGGTGGGCAGCGGTTCGGCGATGATCGGATCGCCGGTTTTCACGTAGTAGCGGCCGTCGTCGTAGTCCATCCACCAGAAAGTGCGGCCGGGACCGGGCCGGGCGTCCACGGCGGGTCCGGAGAAGGCGGAGATCTCGCCGAAGGCGTGGCGTTTGCGGCGGAAGACGCGATTGAGCTGGTCGGCGGAGCTGAGCTGGCCCGCCCGGTATTCGAAGTGTTCCTCTTCGGCGGCGAGCTGTTCGCGCCGGACCTCCACCGGCGGCTTGGTCCCCGCCTTCGCGCGGGGCAGGGCCGCGACCGCGAGGGCGGCGACCTGATCGGCGGTGCAGTACGTCATGACGACGTCACCGCCGATGTCCTCGGCCGGACCGCGGGCCTGCGTCAGGGTCGCGCCCGCGCGGCCGCGGATCGCGCCGTGGAAGCGCACGACATTCGAGTCGTCCTGCCCGACATAGCCTTTGGATTCGACCCTGGCCTCGGGTTCGAGCAGCACGGCCAGAGCGTATTCGACGGCGGGGTCGTACTTGCCGAGCAGCTTCTCGACCGCCGCCTCCCGGTGCCGCTTCAACTCGTCGAAGTCGGTGATGTCGGTGCGGTACTGCAACGGGTAGGGCAGCCGGTCCCGACCGTAACCCGACCACAGGATCTCGAACTCGATGCCGGTGAATTCAGCCCGCTGCACTGTCGCTGTCTCCGCCGATCACCGGGGGCACGGTCCGGAGCCCGTCCGTGCCGATCAGTAGTTCGCCGTTTTCCTGGGTGATCAGGTAGTCGGGGACGCCCTTCGTCCGTTCGTCGTCGGATCCGCCGCGACCCGCGCCCGGCGCACCCATCCCGCCCATGCCCGCCGCACCGCGCGCCCCGGTCGCCGCACCCGCGCGACCCGCCGCGGCGGCCGCGGCGGCGGGGGACTGGCTACCGGGAGTACTGCGACCCGTTCCCGGCGTCGACGGCGACCCGCCGCCGGGTGAACCGCCCGAACCGCGCCCGGTGCCGGTGGGGCGACCTGTTCCCGGCGTGGTCGTGCCCGGGGTCGTCGTCCCGGGAGCGGTCGTCGTTCCCGGGGTGGTCGAACCCGGGGTTGTGGTGTTCCCCGTGGTGGACTGCGGCGTGGTGCTCTGCGCCGTGGTCGACCCGGCGTCGGTGGACGACGGCGTGGTCGACGACGAGGTGTCGGTGTCCTCGGGGGAGGTGCCCTCGCCCGGCGTCTCCGGCACCGTGCCGTCGGTGGTCGCACCGTCGGTCGTGGTCCCGCCTTGGGTCCCACCGGTATTCGTGCCGCCGTTGCCGCCCGTCACGCCGGTGTCACCGGTCCCGCTGGTGATCGTCGGCGCGGAGGGCAGAAAGGGGACACCGTTGTCGGTCTGGACGGCCACCTGACCGTAGACGGTGCGCAGGATCCGGCGACCCTCGTCCTCGGCTTCCTTCTGGTTGTGCTCGTCGACCTTCATCACCCCGTCGCCGGGCAGGGTCTTGCCGGTGACCGACTCCCGCGCGGTCAGACCCGGCATGAGCGCCTGGGTCTCCTCGATCCCGGTCCGCATCTCGGACAGTTTCAGGCTGATCGCCGTCGCCGCCTGAGACAGCGGAATCGACTGCTCCGCATAGTTGTTCACCGCGGTCACCGCCGCCGACGCGGCGGCGCCCGTCCACCCGCTGTGCCCGTTCGCGCCGGTGACGGTGCGGGCGAACTCCTGATTGAACTTGTAGAACGTCCCCATCAGGTTCATCCCGATATTGGCCCACGCCGTCACCGCGTCGTCGACGAGTTTCGGCTTCATCGCCGCCACCGCGGCCTGCATCTGCGCGAGCGACATGCTGTCGTAGCTGTCGGGCGTGGTGATGTGCGGGGGCTGGGTGTCGCCGCCGAAGATCGTGGCGTAGTTGCCCTGCTGCTGCCGGTCGTAGATGCGGGTGCGCTCGTCGTTCCACTGCTGCTGCGCGGCGATGACCCTGCTCTTGTACTCGTCGTAGGTCACTGCGGTTCTCCTGTCGCGGAGATCTCGGTGGCGAGGGCGCCGTCCTGGGCGACGAAGTTGGCAATCGCTTTGGCGACAACCTCTTTCGCGGTCTGGACTGCTTCGATGTGCTGCTGGATCACCGTATCCAACGCTCGGTCGCTCCCCGAGGCGGTGAGGGAGAACTTCTTCTCCAGAGTGACACCCGAGTTGAGGGTGCCGAAACCGGAGATGAAGCTCACGGTGCCGATCTTTCCCAGCACCTCTTCGAGCCGATCGAGGTGGTCGTCGCAGACCCTGTCCAGGTCTCGGCCGACCTCAGGATCTAGAGCCAACTCTCCCGAATTTGCCTGGGAGAGTAGCTGCTTCCACTCGGTTGGATTGATGCCTAGTGGCATGTGCGCCCCCTCACACCGTAGGAAGGTACTGGGCCAGTGCCCCGCTAACGCGCTGGGCTTCGCTGCACGGAGGGAGCGCTCCGACTGCGCTGTACCGGTTCTGCACCTTGAAGACAACTGTTCCGGCAGGTACCTCGACGGCAACGAAGCAGGTTTGATCGTGGATGGCGCCCACCGGACGGAACTCGAGCGCCGCACGTGAGCCGATGGTGAGTGTGTTCCACTCGCTGTAGTCGGTTCGCTGCCTGACTTCGGCCAAAGAACGCTCCGACGACATGACAGCGAGACCGTATTTCCGGCCCTGATCGTTCCAGTTGCAGACTTTCCATCCGGTGAAGTCGACGCCCGCGGCTCCTGATTCTTTGCTACCGGCCTTCAGCCCGGCCGCATCGATCGCCGAATCCGGCAGCGAACACGGATCCCACACCTTCGCCTCGGCATCCACCGAAGTCGGGCTCGCCGCCACGCTCACCGCGGTCGTCGTCGGCGCGGCCGTTCCCCCTCCGCTGTCTCCGCAACCGGCGACCACCAGCCCGATGGCGGCGATGCCGACGGCCTTCCACGCATGGCCTCCCACTGTCATGTCGACCATCCCCTCCTGGTGTAGACAGCTGTGCGCTCGTGCCCGAGCGATGACGGCTGTGCAGAGTCTAGTCCGAACCTCGATCGCACTGCCGGGTCGTCCGATGGCGCGCGGTGCGGTGCCCGGCCGGTCGGCCGTCACTCCGCCGCGCACGGGGAGGTGGAGGCCATGATGAACCGCACCTCCTCGTTGTTCTTGCCGACCCGCGTCCGCGACGACGCCACCGAGAACCCGCGAGAGTCCCGGTAGTACCTGCTCACCGGGTCTTCGGAGGGATTCTGGCTGGGCACGAGGGTGAAGCCGCGGGCGGTCATCGCCTCGAGATTCGCCATGGCGCGGTCGATGAATTCCTGCGAGGGATTGACCTCCTGCCTTTCGTACCTGGGGTGCCAGGGCGGGCCTTCCGAACGCAGCGAGTTCGGGTCGGTCCGGCAACCTGCCCCCAGATCGACCTTGTCCGGCTCGACGGTGATCGGCCTAGGCCAGATGAGCTCGAAATTGTCCGCGACGATGGGGCGTGCGGCGGCCACGGTCAAACCGGTGGTGTCCTTGACCTGTTGATTGGTTGGACCTTCGTGAATCCAGCCGGAACATCCGGCGAGGGTGACCGTCACGATCGCGAGAGCGGCAAGCGTCATCGATTTCATGAGATATCGATCTTCGGGCCGAGTTCGGGGTTGTCCGTGATACGTGGGTTCGCGTAGGGGTCGATCTCGAGGCCGAGCGCCCCGGCAGCACGGCCGGCTGCTGCTGCTTTCGCGGCATCGAAGCCTTCTTTGCTGCCGTTGCCGTTGTCGCCCAATCCGATATCGACGTAATCCGTTTCGATCCCACGCTCGACATATCCGGTGGCCTCGGTGCCCTTGATGACGCCGACGATGTTCTCGAACGCGGTGGACCCCGGATCGTCCCAGTAGTCGCCGTGGCCCTCAGCTCCGAACACCACCTCGTCCGCGTGCTCCCGGGAAGTATCGCTGTAGAAGCCGGTGTCCAGGCGAATGACGCCAGGCACCTCGTCCGGATCCCCACCCAGCGCCTCGGACGCGTGCGGATTGCCGGGGAGATGGATTCCGCCCGGAATATTCAGTCCCCCTTCGGGATACGACTGCACCACCCCGATCAGATCGCCCGGCGCCGTCATCGAGTACCGCTGCACGTTCGGGTTCGGGTTGTTCCAGCCGGTGTCGAATACGCCGGTCCCCGCGGAGGAGGCGTGCAAGGCGCGATCCGCGCGCAGACCGAGCTGCTCGGCGGAGCCGACGATCGAACCGCCGTAGGAGTGGCCGACGTAGGTCACCGGAGTGCCGGGGGTGCTCGCGGCCACCTCCCGGTCGATCTCCTGACCGAACTCCACCAGCTTCGGTGCCATGTCGGCGGCGAACCGGGGGCTCGGCGCACCGTCGGAGAGGCTGGTCAGACTCTGTGGGAAATCGCCTTCCATATAGAGGAAGACGGGGCTGCCGGTCTGGTCGGCGAGATTCCACGCGGCGACGTGATTGGAACCGGACCCGTTCAGGTTGGTCGAGGTGCCGGGAACGTACACGCCGACACCGGGTGAGCCCGCCTTCATCGAGCCGAGCATCTCGATCATCCGGCCGTTGCCCTCGGTGCTGAACATGACGAACTTGCGGTCGACCATGTCGAGCCGGGGCGTCGCGTTGTCGCCGGTCGCGGCGGCGGCAGCGGTGAGCGTGCCGGTGCCTTCGGGATTCGGGATCGGCGCGAGCATCGCCTCCAACTGCTTGACCCGTGATTCGTCGGGATCCGGTTTCGCCTTCTCCGTCGTCAGCGCGTTGCGGATGTTGATCTCGTTGGCCTCGATCCGCAGGGCGAACGGCACGCCGTTGAGATTGCCGAGTTTCTCCGGCGCGGCGATCACCAGCTGACGTTGCGCCTCGGGGCTCAGCCCGGCCAGGAAGGTCGCGCGCTCGTCGTCCGACATCGCGGCCAGCTGGATCGCCACGGCATCGGGGTCGCGGACGGTGCCGTCGGCGAGGGTGATGTCGGGCTGGCCGTCGCGGATCGCGGTCAGGTCGGCCAGCGATTCCTTCAGCCGGGTACCGAACTGGCTGTCCAGGCGCTCGATTTCGTCCAGGCCGCCGAACAGGTTCAGCTGGAAGACGCCCGCCGCGCCCTCCTTCTCGGGATCGGAGTGCGAGACCCGGCCGTCGGGCTCGACCTGGAAACCCTGGCCAACGGCCGAGGTTCGCTGGTCGAGGACGTAGGTGCGGGCGTGCTTCAGGCCCTGGTACGCGTCTTCGGCGTCGTCGGCGATCCGCAGCAGCACGGTGCGTACTTCGTAGCCGTGGTCGACTTCCTCGTCGATCCGGCTGCCCGCCGCGTCCCTGGTCCGGCCGTGCCAGCCGCCGGCCGTGGCAATGGCGCGCGAGCAGTCGTCGACCGAGGTGGACACGACATCGGCACTGGCGCGCGCGGCGTCGGCGGCGCGGTGCAGGCCGTCGAGGTTCCAGCCGTCGAGCTGGGGGAGGGTCGGGCGCATCAGCGGGAACCCAGCTTCCCGATCTCGCCCGCGATCTCGGCGTCCTTCGCCTGGATGTCGGCGGAGAACTTGTCGATCAGGTCGGCCAGGGTGGTGTATCTGGTCGAGATCGAGGACATCGCCTGCTGCGCGGGGTCGGTCATGGCGCGGACGGTGGCGAGGACATCGCTGCCCTCGCCGGTGGCCTCGCCCATGGCCGACCAGGCGAGCGTGCCGACCGTGTCGGCCTCCTGCCGCCACGTCGTCGCCAGCGATTTCAGTTGATCGGGTTCGACACCGAGTGTGCTCACGATTGCCCCCTCCTTCGGCGCCGAGGCGGCCACGGGCCGTCGGTACCACCGTGCGGATCGGTCTCTTCGTGAAGGTTGGACGGGGCAGTCGAACCGGGGGTTCCATCATGTGACGTGAGTCACATAGCTAGACCGTCGCGGTCTCGTCCTTCTCGGCGCGGGCGCGGGCGTCGACGCACTCGCGGCAGGTGCCGAAGATCTCCAGGGTGTGGCTGACCTCGGTGAAGCCGTGCTCGCCCGCGATGGTCGCTGCCCACGCCTCGACCGTCGGGCCCTCGACCTCGACGGTGCGGCCGCAGTGGCGGCAGACCAGGTGGTGGTGGTGCCCGCTCGAGCACTGGCGGTAGACGGACTCGCCGGAGTCGGTGCGCAGCACGTCGACCATGCCCGCGTCGGCCAGCGACTGCAGGGTCCGGTAGACGGTCGTCAGGCCGATGCCCTCGCCGCGCTTGCGGAGCTCGTCGTGCAGTTCCTGGGCGGAACGGAATTCGTCGATATCGCTGAGCAGCGCCGAGATCGCGCTGCGCTGCCGGGTGCTGCGGATCCCGACCTGCTTGCCGGAGGGATTGTCTGCCACCGGATTACCCTTCCTCGGCGTGGGCGACGGCGTCGACGACGATGTGTGCCAGATGGTCGTCGACGAGTTCGTAGAGCACCTCGCGGCCCGAGCGCTCGCCGTGCACGACGCCCGCCGACTTGAGGATGCGCAGGTGCTGGCTGACCAGCGGCTGGGTGACCCCGAGGGCGTCGACCAGTTCGTGCACACAGCGCGGCGACTCGCGCAGCTGCAGCACGATCGCGATCCGCACCGGAGCGGCCAGCGCGCGCAGCAGCTCGCCCGCGTCCTCGAGCACCTGGCGCGCGGGCACCGTGGCGGGGGCGGGGGAGTGATACGGGCTGTGCGCGTGTGCGGCCGTGGCATCGGTGGTCATCAACCAACTCCTTAATGGAAACCGATGCCATTTTGACATGCAGACGTGCGCATGTCGAACGTGGCGCGCTGAGCTGCGGCGATCAGCAGTTGCTGTGCTCGTCCAGCGGCGCGTTCGGATCGAAGTAGGCCTCCACCGGCTGGCTGCTCGGGCCGGTGGCCAGGCCGGTGTCGCTGTAGCCCGGCGCCAGGAACCCCCTGCGGACCATCGGGCAATTGGCGCCGAAGGTGAACCCGCGCGTCGCGCCGAGGTGCAGGCCCTGGGACTCCTCGGCGTACCGCGAATCCTCGACCCACTCGTAGTCGACCTCCCAGCGGTCGACGGCCACGATATCGAGTGGGTCGTCGAGCTGGGTCACGTTCCAGGCCTCGAAGGCGTAGGCCACCAGGTAGTTGGTGCTGATCACCAGTTCGCCGTCGGGGCCGACGCGCGGCGTCATCGTGCCGATCACCCTGGGCGTCGCGGGCAGCAGCGAATAGCCCTCGGCGATCTTGGCCGACACCCACCAGGTCTCGGCCTCGTTGCCCGGCCGGATCAGTTCGCGCGCGCCGGTGGCCGCCTGGGCCGACAGCAGCGCGAGCACCGGCTCGGCGTCGTGGGATTCGAGCACGTGGCGATTCAGCCGGGCGGCGACGATCACCTGCCGCACCCGCTCCATCACCGCGGCCACCTGCTCGGCCGGGTACCGGCCCACCGCTGTCGCCGGGGCGACGACGACTCCGGCCTCACCTTCGGCCCAGGTGATCGCGGGCGTATTCAGGAACGGCCGCGCCGGATCGATCGCGGCTCGCTCGGGGACCCTAGGCAGCACCAGGGTGGGCGCGGCGCCGCGGTCCATCCGCAACAGCACCAGGGTCACCGCGAGCAGCAGCGTCGCCACCAGTGTCAGGACGGCGACGGCGGCCGCCCGTTTCGACCGCGGTCGCACGGACTCGGCCGGGCGACGCGGGGCCGCGGCATCGAACGGATCGGATGGCAGCTGATGCATGACGAACCCCCCGGTTCGAACTCGACTGCCTCCATTGAAGAACACCGGCGGACACCATGCCGCCGGTTGTTCGAGAATGTGCCGAACCTGTCGCCGAGCGGCCGTCGCGGCGCTACTTCGCCCGTGCGGTGCAAAACCGGTTGGCCGGTGCCGATACCCTTGTCGACATACTTGTCCGACTCCCAAGGGATGGAGAAATCTCGCGTGGCACCCAAGTCGAAGGTGGACACCGTTGCCAACCTCGCCAAGC
Source organism: Nocardia sp. NPDC050718 (assembly GCF_040654235.1). NCBI lineage: Bacteria > Bacillati > Actinomycetota > Actinomycetes > Mycobacteriales > Nocardiaceae > Nocardia > Nocardia sp. NPDC050718. The sequence continues at coordinate 213,618 of NZ_JBFAHQ010000005.1, read as the reverse complement.
GCCGGGGCCTGGTTTACCCGTGCGGTGAGATCTACGGAGGCACCAAGTCGGCGTGGGACTACGGTCCGCTTGGCGTCGAACTGAAGGAGAACATCAAGCGGCAGTGGTGGCGGACCATGGTCACCAGCCGCGACGATGTCGTCGGCCTCGACTCCTCGGTGATCCTGCCGCGCCAGGTCTGGGAGGCCTCCGGCCACGTCGAGACCTTCTCCGATCCGCTGGTCGAGTCGCTGCACACGCACAAGCGCTACCGCGCCGATCACCTGCTCGAGGCGTACGAGGAGAAGCACGGCCACCCGCCGGCCAACGGCCTGGCCGACATCAACGATCCCGAGACCGGCCAGCCGGGCAAGTGGACCGAGCCGAAGAACTTCTCCGGCCTGCTCAAGACCTTCCTCGGCCCGGTCGACGACGAAGAGGGCCTGCACTACCTGCGCCCCGAGACCGCGCAGGGCATCTTCGTCAACTACAAGAACGTCGAGACCACCGCGCGCAAGAAGCCGCCGTTCGGCATCGCCCAGATCGGCAAGAGCTTCCGCAACGAGATCACCCCCGGCAACTTCATCTTCCGAACCCGCGAGTTCGAGCAGATGGAGATGGAGTTCTTCGTCAAGCCCGGCGAAGACGCCGAGTGGCACAAGTACTGGATCGAGACCCGCCTGGCCTGGTACACCGACCTCGGCATCGATCCCGACAACCTGCGCCTCTACGACCACCCCAAGGAAAAGCTGTCGCACTACTCGGCCGGCACCACCGACATCGAGTACCGCTTCCGCTTCCAGGGCAGCGAGTGGGGCGAGCTCGAGGGCATCGCCAACCGCACCGACTACGACCTGCGCACGCATTCGGAGCACTCGGGCACCGACCTGAGCTACTTCGATCAGGCCTCCGGTGAGCGCTACATCCCGTACGTCATCGAGCCGGCGGCCGGTCTGACCCGCTCGCTGATGGCGTTCCTGGTCGACGCGTACACCGTCGACCAGGTGCCCACCGCCAAGGGCACCACCGAGGAGCGGATCAGCCTGCGGCTGGACCCGCGGCTGTCGCCGGTCAAGGCCGCGGTGCTGCCGCTGTCGCGCAACGCCGACCTGACGCCCAAGGCCAAGGACCTCGCCGCGCAGCTGCGCAAGCACTGGAACGTCGACTTCGACGACGCAGGCGCCATCGGCCGCCGCTACCGTCGCCAGGACGAGATCGGCACCCCGTTCTGCATCACCGTCGACTTCGACACCCTCGACGATCAGGCCGTCACGATCCGCGAGCGCGACTCGATGGCGCAGGAGCGCATCGCCCTGGACAAGGTGGAGTCCTACCTCGCCACCCGCCTCCTCGGCGCCTGATACCGACCGCCCGGAGCCCGCGTCGCCACGTGCGACGCGGGCTCCGCGCGTTCCCACGCGACGATCGCGCACGGGCTGCGGCGTGCAGGTGATCACAGTACGTACCCGGCGGTTTGCGTCGGTGGGCCGCGTGCCTCACTCTTTCCGTTGTGCTGTGGGAACCGGAAGACGTGCTGCGGGAGCTCGACCCGTCGGAACAACGATTCGTTCGGCACGCCACCTTCACCGGACGCTCGGTGACCCTGCGCGGTGAACTCGACGCGGCCGCCCTCGGCGCGGCCTTCGCCGCACTGCAACACGCCTTCCCGATCCTGGTCTGCCGGATCGTCGAGGACGACACCGAGACCGGAATCCTGGTGCGCCCCGGGCACATCGAGCCGGTCGGCGCCTGGGTGAGTTTCGGTGATCCCGACGAGGTACGCATCCCGACCGAGTCGATGGATCCCGGCGCCCAGCTGGGCTATCTGGATGTGGTTCTCGCCGAAGAGGATCGGGCCAGGGTCACGCTGTTCGTGCACCACAGTGTCGCCGATGCCGGGCACTGTGTGGAGCTGTTCGAGCGGCTGTGGGGGTACTACACCGACCACGTGGAGACCGGCACCATCGCGGCCGCCGCCCGGGATTACCCGGTATCGCTGGAATCGCTGCTGGCACGGCGGGGGACCACGCGCGGACCGAAGTCGGGGCTCGAAGCCGTGATCCGGCCGCTGGTCGTCGCCGACGCGGTCGGGGTCGTCGAACCCTCGCCACCCGCGACGCCCGCGCTGGCGCGGCCGGACCGGATCCACCTGGATCCCATCGAGACGGCGCGGGTCCTGGAACTGGCGCGCACCCACGCGGTGAGTGTGAACGGGCTGGTCACCGCGGCGGCGTTGCGCGCCTTCGCCGCGCTCTACGATGTCGCGCAGGTCGGTTGTCTCTACCCGGTCGATATGCGCAGGCGCCTCGACCCGCCGCTCGCGGCCGCCGCGGGCACCAATATCTCCGGCCTGGCCGCGTTCACCACCGACGTCACCGAGACCGACGACATCGTCGCGCTGGCCCGCCGGATCGGCACCGCGCTGCACGACGACCTGGCCGGTGGCGTGATCGAACAGTCGGTCCTGCACTTCCCCGACTTCTTCGGTCCCACCCGCGTGCACTCCACCGCCGGGCACATCGCCCTGACCAATACCGGCACCGTGCCCACCTTCCGCGCGCCGGCCGGGCTGATCCTCGACGACTACGAGATCGTCTACCTCTCGGCCCACCCCCGCCCGTCCACCGGCGCCTCGGCGGCCGTGACCTTCCTCGTCTACACCTACCTCGGCCGGCTCACCCTGGCCAGGCTCGGCGGCGGACCGCGGGCGAGCGAACTGCTGCCCGCGCTCGCCGCCGAGCTGACCGGCCGCCCCGCGGCGGCGGAGGCGGCCAGCGCCTGACCGGGCCTTCCGCGGCAATCAGCGCGGCGCGATCGGTTCCTGGAGCTCGGTGACCCATCCGGCGGGGTCGGGCGTCCACTCCAGGGTGACCTCGCGGACCGGAGCCGCGGTGCGGTACCCGTTGTCCTCCACCCAGCGGCCCAGCGCCTGCCAGGCCGCGCCGATCCCGTCGACACTGCCGCGGTGGATGGTGGTCGCCACCCGGCCCTGGGCGGGCAGGTCGACGATCGAGAATCCCGGCGCGGCATCGGGTTCCACGTCGACCGGCACGCACGCGTGGATACCGACGGTGCCGTCGGGCAGCTCGCGGTAGTACGCGATGGCGGGCCCGACCACGGGGATCCCGGCCTCGGTGATCTGCTCCCAGAGCCCGCCGAACAGCGGCTGGATCACGGGGCTGATCGCGGCGGGCTCGAATCCCGCGGCGACCCCGGTCGATTCGGCCACCCGGACCGCGGGCAGCGACTTGACGACGACATCCTGATCGGGCATGACGCCCTCCTTCTCGATGATGCGGAGTCGCACCTCGACCTCGGTCAGCCGAGCGCCGTCGGCCGCGATCCGCTGCTCCAGCTCCGCCCGGCGCACCGCGAGCATGCCGCGCAGCTCGTCGGGCCCGGGGCCGGGGTCGAGCATCCGGCCCACCTGTTCCAGGGTGAACCCGAGCTCCTTGAGCGCGACGAGCCGGTTGAGCCGGGCCAGCTGGGCGGCCGCGTAGAACCGGTAGCCGGTGGCCGGGTCGACCCGGGCCGGCCGCAGCAATCCGACGGCGTCGTAGTGGCGCAGCATGCGCACCGACACCTGACCGTGTCTGGCGAAATCTCCGATACTGAACATGACGCCTTCCGGTGTACGGCCTCACACGGTGTGAGGGTCAAGCGCTCAGAATCGGCCGCCCCGGCTGACCCGGCGCGACCCCGACGAGCCGCCGTAGGACCCCGGCCGGTACCCGCCGCCGCCACCGAAACCGCCGCCACCGCGCCGGGTCGCGCCGCCGATCGAGCCGCGCAGGAAGCCGTCGAGCAGGATGCCGCCGAGCACCGCACCGGCCTGTGAACTGCCCGCCACGGGCTGTCGCGACTCCCACGCGCGCACGCTGGCCTGCGCCTGCTGCAAGGCCTGTCCACCCAGATCGGCGGCGGTCTGCGCGCTGACGAGCGCGCGCTCCGGCGCGGTGGCCGCGAGCCCGCGGGCCTCGGCGAGATGACGCTGGGCCTCCGAGAGCCGGGTCCGCGCCTCGGCGTCGACGCCACCGCGCCGGGTGGTGATGAACGAGGACGCGGCGTCGATGCGGGCGGCCGCGTCGGTGAGCGTCCGATCGAGCCTGCGCCGCAGATCCTCCACGGCGAGTTTGCGATCCGAGGCGGCCGCGATGGCCCGGTCCAGCTCGGCGTCGGCGGTGACGGCGTCGTGGAAGGCGTCGAGCGGATCGGATTCGGCACCGGTGGCGGCGGTGTTCAGCGTCGTGGTGGCCGCGCCGACGGCCGCGGCCAGTTCGGGCCCGCCGTACTCGGTCAGGGCCGCCGCGGCCGCGAGGTCGGCGCGGAGTTCGTCGAGGGCGGCGGGCAGGCCGTCGCGGGCCTGCTGGATGTTGGTCGCGGCCTGGTCCACCGCGTCGAGCAGCGTGCGGGCCTGGCCGATCGCGCCCTCGGCCGCGCGGATCGCCGCGACCGCGCCGCCCTGCTGCCCGACCGGCTGGGTCAGCGCGGTGCGGGCGGTGTCGATGTTCTGCTCGGCGAAGGTGATCCGTTCTGTCGCCATCCGCACGTTGTCGTGGATCGGCGCCAGCACCGAGGCGGGGTAGGCCGAATCCAGCCGGGCCAGTTCGGTGTCGGACGCGGGTGTGCGCGCGGTCAGGTCGACGATGTCGCGGGTCAGCCCGTCCAACCGGGCGGGCGCGTCGATGAGCAGATCGCGCATGGCGTCGAAATCGGCCACCTGGGCGTCGAGTTCGCGGTCGGCCTTGCCCGCGGTGGAGATCAGGTCGATCAGCATGCCGCGCTGCTGGTCCGGGGTTTCCGGGACGGCGTCGTCGAGCTGCTGGCGGATCGTGAATGCCTTCGCGGTCGCGGCGCGGGCTGCGTCGAGCGCGGTGCGGAACGGCGTCACCGCGGTCTCGCCGAATTCGCTGGTGGCCAAGGCCAGTTCCTCGGTGCTGGTGCGCACGGCGTCGTCGATCTCGACGAGCCGTTCGCGCGAGAGCGCGTGCAGCGTCGGCAGTGACAGCTTCGCCAGCGCACCCGAATCCGCCGGGTCGACCGCGCGGGCATTGCTCAGTTCGGCCCGGTCCCGATCGCGACGACGCTTGCGGGAGAACAGGATCAGCCCGCCCGCCCCGACGACGACCACCAGCCCGATGCCGACCAGCCAGCCCCACGGCACGCCGGCGCCGCGCATCGCCGCGCCGATGCCGTCGGCGGTATCGACCCCGGCCTGCGCCCATTTGCGTTCGCGCAGATCGGGTTCCACCGTGCTCGCGAGCAGCGTGTCCAGCTCGCCATCGGTGACGCCGTCGGGCAGGGTGCCGTGCAGCCAGTAGCCGCGATCGTCGACGGCGACCGCGAGCAGCAGATCGCGGTCGGCGAAGCCGGAGAGCTCGGCGGTCCGGGCGGCCCAGTCCCGCGGCGCCTGCGCGGCGAAGTTCCGCACGTAGATCACCCAGAGCTTGACCTGGTGATCGCGGTAGAGCTGATCGACGGCCGCGAGCACCCTGGCCTCGTCGGCGCCGCTGAGCACCTCGGCGGTGTCGACCACCTGCGGTCCCATCCGCGCGGGTGGCTCGGCGGTCGCGCCCGCCGCGCACAGCAGGCTCAACGCGGCCAGCACCGCGCAGAGCAGACCGGCCGTGGCGCGCACCGGAACCGATCGTGGGGCCGAACTCTTCCTCGACTGCCGCATGTGTCGAATCTAACGGGCGCACGGCAACGACGCGGGTACGACAGCGCGCAGCGTGGCTTCTACGATCGGCGGATGGCCACAGTCGATCGTCTCTACACCGGACATGTCACCGCGACCGGAGCCGCCCAGCAGCGGGATGTCCCCGGCGCCCGCATCGTGAAGATGTCGGTCGGTCCGATGGACAACAACACCTACCTCGTGCAGAGCACGGCCACCGGCGCCGCGATCCTGATCGACGCGGCCAACGACGCCGCCCGCATCCTCGAGCTCACCGGTCAGGAGACCCCCGGCCAGATCGACCTGATCGTCACCACCCACCAGCACCCCGACCACTGGCAGGCACTGTCCGAGGTCACCGCCGCGCTCGGCGTCGAGACCGCGGCCCACCCCCTCGACGCCGACCCCCTGCCGGTGCGGCCCGACCGGCTGCTCGCCGACGGCGACACGGTCCAGGTCGGCGATATCGTCCTCGAAGCGATCCACCTGCGCGGCCACACGCCCGGTTCCATCGCCCTGGCGCTCGTCGACGGCGCGGGCCGCGCCCACCTGTTCACCGGCGACTCCCTGTTCCCCGGTGGCGTCGGCAAGACCCACAACCCGGCCGATTTCGACACCCTGCTCACCGACGTCACCACCAAGCTGTTCGACCGCTTCGCCGACGACACCGTCGTCTATCCGGGCCACGGTGACGACACCACGCTCGGCGACGAGCGCCCGCACCTCGCCGAATGGCGGGAACGAGGCTGGTGAACCGGCCAGAGACGGAGCAACGGCACCAGGCCCGGGCCCTGATGCCGTTGCTCCGACGGTTCTGACGCCGCCTACTCCAAAACGGTGATCACACCGCCGACCCGATGGACCTTCTTGATGGTCCGGGGACGGAATATCCAGTGGAAGATGACTGAATCTCCGCGGGACACCGTCACCGCGAAGGTCTCGTTGTCTAGCTGGGTCACGTGGCCGCTCCGGAATCGAGATTCGGGGAGGTCGCGCGGAGATACCTGTTAGGGCGGGCACCCCCTTCGAGGAGCCGTGAAAAACACAACAAATCAGGTTCGCGCATCCTGGTTGTGGGAAACCCTTATGTGGAACCTTCTGCGGCCGGTCCACGGGGATCGACCGATGCCGCCCGGTGCGCGGGCGACCGTGGGAGGGACACCCGGTTGCCCGGACCACCCAGCAGAGGTGTCCTGGTGTCGTAGCAGGCCACCGTTTTCAGTACACGCCCCTGACCAGGCAATTGTCGAGTAGTTGGACTACTCGAATCGAAGCGGCGCGCTCGTTCCCGCCACAGCCGTGACCACACCGGCGCCGGACACCGCGGCATTCGGCGCGAAACTCACCCCCGCCGGGCTGGTTGGCACACAGCCCGCTGGTCCGTTCGATGGTCGAGATCGCCGCGCGGATCACCTGGGCGGACGGTCCCGCTGTCGGTCGTTCACCGGACCGGAATCCGGTGGTGACCGCTGGCATGATCGGTCGTCGGCCGGACCTGGCACACTGATCAGGATGAAATCGGGTTTCCCGCGCACGGCCGCACCTGCCCCGGATGCTCGTCGCCCGCACGGGCTCGCGTCGTCGGTCTCGCGATGGATCGGCCGGTTGATCGCCGGTGCGGTGCTGATGGGCGTGGTCCTCGTGGCCGGGACCGCCTTCCGGGTGTGGCAGGTCGCCCGCATCGACGACTACACCAAGGCCGACGCGATCGTGGTGCTCGGCGCCGCGCAGTACTCGGGCACCCCCTCGTCGGTCTTCGAGGCGCGGCTGTACCAGGCGTGGCGGCTCTACGAGGTCGGCGTCGCGCCCCGGGTGATCACCGTCGGCGGCAAACAAGAGGGCGACCTCTACACCGAGGCCGCCTCGGGCAAGCGCTACCTCGAGGACAAGGGCGTCCCCAGCGAGGACATCCTCGCGGTGGAGACCGGATCGGACACCCTGCGCAGCGTCGAAGCGGTCGCGACCGCGATGACGGCGCGCGGGATGTCATCGGCCGTACTCGTCAGCGATCCGTGGCATTCACTGCGGACCAGGACGATGGCTCGCGACGCCGGACTGGACGCGTGGACCGCGCCGACCCGCACCGGACCGGCGGTCTACACCAGGGAATCGCAGTTCCACGGCATCGCCCGCGAGACCGGCGCGCTGCTCTGGTACCAGCTGACCCATTTCTCGGCAGACTTCTCTTACACGGCGGGACAGTGAGATTCGATGAGCGACAGCTACACCCCGCACGACCGGGAACGGATGGTCCACGAGCCGGGCAAGACCGCCTGGCCGGGCGCCGCGGACAAGGGCCACCGCAGTGAGTTCTCCCGCGACCGGGCCCGCGTGCTGCACTCGGCGGCGCTGCGCCGCCTCGCCGACAAGACCCAGGTCATGGGCCCGCGCGAGGGCGACACCCCGCGCACCCGGCTCACCCATTCGCTCGAAGTGGCCCAGATCGGCCGCAGCATCGCCGACGGCGTCGGCGCCGACCCCGATCTCGTCGACCTGGCCGGCCTCGCCCACGACATCGGCCATCCGCCCTACGGCCACAACGGCGAACGCGCCCTCGACGAATTCGCCGACGAATACGGCGGTTTCGAGGGCAACGCGCAGAACCTGCGCATCCTGACCCGCCTCGAACCGAAGGTGCTCGACCCGGCGGGGGAGAGCGCCGGGCTCAACCTGACCCGCGCCGCCCTGGACGCGACCCTCAAATACCCGTGGGGCAGAAGCGGTTCCGGCACCAAGTTCGGCGCCTACGAGGACGACCTGGAGCGCCTGGCCTGGGTGCGCAAGGACGCGCCGGACCGCAAGCAGAGCCTGGAATGCCAGATCATGGACTGGTCCGACGACGTCGCCTACTCGGTGCACGACGTGGAGGACGGCGTGATCGTCGGCCGGATCGACCTGCGCGCCCTGGCCGACCCCAGCGAACAGGCCGCCCTCGCCGAGCAGGGCCACGGCCAGCACCCGGACCAGTCGATCGACGCGCTGGCCGCCGCCGCGCAGCGCCTGTCCGAACTCGACGTCGTCGCCGACGCGGTGGACTACGACGGCACCTTCGCCGCCTCGGTGGCGCTCAAGCGGCTCACCAGCGAGCTGGTCGGCCGGTTCGCGACGGCCGCGATCGCCGCCACCCACGAGCGGTACGGGCCGGGCCCGCTCATCCGCTACGAGGCCGACCTGATCGTGCCGCCGATCGTGGCCGCCGAGGTGGCCGTCCTCAAGACGGTCGCCCTGCGCTACGTGCGGTCCGACCGCGGCCACCTGGCCCGCCAGCAGACCCAGCGCGAACGGGTGCAGGCCGTCGCCGACCGCCTGCTCACCACCGCGCCCGCCCACCTGGACGACCAGATGCTGCCCTGGTGGAACGCCGCCACCGACGACACCGCCCGGGTGCGCGTGGTGATCGACCAGATCGCCTCCTACACCGAGAGCCGCTTCGAGCGCGTCGCCGCCTCGCTGGACTGCCGCTGAGCCGGCCCGACTAGACTCACTGATCGTGGCCGGACGAATCCCAGATCGCGATATCGCGGCGATCCGTGACCGGGTCCGGATCGAAGATGTCGTCGGTGAGTACGTCGCGCTCAAGCGCGCGGGCGCCGACTCGATCAAGGGCCTGTGCCCCTTCCACGACGAGAAGTCGCCGTCGTTCCACGTGCGGCCCAACCACGGCCTGTTCCACTGCTTCGGCTGTGGTGAGGGCGGTGACGTCTACAAGTTCCTGCAGCAGATCGAGCACATCGGCTTCGTCGAGGCCGTCGAGCAGATGGCCGACCGCATCGGCTACCAGATCAACTACGAGGGCGGCGGCACCTCGGTCCAGCGCGACCGCGGTACCCGCTCCCGGCTGGTCGCCGCCAACGCGGCCGCGCACGAGTTCTACATGGCGCAGCTGCGCGAGCCCGAGGCCGAGACCGCGCGCAAGTACCTGACCGACCGCAACTTCGACGGCGCCGCCGCCCAGCAGTTCGGCTGCGGCTACGCGCCCGGCGGCTGGGACGCGCTCACCAAGCACCTGCTGCGCAAGGGTTTCGAGTTCAAGGAGCTGGAAGCGGCCGGGCTGTCCAAGCAGGGCAAGCGCGGGCCGATCGATCGGTTCCACCGCAGGCTGCTGTGGCCGATCCGCAACCTCGGTGGCGAGGTGATCGGGTTCGGCGCGCGCAAGCTCTTCGACGACGACACCATGCCCGGCAAGTACGTGAACACGCCGGAGACGTTGCTGTACAAGAAGTCCCAGGTGCTCTTCGGGCTCGACCACGCCAAGCGCGAGATCTCCAAGGGGCATCAGGCCGTCGTCGTCGAGGGCTACACCGACGTGATGGCCATGCACCTGGCCGGGGTGAAGACCGCCGTCGCCTCGTGTGGCACCGCCTTCGGCGAGGAGCACCTCCAGGTGCTGCGCAGGCTCCTGATGGACGACAACTTCTGGCGCGGCGAGATCATCTACACCTTCGACGGTGACGCGGCGGGCCAAGCCGCCGCTCTGAAGGCGTTCAGCGGCGATCAGCGCCTGGCCGGCCAGACCTACATCGCCGTCGCCCCCGACGGTCAGGACCCGTGCGAACTGCGCCAGCACTCCGGTGACGCCGCGGTCCGCGATCTGGTCGCGCGCCGGACCCCGCTCTACGAGTTCGTGATTCGCGGTCTGCTCGCCGAACACAACCTCGACGACGTCGAGGGCAGGGTCGAGGCGCTGCGCCGCACCGTGCCCGTGGTGGCCCAGATCAAGGACAACGCGACCCGCAAGGGCTACGCGACCAAACTGGCGGGCTGGGTCGGCTGGGACGACATCCAGCTCGTCGTCCGTCGCGTCGGCGAGGAAGCCAAGAAGAACCGGATGGGCGGTGCCGCCGGTCCGGGCAAGCAGGCCGGAAAGGCGAGCGCCGAACCCATTGCCGCGCCGCGAGTCGAGGAGAGCTCCTCGGTGCGCCCGGCGCCCAACGACCCGGTGCTGCTCGCGCAGCGCCAAACCCTCAGCGCCGCACTGCAATACCCCGGCATCGCGGGTGTGGTGTTCGACTCCATCGACACCGCCGCGTTCACCCATCCGGCCTATGTGGCCGTGCGCATCATGATCGCGCAAGCCGGTGGCACGGCGGCCGGGCTCGGCGGCGCGGAGTGGGTCGCGGCGGTGGCCGACCACACCGACGATCTGATGACGCGCGCGCTGGTCTCCGAGCTCGCCAACGAGCAGCTGCCGGTGCGCTCCCAGAACGACATCCCGCGCTTCATCACCGGCGTGCTGGCGCGCACCCAGGAAGCCTGGGTCGGCCGTCAGATCGCCGAACTGAAGTCGAAGCTGCAGCGACTGTCGGCCAGCGAGGAGCCCGACACCTACATGACCCTGTTCGGCGACCTGGTCGCGCTCGAGCAGTACCGCAAGAGCCTCGCCGCCCAGGCGATGGGCAGCGAAGGCTTCGCGGCGGGCGCCTGAGTCAGCGGCGCAGCTGGTTGTGCGGCACCAGCACCGTGGTGCGCTCGTCGATCGGCGTCATCGGCTCCAGCTTCGGCTGCGTGCTCAACTTGTCGGACAGCTTCTGCCGGCTCACCGACACCAGCTTCTTCGTCACCGGGCTCCCCGCGACGGCGCGCGTCGCCGCACTGATCTGCTCGTAGCGCGCGCGCCCGGCCTTGGTGCCCAGCACATAACCGGCCGCTACGCCGATGATCAACCGCAGCATCTCCTGGAGCTCCTCCCACGTCTGTGTGCGGGCTCCATCCTGCCCCAGTGGCCCCACCCCTGTCGATCCGGCCACCGTTCGTCAGCACATCGTTATACGCCGCATGTCCGCAGGTAGCGGCCCGATTTGGGAACCTGCGATGCCATGCGCTAAAGTTTCATCTCGGTCAGCCCGCCAAGGCAGACCGCCTGAGTCTAACGGTTCAGGAGAGTATTCCCCTATAGCTCAATTGGCAGAGCAGCCGACTGTTAATCGGCAGGTTTCTGGTTCGAGTCCAGATGGGGGAGCAGTAGAAAGGCCCCTGACCAGAGGTTCTGTCCATTTGGTCAGGGGCTTTTTCATGTCTGGCAGTGGAAAAGGTCCGGCATGGGTCCGTTGACCGTATGTCTGCAGGTCACGCCCGGCGTGTCTGCCCTGGGCGCCGTCCGAGTGCGGCTCGGTGGTCGATTTCGGCATTGCGGGCGGCGTAGTAGCGGGCGGCGACCAGGGGCGAGTCGGCGTGACAGAAACGACTGGAACCGATTGCTTGGCATCGGCATCCATGTGAAGGACTTACCTCCTTGGTTCCCCGCAGCGGTTGTCCCATCTGAAATCCGACGTCAGTATCCGGATCTCCAGCCTGCCGACCGATACACCACCAGCAATGAGGATGTCGCTAGAGGCATTGCTGCCCAAGTCCTCGATATCGAGTCCCGGTCCGTCTAACCGGCGGACAGTTTCCGGCCGGTCCGCCGTCCCGTCCCTCGGACGGATGAAGGGAGGTGATCGAAGTGGCCAAAGGCAAGCAGACCAGCAAGGCTGCCGCGCAAGCGGCATCGAAGGTCTTGCGGGACGGGCGCACCAGCAAGGCGTCGAAGACAGCAGCGGGTTCGGCGTTGTCGCAGACCCCACGGAAACGGGGGTCGAAGTAAGTCGGATGGCCGGGCGGAGCGGGTAAGCCCGGCTACCTGATCGATTGGTGTCCAGATCGATTGCTCGCGTCGGCCAGATGCGGGAGGCATGAGGAGGAGACAAGGTGGCATCCGGGCTTCCACCGGCGCAGCCGCATCCCACAGGCACACCTGGCGTCGGTGACGTGTACTGGTTAGACACCGTGTGTTACGGCGGCAACAAGAAGCCGACTCGCCCGGCCGTGGTGATCAGAGGCCCGATTCCGGGACTGCTCGATGATGTCATCGTGATCTGCCGCACCAGCAAACAGGAATACTCGCACACACATGTCCGCCATCCGGCAGATCTGGCACTCGGATTGGATCGCCCCGGGGCCTTCGCCAAGAGCTATCGGCGTCACGTGGACCTCGGGTTCTTCACCCAGCCGCAGTTCACCAGCTATCAAGGACAACTCGGCGAACCGTATCTCGATCAGATTCTGCGAATGACGGGTATGGCATGAGCATCCTCGACAATCTCCTGGCCGGGCACCTTGACGCACAGGGCGCCCAGTTGCTGTACGCCACCGTGTCGAAGATTGGTCGCGGCCGCAACTTTCCGCCTCCCACAGGGTTTCGTGCCTGGAACCAAGACGCCGTGATCACGACAGCTCACGACTTCTTGACATCCACCCGTGCTGTCGAGCGCCTGGTACAAATCGCGGCGACCGCCTACGACGACGACTCACTGACCAGGCTTCTCGAGACCGCCGTCTTGAACTTCCTGCGCGACCAAGCTCGCCAGACGGTCATCGGTACCCAAATCCGGCGGCTGAAGACCATCCTCGCCGCAGACGACACGTTCGTGATCCACGGGGAAACCGTCGGGTTGGCAGGAGGGCCCGCCGACCCGTATGCCGCCGACGAAGCGGTCCTGGTCCGCGCCGCGCGTCGAATCGACGCCGGGACGCGGCGGTGGCGCCCAGATGCGAAGCGGCAGGGCCCATTGGCCACCAAGGAAGAAATGGTCGCTCTCATCGTGGCAGTGCTCACCGCTGCGGAAGCAAGACTGACGTTCGCGTCATTGGCGCGCGTGATCGCCCGTCGGTTCGACCTGGACCCTCTCGCCGCCACGACGGAAATCGACGCACTCGACCCGACTCCGCAGCACTCCTATGACGAGGTCGACGTCGGCGACCAAGCCGCGCATATCCTGGATCAGCTCACCGACCGCGAACGGCTCGTTCTGCCCTACCTGGACATGAGCACGCGGGAAGCCGAACAGCTGCTCCCACTGGGCCGCACCACCATCGCCAACACCCAACTGCGCCTAAAGACCTTGCTGGCCGACCTACTGCCACATGGTGATGCAGGCGCAGCCATCCTGCGCGTTTTGACCAGGCTGATCACGACCGCCGACTAGGCGGCGGACACCTGATAGATGGTTCGCCGTCTTGGTACTACGTACTCGTTGAGAGGCACTCGTAATAGAACGGAACGCAGCGGAGAACGGAGGCATGATGGGTGACGAGGACGATTTCGGAGCCGACATCGGCGCTGCCTCGCTGACTGAGAACATCCAACTGCCCGGTGCGGTTGCCGACGCGCTCCAGAGTGTCGGACGCCTGCCGCGGCAAGCTGTTCCGGAGGTGAGAGCCGGGCAATTGTGGCGCGTTGTCTGGGAAGAAATTGCCGTACTGGGGGCGATTCTGGAATCGAATGATGGCTACGCCGACTTCGCACCGGTGACCGTGGACACTCACTACGCCGATCCATACACGGTGATAGTGGCGGCCGCCGACAGTCCTATGCCGGTGGATGTCGCAGTGTATTCGAGCATGACTACCCCTATTCCAGAATTCACCCTACACGCGTGCCTGGGAGTGTTCACCGATAATGCGGTCGCAGAGATCGAAACAATGTGGCGCGCATGCCGCTCGGGTCGCGCGGTGGAAATGCGATCTGGCGCATCGAGTGCTGACGCCGACGCTCTGGAGGCACGCCGCGGCTTCAGGCGGAGCGTGACCGCCCAACTCGGGAAAATCGCCGCTGCTGACGCCGGTTTAGACGACCGAACTGAGGTGGGCGAAAGGCTGCCCGAAATCCTCAAACGCGCTGGGATCGGGCCGTCGAAGCTGGCCGAAATCCTCACCGTGCCCTTACAGAATGCGATATCTATTGCGCGTGGCGATCTTCCGCTCGATGATGAGCAAGCGGCGAAGCTGTCGCCGATGGTCGGCGGTGGTGATCCCGAGTTTCTCATCCGCTCGGTGCAGCCGATTCCGGAAGGACTGAAAATGGCGCTAAGGGCACCAGCCCAGTTCGCGCGTATTCGAAAGATTGCGACCAAGAATAATATTACCTATGAGCGGGCAGCTCGAGATATTGCCTGTTCTCATGCAGCTCGCACCGCAGGCGCAATCAAGAAAGAAGAATCGGTCGACTATTGGAATGGTATTTTGGACAATATCGGAATCGGAGAGCCATAATGTCCAGGAGCGGAAGGCCGACCCGAGAAATCAAACACCTCGCCGTAGGCCTGCTGCACCGGAGAGAATGTCAGGAACCAGGTCTTTCCGTCCGTCTGCGAGATGACCTGGACCAAGAGATTCGCAATCGCGCGGACCTCGTCGTCGAGTTCGCAGCAGAGGCATTGCAGTCCGAGTGCTCTATTGCGGCCATGCTGATCAAGACCCGGGTTCCCGCCGCTATCGTCCTGGCCCCCTCGTACAGTACGGGACGGCAACTCTTCAGCCTCGGACACGAGTTCTGTCACTTCCTGATCGGCCAGGACGCCGAGTTGGCCGATCTGCTTTTCGAGGAGCCGGACGAGGGCAGAGCTCTTGAAGAGGACATCTGCGACGCTTTCGCCGCGATGGTCCTGATCGATGATGCGTTGGTGAAGCGTAGCCTCGACGGCGGGGTTACCGCATCCAACCTCGTCCGCCTTTTCGAGGCCTCCCAGGCCAGCCGCGCAGCATGCGCCATCGCGGTGTCCGAGTACCTCAAGGTGCCCGGGTACGTCATCATTGCCGAAGTCGACCGCGCTGAGTCCGCCGTCCGAACGCGGATCGCTGCTGGCGCACATGGAGTACTTCCTATTCGACACGGAACCGTGCAAGAGGGAACCTTGCTTGAAGTAGCCGCGCGAACAGGACATGCTAGGGGGACCGGTCAGCTTCGCTTTGCTTCCGGTGCCTACACCGATACATTCCATTGCGATGTCATCTGCCGCGGCGGTTACGTCTTTGCGGTCATGGTCAACGATGGCCCCGCGTGGGAGAGCTTGTCGGTGCATCCGGGGGTCCGCGGCGGGTTCGACCACGAGTACTGCGCGCATTGCAGCGCAGAATTCTACCCTGCCGGCGCCGCCTGCCAGCTGTGCGGAAGCCATACCTGTTCGACCTGTCGCCGCTGCTCGTGCGAAGCCGCTGCACCGCCTCGAGCGCGAGTGTGTAAGGCGTGCTTCCTCGAGAAGCCCGGCAGCTATTTCGACGGAGACTCCTGCCTCGACTGCACGGGCTGATCCAGCTCGTCTGCAACTGCGGCAGCATGACGCGAAAGTCTCGGTCGGCGAGTCCAACAGAATGTTGGCTCGGACCCACCGTCAAGGGCGAGTTGACGACCACCGCCGTGGTGTGGGCGAAGGATGCGCGTGTCGGTCTCGGCGATTTGCGCCAGGCAGCCTTGGCCCAGGCGGGAGTCGGCTCGTACAGTTCCTTGTCGTGCGGCTGGACGGATGGACTCGTCATACAGGGCCGGATCGAGAACTCACAGCGCGGGACTTGAACCGCAACACGGAAACAACACGGATTCAACGGGAATCAACGGGCCCGAGTGGGATCCAGCGGGAACTCCTTGAATGTCAAAAATGCAGGTGATGGGAAGTTTCGGGATTCCTTGAAAAGTGTTGAGATGCAAAGCATTTGGATCGGCAGGTTTCTGGTTCGAGTCCAGATGGGGGAGCATAACCAACAGGCCAGGCGCGATTCTCGTGCCTGGCCTGTTTCAGTTTGTGGGCTGTGATCCAGGGGAATGCCGAGAATTCCGGTGCGAATTTCCCGGCCGCGGCAGTCTCACGACAGGCAGCTGCCGGACCGGCCTGGATGGTCGCGGTGCACCCGGCCCCGGGCGACCAATTCGACCGTCACCGCTACCGCACAAGCCTGTGACAGCATCAATCCGATCAGGACCAGGATTTGTACGGCGCCTGCTTGCACGGCCGAACCGCTGGTGAGCAGCACGCCGATGAAAGCGCCGGGGAGAGTGACCAATCCGACCGTGCGGGCCTGGTCGACGCCGGGGATCAGCGCGTCGATCGCGGTGTCGCCGAGGACCACCAGGCGGGCCGTCCTGGCGCCGAATCCCAGGCTCAACGCGGCCTCGACCTCGCCCCGGCGTCGGGTGACGGCGTCCAGGCCCCGGCGGGCGGCCAGCGAGGTCGCCGTCATGGTGCCGCCGAGCAGGATGCCGCCGATCGCTACGAGGGTGACTCCGTGGATCGGGACGACTCCGCTGAGCAGTGTCGCGGGCAGCACCGCGGTGATACCGGCGGCGATGGCCAGTCCGAGCCAGGATCCCGACCGGCCCGCCTCGGCGCGTCGCGCGGCGGTGACGGCCGCCGCGCCGAACATGACGAGCAGCACGAGCACCGCCGACCACACGTGCCGCACGGCCGCGGCGAGAATCAGCGCGACCGCGCCCAGTTGCAGTACCGCTCGTCCCGCCGCCGCGGGCACCACGGCCGGTCCACCCAGGTGGGCCAGCCGGTAGACCAGGGCCGCGGCGGCCACCAGTCCCAGGCAGAGCAGGGCCAGGCCGAGACCGGGCGTGACCACCATGCTGTCTCCTCACCGCGAGATCAGCCGAATCCTACGGATCATGCGGCGTGGGCTGGGATCGCCGGATCGGATCCCGGCGGCTCAGGTGGGCTGTGGCTGCCACCCGGGCCCACGGAAGAGGTAGCCGAGCCTGTCCGAGAAGGACGACGCGTTCCGGACGTCCCGCCAGATCGCGATCAGCTCGCGGGCGTTGATCTTCGCGATGTTGTAGGTGTCGACGTTGCTGGTGAGGCCGTAGACCGCCCGCTCGCCCTCCGGCTCGAAGGTGCCGAAGAGGCGGTCCCAGACGATGAGCACGCCACCGTAGTTGCGGTCGAGGTAGTCGGCGTTGGAGCCGTGGTGCACGCGGTGATGGCTCGGAGTATTGAACACGAATTCGACAGGCGCCCAGAGTTTGTCGATGACCTCTGTGTGGATGCCGAACTGGTACAGCAGGTTGATCGCGTAGGCGGCGGCGATGATCCTGCCGTCGATTCCCGTCAGCGCCAGTGGCACCAGGAACGGCAGCGAGGTGACGACCAGCCACGGCGTGCGCAGTGCGGTGGTGAGGTTGAAGCTCTCGCTCGAGTGGTGCACGACGTGGACCGACCAGAACACCCGGATCTCGTGGTGGGCGCGGTGGAACCAGTAGTAGGCGAAGTCGACCCCGATCAGCGCGACGGCCCACGCGACCCAACCCTCGAGCTGCCACGGCACCAGCGAGGAGACAGCGGCGAAGATCGCGAGCTCCACCAGCGCCCAGGGGATGTTGAGGAGCTGGTAGCCCAGACCGGCGGCGAGGGAGGTCGCCGAGTCACGGAAGTCGTAGGACTTGCCGTGACGCTTCAGGTACACGATCTCCGCCACGACGGCGACGACGAACACCGGTACCGCCAGCCAGATCAGCAGGGTCGAGACGTCCATCACCACACCTGGGGGGTCGATGTCGTTGCTGTCATAGGTCAACTGTCGTCCGCGGCGCCGTACCGGACCAGGGACCCAAGGGGTGGCCGATAGCCACCTCGTTGCGGGGCCGGGCCGCGTGATCCGGCGGCGTAGTACGCAGGTAGTACGCCCGGGAATTGGGGTAGCCGTGTACTCGCGTCGACCGGTGCGCGTCTTCGTACGTTGAGAGCGGCCAAACAATCCGCGGCTGACGTGGCGATGGGCATCGGAAGCCGCTCGGAAACGAGGAGTCCGCATGTCTACCGCCATGACCACCCTGACCTCGCCCAAAGGCAAACCGCTGACGCTGGTCGGCGACGCGAAGGTGTCACCGAACTCGGTGTACCCCCGCGTCGAGCCGCCCTACGGCGACGAGCTCGGCTCCGTCCTCGAACTGTCGGACTACGAGCTCGCCGAAGCGCTGCGGCCGGTGATCTACAACGAGGGCAAGGAGTACACGACCGACGCGCCGAACACCTCGCTCGTCGAGTTGCTGCGGGCCGACCGCGCCCGGCAGACGTCGTCCTACACCGCGCTGCCGCGCTCGGAGTCCGAGCACATCGATTCGAAGTCGCTGCACGCGCTTTCGGGCATCATCGGCCCCGACAACCGGGTCGTGCGACGCGACAACACCGCGTATCCGATGAGCACGGTCACCTATCTCGCGCTGCCGGGTGGGAGCTACTCCGGGTCCGGGACGATGATCGGGCCGTCGACCGCGCTGACCGCGGCACACGTCGTGCACAACGGGACGAATTGGCTGCCGTTCGCCTCCTTCGCGCCCGGTACCGACCGTCAGGACGCGACTCCGATGCCGTTCGGCAGCCACGGCGGCTACAACGTGACGGTGCCCGGCGGCTGGGTCAACAACGCGGGCGGTGACGCGCGCTTCGACTACGCCGTCATCGAGTTCTCCGGCTACGGCGACTTCCCCGGCCGGGCGTCTGGATGGAAGGGCCTGTGGGTCGCGCCCGACAATGTGGTGACCGGCAACCGGATGTATCTGTACGGGCACCCGAGTGACAAAGCGCAGCCGCAGATCTGGGGCAACGAGGGCAACGGCCTGCTCAACGGCCAGTACATCAACTTCTTCATGGACGCCTGGTACGGCGACAGCGGTTCCGGCCTCTACGTCTACGACACCGACGGCTGGCCCTATGTCGTCGGCGTGCTGCGCGGTGCCACCGGCGCGATCGGCGACAACTCGAAGCCCAATTTCGGCAGGCGGATGACCCGCGACGTCTTCGACTTCATCGTCGAGTACTCGGCGCTGTAGGAGGAATCATCATGTCCGACATCATCTCCGCCGAGCCGGAAGCCGGCGTCGCGTTCGATACGGTCGTGCCCGTCGAGCAGCCGTTGCAGTCCGACCTGTCGGTGCTGCCCGAACTGCTCGAGGTCGATCTGCTGGTGCGCGCGGCCGAGGCGCGCGCCAAGTTCAATGTCGACGGAACCGGTTTGACCGTCGCCGTCCTCGACACCGGTCTGCGCACCACCCATGTCGATTTCGCCGGACGGGTCAAGGCGAGCCGGAATTTCACCACCGACAACAACGGTTCACCCACCGACGCGAAAGACGGGCAGGGCCACGGCACCAATGTCGCCGGCATCATCTGCGCGGGCGGCGTGCACACCGGGATGGCGCCGCGCGCGAACGTCGTGCCGGTCAAGGTGCTCGACAACTCCGGTGGCGGTAGCTTTCTCGCGATCCGCGACGCCCTGCGCTGGGTGCTGGCCAATCGGGCGGCGCTCGGGATCTCCGTCGTCTGTATGTCGCTGGGCGCCTCGGACAACAACACCACCGACGCCGGTTTCGCGGGAGACGGCGTCGGCGTGGAGTTGCGCAAACTCACCGACGCCGGGGTCGCCTGCTGTGTCGCGGCGGGTAACGACTACTTCGGGCACAGCAGTGCCCAGGGGATGAGTTACCCGGCGATCTTCCGGCAGACGATCAGCGTCGGCGCCGTCTACGACGCCGACGAGGGATCGTTCAGCTACGGATCGGGGGCGACCGCCCTGTCCACGGCACCGGACCGGATCACGCCGTTCTCGCAGCGCCTGCACGCGACCGCGGGCGGCGACTGCGCGACCGACATCTTCGCGCCCGGTGCCCCGACGACCTCGTCGGGAATCCGCAACGACACCGGTGAGTCCATCCAGCACGGCACCAGCCAGGCCACGCCCGTGGTCGCCGGGGTCATCCTGCTGGTGCAGCAGCTGCACCTGCGGGCGACCGGGACGATGCCGTCGGTCGCCGACGTCCGCAAGTGGCTGCTGGCCGGTGCCGTGCCGATCGTGGACGGCGACGACGAGCACGACAATGTCGTCCACACCGGGCAGACGTTCAGCCGGATCAGCGCGTTCGGTGCGCTCACCGCGTGCGCGAAGGACGTCGCGCGGACGGCACTGATCGAAGCGGGCATCGACCGTTCCCGGGCCTGACCACCATGAACGCCGATCGCTGCGCCGGGCGCGGGGTTGACCCGCGCTCGGCGCGAGCGCATTCTGGCACAATGGCCAGGCTGTTCCTCAGCCATTCGAGCCGGGACAGCCGCGAGGCGGTCGCGCTGCGGGCGTGGCTGATCGAGGCGGAGCCCGGTCTGGCAGGCGAGATCTTCCTCGATCTCGACCCGGACACCGGGATTCCGGCCGGCGTCCGATGGAAGGACGCGTTACGTCGGGCGGGTGATCGCTGCGAGGCGGTCATCTGCCTGTTGTCGAACAATTGGGACAATTCGCACGAGTGCAAGGTCGAATACCGCCAGGCCGAGTCGCTGAACAAGCCCATCTTCACGGTCCGCCTCGAACCGCTGACCGGGCGTGACATGACCAGCGAATGGCAGCGCTGCGACCTGTTCGGCGACGGACCGAAGACCGCGATCACCGTGAACGGGGACACGGTCGAGTTCCTGACCGAGGGGCTACAGCGGCTCCGGCACGGCCTGCGCGCCGCGGGCATCGGCGCCGACACCTTCGCCTGGCCACCGCCCGGCGACCCCGGCCGCGCGCCGTTCCGCGGCTGGGAACCACTCGAATCGATCGACGCCGCAGTGTATTTCGGCCGCGACGCGCAGATCGGGCGGGCGATGGACACGGTGCGCGGGCTGCGTAGCCTCGGCGGCGGCCATCTGTTCGTCGTCCTCGGTCCGTCCGGTGTCGGCAAGTCGTCGTTCGTGCGCGCCGGGCTGCTGCCGCGGCTGACCCGCGACGACCGCCACTTCCGCACGATGGGAATCGTTCGCCCGCACCGCAAAGCGCTCACCGGTGACGCCGGCTTCGCCCGGTCGATCCACACGCTGCGCGTCGACGTCGGGCTGCGCAGGCCCGGACTCACCGAGATCGAGGACGGCATCCGCGATATCGAACAGGTCAGGGCCTGGCTGATCGAAGCGCAGCGGGCCGCGCGCGACCGCGTCCTCGATCCCGACAGCGACGACCCGGCGCCGACGCTGATCCTGCCCATCGACCAGGCCGAGGAACTGTTCGGACCCGAGGCGGGCGAACAGGCGGGCGTGCTGCTCACCCTGCTCGGCGGCCTGCTCGATCGCGACCGCGGCATATCGATGATCGCGATCGCCACCATCCGCTCCGACCGCTACGAACCGCTGCAGACCGCGCCCATGCTCGCCTCGGTCGCGGTGCGGCCGTTCGACGATCTGAAACCGATGCCGCAGGCGCAGTTCAAGGAGGTCATCGTCGGGCCGGTGCGGCGGGCGCGGGAAGCGGGCGCGGAACTGTCGTTCGCACCGGACCTGGTCGAACGCCTGCTGGACGACTGGTCGCGCGGCGCCGATACCCTGCCGCTGCTCTCGCTGACCCTCGCCCGGCTGTATCAGGACTACGGCGACGGTGAGATCACCCTCGCGCACTACGAAGCCCTCGGCGGACTACGCCGCGTGGTGCAGCGTGAGGTCGACGAACTGCTGGACGACGATCCCGAGGTCAGAGCCGAGCAGTTGGCGATCCTGCGCCGGGCGTTCGTGCCGTGGCTGGCCACCATCAACTCCGGCACCGACCAGCCGATGCGCCGACCGGCCCGCTGGTTCGACCTGCCGCCGGAGAGTCATCCGCTGCTCGAGCGGTTCGTCGCCCGCAGGCTGCTGGTCAAGGACGAACGCGACGGTGCGATCGTCGTCGAGGTCGCGTTGGAAAGCCTGCTACGCCAATGGGATACGCTCGCCGACTGGTTACGAGTGGAGGCCGCCGATCTCGAGGCCGCCGACAATCTCGAGCGGGCAGCGCAGGCGTGGGAGCAGAACGGGCGCCGCGAGGAATGGTTGCTGTCGGGCTCTCGGCTCTCCGACGCCGAATCACTCGCCGCCGCACCGGGATTCCGTGAGCGGCTCAATCCCGTCCGGGGCCTGCTGCTGGCGTCCCGGCAGGCCGAGGACGAGCAGATCGACGAGGAACGTCGGCATCGGGAAGAGGAGTTGCGGGCCGCGCGGGAGCGGCAGGAGGCGGCGGAGACCTTGGCGGCCACCGAGAGCCGGGCCAAGGAGGACGCGCAGCGGAGCGCGTTGGCGTTGCGGCGGCGGTCGCGGATTCTGCGGGCGGCGCTGGTGTTGACGATGGTCGCGGCGTTGGTCGCGGCGTTTCTGTGGGTGCGTGCTGATCGGGCGCAGGAGCGGGCTGTCACCCAGAGCAGTCGGGCATCCGTATTGGCGTTGTCGGCGAATTCGCAACTCATGCTTGCGGGGAGATGGCCGGGCAAGAGCAACGACATTCTGGGAATGCAGATGGCAATCGCCGCGTACCGCATTCCGGCCGAAATTCCGCGGGAATTCGCCCTGCTCAACGCCGTTCATCAACAAGGCAAACTCCGAAAGATTGCCTCTATGGGTAGCGTCGAGGTCGCCGATGTCGCCTATAGCCCGGATGGGAAAACGATCGCGGTGGCGGGCGGTACCGAGATCCAACTCCTCGACTCCGCTACCTGGAAGCGGATCGGTGCGTTGATGACCGGGCACACTGCTGAGGTGACACGCATCGCGTTCAGTCCGGACGGAAACGTTCTCGTATCCGCGGGCGCGGACGGGACGGTGCGCCTGTGGGATGCAGGATCTCAGCAGCAGGTCGGTGCCGAAATGCACGGCCACGCAGGACGCGTGACGGGAGTCGACTTCAGCCCGGACGGCCAGTTCGTCGTTTCGGCGGGCGCGGACAAATCCGTCTTGCTCTGGAGTGTCGACACGCATCGGCAGGTCGGTGCGATGCCCGGACACACCATGCCGGTGATCTCGGTGGCGTTCGGCGGAAACGGGCTCATCGCTTCGGGTGATTTCGGCGGCACCATCCGTTTGTGGGACGCCCGATCCGGGCTGCCCTCGGGCGAGCCGCTGACCGTGTACACCGCCAGCGCGGTGAACCACCTCGCCTTCGATCACAGCGGGGACCGGCTCGTGGTTGCGGGATTCGATATCCAGCAGTGGGATACCAAGACCCGCCAGTTGATCGGTGAGCCGTCACGGGGCCACTCCGCAGCTGTCGAATACGTCGCGTACAGCCGGGACGGGACGGAAATCATCTCGGCAAGTGATGACAAGACGATCCGGCTGTGGGATGCCGCGACAGGCCAACCCCTGGGTGAGCCACTGGAAGGGCACGAACTCGTCGTGTCCAGCGTCGCGTTTCACCCGGACGCCGGGCGAGTCCTGTCCGGCAGTCTGGATTCCACTGTCCGTGAATGGGATCTGGGCGGAGAGCGGCCTATACGCCACGGCGCCATGGTTTTAGGCGCGGACGTGAGCTCGAACGGCAGGCAAATCGTCTCGGGGGCCACGGATGGCACCATCCGGCAGTGGGACTCCACCACCGGTGCACAGATCGGTCCGGTGATCCACGGCGAACCCGGCATCTTCCAGTCGGCGGAATACACAGCCGATGGAACGCAGGTGGTATCTCTCGGATTCAGCCCCGAGTCCATCACCCTGACCGATATTCGGTCCTGGGACGCCGCATCGGGCACCCCGATCAGGCCACCGATCTCGCTGCCACCGAGCACTACGGCGCTTGCCTTCGATCCCGGGTGGCGCAGGGTGGTGACCAGAGTCGGCGGCGACGCCCAGATCTACGACATGGCGACCATGCGGCCGATCGGACCGGAGCTTCGCCATGACAAGGCCACCATTCAGACATTGTCGATCGACAATGCCGGACGGCGCGTCGCCACCGGCGCCGCCGACTACTCGGTGCGGTTGTGGGATGCGGACAGCGGCGAGTCGGTGGGCGAGCCGATGGTCGGCGAGGCCTGGGTCAAAAGCACTACCTTCAGCCCTGACGGTCGTCTGCTCGCTGTTGGCTACGAAGACAAATCGGTTCGCCTCTGGGATACCGAGACCGGCAAGCAAATCGGGAAGGCACTGTGGCAGGACGGTCCTGCGGGCCTGATGCGGTTCGCTCCGAACGGCCGTGCGCTCGTCACGGCCGGCATCGACAACCGATTGCGACTGTGGGATGTGGCGACACAACAGCAGATCGGCCCGGCCTTCGTCGGTCACGGTGCCCCCATCACCTCGGTCGACTTCACACCCGACGGTGCACGGATCATGTCGGCCAGCGTGGACGAGACCATCCGGATGTGGTCCGTTCCGACCGCCTCGCCCGAGCAACTCTGCGCCAAGATGACGCACAACATGAGCCGGGAGATGTGGCGGATCTGGGTGTCCCCGGAAATCGACTACATCGAACTGTGCGAGGGATTGCCGATCGCGGGGGAGGAATAGTCGATGTCCGACGATCTCCTGAATTCCCTCTGGCAGCGGCGAACCCGCTGGTCCCGCACCGCGACCCACCTCAAGCGCCGCCTCGACCGAACCCGCCTCGCGGTACTCCTCCTCGGCAGCTGGGGCGCGATCGCCACGGCCTCGACCACGACGATCCTCCGCTCGGCGGGTATCCCGACCCGCATCATGGCCCTCTCCGGCGCGGTGGCGCTGGCGGTGGCGACCTTTCTCACCGCCCAGTACCTCACCGCCGAATCGACCCGCCGATGGACCAGGGCCAGGGCGGTCTCCGAAGGCATCAAGCAGCGAATTCTTGCCTACTGCGCCACCGGGTATCCGGAACAGCCGGGGCGATTGCAGGCCGATATCGCCGGGATCGAGCAGGCGGCCGACGACTTGCGTCCGCTGCTCGCGCCTGCCGATACGACTGTGCGAGCGCCGCGCCCGATGCGTCCCGAGGAATACGTCCACGACCGGGTGCTGGCCCAGATCGACGACTACTACCTGCCGACCGCCCGCCGCTACAGCGCCCGCGCGGCGAGGCTGCGGCGCGCCGCCATCGGCCTCGGCCTCGCGGCCACGATCGTCGCCGCGATCAATACCGGTGTCGGCGCGGAGGCGGCGGGGCGGATCGCGCCCTGGGTGGCGGTGATGACCACGCTGAGCGGCTCGCTGCTGGCCTATCTCGCGGTCAAGCGATACGACTTCCTGGTGATGACCTACCTCGCCACCGCGGACCGCCTGCACCGGCGCCTCGACCGGTGGCGGGCCGACGGATCACCCACCGACCGGGACCGGTGGGGGGAGTTCGTGGCGGACTGCGAGAACACGATCTCGCTGGAGAATGCCAGCTGGATGGCCAAGTGGAGCGAGCGCGCGGAAGCGTGATCGAGAGCGGCTCCGGGCGGTAGCGGACCGCTCGACCTACGGCGTGTTCCGTGGCCGGAGTCGACTAGTTGGTCGTCTGAGACAAATTTCGCCGGGGAATTTCTCCGTTCGAGAGGAATGTGCGCGGTCGGGTCTCGAACGGGCCTCGCGGTCTCGAAATGCCTGTTGATCTCGGGTAACGTAAACCCTCCGACTGATTGCGGACGGTGATCCGGAATTCGTCTGTCAATGGTGACATGTGAGGTTTTCTAATGCTTGGAGCATCGTCTCGTCCGGGGCCGCCGACCACCGCGATTCGCGGTAGTGCCGCACCTCAGTTCCGGGAAGCCATCGATCGGTTCGGGCGGTTGTTCGACGGTGGGCGAGGCGGCGGCGCGCTGGCGGTCTATCAGCACGGACGGCCGGTCGTCGACGTGTGGGCCGGATACGCGGACGCCACCGGTGCGATGCCGTGGCAGGAGAACACCGCGGCGCTGTCGTACTCGACGTCGAAGGGCGTCACCTCGACGGTGCTGCATGTGCTGGCCGAACGCGGGCTCGTCGATTACCAGGCGCCGGTCGCGGAGTACTGGCCGGAATTCGGCGTGAACGGCAAAGCGCGGATCACCGTCGCGGAGGCGATGAGTCATCGGGCCGGGCTGTCGCGGATCGGCGTCTTCGCGCACACCGCCGACGATCTCGCCGACCACCGGCTGATCGAGGAACGCCTCGCCGCCGCGGCACCGGACCGATTCCGCGGAATCCCTGCCTACCACGCGATTTCGTACGGAACCATCATCGCGGGGATCGCCAGGGCGGTCACCGGCAAGAGCATGGGCGAGCTGTATCGCACGGAGCTGGCCGAACCCCTCGGGGTGGACGGACTGCACCTCGGGGCTCCCGGTCCCGGCGCGCGCGCCACGGTGGCGGCGACGCACGGATCGACCACTCCGCTCGGAATTCCCCAGGCCGAGATGATGATCCGGTTCGCCGCGCGAACCCCGGTCCCCGGCGCGGGCTTCCTGCGGTCGATCTACACCGAGGGCATCGACCGCCTGGCCCACGGTGCCGACCCGGCCATCCTGCGCGGTGAACTCCCCGGCGCGAACGGCGTGTTCACCGCGCGCTCCCTGGCCGCCGTCTACAACGCGATCGCCACCGAATCGCCCCTGTTCTCGCGACAGCGGGTGCGCGCCATGGCACGCCTGCAATCGGTCCTGCCCGACCGCAACCTGTTGCTGCCGATGGGCTGGCGGCTCGGCTACCACTCGATGCCGGTGCCCGGCGCGCGAAATGCCTTCGGGCACATCGGCTTCGTCGGCTCCGGCGGCTGGGCCGATCCCGCCTCGGGCCTGGCCGTCGGATTCGTGCACAACTGGGCACCGGAGGCGCTGCTGCTGCCGCGCGATCAGTTCGTCCTGCTCGGCCTGCTGGCCGCGGTGGTGCGCGGCGCGGGTGCGGAAGCGGGCGATCCGGTCGAGTTGCCGCTGGCGGTCTGACCGGGAAGCGCCGCGATGCCGCCGTGGAGCATGAATTATCCTGGAAGCCATCATCATCGTCGTGCTGGCTGCGGCGCTGCCAGGACAGGAGAGGGTTCGAGTGCCACTCGCCGGACGACTCGGCCGATTCTGATGCTTCTCTGCTGCTCGGTGCTCATCGCCCTTGCGTTGCTAGTCGTCCTATGGGCAGGAGTGGCCTTCTTCGGGCCCCTGCTCTTCCTTGTTTAGTGGAACCACGGCGCTGGTTCTCCGGTTCCGCCTCGGTGTGAGTGGACATCCGGACTACTCTCCGCTGGAGGTGGAGGGCATCCACGACATGAGTAGTGCTTCATTCGCGCTCGCCAGCGACAATGAGGCAAACGTTGGTTCGGCATCTGTGCGGTCAGCGCCGACGGTGATCTCTGGGCGGTTCCTGGCAGGTGGCTGGTAGCAGCATGAGCTGTGAATTTGATTGGGTAGCAGCACCTTAATCGGCTAGTTGTCCTCGCTGGGCATAGTCTGATGCGAAGCGAGGTTCGGGGTGTTACGGCACCAAGGGGAGGCTGAACGTGCCTGGGATAGAGCTTGCCGGAGCAAGTCGGATGGTGGTACCGGCGGCGAGGGGCGTCGGGTGGCTTTGGAGGAAATGGCGCCCGGACCTCTCGTCCAAGATGCTGCCGTTCTACGTGGAGGAGCTCTCCGAGATCGTTGCTCAGGTCGAGCTACGTCGACTCGGGGAGCTGGGGCTGGTTCGTCACGAGGGAGTCGAAGTTCGATGGAACGAGCATAATGGCAGAAACTTCGTTGGCAGCGGTGAATTCGGTTCGCCACGAGCTGTGTCCACGTATTTTTCGGAACTGCAGACCAGTCGAATCATGTTCATCGGCGAATCGGGAGCTGGTAAAACCGTTGCCGCTATGAATCTACTGTTGGATCTGATCGATCGACGTAGAGAGTCTGAGTCTCCGTACGATCCAGTTCCTGTGCGGGTCAACGCATCCGGTTGGGACCCTGGATCTTGTTCATTTTCCGAGTTTGTAGCGCGACGGATTTCAGATGATTACTCCATCCGGGTGAATATTGCCCGTAAATTGGTCGGTAGTTTGAGAATAATGCCGATTCTGGATGGTCTCGATGAAATGGATGATGACAGTCCCGATCCGCATCGCGCGAGAGCCGCTTTGGATGAATTGAATAGCGTCGAGTGGCGTGGAAGGCCGGTTGTGGTTACCTGTCGGTCGGACAGCTTCCACCGTATTCGTTCCCTGAGGGGTAACGGCACCGGTCTCCGTGATGCTAGGACTATTGACATAAGGCCACTTGCCGCGGCGCAGATAGCTCGATATATCGCGGATTATGGCGCGGACTTCGTTGCGGAGGGTGATTCTTGGTCGGGCATTCGTGAAAAGATTGAGACAGAGCCATCGGGTGTGCTTGCTCAGTCGATGCGAACCCCGTGGATGCTGACTATGACGGTGAACCTTCTATCGTCATCCGACGTTGTGAAAGTAAAAGAACTAGTCGAGGCTACTGACCGTGACGTTGTCGAGAACATTCTATTCTCCGAATTGGTTCCTGCAGCAGTTGCGTCGATTCCTCGCGACTCCCACGGGAACAAGATGTACTCCGAGGATCAGGTGCTCATTTGGTTGGCTACGTTGGCACGTCACCTAGGGGTGAACAGATCCTATGGTCGAGGTAATTCTATTGCGTTAGACGGATTATGGATGATAGCCAAGAGTCGGACATGTAGGGCGCTGCACGGAATCTTGTCAGCGTGCGTTGCGTTCATTTCAGCACTTCCGCTAGCTGTCTACTTGACCTGGTTGGAAGCCCTCTTTGCTGCGGCGCTCTGCGCTGTCGTTTGTGGAATTCGAGGTGCCTGGCCCGTGCAGTTGCGGGCTCACAAAGTGATCTGGAGAACTCGCAAGCGAGGTGAACGGATTGCGCGGCGATGGCTCGTCGGTGGTCTGTACGGTGGTTTGTCGGCGGCTGCGGTAGGGGTCTGCGTCGGCCTCACATATGAGGAGCCGAATGAGTTTGCCGGCCTCTCCGATCCTCTGTCCGTGGTCGAAATGGCTATTATGTGGAGTGGTGTTGTCGGGCTTAGTGTGTTTCTTGCGGTAAGCCTCACTGCACATCGGCGGCCAAACCTGGATGAACGGCGATTGATACGGGAAGATGTACTAGCTGGCTTGCAGATCGGCCTCTTTTCTTGGATCTCATTGGGTGTCGTGATCTTTCTTCTGGCGCTTCCGAGGTTAGAGGCCAAAGTTGCACTCGCATCGCTTGCGGTGGCCCCGTTGTCGGTGTTAGCAATGACAATAGTCGCATCCCCAATGGGGGTTCTAATTGTGGCCCTGATCATGCTGGCCCGTTCGAAGGCTAGTATTCGTTTTCTCAGCGCGAAGCTTGTTTTTGCGGCATCGGGAGAATTTTCCAGCGCGCCCGGGCCATTCCTTAATTGGGCGCGTGATGTGGGGCTGCTTCGAGTCACTGGCGCGGCGTATCAATTTAGGCACGAAACCTATCGAAGGTGGATTTCGATGCTTAGTGGCTAGAAGTAGCCGGCGGTGCGGTGGTCTCGTCCCAGTAACGCAGTGGTCGCTGCTGATATACGGGGCCGGTCCAGTTGAGGCTTGGTTTACAGAGCTCAATTCTGGAAGATTGCGTTATGGGCGTGGATGAACCGGTGTGGATGGAAATGGATTTGCGCCTGCTCGCCGGGATCTTCGACCCGTCCTTGAGTTCGGGTACATGCCACATATGCTCGATGGCAGGAAACTGCGCGTCGGGTTGGATGTCGATTACCCCCTCCTGGCCAGCTTCTCCGTCAACGAGTTGATCACCCGGTTGGGCGGTAGCCACCTAGTTCTGCCGACCAGGACTGACGGACCTACGCGTGTCGACGGAAAACCACAGGTGATCGATCTAGGCTGCGGTGCATGCGACTGAGCACACGGAATCAACTCGACGGCACGGTGGTCTCGGTGACGCGCGGGGAGGCGATGGCGGTGGTGCGGGTGCGCCTCGCCGGTGGTGACGAGATCACCTCGTCGATCACCCGCGACGCCGTCGACGATCTCGGGCTGGCCGAGGGGTCGGTGGTGAAGGTGCTGATCAAGTCGACCGAGGTGACGCTGGGGATCGAATGATCGGCGGCGCGGTCAGCTGTCCGGCTGCTGTGCCACGAGGGCGGTGCGCACCCGGTCCCAGGTGATAGCCGGGAGCTCGTGGCCGATGCCGTCCAGGGGGAGCAGTTCGGCGCCGGGGATCTCCCGGGCGAGGGCGAGGGCGTTGCCGTAGGGGAAGAAGGGGTCGTCGGTGCCGTGGACGACGAGGGTCGGCGCGGTGATCTCGCCCAGTCGCTCGCGCCAGCGGTCGCCGGAGTCGACGTAGGCCAGGTTGAGGACGCTGGCGGACATATCGGTCGTGCGATCGACCATCCGGGTCGCGTGCAGCCGTGCCGTCGGTTCGTCGAATCCGTGGGTGCCTGCCAGCACCCGGGCCTGTTCGACGCGGTAGTCGATCACCGCCGCTCGGTCGGACCAGTCCGGGGGCGCGGTCCGTTTGAAGAACGCCATGACCCGGTCGGCATGTTCGGGCAGGTCGGGGTCGACGGGGCCGGGCGCGGCCGGGCGGGTGTTGATCAGGGCCAGGGCGGACACCCGGTCGGGGTGGTCGAGGGCGGCCAGCTGGCAGATCCATCCGGCCACGGAGCAGCCGACGAGCTGGGCCCGCGGCAGGTCGAGGGCGTCCAGCAGGCCGATGAGGTCGGCGACCAGGTCGCGGAGGGTGTAGCCGGGGGAGCCGGTCGGGTAGGCGGTCGACCGGCCGGTGTCGCGGATGTCGTAGCGCAGGACGAACCGGCCCGCGTCGGCCAGCTGTTCGCACCAGGAGTCCTCCCAGAACAGCCGCGCGGTGCACGGCAGCACGATCGCGGGGTGCTGCCGGTCACCGAAGGTGGTCACACACAGGTCGGCATCGCCGACGGCGACCAGCTGCTCGGGTGACTGTCGGACGGAAGATGGCATGACGACTCCTCTGCTGATTGCGTCTCCCTGGAACAGACGGCTCCCACCCCCGGAATTCATCGGTGTTCGTCACGGTACGAACGGGGCGGTGGTGCGGGCGGTGCGCAGGGCGGTGGCCCACCAGGTGAGCTGGTCGAGGGTGCACTCGACGGTGTCGTCGAGTTCGGGGTCGCGGCGGGGCCAGGAGCCGTCGACGGCGAAGCGCTGCCAGGCTTTCGTGATGGTGACGGTGCGGCGGATCGGGACGGCGTTGAGTTCGCCGAAGACCTGCCGGAGCTGCGCGGCGCCGTGGCCGCCCTCCGTGTCGCGGCAGTAGGTGACGACGCAGACCGGCTTGGCGGCCCATTCAGTGTCGAACCAGTCGATCGCGTTCTTCACTGCGGCCGGGAAGCTGCGGTTGTACTCGGGGGTGACGAGCACGAACGCGTCGGCGGCCGCGAGCCGGGAACCCAACGCGCGCACCGGGTCCGGATGTTCTTCGTCGAGGTCGGGGAGCTGGTGTGGGAGGGCGGCGGTGGCCAGGTCGATCCGGTCGAGGCTCAGGTCACGGCGGCGGGCGAGGCGACCGGCGAACCAGTCGGCCACCAGCGGGCCGAAACGGCCTGTGCGGGTGGACCCGACGATCAGGGCCACCCGCATCGGCTCGCGCATCAGGCGTCCTCGACCGGCGCGTCGAGGAAGGCCGGGATCATCGGCAGCAGCAGCTCGGGGCGATGCGGCGCGGTGATGTGGGAGGTGCCGGGCAGGATCGCGAGCTGGGCGTTGGGCAGGCCGGCGGGGGTGTCGCCCATGATGCCGCCGCCGAAGAGCCGGAACATCTCCACGGCGTGCTCGGGCCGGACGATGTCGGAGTCGCCGATCACGGTCAGTGTCGGGGCCGTGATCGTGCGGGCGGCCTCCGAGGAGACCGACGGCATGCCGTTGACGTCGTGGTCGATCACCCGGGCCACCAGCTGGGGGAAGTCCTCCGGGCGCGGCGCGTTGGCCAGGTAGTCGGTGTGGAAGGTGGAGCCGTGCAGGTGCTCGGGCTTCAGTTCGTCCATTCCTTCCATCAGACCGGGGTGCATGGCCTCGGCGCCGAGCCCGCCGGAGAGCAGGACCTGCTTGCGCACCAACTCCGGGTGGCGCAGCGTGATGTCGAGCGCGACGCCGGCGCCCATGCTGTAGCCGAGCAGGTCGATGCGCCGGATCCCGAGCTGACCGAGCAGCGCGACGGTGTCGTCGGCCATCTGCGGCGTCCGCAGCGGGCGGTCGATATCGGCGGTGCGGCCGTGCGCCTGCTGTTCGATCGCGATCACCTCGCGGGTCTTCGACAGCTCGGGGATCAGCTCGGCGAAGTCGGTGCCGATGCCGGAGAGCGCGCCGTGCAGCAGCACCAGCGGCGGCTGCTCGGTGGCGACGCCGTGGCGCTCGTAGTACATGCGCAGGCCGTTGACCTCGGCGTAGGCGCCGGGCGGCGCGGGCGCGGGGGCCCGGTCGGCGCCGCAGGCGGTGAGCAGCGCGGTGGCGGCGATCCCGGCGATGAGGGCGAGGGCGGTGAGTTTCATGTCGTTCTCCTGTGGGGTGTCGATCTCGTTGGGACCACAGTGCGCCCGGGGCCTTCCGGTTTGTTTACGGTCGATTCCGGTGCGCCCGGAACCCGCTAGGGTGCGGTTATGCGTTTCGGTGTGCTCGGTCCGCTGACGGTGTGGACCGACGGTGGTGACGTCGTCGCGGTTCCCGGGACCAAGGTCAGGGCCCTGCTGGCCGATCTGCTGCTCGCCGCCGGTCAGCCGGTGTCGGCCGACCGGCTGATCGACGACATCTGGGGCGAGGACCCGCCCGGCAACCCCGCGGGCACCCTCGCCGCCAAGGCCTCGCAACTGCGCCGCGCGCTCGAGGACGCCGAACCCGGCAGCCGCGATCTGGTGGTGTCGCCGCCACCCGGATACCGCCTGGCCACCACCGCGGTCGATGCGCTGCGGTTCCGGGCCCTGCTGGCACAGGCCCGCACGCACACCGACACCGGGCCGCGGATCGCGATGCTGACCGAGGCGCTGGGACTGTGGCGCGGACCGGCTTTCGACGACTTCCGCGACGCGGAGTTCACCCGTTCGGCCGTCGCCCAGCTGGAGGAACTGCGCCTGGTCGCGGTCGAGGAGCTGGCCGAGGCCCGGCTCGCCGAGGGCGAATACGGTGCGGTGGTCGGGGAACTCACCCGCTTCGTCGCGGAACACCCACTGCGGGAACGGCTGCGCGCGGCCCAGCTGCGGGCACTGTACGGCGCGGGCAGGCAGGCCGACGCGCTCGACAGTTACGAGGACCTGCGCAGGCAACTCGCCGACGAACTCGGGTTGGACCCGAGCCCGGAACTGGTCGACCTGCACCGGTCGATCCTCGGCCAGGACCCCGGCCTGGTGATCACCCGCCCGCGGGCCGTCGTCCGCAGGCGCACGACCAACATCCCCGCGCCCCGCACCGAATTGATCGGCCGGACAGCCGATCTCGACGCGTTGAGCCGGGCCGTCGACGGCTCACGACTGGTGACCCTGATCGGTCCGGGTGGCGTCGGCAAGACCCGCCTCGCCACGGCGACGGCGGCGGGCCGCGCCGAGCGCCATCCGCACGGAACCTGGCTCGTCGAGCTCGCGCCGCTGGCCTCGGCCACCACCGACGCCGACCGCGTCGCCGACACCGTGGCGCAGGTCGTCGGCGTGCGGCTCGAGGACGGCGCAGGCTCGGCGATCGCACTGGGGGAGGCACTGGCCGAGCAGGACATGCTGCTGGTGCTGGACAACTGCGAACACATCGTCGAGCAGGTGGCCGACCTCACCGAGGCCCTGCTCGGCGCCGCCCCGCGGCTGCGCATCCTGGCGACCAGCCGCGAACAACTGCGCCTGGCGGGCGAGGACGTCGTCACCGTCGAACCGCTCACCGTGCCGTCGCCCGGCAGCGACGTGACCGCGATCGCCGAGTCGAACGCGGTGCGGCTGTTCGTGACCCGCGCGCGGGCCGGTGCCAGGGAGTTCGCGCTCGACGCCGGGAACGCCGACGCGGTCGCCACCCTGTGCCGCAGGCTCGACGGCATCCCGCTGGCCCTGGAACTGGCCGCCACCAGGGTGCGCGCTCTCGGCGTGCACGAGATGGTGGCCCGGCTCGACGACCGGTTCCGGCTGCTGGCGACCGGGCATCGTGGCGCTCCGCCGCGTCAGCAGACCCTCGCCGCCATGATCGATTGGAGCTGGGGGCTGCTCGACGAGGACGAGCGAGTCGTGCTGCGCCGCTTGGCCGTCCACGCGGGCGGGTGCACGCTCGACGCGGCCGAGTCCGTGTGCGCCGCCGAGGTCGACGGCGCTCCGGCGCCGGTCGCGCCCGCGCTGATCGCCGATGTGATCGCGCGGCTGGTGGACCGATCGCTGGTCCAGCAGAGCGGGCGCCGGTATCGGCTGCTCGAGTCGGTGGCCGCGTTCAGCCTGGACCGGCTGGCCGAAGCGGGCGAGGACGTCGCGGTGCGCCGGGCACATCACGCGTACTACCTCGCGCTGGCCGAGCGCGCCGCGCCGGAACTCTACGGCGCCGACCAGCACCGATGGTTGGTGCAACTCGACAGCGACGACGCGAATCTGCGGATGGCGCTGGACGACGCGCTGCGCGAGGGCGACGCCGAGACGGGACTGCGGCTGACCGACGCGCTGGCGTGGTACTGGCTGCTGCGCGGCAGGCTCGGCCTGGCCCGCCGGTGGTTCGACGCGGTACTCGCGCTGGGCGGTACCGCGCGTCGTCGGGCGCCGGTCGCGGCGTGGCAGCTCACCGCCGCCTTCCAGCAGGGCGATTTCACCGACGCGAGCGCGCGCCGCGCCGCGGTGTCGGCGGGGCTCGCGGAACTCGACGACCCGGCCGTGCGGGTGCGGGCCGAAGTCGTCCTGCTGATCTCGGCGCTGGACGCGGGCGCCGACCAGGACCTGGAAACCTCGGTGCGCGAACTGCTCTCGCAGTGCCGGGACCTCGGTGACCGCTGGAGTGTCGCGACCATCCAGGTGGCCCTGGCGAAGTCCGCGCACAGCCGGGCCGACGTGGCGGCCCTGGACCGCTACGCGAAGGAGGGCGCGCGGCTGTTCGCCGAGCTCGGCGATCGGTGGGGCCGGTTGCAGGCCGCGGAGTGGCTCGGCGGCCTGGCCGAGCTGACCGGCGATCTGGCCGGTGCCGCCGAGATCCATCGGGAAGCCCTGGTGCTGGCCCGAGAGCTGGAACTGTGGGGGCAGGCGGCCTCGCATCTGTGCTGGCTCGGCTGGATCGCCATGCAGCACACCGAGTTCGACGCCGCCCGGGAGTTCGCCGAGCAGGCCATGGTGCTCGCCGCCGAACAGGGTGACGGCGCGGGCCGGTTGTTCGCCTCGATCGTGCTGGCCTTCACCGCGCGCCGGGACGATCGGCCCGACGAGGCGGAGCGGCTGCTGCGCGCCCTGCTCGCCGACGCCGCCACCGACCCCACCGCCGAGGAGGAGATCCCGCTGTTCGTCCCGATGCTCCAGGTCGAGCTGGGCTATCTGCTGGAACAGCGCGGCGAACCCGCCGCGGGCCTGACCGAACACCTGCGCGCTTTCGACGGCTCTCAGCGCATGGACGCCCCCCGCGACGCCGCGTTCGCCCTCGGCGGCGCGGCCGCCGCCACCGCCGCCATGGGTGAATTCGACACGGCCGCCCGCCTGCTCGGCGCCGCCCAAGCACTGCGCGCCGGCACCG
This sequence comes from Nocardia sp. NPDC050718, assembly GCF_040654235.1. NCBI lineage: Bacteria > Bacillati > Actinomycetota > Actinomycetes > Mycobacteriales > Nocardiaceae > Nocardia > Nocardia sp. NPDC050718. The sequence continues at coordinate 177,833 of NZ_JBFAHQ010000005.1, read as the reverse complement.
GCATGCCCCTGCTCCCCGCCGAACAACCCGACGTCGACCGCGCCACCGCCGTGGTCCGCACCGGCATGAGCGCGGCCGAGTTCACCGCCGCCCACACCGCCGGTCTCGACCTGACCGCCACCGCGGCGCGCGAACTCTTGGACGTCGTCGCGGCGTCCCGCGCGGGCTAGTGGCCCACTGCCGCGGTGACGAGTTTGCCGTGGGGTGTCGGACGCCCACACACGGCGCGCAGGACCAGCGCCGCGAGGTGCACCGAACTCAGGCCGCCTGCTTCGTTTCGGCGATATCGGATCGCTGATCCGCGGGCTGCCAACCGGGTGGCGCGAACACGTACCCGAGCCGGTCGCGCCATCGGGTCGCGGCGCGGACGTCGCGGATGATGTTGCCGTACTCGTGGTACTGCAGGCGGAGCAGGTTGTAGGTGCCGACCGGGGTGGTGAGTCCGTAGGACGGGGTGTGCAGTTCCGGCTGGAAGGTGCCGAACATCCGGTCCCAGACGATCAGGATGCCGCCGTAGTTGCGGTCCAGGTATTCCGGGTCGCTGCCGTGGTGGACCCGGTGATGTGACGGCGTGTTGAAGACGAATTCGACCGGGCGCCACAGCTTGCCGATCGTCTCGGTGTGGGTGAAGAACTGGTAGATGAGGTTCAGCGCGAAGGCGACGTAGATGGTCCACGGCGCGAAGCCCAGCAGCGGGAGCGGCGCCCAGAAGATGGCCTCCGACCAGGGATTCCATTTCTGCCGCAGTGCCGTGCCGAGGTTGAAGTACTCGCTGGAGTGATGCGCCTGGTGCGCGGCCCAGCCGATGCGCACGCGGTGCGAGAACCGGTGATTGCAGTACCAGGCGAGGTCGACGACGAGCATCAGCACCGGCCAGTACCACCACGCGGTGGTCGGGAGATGCCAGGGCGCCAGCTCGGTCCACAGGATCACGAACAGGACCAGGGTGAGCAGTTTGAACAGCGCCATCGCGCCCAGCGCGCCGAAACCCATGCTGAGGCTGGTGCGGGTGTCGATCGGCGAGTACGCGCGCGGGCCGGCGTCGGCGCTCGCGTGCCGCAGGCTCACCGCCTCGATCGCGATGAACACGACGAAGAACGGGACTGCGTAGAGCAGGGGGTTGTTGATGTGGTCCCAGACCGCGGAGAACATACCGGCTCCTAATATAGACGTAGGAGTAATTTACTAGGTGGTCAATTCGGAGTCAATGGCTGTCCCCGGCGATGGTTGGATGGGGGAGTGAGCACCGCCGGAACCAAGGGCGTCCCCCGCGCCGAGCGTGAACAGCTGATCCTCGACGCCGCCGTGGCCGAGATCGGCCGGGTCGGTTACGCCGGGCTCGGGCTCACCGCTGTCGCTCAGCGTGCCGGCGTGTCCAAGCCGCTGGTCTACACCTTTTTCCGATCCAGGGACGAGGTGTACATCGCGTGTGTGACGCGGGCCGCCGCCCTCCTGGATGACGCGATCGAGTCGGCCATCACCGCCGGTGACGACCTGTCGATGGCTCGACGGACCCTCGACGCGATCTTCGCCGCACTCGAGCCACGCCCGCACGACTGGAGCGTCGTGTTCGATCGATCCCATCCGGAGGATGGCGAGGCCGCCGACGCCGCCCGCGCGGCCCGGCGGGGGATCGCGGCTCAGGCGGCGAGGGGAGTCGCGGATGTCCTCGGCACGGTCGAGCTCACCGATCCCGCTGATCTGTCGGCGCTGACCGATGTCTGGATGGGCTCGGTGACCTCGCTGATCCAGTGGTGGCTACGGCACCCCGATCAGTCCGCCGCGCAGATGAGCGCGCGCAGCCACCGCCTGATCGAGGCGCTGGTCGCCGCCGTCACCCGCTGAGCGGCACCCGGCCCCGCGTCGGGAATCTCGCGGGTGGGCCGGATCGCCTCACGTCTGGTCGACGCCGCCGACGAGGCGGAGCACGCTGTCGCGCAACACGATCTGGGCCTCGGGCTGGGTCATCCGGCCCGCCCTGACCTCGTCGCCCGCCGCGTGGCTGACCGCGACGATCGCCGCGACCAGCCACTCGGGGGTGACGGTGCCGATGAATTCGCCTGCCTGCTGACCGCGGGTGACGAGGCGGAGCAGGCGGTGGTTGATGGGGAGCTGGCGGTCCTCGTCGCGTTGCCGGGCGAACGCGCCCACGTGGTGGGCCAGCGGGGAGACGCGGAAGAACTGCCAGCCGACGTCGAGCATCCGGAGCAGGGCGGCGGTGGCCGGGCCGCTGTCGAGGTCCGCGGCGCGCATGGCTTCGGCGGCCCGGGTGGTGGTGCGCTCGACGACCGCGTTGATCAGGTCGTCGCGCGAGGCGAAGTGGGCGTAGACGGTCTGGCGGGTCACCCCCGCCTCGGCGGCGATGGCGGCCATGCCGGCGTCCGGCTGGGTGGCGAGCAGCCGGGTGGCGGCGTCGAGGACGGCCGCCCGGCTGCGGGTGGCGTCGGCGCGCCGCTTCGGTTCCCGTGATCCGGTCAAATCTTACACCCTTGTCAAAGTTATCCGATCGAGTTTAACCTTTACATCGCTGTAAGAATTCTACGACTGGAGTGTCATGGATCCCGCATCCCCCCGCTCGCCCGAGCGGTTCATCGCCGACTTCTTCACCGAATTCACCGCCGCCGCCCTCGCGGCCGACGCCGATCCGGCCGAGGTGGTCGACCGGTTCCACGCGCCCGAGGTGGTCCAGATCGCCGACGGGATCCGGCTCGACCGCGACCGGCTCGTCGCGCACCTGCGTCCCATGCGAAAGAACCTGCGCGACTATCGCTTCGAGGTGCACGAGGTGATCGCCGACGGTGCCAGGATGGCTGCCCGCCTGACCATCCACGCCACGATGCGCACGACGGGGACCGTGGCCACCGAGGTCTTCCTGTTCGGCGAGTTCACGCCGGACGGCAAGCTCCGGCGCGCCGACCAGCTCACCCGTCCCGTCGCCGCGTGATCGGCCGAGGAGAACCCGTGCTCATCCGCTCGCTCGCCCTGTTCACCACCGGCCTGCTCGCCGGCGCCTTCGGCTACGGCGCCGCCAATCTGGTCCCGACCTTCCATCGCGTTCCGCTGCAGATGCGCCTGGAGTTCCATACCGAACTCATGCAGAACAACAGCATCAGCATGCAGGCCACCATGGCCGCCGCGGCGCTGAGCTGTCTGGTTCTCGCGGTGCTGTCCGCGGGGCGGCGCCGGGTCGTCGCCGCGGTCGCCACCGTGCTGGTGGTCGCCTCGTTCCTGATCACCCGCCTGGGCAATGTGCCGATCAATCACCGGATCAACCAGTGGGTGATCGACGGGCCGCCGGCCGACTACGCCGCGATCCTCACCCGATGGGATCTGTTCCATTTCCTGCGCACCGGAACGGCTTTCGCGGCGTTCGCTCTGATCATCGCGCTGGTCGTGGGGCTGTGGCAGTCGGCCGAGGGACGCGCCGACCGGCCGGATTGATACATCCTTTTCTGAATACAGAATCAGCTGTACTATTCGGAGCATGAGCACCGCGATGCACGGCGACGCGCTGTCCCGCTTCGGCTACGCCCTCTCCGACCCGACCCGGACGCGCATCCTGCTGAGCCTGCGCTCCGCGCCCGGGTATCCGTCGGAGCTGGCCGACCAGATCGGGGTATCGCGGCAGATCCTGTCGAACCATCTGGCCTGCCTGCGCGGCTGCGGGCTGGTCGTCGCCGTGCCCGAGGGCAGGCGCAGTCGCTACGAACTGGCCGATCCGCGCATCGGGCGTGCTCTCGACGACCTGGTCGGGCTGGTGCTCGCGGTCGACCCGGCCTGCTGCCCGGCAGCCGCCACGCAGGACTGCTGCTGATGACCGATCTCGGTGTGCCGCTGCTGCTCCCGGACCGGCGCCGGGTGCTCACGACCCGGATCCGCCGGCTGGTGGCGGCGACGATCACCTACAACGTGGTCGAGGCGAGCATCGCGCTGGCCGAAGGCACGCGGGTGTCCTCGACGGCGCTGATCGGATTCGGGCTCGATTCGGTGCTCGAGGTGTCGTCCGCGGCGGCGGTGGCCTGGCAGTTCGCCGGCCGGGATCCGCACGCGCGGGAGCGGGTCGCCCTGCGGATCATCGCGTTCTCGTTCTTCGGCCTGGCCGCCTACGTCACCGTCGACGCGATCCGCGCGCTGACCGGCGCGGACGACGCGCGGCACTCCCCGGTCGGTATCGCCTTGGCGGCGCTGAGCCTGGTGATCATGCCGGTGCTGTCGACCGCGCAGCGCCGGGCGGGCCGCGAACTCGGGTCGGCCTCGGCGGTGGCCGATTCCCGGCAGACCATGCTGTGCACCTACCTGTCCGCGGTGCTGCTGGTCGGGCTCGTCCTCAACGCGCTGCTGGGCTGGTCGTGGGCCGACTCGATCGCCGCGCTGGTGATCGCGGTCATCGCCGTCAAGGAAGGGCGAGATGCCTGGCGGGGCGACACCTGTTGTCCGGCACCGCCGCTCGGCACGGTCGCGACCCGCGACTGCTGCGATGGATGAGAAAGGACACCGGTCATGGCTCTCACGGCACTGGTCTTGTACGTGATCTTCGGCGCGCTCGGCTTCGGGTGGCGCAGTTGGCGGCAGTATCGGACGACGGGTTCCACCGGGTTCCGTGGCATCAGCGGGCGGCCCGGCTCGCTCGAATGGCTGGCCGGGGTCGGCTTCGTCGCGGCGATCGTCGTCGGCCTGGCCGGGGTGGTGCTCCAGCTGGCCGGTGTCCTGGACCCGCTCGAATTCCTCACCGCCACACCGATTCAGCTGATCGGGATCGTGCTGGCCGTCATCGGAATCGGTGCCACCCTCCTCGCCCAGGTCCAGATGGGCGAGTCCTGGCGGATCGGGGTCGATGCCGACGAGACGACAGCGCTGGTGCGCACCGGCGTATTCGCGCTGGTACGCAACCCGATCTTCACCGCGATGCTCGTCTTCGGGGCGGGTATCGCGCTGATCATCCCGAACGTCGTCGCCCTGGCGGGGTTCGTCCTGCTGCTCGCGACGATCGAACTCCAGGTCCGCGTCGTCGAGGAGCCGTATCTGGCCCGCGTCCACGGCGCCGGCTACCGCGAGTACTGCGCCGCGACAGGCAGATTCGTCCCGGGCATCGGACGCTAGTCCCGGGGCCGTTCGCGATCACGGTCGCGTGCGCGGCGTGACCAACCCGGATTCATAGGCGACGACGACGAGCTGAGCCCGGTCGCGGACGTGGAGTTTGGCCATCGCGCGGTTGATATGGGTCTTGGCGGTGTGCGGACTGATCACCATGTGGGCGGCGATCTCGTCGTTGGACAGCCCGTGGGCGGCCAGGGCGACGGCTTCGCGTTCGCGGGTGGTGAGTTCGCGCAGCGCCGAATCCGCGCCGGGCGCGTGCGGCGGCTGGGTGACGTAGCGGGCGATCAGGCGCCGGGTGATGGACGGCGCGAGCAGGGCGTCACCACGGGCGGCCACCCGGATCGCGTGCAGGAAGTCCTCGGGTTCGATGTCCTTGACCAGGAAGCCCGCCGCGCCGGCGCGCAGCGCGTCGAAGACGTATTCGTCGAGGCCGTAGTTGGTCAGGATGACGACGTGCACCCCGGCCAGGGCCGGATCGGCCGCGATGCGGCGGGTCGCTTCGATGCCGTCGACCACCGGCATCTGGATATCGACGAGGGCGATGTCGGGCAGGTGGCGGCGGGCCAGCTCGACACCGTCGCCGCCGTCGGCCGCCTCGGCGACGACCTCGATATCGTCCTCGATCTCGAGCAGCGCGCGGAATCCGCTGCGGATGAGTGGCTGGTCGTCGACCAGCAGAACCCGGATCATGATCGCACCACCGGCAATTCGGCGTGCACGGCGAATCCGCCGCCCGCGCGGGGCGCGGCACGCAGGTGCCCACCGAGCGCGGTCACCCGCTCGCGCATCCCGAGCAGGCCGACGCCGGGCCGTGGCGCGTCGGCGGGCGTGGCGCGACCGTCGTCGGCCACGTCGACCACCAGGGTGTCGGGGCCGTAGTCGATGCGCACCGAGGCGGTGGCGGCGTTCGCGTGGCGGGTGACATTGGTGAGCGATTCCTGCACGATCCGGTAGCCGGTCCGGTCGACCGCGGCGGGCACGTCGGTGCGGGTGCCCGCGATGGTCAAGGTCGTCTCGATCCCCGAAAGGCGCACTCGCTCCACCAATTCGGCGACCTGAGCGAGACCGGGCCGGGGCGCGCCGTCATCGCGCAACGCTTCCAGGGTCGCGCGCAGTTCGCGGGCCGCCTCGCGGCCGGCGTCCCGGATGGCGAGCAGCGCCTCGGGGACGTCCTCGCCGCGTTTGCGCGCCACATGCACGGCCGCCTCGGACTGCACCTTGATCACCGAGATCTGATGGGTGAGCGAATCGTGCAGTTCCCTGGCGATGTGCAGGCGTTCCTCGTCGGCGCGGCGGCGCGCGGTCTCCTCGCGCGTGCGTTCGGCCTCGTCGGCGCGGCGCTCGGCCTGCCGCAGCGCCTCCCCGGCTGCGGCGGCGGCGATCAGCCAGGCGATCTCGAGCGCGTCGCGGGACCGGGCGAGCGCGGCGGCGGTGTCGTGCAGCGAGAGCATCGCGGCGAACGGCAGGGTCGCCAGGAGCAGTAGCGCGGCGGCGAGCGTCATCCAGCGGTGGCCCGCGCGCATGGCGAAGTACACCGCGAACAGGAACGCGACGGCGGGTACATCGAATCCGAGTGCCTGCGAGCCCAGTGCGCACGCGCCGGTCGCCACCAGCACGGCCACCGGCGCCCGGCGGCGGGCCGCCAGCGCCAGTCCACCGGCTACCAGCAGCGAATACCCGAGGGGGCGCAGGTCTGCGGGGGACGGTTGCCGGGTCAGCGCGGTGACCAGCAGCACGGCCGCGACGCCGACCGCGATCGCCGCGTCGCCGATCCATGCCCTGCTCATGTCAGCACCCTAGCCCGGTGCGCGGCGCGGCGAGTCCGCCGACGGGGTGATCTCGCGACTACCGCGCCCGCGGTATCCGCGCCGGTGGTACCGCCTCGGCGGTAGCCGCTACCGCGGGCGCGGCAGCGCGGATTGTCCACGGTCGCACGACGACCGGACCCGGGGTCCCGGCCGAAGATCGAGCGGTACACAGCAGATCGAAGGAGTACGCCATGTCGTCTTTCCGTCACCTCCCCGGTACCGTCGCCGCCGTCCTGGCCGCCGGGCTCGTCGCGGCCGCGCCCGCGTCGGCGTCGACCGTCCTGGTCGCGGACGCCTACGGGTTGACCGCCGACCGCGCGATCGCGACCTCGGCCGCGTTTCTCGCCCTGTTCGGGGCGATCCTGGGCGGCCTCGCGCTGGCACGGCCGTCGAGTCTCCGGGCTGCGTTCGCGGTGGGCGCCGGGATGCTCGCCGCCGTGGTCGGGGTGTTCGTCGTCGTCACCGCCGACGGTGGGCTCGGCACCGGGAACGGGATCGCGGGCGGGTACATCGCCGGTGTCCTCGGTGTCCTGGGCGCGGCGCTGGGTGGCGTGGCGCTTGTCCGCGTCCGCCGAGCAGGCTGACCGCCGATCCGGTTGCGGTGCCGCGGAATTCGAGGCGTGGCTGTGGGCCGGTGCCAGGAGTGCCCGCCGAAGGCGTGGCGGACACTCCCGACCCGAACTCAGTGGCCGCGGGCGATCCAGTCCGCGAGGGCGGGCCGTTCGGTGCCGATCGCGGTGTCGGGGCCGTGGCCGGTGTGCACCGTGGTGTCGTCCGGGAGGGCGAACAGGCGGTCGCGGATGGAATCGATGATGGTGCCGAAATCGGAGAAGGAGCGGCCGGTCGCGCCCGGTCCGCCCGCGAACAGGGTGTCTCCGGTGAACAACGCCGACAGTTCCGGCAGGTGCAGTGACACCGAGCCGGGGGAGTGGCCGGGGGTGTGCAGCACATCGATATCGGTGCCGGCCACCGTGATCCGGTCGGTGTCGGCCAGCGAGCGGTAGGCGGCGTCGGGGTGGGTCATCCGCCACAGCGGCTCGTCGCCGGGGTGCAGCAGCACCGGGGCGTCGAGGCGCCGCGACAGCTCCGGCGCGACGGTCACATGGTCGTTGTGCCCGTGCGTGCACAGGATGGCGGTGACGTGCCGGGAGCCGACCGCCGCGGCGATGGCGTCGGCGTCGTGGGCGGCGTCGACGATCAGCACCTCGGTGTCGTCGCCGATCAGCCACACATTGTTGTCGACGTCCCAGGTGCCGCCGTCGAGCGCGAAAGTGCCCGAGGTGACGACCTTCTCGACGCGGGCACTCACCAGACCACCACCGAGCGCAGCACCTTGCCCTCGCCCATGGCGGTGAACGCCTGCTCGACCTCGTCGACGCCGATGCGCTCGGTGACGAAGCGATCCAGCGGCAGCCTGCCCTGGCGGTGCAGGTCGACGAGCATCGGGAAGTCGCGTTCGGGCAGGCAGTCGCCGTACCAGGACGACTTCAGCGAACCGCCGTGCGAGAACAGGTCGATCAGCGGCATGTCGAGGGTCATGTCGGGAGTCGGGACGCCGACGAGCACCACGGTGCCCGCGAGGTCGCGGCCGTAGAAGGCCTGCTTCCAGGTCTCCGGACGGCCGACCGCGTCGATCACCACGTCGGCGCCGAAACCGTCGGTGAGCTCCTTGATCCGCTCGACCACGTCGGTGCTGCTCGCGTCGATGGTGTGGGTGGCGCCGAAGTCGCTGGCCCACTCCAGCTTTCGCGGGTCGCGGTCGATCGCGATGATCGTGCCCGCGCCGGCGAGACGGGCGCCGGCGATAGCGGCGTCACCGACGCCGCCGCAGCCGATCACCGCGACACTGTCGCCGCGCGAGACCGCGCCGGTGTTCACCGCCGCGCCGATACCCGCCATCACGCCGCAGCCGAGCAGGCCCGCCACCGCCGGATCGGTCTCGGGATCGACCTTGGTGCACTGCTTTTCGTGCACCAGCGTCTTGTCGGCGAACGCGCCGACGCCGAGCGCCGGGGTGAGCGGGGTGCCGTCGGTGAGCGTCATCGGTGTGCTGGCGTTGTGGGTGTCGAAGCAGTACCACGGGCGACCGCGTCGGCAGGCCCGACATTCGCCGCAGACCGCGCGCCAGTTCAGGACGACGAAATCGCCCTCGGCGACATGGGTGACCGCCGCGCCGACCGACTCGACGACACCCGCCGCCTCGTGCCCGAGCAGGAACGGGAACTCGTCGTTGATGCCGCCTTCGCGGTAGTGCAGGTCGGTGTGGCAGACCCCGCACGCCTGCACGCGGACGACCACATCGTGCGGCCCCGGATCGGGAATCACGATGTCGACGGTTTCGGCCGGCGCGTTCTTCGCGCGGGCGATGACTCCGCGGACGGTGTCGGGCATGCGGACCTCCTAGGTTGACGTCGCCGCCAACGCTAGCGGGGTCCAGCCACCGATCACATCGGGATGGGTGGGATCCGCCCCGTCCTGGTGCCGAGCTCGTCCTGCACATGGTGTTCGACGAGCAGCGGGACGAAGTCGCGGACGTTGGCCTCGGCGAAATGGCGGTAGGTCTGCCGGACGATATCGGCGATCTCGGCGGGGGCGACGGTCGGGTACTTGATGGTCAACCGTTCGATGACCTCGTCGAGTTGCTGGTCCTCGTGAGTAGTCATATCCCAGGGTTACCCCGGGACCCACCCGCGTCAACCGGTTACTTCTCGTCGAAGACCAGATCGGTCGGCGGGTGGGTCAGGCGCACGGTCGGGCCGTCGATCACGGTGATCGCGTCGAGGCCGGTGGTGGAGTGGCCGGTGGAGAGGATGAAGAAGCGGTCGGCGGCCTGGGCGAGGAAGGCGGGGAAGCCGTCGAGCGAGAGATCGCCGTCGCCGAGGGCGAGGTAGTCGGCGAGGCGGCGGAACAGCTTCGGCAGCATCACCACGTCGTCGGACAGCGACGTCGGCGTGGTGATCGCGGCGCCGCTGGTGGTGATGTCGGCCGCCCAGACGCCGAGCGGGGTCGGCGCGGTCGCGGCGGCCGTGGCGACGGCGGCGAATTCGGCGCGCAGGGCGGGGAACAGGCTGCGATAGAACGTCGGGTAGGCCAGGCCGGTCGCCAGCTGGTGGTGGTTGAGGGTGAGCCGCAGCAGGGCCACGTCGACGAACATCTCGGTGCCCGTGCTGCCGGGGGACGCGCCGCGCCCGGCGAACGCGACGCAGCGGCCGTGCAGATCGGCACCCCTGGTCAGGATGAACCCGGGCACCGCGGCCTGATCGGTGCTGGTCACGGTCTCGTTCGCGTCCCGCACCACGCCGGTGAAGCCGAGCCAGGCGAGCAGTTCCGCGGCCGCCGCGCGTGCCAACGGCAGCGGTTGATGGGTGCGCGTGCCGTGGCGGGGCGTGTAGTGGGTCTCCAGCGAGTCGATGCCGTCCAGGCGCAGCTGCGCGGCACCGGAGGCATTGCGCTTCACCCGGTGCGGGCCGCCCACCCGGTCCCACAGGGCTGGGTCGTCGGGACGGAAGCGCACCGAGTCACCGTCGGGCTGTGCGCCTTCGGCGACGAAGACTCCGGAGATCAGCAGAAACGGCATCGCGCGTCCTTCGGCTCGTGATGATCGCCGCCCGTCGTCGTGCACGGGCCAGGTGGTCGACCGGCTCCCAGTCTGGACATCGGCTGCCGCGCAGGGCAATACGGCGGGGGCGATGGTTCTGTGCTGTTCATCCGGCGGCTACCGCGATCCGCCATAGACGGTGTCGATGGTGATGATCGGTACTGCGTCCTGGACGCGCGGTGGCTCGATGGGCACGGTGGAAGGGACCTGACCAGAGGAGAAACCCATGAATCCGGCTCGCCCGACAGTCCGTGGCACCCGCGCGAGCGTGCTCGCGCTCGCCGTGCTCGCGGTGGGTATCGGCGCCTGCTCCGCCGACCCGGACGTGCCGCAGTCGGCCCCGGTCCCGGTGACCGCCGCCGCGCCCGCGCAGGCCGAGGTGCCGCCGACCACCCGGCAGTTCGACCACAGTCTCGACGACGAACTGTTCGCCGCCGCGGTGAACAACGACGCGGCGCGGGTGCGTGACCTGCTCGCCCGCGGCGCCGATCCGGAGACCCGCGGCGACCAGGACCGGACTCCGCTGGTGGCCGCCACCAAGAACCGGGCCAGCGCGGCCGCGGTGGCGCTGATCGAGGCGGGCGCCGACGTGAACGCCAAGGACGACCTGCAGGACTCCGCCTACCTCTACGCCGGCGCCGAGGGCTTCGACGAGATCCTCGAGCCGGCCCTGCGGCACGGCGCCGACCTGCGCAGCGTCAACCGCTACGGCGGGACGGCGCTCATCCCGGCGAGCGAGCACGGGCACGTGAGCACCGTGCGGATGCTGATCGCGGCGGGGGTCGAGGTGAACCATGTCAATACCCCGCGATGGACGGCACTGCAGGAGGCGATCGTCTACGGCGACGGCTCGCAGCGCTACCAGGAGACCGTCACCGCGCTGCTCGACGCGGGCGCCGACCCGGGGATTCGCGACGCCGAGGGCCGCACCGCGCTGCAGAACGCCGAGCGGAAGGGCCAGGACGCGATCGTCGCCCTGCTGCGGGGGCGCTGACCAGCCGCTGGCGTGCCGACCGCGACTGTGGGATTCGTTCAGGTCAGCGGGCTACGCTCGGCGATATGGCCGCCGACGGATTGTTCCTCGATCCCACGATCGGCCGACCCACGGACAAGGTCGGACACTTCACCGACCAGACGGGCTTCGAGCACTTCGCCGCCGCCTACCGCGCGGGCATGGCCGAACTCCCGCCGCCGGACGCCATCGCCGCGGTGCCGACCTCGTTCGGCCCGGTGCGCGCCTATCGATTCGGCCCCGGCGGCGATATCCCGGTGGTCCTGCTCGCCGGCCGCCAGGCCTCGACCCCGATGTGGGCCGCCAACCTGCCGGGCCTGATGGCACGGCGCACGGTCTGGTCGGTGGACAGCGTGGGCGAACCGGGCGCGAGCGGGCAGACCCGCGCGCTGACCGACGGCGCCGATCAGGCGACCTGGGTCGCCGAAACGCTGGTGGGACTGGGTGTTCGGCGGGCCCACCTGCTCGGGGTCAGCATCGGCGCGAACCTGGCCGTGCAGACCGCGCTGCATCGCCCGGAGCGCGTCGCCTCGATCACCCTGCTCGATCCGGCCAACACCTTCGCCCCGCTGAGCTGGAAGATGATCGTGGTCTCGCTGGGCAGCGCCGTCCCCGCCCTGCCCGCCGGGGTGCGACACCGATTGCTGGGCTGGATCTCCGGTGGCGTTCCGGTCGACGACTCGCTGCCCGAGGCCAGGCTGATCGCCGCCGGGATGACGGATTACCGCGGCGCCCAGCCCCTGCTCCCACGCCCCACCGAGGACCAGCTGCGCGCGCTCACGGTCCCGGTCCTCGCGCTGTTCGCCGGTCGCTCGATCGTGCACGACTCCGAGAAGGCCGCCGCCACCGCGCGCCTGATCCCCGGCGCCCAGGTCGAGGTCTGGCCCGACGCGTCGCACGCCATCAACGGCGAGTATCCCGACCGCATCGCCGAGCGGTTCACCGCCTTCGCCGCCGGGATCGCTTGACCTGCTTCGGAAGACGGCACGAAGGCGGAGGTCTGCGGCAGGTCGCAGTGCTCGGCCCACGCACGACGAAGCCCCGGCCGGAGCCGGGGCTTTCATGGGTTCAGCCGAGGATCGAGATCGCCAGCCCGAGCAGCGCGCCGCCGAAAACCACGGTGTTGCGGACCTTCTGGAGCGTCCAGGTCCAGGCCGGGAACCCGGCTTCGGCGCGGTCGAGCAGCGCGGGCACGTCGATCCGCGCCAGTTCGGGGTCGCCGGTGCGGGCGAAGGCCGCGGTCACCGAGCTGACCGCGGTGTGGTTGCTGTAGACGATCACGCAGTTGCCCAGGAACACCAGCCCCAGCACCACCCAGTTCACCGGGCGGGCGATGTCGAGACCGGCCAGGTTCAGCGCGGCGGCGGTGAGCATGATCGCGGCGACGCTCAGCGGGGCGGCGCTCTCGTGGCCGCTGGCGTCGAAGCGCATCCCGTGCTCGTGCAGCGCCGTGGTGCGCACGCCCTGGCGGGACAGCTCGGCCTGCGCGGTCGCCATGGCGGCCTTGCCGTAGCGGTTGCGCACGATCGGCATGCTCACGAAGGCGGCGGCGATGGCGATCTCGATGGCGGCGACGAGGGTGTTCATGGTGTGCTCCGATCCGGCTTGAACTAAGTAAAAGAACCATAGCTCCCGACTTGAACTAAGTGCAAGAGATTTCTTGAACTTTGTAAAAGTGGCGGCGGCGCGCCTATCGTGGCCGCATGGCACGCGACACCTTGACCAGGGAACAGATCGTCGGCGCGGCGATCGAGCTGCTCGACGAGGAAGGGCTGGACGGGTTGAACATGCGCAGCCTCGGGCAGCGCCTCGACTCCGCCGCCACCGCCATGTACTGGCACGTGAAGAACAAGGACAACCTGGTGCGCCTGGCCGTCGACGAGGTGTGGGGCGAGATCGAGCTCCCCGATCCCGATGCCGCCGACTGGCGCGCGGCGGCCGAGGCGATGGCCACCGGCATGAACGCGACGCTGGCCAGGCACCCCTGGCTGGTGCAGGCGCAGGCGAGTCACCTGCTCTACGGCCCCAACAAGTCCCGGCACGACGAGAACGCGCTCGCGGTCTTCGAGGCGGCCGGCTTCGACGACGAGGAGGCCGATCGCGCGGTCGCCGCGCTCTTCCTGTTCGTGCTCGGCAACGCCACCGGCCCGGCCGCCAACGTCTCGCTGCGCAGGCGACTGGGCAAGGGTGGCGCCGACCCGGAAACGCAACTGGCGCAGGCGATGACGGAGGCGACCGAGATCGCCGCCGCCTTCCCCCGGCTCCGTGCCCGGATCGACCGCGCGGCGGGCACCGGCTACAACGCCGCCCCCGACAGCACCTTCCGGTACGGGCTGAGCGCGCTACTCGACGGCATCGGCGCGCGGAAGGCGCGCTAGCGCAACGCTATTCGGCGTCGGCGCGAATCCGGGCCAGTACCGCGCCGACTACCAGGAATCCGCTGTCGACGACATCGGCCAGCGGCTGGCGGTAGTCGTCGAGCACCCATTTCTGGGCGATGATCAGAATCGCGCCGACCAGGCCGAGCACCACCATCCGCGCGCTCGGCGCGGGGTGGGAGTCCAGGTCGACATACGGTGTCAACAGCGCCAGACAGATGTCGACGAGCGCGTCGAGCACGTCGTGGTAGGCGCGGTCCACCGTCGGGCTCACCCCGAGGATCTCGAAGAAGGCGATCCGCGGCACGCGGGGGTCGTCGAGGATGAGCTGGAAATACGCCGTGAGCGCCCCGCGCACCCTGGTGTCGATATCGGCGTCGACGTCGCCGATGCCGACGTGGATCGCCTCCAGCATCCGCGCGGTGACCTCGCGATACACCTCGAGCAGCAGATCCTCGCTGTCGGTGAAGGACTCGTAGAAGTAGCGCTTCCCGACGCCAGCCGCGGCGCAGAGCGTGGTGACTGTGGTGTTGCGGTAGCCGTCGGTGCCGAAGGCTTCGGTGGCCGCCTCGATCAGCCGGGCGCGGCGGTCCTGCTGGCGCTGCCCCGGTGCGGCGCCGCGGTACCTGCGTCCGTCGGCATCGAGTTCGGGCGCGTTCACGCCATCGATTCTGTCAGGTGGCCCGCGGGGGTCGGTGCGGCGGTTGGTGGTTGCGGGGAATCGGCCGAGAACATGTTCTTGCGATCGAACGTGACGCAGGCTACGTTACTTCCCGGTACGGGAACGTCGTGGTTCCCGATGGTGGAGGGCTGAGACCGAAGCATGATCAAATATCGAGGGCGACTGGCCGCGCTGGTCGCATCCGTCGTCGTGTTCACGGGCGCCGTCGCATCGGCCCCGGTCGGCCAGGCGCTGCCGGCGAACGGGGGGCTGGACGCGCAATTCGTCGCCACCCACAACGGCCCGCAGCAATACCCGAACGTCTTCATCGAATGGGACGTGCCGATCACGATGAGTGACGGAACGGTATTGAAAGCCAACGTCTATCACCCGGCCGGTGCCGACGGTCAGCCGATCACCGAGCCGACGCCGACGATCGTCAACATGACGCCGTACACGAAGCTGGTGTCCAACGTCGCCGACTCGGCGCTCGCGGTGCCCGGCCTGTCGGACGTGCTCATGCCGGTGCTGCAGAACCTGGACTTCTCGGCCTTCGGCTTCAGCAGCCTCAGCGACATGATGAAGGCGCTGCCCGGCGGCGCCGCCCGAACCTTCGGCGTCGACCGGAACCTGATCCGCGGCGGCTACACCCAGGTGGTCGTCGACGTGCGCGGCACCGGCTTCTCGCAGGGCACCTGGCAGGTGTTCGGCGAACGCGAGCAGCTCGACGGCGTCGAGGTCGTCGACTGGGCCGCGACGCAGGGCTGGTCCAACGGCAAGATCGGGATGAGCGGCATCTCCTACTCGGGGATCAACCAGCTCCAGACCGCGCAGCGGCACCCCGCCGCGCTGAAGGCGATCTTCCCGATCGTGCCCGGCAGCGACCTGATCCGCGACGTCGCCGCGCCCGGTGGTGCGCTCGGCGTCGGCTTCATCCCGCCGTGGCTGCTCGCCGTCGACGGCGCGAAGCTGCTGCCGGACCTGGTGTCGATCCTGAACGGCAAGTTCGACTGGACCTGGCTGGGCGACCGGGTGCGCGATCCGTTCACCTTCTTCAACGTGCTCATCGCGGCCCTGACCACACCGAGCGTGGACCAGATCCCGCCGGAGATGGCCAGCATCCTCGACGACGAGAGCCCGCTGCGCACCGCCTGGGTGGGGCAGCCGGACCAGGTGCAGGTGCCGACCTTCCTCTACGGCGGCTGGCACGACATCTTCACCTACTCGACCCCGCGCATCTACAACGCCGTCGATGTGCCCGCCGAGCAGAAGAAGCTCGTCATGGGCAACGTCTACCACGTGACCGTGAGCTCGGGCCTCGGTCAGGCCGGTGCGCCCGCGCCGCTGGAATCGTTGCAGCGCGCCTGGTTCGACAAGTGGCTCAAGGGCATCGACAACGGCGTCGACCGCTACGAGCCGGTCACCCTGTGGCAGCAGGGTAGCGAGCAGTGGACCACCGACGTCGCCTTCCCGCGCCCCGGCATGCAGTACCGGCGGATGTATCTCGACCCCGCGTCCTCCGGCTCGGCGCCGGGCGCCCGCTTCGACGGCAGCCTCGTCGGCGCGCCCGGTGCGGCACAGCGGGTCTCGGTCGATCCGAGCCTGACCACCATCTGCTCGCGGGACGCCGCGCAGGGCACGGCGGGGCTGATCCCGCTGCCGGATGTGTGCGCCAAGGACGCGCGGATCAGTGAGGGCGCGGCGCTGACCTTCACCACCGCGCCGGTCACCCAGCCGACCCGGATCTCCGGCGCGATCGCCGCGCACCTGAACACGGTGCTCGACGCCACCGACGGGTACTGGACGGTGACGGTGAACGATGTCGCGCCCGACGGCCGGTCGACGGTCTGGTCGCAGGGGCAGCTGGTGGCCTCGCTGCGCGCGATCGACGACGCCAAGTCGACCCGCTCGCCCAACGGCGACTACACCGACCCGTACCCGATCCTCACCCTGGACACCCGGCAGCCGGTCGTCCCTGGCGAGCCGACCACGATCGAGATCGGCATCCGCGCCACCGACGGCGTGCTGCTGCCGGGCCACCGCCTGCGGATCGACGTGTTCGCGAGCAACTTCCCCAGCGGAATCCCGCTGCGGCCGTTGCTGAACGAGAGCGGCCTGCGCACCCAGCACCTCGAACTCGACCCCGCTCGCCCGAGCTGGATCAACGTCCCGCTGGACACCGATCCCGGCTGGTGATGTCCGCCGCGCGCACCCCCGTCTCGATGTCGAGGCGGGGGTGCTGTGCTGTCGCTACCAGGGCACCCTGGTGACCCGCGCACCCGCCGCGTCGGCGAGGCGGGCGAAGGTGACGGCGTCCTCGACCGCGGCACCGCCGTGGTCGTTGTCGAAGTAGACGAACATCTCGGCGTCGTCCGGCCAGGTGCCGACCAGGCGATCGACCCAGCTCGCCAGTGCGCGGCGACCGTAATGCGGTGGGGGAGAGGCACGTCCGGCGTGCAGGCGCAGGTAGGCCCAGCCGGTGGTCCGCCAGCGCGGGGTGACCGGCCGGGAGTCGCGATCGGCCCAGGCCAGCGCCGCGGCGCGGGATTCGAGCACGGCCCGGATCTCGTCGGTCCACCAGGAATCGTGGCGTGGTTCCACCGCGACCCGCACGGTGGCGGGGAAACAGCCAAGGCAGTCGTCGAGCAGAGCGGCGTCCGCGCGCAGGGTCGGCGGTAGTTGCAGCAGGATCGGGCCGAGCCGATCGCCGAGTCCCGCCGCGCGGTCGAGCAGCCGCGCGACCGGTTCCGCCGGGTCGCGCAGCCGCCGGATGTGGGTGAGATAGCGGCTGGCTTTCACCGCGACCAGGAAGTCGGCGGGTGTGCCGTCGCGCCAAGCGGCGAAGGTCTCCCGGCTCGGCAGCCGGTAGAACGCGCTGTTCGATTCGACCGTGGCGAACGCCTCGGCGTAGCGCTCGAGCCACCGCCGCGTCGGCAGGCCGTCCGGATATAGCACGCCGCGCCAGTCGCGGTACTGCCAGCCGGAGGTGCCGACGCGGATCACCGCACCCACCTGCCTCTCGCTCGCGCGGTCGATCGGGGAAGGGGTCGTGCCTTCCATTGTGGTCCCGGGCGGATCCGGCAGACTGGGGTGGTGAGCGCAGCTGGCAGCGGGCGGGCTCGACGAGGCGCGGTAGCGGTGTGGCGGTGGGTGCGCAGCGCGCCGGGCACCTATCTGTGGCTCGCCGCGCTGGCGGTGACCACGGTGATCATCCGGCGACTGCCGGACGACGAGGCGCGCCAGTGGCTGGGCCACCGGTCGACCAATCTGCACCATCTGGCCGAGGACCCCGTCCGGGTGCTGATCGGCAGCGCGTTCTGGACCGACGGGGGCAGCTGGTTCGCCTACGCGGTGCTGTTCACCCTCTTCCACGCCAACACCGAACGCTGGCTCGGCACGCTGCGCTGGCTCGCGGTGGCCGTGGTCGCCCATGTGGGCGCCACCTACCTCAGCGAAGGCGTGCTGCTGTGGGCGATCCGCAACGACGACGCGCCGGCGCGGGCGATGTACACCCTCGACGTGGGCGTCAGCTACGCGCTGGCCGGGGTGGCTGCGGTGCTGGCCTATCGGCTGGTGACGCCGTGGCGATGGCTCTACATCATGGGTGTGCTCGCGGTCGTGCTGCCGCCGGTCTTCGTGAATCGCACGTTCACCGATGTCGGGCACGCGAGCGCGGCCGCCATCGGCTTCGCCTGCTACCCGCTCACGAGGGGACGCGGCGGCACCTGGAACCCGGGTGTGCTCGTGCGCCGGTTCCGGCGTCGCACCTCGGCCGGGTGACCCCGTCACCCGCTCGCGGCCGGATTTCGGGGAAATCGCTGCAAAATAGGTGTTACCTCAAATACTACGTACATGTATCATTTCCTTACCGCACGACCGGCGCACCGTGGCGCCCGGCGCTCGACCGAGCAACGCGCGGTAGGACGAGGAGTACCGATGAAGCTACTTCGCCGGGCCACACGGCGACCGGAGGTAGATCCCGGCAAGGTCGCCCTGCACGCTCGCAATGTGACCTTCGACTGGTCGGATGTCGACCTGCAGTGGATGTCGGCAGAGCCGTACGCGTCACACCTGATCAGCGCACTGAACATGCTGCTGCCCGAGGGCGAGCGCATGTTCATCGTGACCTACCGCGAGGCACTGGCCCTGGTGAAGGACGAGAAGCTGCGCGAGGACATGCTCGGCTTCATCGGGCAGGAATCGATGCACGCGGAGACCCACGAGAAGGTCCTACGGGACGTGCTCACCGCCAACGGCATCGACGCGGGCCCGTACGTGCGGCAGATGGAATACCTGTTCCGCAAGACGCTGGGCCCGCGCGGCGGAGACGACCGCGCCGGACGGCAGATGCTGATCGAACGCCTCGCGTTCATCGCCTGCCTCGAGCACTTCTTCGCCTGGCTCGGCGACTGGGTGATCAACGCCGACCTGGAGAAGTTCGGCGCCGACCCGCGCATGGCCGACCTGTTCCGCTGGCACGGCGCCGAGGAGGTCGAGCACCGCAACGTCGCCCACGATGTCGCCGAGTACTTCGGCGTCGGCTACGTGCGCCGCTGCGCCTCGATGATGCTGGTGTTCCCGATCTTCATCGCGCTGGTGGTGCGCGGCGCGAAGTTCCTGGTGCAGCAGGATCCGCAGCTGCCCGATCACGGCTATCCGCGGGTGATCACCTCGATCCTGGGCGCGATGTGGCGGGGCGCGTTGCCGGGCATCCCGTCGCTGCTGATCAGCGCGCTGTCGACCTTCCAGCCCGGCTACAGCCCGGAGACCGTCGGCTCGACCGCGCAGGCCGTCGCCTACCTGGCGCAGTCGCCCGCGGCGCGGGCGGCGGCCTCGTGACCGTGCGCGACGTGCCGCAGGCGCTGCCCGGCGACCTCTACGGCAAGCATCGCCACGACCCCGGCACCCGGGTGCTCGACGCGATCGCGACCGCCCGGCTGCGCTGGAGCGCCCTGGTCAATCGCCGTGATCCGCGTCCGCGCGTCGACGATCGCCGGTTCCCGGTGGTGGTCACCGAGCGCCGGATCGTCGCGCACGACCAGGACGTGGTGAGCTTGCGCCTGGAAGCGCCCGACGGCCGGGTGCTGCCCGCGTGGCGCCCCGGCGCGCACCTGGATCTCGAACTGCCCTCCGGCCTGCTGCGCCAGTACTCGCTGTGCGGTGACCCCGCCGACGAACGCGCCTACCGGATCGCGGTGCGCCGCATCCCCGACGGCGGCGGTGGTTCGCGCGAGGTGCACGACGAACTGCCGGTGGGCAGCCGCTTCGTGGTGCGCGGCCCGCGCAACGCCTTCCCGTTCGCGGTCCCCGGCCACGGCTCGCCCGCCCGGCGCCTGCACTTCGTCGCCGGCGGCATCGGCATCACCCCGATCCTGCCGATGGCGCGGCTCGCGCACCGGCTCGGCGTGCCGTGGACGATGGTCTACACCGGGCGTTCCCGCGACACCATCCCGTTCCTGGCGGAACTGGAGAGCTTCGGCGAGCACGTGATCGTGCGCACCGACGACGAGCACGGTCTGCCCGACGCGGCCGCCCTGCTGCCCGAGGTCGGGGCGGGCACGGCGGTCTACGCCTGCGGCCCGACCCCGATGACCTCGGCGATCGTCGCCGCCGTGCGCACCATGCCCGAGGTGGAACTGCACTTCGAGCGGTTCTCGCCACCGCCGATCGTCGACGGCACCGCCTTCGAGATCGAACTCGCCTCCACCGGCACGGTGATCGAGGTGCCCGCCGACCGCAGCGCCCTCGACGCCATCCTGGCGACCCGCCCCGACCAGCCCTACTCGTGCAGGCAGGGTTTCTGCCGCACCTGTGTGGTCCGGGTGCTCGCGGGCGAGCCCGATCATCGGGAGAACACCCTCTCCGATGCCGACCACGCCGCGGGCGACATGCTCGCCTGCGTATCCCGTTCGCACGGTGAGCGATTGGTGCTCGACCTGTGAGTTCGATTCCAGGACAAGGAGTCCGAAGAGATATGTCTGTCGACACCACGCAGGCCGCCAACCGGCGCACCGTCCGCAACGGAGAGTTCGACCTGGCCGTGTTCGAATACGGCGACCCCGCGGCCGACACCGTCGTGCTCGTGCACGGCTGGCCCGACACCCACCACCTGTGGGACAAGGTGATTCCGCGGCTGGCGCAGCGCTTCCACGTCGTCGCCTACGACACCCGCGGTCACGGCGAGTCCACCCGCACCCAGCGCACCGCCGACTTCCGCCTCGACGAACTCTCCCGCGACTTCTACGCCGTCATCGACGCGGTCAGCCCCGACCGTCCGGTGCACGTGCTCGCCCACGACTGGGGTTCGGTGCAGGTCTGGGAGGCCGTGTGCGAGCCGCAGGCGACCGAGCGGATCGCCTCGTTCACCTCGGTGTCGGGCCCGAACCTCGACCACCTGGCCGCCTGGGTGCGCGACCGCCTCTCCCGGCCGACCCCGCGCAACATCTGGCAGCCGGTGACCCAGGCGCTGTCCTCGGCCTACACCGCGTTCTTCATGACCCCCGTGCTGCCGCGCGCCACCTTCACCGCGATCGGCACCGAGAAGGTGTGGCAGCGCGCCGTCGCGCTGATGAACGACACCGCACCCGGCAATGTCGTGCTCGGCCCCACGTTCCGCCGCGACATGGTCGACGGCCTGCTCATCTACCGCGCGAACATCGTGCAGCGCATGCTGTCCCCGCGCGAGCGCCGCACCGAGGTGCCGGTACAGCTGATCGTGGCCGGTCGCGATGTGGCCGTGCGCCCCGCGGGCTACGACGATTCCCGCAAGTGGACCGCGCGCCTGTGGCGTCGCGACGTCCCCGCCGGGCACTGGATGCCGTTCTCGCACCCCGAACTGCTGGCCACGGCCACCACGGAACTGATCGACGCGCTCGCCGGCGGCGACGTGCCGCGCGGCCTCGCGCGCGCCGAAGTAGGCCGCACCCGGAAGGAATTCGACCACAAGCTGGTGGTGATCACCGGTGGCGGCAGTGGTATCGGCCGCGAGACCGCGCTGGCCTTCGCCCGGCTCGGCGCCGAGGTGGTGCTCTCGGACGTGAACGAGAACGCCGCCAAGGAGACCGCCGAGCTCGTCGGCACCGAAGGCGGTGTCGCGCACGCCTATCCGCTGGACGTCTCCGACGAGGCCGCGGTGCGCGAACACGCCGCCGACGTGATCGCCGCGCACGGCGTGCCCGACATCCTGATCAACAACGCGGGCGTCGGCCAGGCGGGCGGCTTCCTCGACACCCCGTCCGAGGAATTCGACCGGGTCCTGCGGATCAATCTGGGCGGGGTGGTCAACGGCTGCCGGGCCTTCGGCGCGGCGATGGCCGAGCGCGGCCTGGGCGGGCACATCGTGAACCTGTCCAGCATGGCCGCCTACAGCCCGCAGCGTGACATGGCCGCCTACGCCACCAGCAAGTCGGCGGTGTTCATGTTCTCCGACTGCCTGCGCGCCGAGCTGGCCGAACGCGGGATCTCGGTCTCGACCGTGTGCCCCGGCATCGTGCACACCAATATCGTGGCCACCACCCGCATTTCGGGTGTCTCCGCCGAGGACGAGGCGGCCACCCAGCGCAAGTTCGACAAGCTCTACGAGCGGCGCGGCTACACCCCCGACAAGGTCGCGGCGCAGATCGTGAAGGCGGTGCGCGGTGGCCGCGACATCGTGCCGGTGACGCCGGAATCGTGGGTGCAGTACCGGATCAACCGCCTCGCGCCCGGCGCGGTGCGCTTCGCGGCCCGCCGGATGAAGCTGGTCTGACGCGCGGTCACGCCCGGCGCAGTCGCTCCTGTACGGCGGCGACGTGCCGGGCGTCCACGCCCCACGGCCGCTCCACGCCGACCTGCCGGTCGAGATCCCACAGCACACACCGCTCGTCCGGGCCCGCCACCAGCGACCAGGCCACCACGGTGCGGCCGAGCTGGTCGAGCATCGATCCGTGGTCGGGCGCGCTGTCGCCCGCGCCGTCGGGGAAGTGGTGCAGGAAGCGGCCGTAGGCCTCGGCGCAGAATCGCGCGTACTGCTGGGTGCACAGGATGAAGCCGTGCCAGGCCTCGTCGACCGCGTGCGAGGGCATGCCGATCACCTGGTCGTCGCGCATCGCCGCGCCGCAACAGCGCAACCATTGGCGCAGACCGGTTTCCACCAGGTCCCGCGGCTGCCAGGGACAGGTCTTGAAGATCGCGTCGGGGAACCGCAGGTCGGCGACCGTGCGATCGACCGCGGTGAGGTCGATCGGTCGCGGTCCGCGTCGAAGGAACGAGAGCGCCACGAATTCACTGTAAGCCCCCTGGGTGGTCGTCCGTAGGCGCTGCCAGCGACGGATCCGGCGGTTAGCCTGCAGACATGGTTGTCATGCTGTTGATCGTGCTCGCGTTCGTGGTGGTCGGTATCGCGGTGCTGGTCACGGCGGTCGTGGTGCTGGTGCGCAAGCTGAGCCCGCCGCGCGGGCCCCAGGGGTTCGTCGACCAGAGCTGGCTGGCCGGGTCGGCGGGGAGTTACGGATTCTTCGACGGGTCGCCGGGGCCGCACGGTTCGGGATCGAGCTGCGGCGGTGGTTCGGGCACCGGGTGCTCGGGAGGCGGCACCAGCGGGTGCGGTGGCGGCTCGAGCAGCAGTAGCTGTAGCGGCGGCTCGAGCAGCAGCTGTGGCGGCGGGTCCAGCAGCAGCTGCGGTGGTGGTTCGAGTTGTGGCGGCGGTTCGTGATCGTGTGATCCACCTCGCACACCGCTTGACCTGAACTCGACTTCAGGTTCCAAGCTGAACGCGTCCGTGAATACCACGAAGGAGGCGCGATGCGTGCGGTGCAGGTCAAGGAATTCGGCGGTCCGGAAGTGCTCGAGGTGCGGGAAGTCCCTGTGCCGCAGCCCGGTCCGGCCGAGGTGGTCGTCGACGTCGAGGTCGCCGACGTGATGTTCCTCGATACCAGGCTGCGCAGCGGCTGGGGCGGCGACTTCTTCGCGCTGAGCCTGCCGTACGTGCCCGGCGGCGCGGTCGGCGGCGTCGTCTCCACGGTGGGCGCCGAGGTCGACCCCGGCTGGCTGGGCAAGCGTGTCGTCACCCAGACCGCCGCGAGCGGGGTCGGCGGCGGCGTCCCCACCGGCGGCTACGCCGAACACGCCCTGGCCAAGGCCGAGACACTGGTGGAGATCGCCGACGGGCTGAGCACCCAGCAGGCCGTCGCCCTCGCCCACGACGGCCGCACCGCGCTCGCCGTCTTCGACAGCGCCGCCGTCGCACCGGATTCGTGGGTGCTGATCACCGCGGCCGCCGGCGGACTCGGCACCCTGCTCATCCAGCTGTCGGTGGCGGCGGGCGCCAAGGTGGTGGCCGCCGCGCGCGGTGCCGACAAACTCGCCCTCGCCCAGCGGCTCGGCGCGCACGCGGTCGTCGACTACACGGTCGACGGCTGGGAAGCGCGGGTGCGGGAGATCACCGGCGGGGGCGCCGATGTCGTCTTCGACGGCACGGGTGGCGCGATCGGCGGCCAGGCACTGACCGCCGCGGCGGACAGCGGATCGTTCCTCGGATACGGGTCTGCCGCAGGTGATTTCGCTCACGTCGACGCCGATGCGGCCGCCGCTCGCGGGGTCACGGTCGTCGGTTTGTTCGATGTCGTCGCCGGCGAGATCGACTGGAATTCGATCGCCCGGCGCGCACAAGCCGAGGTCGCCGCAGGCAGGCTGGAGGTGGTGATCGGTCAGACGTTCCCGATCGAGGAAGTCGAGCGCGCGCACGCGGTCATCGAGAGCCGATCGGCGCTCGGCCGGACCCTCTTGACGATCGGCGCGTCATTGTAACTTAGTCTGCGCCGCAACGGAATACGCTATAAGTTCATACTGTGCAGGGAATAATTGTTATAGCGGTGATAGTTGCGGTGCTTCTGCTGGTTGTCGGCGTGATCAAGCTAGCGAGCAACCCCGGGGGCAAGATCGAACGTCGCGACCGCGAGGAGCGGGCACGCGTGCAGCGGCAGAAGGCCGAAAAGGCTTAGCCGGTTTCGGTTCTCGGGTTCAACACCACCACGGCGATCGGTCGCCGCGTCTTCGTCTGATAGCCGCGGTACCGGTCGCCGTTGACTGCGTTCACCAGTTCCCAGCGCCGGGCGTAGTCGGGATCGTCCGGGTAGGTCGCCCGCGCGGTCACCGCGATCGTGCGCGTCCCCACCTGGATCTCGCAGTCCGGTCGCGCTTTCACATTCGCCAGCCACCCCGGCGGCCGCGGCGACCCACCGTTCGACGCGGTCACCAGAAATTCATTCCCGTCCTTCGCGTAGGTCAACGCCGACGTGCGCGCCTGCCCGCTCTTGCGCCCGACCGTCCGCAGCAACAGCGTCGGATTCCCGAACAGCAACCGGTGCCCCACCAGTCCACCGCTGTGCTCGTGCACCCACTGATGCCCCCGCAGTACCCGCACGAAAAGATCGGCCATACCCCCATCCTCGCCCGCCCCGCCGACCCCCGCCACCCGGCTCGCCGAGTGGTCAACGTCGTACCCACCGGGTACCATGCGACTCGCCCGCGGACACCCGCGGCCAGGGGCGGTAGCTCAGTCGGTTAGAGCCGCGGACTCATAATCCGCTGGTCGTGGGTTCGAGCCCCACCCGCCCCACTTTCCCTCTGACCAGCGGATATCTCAGCAAACTGCCGCCGGGTCGATCGGCGCAGTGCATCTGGACCAATGGATTGTCGACCTGCCCGTGGTGCCACGGGGCGACATCGAGCACCCCGCCGACACCGCTGAATTTCCTTATCGGCCAACATCTTCCGCTGCGACGCCCGAAGCTCGACGACGTGGTCGATTTCTGGGCCTTGCTCTCGACCTCGCCCGGCACGCTGCCTCGGTTGCCCTGCGCGTGCCTACAGCAGGTGGCGCACGGCGTCGACGATCGCGCGGCGGCGGTCGGCGGTGCTCTCGGTCGGGGAGGTGGCCATGTTCGCGACGTTGCTCGGGGTCCAGGCCAGGGCGAGGCTCAGGACGAAGGTCAGTAGCGCGGTGGGGGAGAAGTCGGAGCCTGGGCCGCTGTTCTTTCGTGCTGAGGTGAGTGCCGCCAGCTTGGCCTCGCGCGCCGGTGACATGCCTGCCGGGTCCTGGTCGCCGCGCTCCAGGCGGTGCCAGGTGGCCAGGCGGATGACCTCGGGGTGCTGCTGGCAGTAGTCGAAGATCTGTCCCGCGTATTCGGGGAGGTCGTCGGGGGTGAAGGGGACCGAGTCGAGGCCGTGGGTGACATTGGCGTCGAGGACCGCGTCGAAGAGTTGCTCCTTGTTGCAGAAGTAGACGTAGATGAGGTTCTTGTTGGCTGCCGCCGCCTTGGCGATCCGGTCCACCCGGGCTCCGGCGATGCCATAGGTGGCGAACTCGTCGGTGGCGGCCTGGAGGATGCGGGCCTTGGTGGCGTCGGCGCGGGACATATCGGCCATCGTAATTCGGACTAACTGGTTAGTTGCCTGTGCCAACCCCGTTGTGTCAGCCGATCCCGAAGACGGCGAACGCCGCGTCCGAGGCGAACAGCAGCACGGTGCACCACAGGGCGATCCCGGTCGTCAGCCACCGGATCAGCCGCCAGCGGGGGATGCCCAGCGCGGCTCCGAGCAGGGCTGAGCCCCAGGTGCCGAAGAGGGCGGGTCCCGCGATACCGAAGCCGATGACGCCATACCGGTCGAGGACGCGCCGTGCCCGTCGCCCCGCGCTGCCCGAGAGGCGAGCGGCGGGCGCCGCGCCGCCGACAACGCTTTCGCCGTTCGCCGAACCGGCTGATACCGCAGCGGGATTCCGGCGCGCCCGCCAGGACTGCCAGCGCAGTCGAACGCGTTCCATGACGAACACCGCGAAGACGACACCGCACGCCGCCCCCAGCAACACCGCGACCAGCGTGATCGGGCCGGGCAGGGAGAGCGAGAGGCCGAGGGGGACCGCGGGGGTGCCGAGCGCGAAGCCCGCGAGCAGGGTCCAAACGAATCGCCCCATCCGGGTTTCCTTCCGACTGCCTCGTGCGCACCGTCGAGCGGCTCCGACGACCACGAATATAACTAACTGGTTAGTCTTTCTCCATGGAACACATCGACACGGTGCTGAGCGAGTTGGCGGCCGGCAAGTATCTGCTCCTCACCACGTTCCGCCGGGACGGGCGAGCAGTCCCCACCCCGGTCTGGGTGATGCGCGACGGTCGGTCGCTGGCGGTGTGGAGCGCTGCGGACACCGGAAAGGTGAAGCGGATTCGCAACGGTGGCCGGGTGACGGTCGCCGCCTGCGACTGGCGCGGCAGGCCGCTGGGCCCCTCGGTGCCCGGATTCGCCGAGGTGCTGGCGCCGGACGCGAGTGCGCACTTCCCCGGTCTGATGAAGCGCAAGTACGGACTTGCCGCGCGGGTCGGGCTGCTGGGTAGTGCGCTGCGCGGAGGGCCCGAGCGCATGGCGGGCATTCGGATCCGGCTGGACGGGTAACCCCGTTCGCCCCTCCGGCCAGCGGATGTATTGCCGCTTGAGGACGACATCGGGTTCACTGAGAGGGTGAGCACCTCCGCGGCATCCCGCGACCACGCCAGGCTGGCTGATCGGTTGGGCGGCACCGCGATCGGATTCCTGGCTGTCGCGCTGGTCGCCTTCGTCTGGGTGCTGGATCAGCCTTCGGTGGACCTGCCGTCCCCCGCCATCACGCTCGGGAGTTTCACGGTGCCCGCGGCGGTCGCGGTGGCATTGTCGGGCGCCGGTCTGGCGATGGCCCGCAGGGCGGGCGTTCGATCGTGGCTCGCCCCCGTGGCGTTCCGGCTTTCCGTGGGCTTCGTCGTGATGCTCGGAGGCGGGGTCGCTATCGGCATCCTGATGATGCACCGGATGGGCGACGCCCTGTCGTCATTCTGACCTGTTCGCGGCCGTCGTGATCGCCGGACCCGATCCGATGTCGCCGGAACCCGCCGATGAGTTCTCGCCTGCCGACACGTCAGTACCAGCATGACGACACACGAGCTCGAAACCTCCGGTGCGACTCTCACCTACGACGTCCATGGCCCGCTCCCGACCGCCGACGGGCGGCCGCCGCTGCTCATGACCGGACTCCCGATGGACGCCGCTGGGTTCACCGCGCTCGCCGCGCATTTCCCCGATCGCACGGTCGTCACCTACGACCCGCGCGGACTCGGGCGCAGCGTCCGCACCGACGGTGAGGTCGACAACGTCCCCGCGGTGCATGCCGAGGACGTGCACGCCGTCATCGAGGCCCTCGGTGCGGGTCCGGTCGAGCTGTTCGCCAGCAGTGGTGGAGCCATCGTCGCGTTCGCGCTCGTGGCCGCCCATCCCGAGGACGTGATCACCCTGGTCGCGCACGAACCGCCGTTGCTGTCCGCGCTCCCCGACGCGGCGGCGGCCCAGCGCGCGGCGGCCGGGTATCGCGACGCCTACGCGGCGAAGGGCTTCGGCGCGGGCATGGCCACGTTCATCGCGATGACGTCCTGGCAGGGCGAATTCACCGACGGCTATTTCGCCGCGCCCGCCGTGGATCCCGCGATGTTCGGCCTGCCGGTCGAGGACGACGGCGTGCGCGACCACCCGCTGCTGGCGGAGCGGTCCAAGCCGGTCCTCGACTACCGCGCCGACATCGCCGCTCTCACCGCGGCACCCACCCGGATCGTCCTCGGCTACGGCGAGGAGTCGGCGGGCACGGTCACCGAGCGCACCTCGTCGGCGATCGCGGAGCAGCTCGGGGACAAGCCGATCGTGTTCCCCAGCCATCACGGCGGGTTCGCCGGTGAAGAGTCCGGCTACCCGGGGCAGCCGGAGGCTTTCGCCCGCGTCCTCCGGGGTGTTCTCGACTAGCGCTCTCCGGAGCGCCAGCCCGCCAGCATCGCGTGAACGGCGCTGTCCAACAGGGTGATTCGATCGGCGGGCACACCGCTCGGGATCTTGCCCGCCGCGGCCAGCCCGGCGATGCCGTGCACGGTTCCCCAGACCATCGCGGTGCGCCGGGCGACGTCGGCGTCATCCACTCCGGCCGGCTGGTTGGCGGCGACGGTGGAGGACAGCACGGTCCAGTAGCGGGTCGCGGCGGCTTGCAGGGCGGGGTCGTCGTTCATGGCGACGAGGGGGCCGAACGCGAGCGCGTGCACGTGGGGCCGTGTATCGACGAAGTGGACGTAGGAGCGCACCAGCGCGCGTAACCGGTCCTCGGGGTCGGCGCCCGCGGCGGTGACGGCGACTTCCGCGTCGGCCGCGGCGTCCGCGAGTCCCGCACCCGCGACGGCCGCGAGAAAGCGGCGACGATCGCCGAAATGCACGTACGGAGCCTGGTGGCTCGTGCCCAGCGCGTGTGCCACCTTGCGGATGCTCAAGGTCTCCGCGGGTTCGTCGCGGAGCAGCTCGAGCGCGGCCGCGATGAGCCGGTCGCGCAGCGTCGTCTTCGCAGGCACGAGCACCTCCCGCCATGGTTGACAGTGTCAATCCAGGGGACGATACTGATCCCAGGTTGACAGTGTCAATCGAAGGGATGGCAGCGATGTCCGAGCAGATCATCGAGACAATCGTCGGCCCGCTGGTCGTACGCGACACGGGCCGGGACGGCACGCTCCCGACCGCCGTCCTCTGGCATAGCCTCTTCGTCGACAGCCGCAGCTGGGCGCGGGTCGAACCCTCGCTGGCGCGCGAGCGGCGGCTCGTTCTCGTGACCGGTCCCGGGCACGGGGCCAGCGGCGATCCCGGCCGCCGCTACACGATGGCGGAGTGCGCCGAGGCCGCGCGCCAGGTGCTCGGGCGGCTCGGCATCGAGGGGGCCGTCGACTGGATCGGGAACGCCTGGGGAGGTCACGTGGGCATCCTGCTGGCCGCCCAGCACCCCGACCTCGTGCGCACGCTCGTCACCGCGGGCACGCCGGTCCGCGCGTACACGTGGAAGGGGCGTCAGCGGACGCGACTGCTGCTCGCGCTCTACCGCGTGCTCGGCCCGGCCCGGTTCCTGGTCGACATCCTGAGCCAGGTCCTGCTCTCGCCGCGCACGGCGGCGAGCGATCCCGATGCCGTCGCGATGGTGGGCGAGGAATTCCGGGCGGCGGACCGGCGGGCGATGGCGAACGCGATCGTCTCGATCTCGCTGCGGCGCCGCGACCTCACCCCGGTACTGTCCGCGATTCACGCGCCGACGCTGTTCCTCACCGGCAGCGAGCATTCCGACTGGACGGGCGAGCAGGCGCGGGCCGCCGCGGCGACCCTGGCGGCGGGGTCGGCGGCCGTCATCGACGGCGCCGCCTACCTCCTCCCGCTCGAGCGCCCGGACGAGTTCGTCCGGGCGGTGGCGGAGTTCTGGATTCAGGCGAGTCGGTCGTCGGACGGCCAGAGCGCGCGCAAGGGGCGCAGGCCCTCCTCGACGTAGTCGGCGATGGGCCGTTCGCCGCCGTCGAGGTACCACTGTTCGAGGGCGGCGAAATAGCCGAAGGTCAGGGCATTGGTGGCGACTCGGGCCTGGGTTTCGGTGAACTTGCCGGTCGACGCGATCAGGGGCAGCAGCCGCCGGCTGGTGCGGTCGGCCGACGCGCAGGCGGCCATCCGGACCGAGGGCTCGGTGAAGTGGTAGCGGACCCGGCGCCACGGGCCCTGGTCGGCCGGGGCGGATTCGTCACCGGCGGGGGCGGATTCGTCGGCGCGGACCGAGCGCAGCAGGCTCTCGACGGGATCGTGGGGGTCGACCATGGCGGCGATCTCCGCCTCGCTCATGGTGTCGAACTCGTCGGCGACGATGATGCCTTCCTTCGTGCCGAACAGGCGATAGACCGTCGACGGTGACACCTCGGCGGCGGCCGCGATCTCCTCGATCGTGACCGCGCCGAACCCCTTCTCGTCGAAGAGATCCAGGGCGCGTTCCTGGATGGTGTGCATGGCCTTGAGCCGCCACCGCTCGCGAAGTCCGGTCATGCGAGCAGATTAGCAAGAGCCACTCGTTACAGAAAGTAACTCGCTACAGACATTGACTGTCTGAATTGGCTTACCTACAGTCACTCGCTAGAGACAGTGACTTTCTCGAACGACGCGAGGCTCGGCGTCAGGTCGCCGACCAGTGCCGATGCCGCGGTCACGCGAGGAGAAGGGGAAACCGATGACCACCACCGACCTCGTCGAGGTAGCGGAGACTTCCGCCGCGCCACCGGACGCCGGACCCGCGGGGCCGAGCCTCACCGCGCTGCTGCGCCCGCATCTCGGGGGATTCGCGGCCGTGATCGTCCTGCAGATCATCGGCGCCGTCGCGGGCCTGGCCCCGCTGCTGGCCGTGGTCGAACTGGGGCGCACCCTGCTGTCGTCGGGGCCGATCGATCGCGGTCATGTGTGGCTCGTGGTCGTCCTCGGGGCGGCGGGACTGTTCGTCCGGCTGGTGTTCACCGCCGCGTCCGCCGGGCTCGGGCACCTCGTCGACGGCGCGGTGCAGCTGTCGTTGCGGCGGCAGCTGGCCGCCCATCTGGGGCGGGTGCCGATCGGGTGGTTCTCCCGGCGCGGCACCGGCGAGCTGGCCAAGGTGGTCGGCGAGGATGTGAGCGCGGTGCATCCGTTCCTCGCTCACGCGCCCGGCGAATTGGTGTCGGCGTTCGTGGTGCCGCTGGTGTCGCTGGTCTATCTGGTGACCGTCGACTGGCGGCTGACCCTGATCACGCTGATCCCGGTGCTGCTGGCGATCGCGCTGGTCCCGCTCATGATGACGCCGGTCAGACAGCGCGAGCAGACCGAGTTCGACGCGGCGATGAGCCGGATCGCCGATGCGGTCGTGGAGTTCGTGCAGGGCATCGCCGAGGTCAAGGCGTTCGGTGGCGGCGACCGCGCGCACCGCCGATTCCGCTCGGCGGTGGACGATTTCGCCGACACCTTCCTGCGCTGGGCGCGCGGGATCTCGCCGATCGCCGCCGGGATGCAGCTGGCGCTGTCGCCGCCGTTCGTGCTGCTGGTCGTCCTGGTGGGCGGCGCCTGGCTGATCACGAGGGGCGGGCTGGCCCCCGTCGATCTCCTGCCGTTCCTGCTGCTCGGCCTCGGGCTGACCGCCCCGGTCGCGGCCCTGGGCCACGGCTTCGACGATCTACAAGCGGCGGGCCGCGCGGTGGGCCGGATCACAGACGTCCTCGACGTCGCACCGCTGCCCGAGCCGGTCGAACCGATCGCGCCGCGCGGGCATCGCGTGGAACTGCGCGGCGTCCGGTTCGGCTACGACGCCGAGCGCGAGGTGCTGCGCGGGATCGATCTGGTCCTCGAACCGGGCACGGTCACCGCCCTCGTCGGACCGTCGGGCAGCGGCAAATCCACTCTCGTGCAGCTGCTTCCGAGGTTCTTCGACCCCACCGGCGGCGCGATCACGCTCGGCGGCGTCGACCTGCGCGAGATCGGCAGCGACCGGCTCTATCGCGAGGTGTCGTTCGTCTTCCAGGACGTGCGATTGCTGCGCGCGTCGGTGGCCGACAATATCGCGCTGGCCGTCCCGGACGCCGACCACGAGCGGGTGGTCCGCGCGGCCCGGCTGGCCGGTATCCACGACCGGATCACCGAACTCCCGCGCGGATACGACACCGTGCTCGGCGTGGAGGCCGGGCTGTCCGGTGGTGAGGCGCAACGCCTCGCCCTGGCCCGCGCCCTGCTGGCCGACACCCCGATCCTGGTGCTCGACGAAGCCACCGCCTTCGCGGACCCGCGGACCGAACAGGCTGTGCGGCAAGCGCTGTCGAGCCTGCGGAAGAACCGCACGATCCTGGTCATCGCGCACCGGCCGGAGACCATCGCCGACGCCGACACCGTCGTCGTGTTGGAAGACGGCGTGATCGTCGAGCGCGGCGCGCCCGCGCGGCTCCTGGCGGGCCACAGCACCGTCGCCGCGTTCCGGCGATCCCACGGAGGAGACGAATCATGATCCGGACCCTGTTGCGCGTGCTCGGACATCAGTACGCCGGACCGGTGCGCCGCACCGTCGCGCTGATGACGGCCACGGCGGTCCTCGAAGGCCTGTC
The DNA here is from genome assembly GCF_040654235.1 of Nocardia sp. NPDC050718. Classification (NCBI taxonomy): domain Bacteria; kingdom Bacillati; phylum Actinomycetota; class Actinomycetes; order Mycobacteriales; family Nocardiaceae; genus Nocardia; species Nocardia sp. NPDC050718. The sequence goes on along the minus strand of NZ_JBFAHQ010000005.1, from coordinate 145,331 downwards.
CTACGCCCTGCTCGTGCCGGTGCTCCGAGAATTGTTCGGGGCCGACCCGAACGGCGCCGAGCCGTGGCTGCTCGCGTTCGGGATCGCGGTCGCCCTCTACGGCGCCCTGCGCTATCTCAGCGACCTGGCCGGTTTCCGCGCGGGCACCACCCTGCTGCGCGGGACCTATCACCGGCTCGGTGATCACCTCGCCAGGCTGCCGCTCGGCTGGTACGGACCCGACCGGGTCGGCGAGGTGTCGGTGCTCGCGAGTCGCGGTGTGCTGGAGGCGATGAGCGTGATCGCGCACCTGCTCGCGCCGTTCGTCGGCGCGGTGGTGACGCCGCTGACGATCGTGGTCGTGCTGCTCGCGTTCAACTGGCAGCTGGGGCTGGCGGCGCTGGTCGCCGTTCCGCTGGTGGGCGCGATCCAGGGCTGGACGGGCCGGGCGATGGCCGCCGCCGACGCCGATCGCCACGACCGCGATCACCAGGCCGCCGGCCGGGTCATCGAGTACCTGCAGGCCCAGCCGGTGCTGCGCGCCGGTGGCCGCACCACCGAGCGTTTCGGCCTGCTCGACGACGCCCTGCGCGGACTTCAGCGCGCCGCTCGCCGATCGGCGCTGTCGGCCCTGCCCGGCATCGTCGGCCTGACGCTGGCCGTGCAGGTCGGGTTCACCGTGCTGCTCGCCCTCGGCGCCTACCTCGCGCTGGGTGGGCGGGTCGGCGCGGCCGAACTGCTGGCGATCCTCGTCCTGGCGGCCCGCTGCGCCGAACCGCTGCTGTCGCTGGCCGAGATCGGCGGCCGATTGCGCAGTGCGCGAGCACAACTGACCCGCCTGGACGACCTGCTCCAGCTGGCACCGCTGCCCGAACCCGACCACCCGATCGCACCGGACCGGCACGACCTCGAGTTCGACGCCGTCGGCTTCGCGCACGGCGACCGACCCGTCGTCGACGACCTGTCACTGATCGTGCCCTCGGGACAGCGGTTCGCGATCGTCGGTCCCTCTGGCGCGGGCAAGAGCACCCTGCTCCAGCTGCTCGCGCGTTTCCACGACGTGGGCGCGGGCGCCGTCCGGATCGGCGGCGTCGACGTGCGCGAGATCGACACCACGACCCTGATGTCGCGCATCGCCATCGTCTTCCAGCACGTCTATCTCTTCGACGGCACCATCGAGGACAACATCCGGCTCGGCCGCCCCGACGCCACCGACGCCGAGGTCCGCGCCGCCGCGACGGCCGCCGGCCTGGACGAGGTGATCGAGCGACTGCCCGGCGGCTGGTCCGCCGACGTGGGCGAGGGCGGCGCGCTGCTCTCCGGCGGTGAGCGGCAACGGGTTTCGATCGCCCGTGCGCTGCTGAAGGACGCGCCCATCGTCCTGCTGGACGAAGTCACCTCCGCCCTCGACCCCGTGAACGAGGCCGCCGTGCACCAGGGCATCGAGCGGTTGATGGCGGGGCGCACCGTCGTGCTGGTGGCGCACCGGATGCGGACCGTGGCGACGGCCGACCGCGTCGTCTTCGTCGACCGGGGGCGCATCGTCGAGGAGGGCACCCATCGTGAGCTCTTGGAGCTGGGTGGTCGCTACGCCGACTTCTGGAGCATCACCGCGACGCCGAATGCCTGAGTAGCGCCGTCCTTTTCACTGCTGTTCGGCAGCGTGCGCCCGAGCCGGTGGCCCCGATGACTTGCCGCGGTCGTCGGGGCCGATCGGTCACCGGCGCCCGGCGGTCGCGGCCGCCGGGTCGGTGTCGGTCCGGTCCCGCAACAGTTGCGCGCGCTGGTCGCCCTTGGCCCAGGTGTGCGTGCCCGGCTTGCGCGCCTCGGTCGCCAGCTGCTTGATGGTGTGGCCGCACACGAACTCCTTCACCTTCGCGCCGGGGCGGCCGCCGAGGTGGAACCACTTGGCGGCGTCGTCCTTGTCGGCGAACTGGAAGACGCCCGCGTGGCGGCCGAGACTGATGCACTGACCGGCGAAGCCCAGATCGATCGGGGTGGGACGCTCGTCGGCGATCCGGTGCAGGATCGTGTCGGCGGCGTGCGCGCCCAGTGGGCCCGCGGCCTGGCAGCTCATCCGGAACGGCAGGTTCGACGGTGCCGCCGAATCGCCCGCGGCGACGATCCGGTCGTCGTCGATGCTGGTCAGGGTCTCGTCGGTGAGCAGGCGGCCGACGGCGTCGGTGCGCAGGCCGCTGCGGGTGGCCAGATCGGGGACGCCGAAACCGGCGGTCCAGATGGTGACGGCGCTGCGCAGGACATGACCGCCGCTGAGCCGCACGGACTCCGCGGTCACCTCGACAACCTTCGCATCGGGGCCGTCCAAGATCGTCACGCCGAGGGCGGTCAGCCGCTTGGTGACCGCGCGCCTGCCGCGGGCATGCAGGTACGGGCCGAGCACGTCGCCGCAGACGAGCGACACGGCGCGACCCTGTTCCGCCAGTTCGGCGGCGGTCTCGATCCCGGTCGGCCCCGCGCCGACCACCGTCACCGCGGCCGTCGCCGCCGCGGCGTCGAGCACCGGGCCCAGCCGCTGCGCCTCCTCCAGACTCGCGATGGGATAGGCGAATTCGGCCGCACCCGGCACCCGCGGCGCCGCACTACCGCTGCCCACCGCGTAGATCAGGTAGTCGTAGCCGATCGTGTCGCCGCCGCCCAGCGCGACGGTGCGCCCGGCCGCGTCGATCCCGGTCACCGTGTCGACCACCAGCCGCACCCCGGCCGCCAGCACATCGCCGTACTCGGCCACCGCGTCATCGGTCCCGCCCACCAGCTGATGCAGCCGAATCCGCTCGACGAACCGCGCCCGCGGATTGACCACCGTCACCGCCACATCGTCACATTGGGTCAGCCGATTGGCCGCCATCACACCCGCGTACCCGCCACCGACCACGACCACCTGGATCTTCTCGCTCATCGGTCTCTCCTTCACTCGAGGGCTTCGGGCATGAGACGCCGCCGGGCCATGCGCTGTGACAGGACGTGACACAGGTCACCGAGTCGAGGTGTGAGCGTCGAGAATCGCGGCGATCCGCGCCGCGTGCAGGCATGCGCCCAGATGACTGGCCGCGACCGTGTGCACGGTGAACGGGTTGTCTGGAGTCAGGGCATCCGCTTCGGCGATCATCCGGTCCTGCATGTGCGGCGGGATCGCCCGATCCTGGGACAGGCGAATGTAGGTGCGGGGGATCCGGCCCCAGGTGGCCGCCCGTACGCGACTGTCGGCGGTGAGCACCCGCGCCGAGTCGGCCGGTTCGAGCAGGTTGAGGCAAGCGCGGAATTGATCGTCGGTCGCGTCGGCCATCAGGCCCTGCTTCAGCGCGGCCAACTGGGCGGCATCGGCAGAGCGCCAGTTGACCAGCGTCTCGGCGACACCCTGGGCAACTCGACACAACACCACGCCGAGAGGTAGACGATTCCGGTCAGGAGCTCCGGCACCGCGTTCCCGACACCGGAGATGGTCGCGCCGCCACCGCTGGTGCCCACCAGCACCACGGGACCGTGTGCGTGGACCTTCCGCACCGTGTCGATGACATGGGTGACGTTGTCTTCCAACGTGATCGAGGCCAGCGGTGACGGTCGCGCGGTCAACGCGTCGAGGTCCTGTGGCGCCTGGTAGGCGAGTGGGAAGTGGGCGTCGAGGCCGTGTCCGGGCAGGTCGACAGCGAGCGCGCGGTGGCCGAGCAGCGCGAGCTCACGGAGCAGGGCGGACCACGCGGCGGCGTTGCCGTGCGCGCCGTGGACGAGGACGAACGTCGGTCGCGGCTGCGGGCTGGGTCGGCGGGCGAGTCGGATTTCTTCGAGGTCGGGCACGTCGTCGACGGTAATCCCGTCGAATCGGCAGGCGCGGAAAGCCAGGACGGCGCGCGGAACGCGGACTCAGGCGCCGGAGGTGGTGAGGAGTTCGGTCCAGCGGCGGAGGACGAGTTCGGTGTAGTCGTCGGCGGTGATGTCGTAGGCGCCGAGGGCGTAGCCGTCGTTCGCTTCGACCAGGGCGGTGCGGCCGTCGGCCAGGACGCCGAAGTCGATGCCGTAGGCGATCGGCGCGGTGTCGGTCCGGTGGTAGGCGGCGACGGCGGACTCGACCACGGACATGTCCAGGGTGACGGCGCGGTCGCCGTCGTAGTGGTCGACGGTCACGATGCGGCCGTCGATCACGTAGACGCGGTATTCGGTGCGCCAGGCCACCACCTCCGAACATCGGACCCGGCGGCGCCTGCTGGTGCTGTGCCACGCGGTGGCGTCGCGTTCGGAGTAGCAGACGGTGCCGGTGAAGCGCTTGCGGCGGTCGGCCGGTTTCACGAAGACCGGTGTCGCCGAGCCGGTGTCGAGCGCGCTCTCGACCTCGCCCAGGGTCGATGTCCACACCCTGCGCCCGAGATAGTCGCGCAGCGCCTCGGGGTAGTCGTCGGGTTCGGGCACCGGAATGCGCAGCTGGCGCATGGCACCGTGCATGGCGTCGGTGTCGCCGGCGATGAAGGTGGTCGGCCCCAGTGGCAACTGCCGATGGTGGATCCGCTTCCAGCTGTAGTAGCGGATGGGGATGCCGCGCCGCGCCAGGCCTTCGGAGAGTAGCCGCTCCTCGTGCCGCATCGGACCCGAGCCGGCGTATTGCAGAAACGCGACATCGAACCTCATCCTTCCGATCATCCTCCACCGCAGGATGATTCGCTCGGTGATCACGGATTCCTAGGTCCGCAACCCCCGGACGAGCAGGGCGACCACGCGGCGCGGCTGGTAGCGGGGGTTGTTCCCCGCGCCGATACAGAGATTGCCGACGGCGCGCAGGAATTCGTAGGGATCGGTGCCGGGACCGATCTCGCCCGCCGCCGCGGCGGCGTCGAGCAGCTCGGCGCAGACGGGGAGCAACCGGTCGAGGAAGTAGGTGTGCAGGGTGTCGAAGGCGGCGTCGTCGGACTGGAGTGCCTCGGCGAGACCGTGTTTGGTGACGAGGAAGTCGACGAACAGCTCGATCCACGCGGCGAGCGCGGCGTGCGGTGAGTCGTCGGTCGCGAGCAGGGCGGGGCCCGCCGCGGCGCAGGCGTCGACCTGGTGCCGGTAGACGGCGACGATCAGGTCGGCGCGGGTGGGGAAGTGGCGATAGATCGTGCCGACGCCGACGCCCGCCGCGGCGGCGATCTCGCGGACCGGGACGTCGACGCCCGCGGCGACGAAAGCCGCCGCCGCCGCGTCGAGCAGGGTCTGCTGATTGCGCCGGGCATCGGCGCGCTGACGCGGCGCCGCGGGTGCGCTGTCGTGGTCGGTCACCGTGCTGTCACCTCCGAGGGTTGGCAAACGGAACCGTGTTCCGTATGTTGATTAGCGGAACGTTGTTCCGTTTGTTCAGGATGTCAGATCCGGCGGCCTGGACCAAGTCGCACAGCTCACGGAGGAGCAACCCATGCAGTACCGCAGCCTCGGTCGTACCGGTGTCCAGGTCAGCAGTCTCGTGCTCGGCGCGATGAACTTCGGCGCGCTGGGCAGGTCCACCCAGGACGAGGTCACCGCCATGATCGACGTCGCCGTCGAGGGTGGTGTCAACCTCGTCGACACCGCCGATGTCTACGGCCGTGGCGAGTCGGAGGAACTGGTCGGCAAGGCCGTCGCGGGGCGTCGCGACGATCTACTGCTGGCCACCAAGGCGAGCCTGCCGATGGGGGAGGAGCGCAACCATCGCGGCGGTTCGCGCCGCTGGCTGGTCACCGCGCTCGACGACAGCCTGCGCCGCCTCGGGGTCGATCACGTCGACCTCTTTCAGATCCACCGGTGGGATCCGAGCGTGAGCGACGAGGAGACGCTGTCGGCGCTGACCGACCTGCGGCAGGCGGGCAAGATCCGCTACTTCGGCTCGTCGACGTTCCCCGCCTACCGCATGGTGCAGGCGCAATGGGCGGCGCGGGAACACCACCTGGGCCGCTACGTCACCGAGCAGCCGAGCTATTCGATCCTCCAGCGCGGCATCGAGACCCACGTCCTGCCGGTCACCCAGGAGTACGGGCTCGGCGTGCTGGTCTGGAGTCCGCTCGCCTCGGGCTGGCTCTCCGGCGCCATTCGCGCCGATCGCGAGATCGCCACCAGCCGTTCGGCGTTCATGCCCCACCGCTTCGACACCACCGTCCCGGCCAATCGAGCCAAGCTGGCCGCCGTCGAACAGCTGGCCGAGGTCGCCGACCAGGCCGGGCTGACCATGATCCAGCTCGCCCTCGGTTTCGTCACCGCCCACCCCGGCGTCACCAGCGCCATCATCGGCCCGCGCACCCCGGCACACCTGCACGCGCAGCTCGCGGCCGCCGACACCCGCCTGTCCGCCGATGTCCTCGACGCCATCGATGCCATCGTCGTTCCCGGCACCGACCTCGCCCCCGCCGAGAAGAACGACGCCCCACCGTCGCTCCTTGATCCCGCCCTGCGCCGCCGCTGACGTCAGGCCAGGAGTTCGCGGGACAAGGTGGTGGCCCACCATTTCTCGACGCGGTCCGGGGACCAGCCGCGTTCGGTGGTGAAGGTGGTGAAGACGTCGATGGTGCACAGGGCGGCGTAGATGTCGACGGCGGTGTCCAGGTCGTCGCGGAGGGTGCCGTCGGGCCAGGAGGTGAAGACCTGGACGCGGACGTCGTCGGCGCGGCGGCGGGCGTCGCGGTAGGTGGTCGCCAGCTCGGGTTCGGTGCGACCGGCTTCCCGGACCAGGGCGATCACGTCGGCGGCGCGTTCGAAGAGGCGGCGGTCGTAGCCCGCCATGGCGGCCAGCTGGCGCGGTGGATCGCCTGCGGCGGCGTCGAGTTCGGCGAGCATGCGCGGCCCGTCCGCGGACAGGTCAGCGGCGTCGACGATCGCCTGGACCAGGCCGGTTTTGCTGCCGTACGCGGAGTACACGGTGGGCGCCGAGACACCCGCCTCGCGGGCGACCTCGCGGACGGTGGTCGCGGCCCAGCCCTGGGCGACGAACAGGCGGCGCGCAGCGTGGGCGATCTCGGCGCTGGTCGCCTTGGCCTGCAGGGTGCGGCGCAGTGAGTCGTAGCGGCGGCGCGGTGGGTCGCTCGGCAACGGTTCCCCTTTCGTTTTACGGTCACTATATTCAAAACATGAGTGATAAAGCCAATATCTCGGCCGAGGTGCGATTCCAGCGGATCGCCGGGGTGGCGGGAATCGTGTTCGTCCTGGTCATCCTCGGTGCGAACCTGGTTCTCGTGCCCGCTGGGCTGCCGACGCCCGGCACCGAGTCCGGCGCGGCGGGCGCGTTCTTCGCCGACCATCGCGGTCTGGTCGCCGCGGCCATGGCGCCGACACCGCTGGCGTGGTTCTGCGCGGTGGTGTTCGGCGCCGGTGTGCTGACGGCGGTGCGGCGGGCCGAACGCGCGGCGGGCACCGGGTGGTCGCTCGTCGGCTTCGCCGGATTGCTGTTGCAGAACGCCGCTTTCACGGTGATCGTCGCGATCCGCTACGCCCTGGGTCTCGCGCCCGAGACCAGGGCGCTGTGGGTGCTCCACGATGCGCTGCTCGCGCTCAACGGCACCTTCCTGGCCCTGGCGCTCGTCGGCCTGACGCTGGCCGGACGACTCGCCGGGCTCGTTCCGCGCTGGCACGCGGTGATCGGATTCCTCGCCGCCGCACTGCAATTCACCGCGGCGACCCTCGCGCCGGTGGTCATCGACGAGAAGGGTCCGCTCGGGATGGTCGGCCTGTCCGGCTGGCTGCTGTGGACGATCTGGTTCGGGGTGTACGGGATTGCGCTGCTGCGGAATTCGTCGGTCGCCGAGCCCGCATGACTTTTGTCATCGGCTGTCCGTGCGGGATTCATCGCTGATCGGTGATCGCGCTTACTACTGGGGAGAGCCGGCGTCGACGACCGTGGAAGGTGTGAGAAAGGGGCACACGATGAACGACATCGTCATCGCCGCGCGCGGGCTGCGCCGCACCTATGGTCGCGGTGCGCGGGCCTTCGAAGCCGTCGCAGGGGTGGATCTGGACATCGTCGAGGGGGAGGTGTTCGCGCTGCTGGGGACCAACGGCGCGGGCAAGACCTCGACGCTGGACATGCTGGAGGGACTGGCCGCGCCGTCGGCGGGCCGGGTCGAGGTGTTCGGCCTCGACCCGATCCGGCATCGCGATCAGGTGCGTCCGCGGGTCGGGATCATGCTGCAGTCCGGGGGACTGCCCGCCGAGCTCACCGTCGCCGAGACACTGGCGATGTGGCGCGGGACGTGCAGCACGCCGACCACCGTCGACACCATGCTCGCCCAGGTCGGCCTGGCCGACCGCGCGACGGTGCGGGTCGGCTCGCTCTCGGGCGGTGAGCAACGCCGTGTCGACCTGGCCTGCGCATTGCTCGGGCAGCCGCGCCTGCTGTTCCTGGACGAGCCGACCACCGGCCTCGACCCCGAAAGCCGCCGCGCGACTTGGCGATTGCTCGCCGACCTGAAGGCGGCCGGGGTGACGATGGTGCTCACCACGCACTACCTCGACGAGGCCGAGTCGCTGGCCGACCGCATCGTGATCATGGACAAGGGCGCGGTGGCGCGGCGCGGGACCCTGCGCGAGATCGTCGACGGTCATCCGTCGCGGATCGTCTTCGACCATCCCTGACTGCCGGTGCCGCCGCTGCGCGGCGCGCGGATCGACGCGCGCGAGCGCGTCACCGTGAGCACCGACGACCTGCAGGGACACCTGTTCGCCCTGCTCGACTGGGCGCGCGAGGCCGGCGTCCGGCTGGCCGGGCTCGATGCCCGCGCCGCCTCCCTCGAATCGGTCTTCCTCGACATCGCGGGCGACCACGACGCCCCCGCGCCCGCCACCGAACTGATCGGAGCCCGACGATGACCACCGCGACCGCGCCCCGCCGCCGTCCGCTCGCCGCCCTCGCCGCGGCCGAGTGGATGCAGTTCCGGCGCAACAAGACCCTCGTCTACCTGGCGACGCTGTTTCCGGTCGGGATTCCGCTGGCCACCTACTTCATCGCCCGCAAGGACACCGCGCCGACGGCCGCCATGGCCGCGGTGGCCGTGGAGATGCTCGCGCTCATGGCATTGGTATTCGTGCAGTACTACTCGGTGCTGTCGATGGTGACGACCCGCCGCAGCGAGGGTGTGCTCAAACGGTTGCGCACCGGCGAGGCCGCCGACTGGCAGATCCAGGCCGCGCCTGCGGTTCCGGGCATCCTGGTGACCTCGGCGTGCACGGTCGCTGTCACCGCCGTCGTCTACGGCAGCGGAGCGCCCGCACCGGTCAATCCGGTATTGATGATCGCGGCACTCGTCGGCGGGATCGGGGTGTTCGCGCTGCTCGCGCTGGCGACCAGCGCGGTCACCAAGAACGCCGAGGCCGCCCAGATCACCTCGCTGCCGGTGATGCTGCTGGCCATGCTCGGGCTCGCCTCGATCCGCACCGTCCTGCCCGACCGGCTGGCCGTGCTCGCCGACTGGACGCCGTTCGCCGCCGTCTCCGACCTGGTGTTCCTCGGCGTGTCCGGCAAGACCGCGACGGCGGGGGACGCCGATCCGGTGCTGAGCCCGGTCGAGACCGTCACCGCGTCGGGCCCCGCGTTTGCGACACTGGCGATATGGACGGCCCTGGCATTCGCGCTGACCCGCAAGAGCTTCCGCTGGGACGATCGGGGATGAGGCGCTGGACCGCCTGGTGGCACGAGTTGTCGAGCGCGACGAAGTTCCGGTTGTACTCGCGGCTCACCCTCCAGGCGGCCATCGTCACGGTGGTGGCCGCGATGGCCCTGTCCGCCTCCTCTGGCCTGTCGATCCCGGTGATCGTCCTCGGCGGGATCGCGGCCGTCGCGGCGGTGGAAGCGCAGCCCGATCTCGCCACCAGGCGCGGAGTCGTGGCGCGGCCGTGGCTGCTGCCGCTGGCCACGGCCACGCTGGCCGGGCTGTGGGGGATCGGCGCGGTGGTGTCCCTGCTGGCCACCGACGAGCGGATCGTCGACACCGCGCGGGCGGCAGGCGGATTCGCGACGATGTTCGCGATGTTCGCCGTCGTGCCGTTCGTCCGGCACAGGTGGTGGCTGCTGATCGGACTCGCCCTGGCCACGGCGCTGGTCTTCGGGCTCCCACAGGGAGCCGCGCCGCAGGCCGCGGCGGTGTTCCTCGGCACCGGCTTCTTCGCCGTCGGGGTCACGCTGCTGACCGTGTGGGGACTGGGCATCATCGACGAACTCGACCGCGCGAAACTCGTCGAAGCCGAGTTGCAGGTCGCCGAGGAACGCTTGCGCTTCGCGCGCGATCTGCACGATGTCGTCGGGCGGGGATTCTCCGCGATCGCGGTGAAAAGTGAACTGGCCGTCGCGCTTTCCCGATCGGGTCAGCACGCGGACGCGGAGTCGGAGATGGAGGCGGTGCGGATGCTCGCCGTCGAGTCGATGGGTGCCATGCGCGCGCTGGTCCGTGGCTACCGCGATATCGACCTGCGGGGCGAAGTCGCCGGGGCCAGGTCGCTGCTCTCGGCGGTCGGCTGCGAGCTCGTCGTCGAAGGCGACGCGGCCGCCGTGCCGCCGCGATTCCACGAGGTGGCGGCCTGGGTGGTGCGCGAGGGGACGACCAATATCGTCGAGCACTCCGCCGCGACCACCGCGACGCTGGCCCTCGGCGGCGCCGGGATGTCGCTGCGCAACGACCGCCCGCATGCTGCGATCGGCGCGCGCTCCGGGCTGCGCGGCCTGGCCGAGCGGCTCACCGCCGTCGGCGCGACCCTCGACGTCGACGCGATCGCCGACGAGTTCACCCTCGAAATCCACTGGGAGACGATGTGATTCCGATCTACCTCGCCGACGACGAGACGCTCATCCGAGCCGCGCTCGCGACGATGCTCGGGCTCGAGGCCGATCTGACGGTCGTCGCGCACGTGGGTTCGGGCACCGAACTCGTCGACCTGTGGCGGCGTCGCGCCGACGCGGACGAGCCGATGGCGGTGGCCGTCATCGACCTGCAGATGCCGGGGATCGACGGCATCGATACCGCCGTCGAGCTGCAGCGGATCACCCCGGGCGCGGGCACGCTGATCGTCACCAGCCACGGCAGGCCCGGCTATCTCAAACGCGCGCTCGCCGCCGGGGTGCGCGGCTTCCTGCCCAAGACGACCTCGGCGGCGACCCTGGCCGAGGTGATCCGCACCGTTCACCGGGGCGGCCGCTATGTCGACCCGGAGCTGGCGGCCGAGGCCATCAGCGCGGGCGACACCGTCCTCACCGCGCGCGAGGCCGACGTCCTCGAATTCGCCGCCGACGGCGCCTCCGTCGACGACATCGCCCGCCGCGCCCACCTGTCCCCGGGCACCACCCGCAACTACCTGTCCTCGGCGATGAGCAAACTCGGCGTCTCCAACCGCTACGAGGCCGCCCTCAAGGCCAGGGAGAAGGGCTGGATCTAGTACGCGCCCAAGGTCATCGGCGCTCGACCCGACACCCGTGCCGGCCGCTGGCAGGATGAATGTCGTGCGTTTCACTGTGCTCGCCCTCGTGTCGTCGCTGGCGGCGATCCTGCTGACCGGATGTTCCCTGTTTCCGCAGGGTCCGGATCAAGCCGAGCGCGACCGCTGGTCGCGGGTGATCGAGTCGGCGGTCGAGGACCTTCCCGGAGTGGCCGACGCGGCCCACTCGTTCGACTACCACCCGTACGGCCACAACTCGTACTACACCTCGAAGCTCGATGTGCGGCTCGACGACGAGGCCACCCCGGCCGAGGCGGCGGCTGTCGTCCGGACCATGGCGGCCCAGCAGCTCCCGCCGCAGTATCACGGCGAATCGACCCTGCTCGATATCGACCGTGGGTCGGACTCCTACTACGGAAGTTGGCTGTTCGGGCGGAACGTGGACGTGGAAGCGAACGCGGTATCCGATTGGTCCCGGCTGTCGGCGGCCCGGACCGGTGCGAAGATCCGCTGGTCCAGCACCATCGAAGTCAGCGCAGGCTCGGCGACCGAACCCCACCGCGCGACGGCGGCGATGCGCCGGATCATCGCCGGGTTTCCCGAACTGGCAGCCAACTTTTGGGCGGTGTCCTCGGATCATGCGAAGTGGTCGACCAGCGGGCATTCGTCACTGGAGCCCAGTCTGGGTTACGGGAGCCGCAGCCGCCGCTTCCCGTCCGACAGTGAACTCGATCTGTGGGAGCGGCTGCTGACCGATCCACCCACCCGAGCGATCGTCGAGATATCGGTCATCGACCCGCCCGACACCGCGGGGCGCGCCATGAAAGTCATGGTGTTCCCGCCCGATACGGAGAAATTCAGCGCCGAACAGACGCGGCAGCTCGCCGAATGGCATCTTCCGCACCTCGCCCGGCTCGGTGCCGTGGTCGACTACCAGATCGTCCGGCGCGATGGTCCCGATCTCGGTTTCGGCGTGCTGGTGGGCGGCTGTCCCGGATCCGAGCGGGAGGTCTCGCCCGAGTCGACAGATTTCGCGCGCCGGTACGAACGCTGCTGACAGCGGTATCTGGTCGCGGGATCGCGCTGCCCGCCTGCGTCGCGGCGCTTAGGGTGTGGGCAGGACGGCCGATGGAGGAGTGACAGTGGCTGCTGAGCTGGTGAAGGGGCAGAACGCGGGGTTGGCGCAGCCGGAGGTGGTGCTGACCGTGCGGGGCGGTGTGCCGGCCGATCTGTCGGCGCTGCTGGTGACCGGGGCCGGGAAAGTGCGCTCCGACGCCGATTTCGTGTTCTTCAACCAGCCCGAGGCGCCGGGTGTTCGGCTCGACGGGACGGCGCTCGCGGTGACGTTCGCGGCCGTGCCCGCCGACATCGAGCAGATTCGCGCGGTGATCACCGTCGCGGCCGAAGGGACGACGTTCGGCGGTGCCGTCGCACCGGTGGCCGCGGTGGCCGACGCGACGGGGAATCCGCTGTACGAGTACGTGATCGACGGGCTCGACCGGGAGTCGGTGGTGATCGCGCTCGAACTGTACCGGCGGGGTGAGCAGTGGAAGGTGCGGGCCGTCGGCCAGGGGTATGCCGGCGGGTTCGCCGATCTGGTCACCGATCACGGAGTGAGCGTCGACGACGAGCCCGCGGTGGCGACCCAGCCCGAGGTGCGGACCGTCCCCGGCGAAGCGGCCCTGTCGTTCGAGAAGCGCGAGAAGCTGGACCTGCGCAAGCGCGAGGTCGCGAAGGTGCTCCTCGACAAGAGCGCGTTCGGTACCAGGGCGCGGGTCGTGCTGGTGATCGACAAGACCGGCAGCATGCAGAAGCTGTATCGCGGCGGCACCGTGCACCGCGTGGTGGAACGGATGATCCCCGTCGCCACCCAGCTCGACGACGACGGCACCCTCGAGGCCTACCTTTACGCGCTGACCTTCGCCAAACTGCCCGACATCACCGTCGCGGGCGGCGAGCAGTGGGCCCAGACCTACCTGCACCTGACCGGCACCCACGACGGCATCGACTACGACAGCATCGGCGGCCGCAACGACGAACTCCCGGTGATGCGCGCCGTCATCGACACCCTCACCGCGGGCGCCGCCCCCACCCTGGTCCTGTTCTTCACCGACGGCGGCTTCGCCAAGAAACGCGAAATCGCGGCTCTCATGCGCGAAGCCGCGGCCTTGCCCGCCTTCTGGCAGTTCATCGGCCTCGGCAAGGCCAACTTCGGCGTCCTGCGCACCCTCGACGAACTCGACGGCCGCGTCGTCGACAACGCGGGCTTCTTCGCCATCGACGACATCGACCGCGTCGACGACGCCGAGCTCTACCGCCGCCTGCTCGGCGAATTCCCCGACTGGCTCCGCGCCGCCCGCACCGCGGGCATCCTCCGCTAGCCCCCCGGGACACCGCGTCGGCCGAGAATTCTGCGGCGCTGTGACCTGCGCTCGGTCCGACCGGCTGACAGGGGCGGGAAGAACAAGACTGTTTCCGCGCGGATTGTCGCGGCATCCTGGGCGTCCTGATCGAGGAACAGGAGTGCGGCGATGACAGCGACCGAGGGGCCCTTGCATCTGGTGGGGAACAACGCGCCGGTGACCGAGGAGGTGACAGTGGCGCCGTCCGAGGTGATCGGTGAGATCCCGCGCGACCTCGACGGTGTGTTCGTCCGCAACGGACCGAACCCCCGTACCGGCACCTCGACGCACTACTTCGCCGGCGACGGCATGGTGCACGCGGTGTCGCTCGCCGACGGTCGGGCGGCGTGGTACCGCAACCGGTATGTGCGGACCCCGCTGGTGGCGAATCCGGGGAAGTCCCGCTTCGAGCTGGCCTTCGACCCGGTCGCGGGCACGATGGATTTCCGCGTCACCACGGCGAACACTCACGTGGTATCCCACGCGGGCCGGGTGCTGGCGCTCGAGGAGGGCGGGTTCCCGTACGAGATCACCCCCGAGCTCGAGACGGTGGGACCGTTCACCTTCTGCGACGCGCTGCGCACGCCGATGACGGCGCATCCGAAGATCTGCCCGATCACCGGCGAGCTGGTGTTCTTCGGGGCGCGGCAACGACCACCGTTCCTGACCTACTATCGCGCGGCGGCGACCGGAGAATTGCTGCAGGCGAAAGAGATTCCCGTTCGGCGGGCGACAATGATGCACGACTTCGCGATCACCGCGACGTCGGTGATCTTCCTGGATCTCCCGGTCGTGTTCGACCCGGCCGCCGCGGCCGCGGGGTTGCCGTGGCGGTGGGACGACGCGCACGGAGCCCGCTTCGGGGTCATGCGCCGCCACGGTGGCGACGTGCGCTGGTTCGAGGTCGAGCCCTGCTACGTGTGGCACACGATGAACGCCTACGACGCAGGGAACGCGATCGTCGTCGTCGGGGGCCGCATGCCGACCCTGTGGCGGGACGGACCGGCCGACCTCGGTGGCGGTCTGCCCCGGCTGCACCGCTGGACGCTGCACCTCGATACGGGCACGGTCACCGAGGAACCGCTCGACGACGCCGATATCGAGTATCCGCGGGTCGCCGATGCCGATGTCGGTCTTCCCCATCGTTTCGGGTACGTCACGAGCTTCTCCCTGGACCCGCGGCCCTCGCATTCCGAGATCTACAAATACGACCTCACTCCCGGTGGTGCTCGTCAGGTGCTGCGCTTGCCTGCCGGAAACACCTGTGGCGAGGCGGTATTCGTGCCGCGGACCGACACCGAAGGCGACGACGACGGATACGTGATGACCTTCGTCCACGACCGCGCCCGCGACACCAGCTCGCTGGTGATCATCGATGCGACCGATCTGGGCCACGGCCCGATCGCCGAGGTCCGGCTCCCGGTCCGGGTGCCCACCGGATTCCACGGCAACTGGCTCCCGAGGTAGTGTGATATAAAATACATTATCCATGAACTATGGGGTCAACGTATGTTCGGCTCCGGATCGAAGGGTGATGTCATGAGTGGTGAGCATCTGGCCAAGGTCGCGCGGCGCGTGATCGCGGGGCTCGACGCGGACGGCAAGTCGACCATCGCGGTCGACGAGAACACCGCGACGCGGGTCGCGCTGCCCGCGTTCACGGTGAACGACGTCTGGCGGGTCGACGCGCTGCCCGCGGCCATGGCCGATGGTGACACCCTGGCCGCCGACGTAGAACTGGATCCGCCCGCGGCGGGCGTGGTGGTTCGGCTGGCGACCTTCCCGCCGGATGCCGAGATCGATCCGGCGGTGTACGCGGAGTCGATCGGCAACCTGCACGGCGAGGACGCCAAGGCCGAGGACGACGCGATCGTCGGCCTGCACGCCACCGAGACCGTCGACATCGCCACCATCATCGACGGCGAGATCTACGCGATCTACGAGACCGGCGAGACCCTGCTGCGCGCGGGCGACACCGTGATCAATCGCGGGATCAAGCACGCCTGGAGCAACCGGACCGACAAGCCGGTGACGATGGTCGCGGTGATGCTGCCCGCCAAGCGCTGAGCGGACAGTCGCCCCTGGTCGCCGCGTAGCCTACGAGCCGTTTCGCACCGCGGCGATCAGGTCGCGGATGTGGGCGTCGGCGACGGCGTAACCCGGGAAATAGCAGCAGATCCGGTCGGCGAAGCCGCCGAAGCGCGCCCGGATGGCGGCGGCGCACTGCTCTGGTGTGCCGTGGACGGCGAGCGTGCCGAGCATCCGGTCGTCGACCAGATCGGTCATGGCCGCGATCGCGCCGCGCTTGGACAGCGCGTTGAGCTCCGGCTGGAGATCGGACCAGCCCTCCACCTCGAGCACCGGGCGATAGGCGGGCGTCGATCCGTAGAAGGCGAGCAGCCGGCGTGCGCCCACCGAGGCCGCGTCCAGCTCGGCGGCGGTCCGGCCCATCGCGACAATCACCTGTGGATACACCGCCAGGTCGGCGCGTTGCCGCCCGGCGCGGTCGAGCCCGTCCTCGATCGCGGGCCAGGTGCGTTCGGCCAGATGGCGGGCGCTGTTGAAGGGCATGATCAGGAGACCGTCCGCGACTTCGGCGGCCACCCTGGTCATGATCGGGCCGAGGGCGCCGAGGCAGACTTCGGGCATCCCATAGGGATTGGGACCGGGATCGAAGGTGGGTGCCATCAGCGTGTGCCGGGTGAATTCCCCGTCGAAGCGCAGCGGAGTCCGGTGCTGCCACGCCGTGAGGATCGCCTTGACCGCGAGCACGGTTTCGCGCATGCGGGCGGCGGGTCGCGACCACGTCGCGCCGTAGCGCTTCTCGATATGCGGACGGATCTGCGAACCGAGCCCGAGCCGGAACCGGCCGTGGCTGAGCAATTGCAGATCGTAGGCGGCGTGCGCCAGGTGCAGGGGACTGCGCGGCAGCGCGATGGCGACATTGGTCATCAGGTCGACCGGCACGGTGCCGGCGGCCAGTGTCAACGGCAGGAAGACATCGTGCGGGCCTTCGAAGGTGAACAGGCCGTCGGCGCCACAGGCGGCCAGCTCCGCCGCCCGGGACGCGGCGTTGTCCGGGCGGCCGTCCAGCTGGAGATCCACCTTCAGAGGTCCTCGTGTCATCCCCGCATTCTGCTTGCGCCCGAACGTCTGTGTCCGCGCTACGGGCGGATGCCGCTCCGCCGTTCTGGCGATATAAAGAGAGCAATTGAATTACATTGTCTCAATGGTGGGTGCACGCGATTCGCGCCGGTTCGTCGTCATCGGGGGTGGTCTGGCCGGGTTGGCCGCCGCGGTGTGGCTGGCGGAGGCCGGGAAACAGGTGACATTGCTGGAGCGGCGGGCTCGGCTGGGCGGTCGCACGCAGGCGATGCGTGTCGCCGAGGTGGACGACCTCGCGGACAACGGCCAGCATGTGGTGGCCAGCGGGTATCACAGCCTGTGGCGGTATCTGGACAGCGTCGGCACCCGGCAGTACGTGGAGTTCCCCGGCGCCGGGAGCCTGCGCTGGCCGGGCGGGCGCGCGGTCATGTTGTACACCAAGGGTTTCGGCGCGGTGCGCACGCTGATGGGCGCGCACCCCGACGCCGGCCCGCTGGAGCGGTTGCGTGCGCTGCGCTCCGCGCTGACGCTGGTCCGGCAGGCGCTGTGGCAGCCGCGCGACCTCGCCGACCTCACCACCGCGCAGTGGTTCCAGCGCGTCGGCATGCCGGCGAAAGCCCGGGAAGCCCTGTGGGACTGGCTCGCGCTCGGGATCGCGGCGGAACCGGTGGACCGGGAGTCGGCGAAGGTGTTCGCCGACGTGCTGGCCACCGGGGTCCGGATCGGCCTGCGGGACCGGGCGGCCGTCACGATCGGATACCCCACCGTGGACCTGGACACCCTCTACATCGCCGGAGCCGAGCGGGTCTTCGAACGCCACGGCGTCGACGTGCGCTACCGGGCGGTGGCCCGCAAGATCGTCGTCACCGAGGGCAGGGCGACCGGTGTGCAGCTGGCCGACGGCACGGTGCTCGAGGCCGACGCGGTGATCTGCGCGGTCCCGAACTCCAATATCGGCGGCCTCCTCGACGACCTGCCCGAGCATGCCGAAATCTATGCCGCCGCCGACAAACTGAACGTCACCCCGATCGTGAGCACGAACCTGTATCTCGACCGGCCGCTGAAGACCGCGTCGGCCATGGAGGCGCTGATCGGCGGCACCGGGGTGATCGATCAGGTCTTCGACCGGCAGCGCATGCACGGCCGCACCCCCGACGGCACCTGGCTGTACTGCCTGACCACCAGCGGCGCCTACGAGCAGATCCACAAGAGCAACGAGCAGATCGTCGCCGAGCAGATCGACCTCATCCGCCGCTACTACCCGGAAGCCGCCGAGGCGAAGGTCGTGACCGGCCACGTGGTGAAGATGCCCAAAGCGACCTTCTCCCAGGTCCTCGGCACCGACAACCTGCGCCCCGACCAGCGCACCTCGGTCCCGAACCTCATGCTGGCCGGGGACTGGACCCGCACCGACTGGTCGGCGACGATGGAAAGCGCCGTCCAGAGCGCCGAACGCGCCGTCGCGGCGCTCCTCGACCGGTAGCACTCACGGCAGGGTCCAGAACACCCTCGTCACCAGATAGAAGAACAGCGCGGCCAGGGTCAGGAACCCGATCGAGCAGACCAGGCCGAGCACGTCGGTGCGGGCGTGGCGGTCGGGGCCGGGACTCATCCAGAAACCCAGCGCGCGGGTGACGATCGGCATCACCACCCAGGTCAGCAGGCTGACCGACAGGATGTTGCCGATCAGCAGGCTCAGCCACAGCTGGGCGCTCGGCCACAGCTCGTCGATCGCCAGGGTGAGGATCACCACCGTCGGATACAGGCCGACCAGCACCGACAGGGCCGTCTTCCACGAGGCGGGACCGTCGTCGGGCCCGGTGGTCGGCGGAAACCACGACCCGTAGGGGTTGGCGATGCGGTGGACCTCGAAGTCGCGGAAGTCGGGGGCCTCGGCCAGCAGCGCCTGGCGCTCGGGGGACTCCAGCCAGCCGTTCAGATGCTCGACCGAGGCGTAGGAATAGACGATCGTCCACTCGTCCTGCACGCCGGGAATCGGCCGGTGCAACGCGGACCCGCGGAAGCCGCGGAAGGTCCGCTCGGCTTCGGTCACGCGGGCCTGCCAGGCGACGAATTCCGCCTCGCGGTCGGCGGGCACGGGATGCGAGACGACGACGGTCGCCACCTCGCCGTCCGGCTCGTCGACCAGGACGTGCTGGGTCGACGGCCGCTCGAAGAATCCGGTTCCGCGCGCGAGCAGGTCCCGCCGCGTCTCGCTGTCCAGCCAGCGTTTCAGATGGTCGATGCCGTCGAACCGGTACAGCACCGACCACTCGGCCCCGGTGTCGCCCGGCGGGGTGACATCGGCGCCGAGGAACCCGGGGAAACCGGCCGCGGCGTCGTTGACCTCCGCCTGCCACCGCCGGAACTCGGCCTCGCGGCCCGCGCGCAACCGCTGGGTGATGATCACCGTCGCCGCGGCGGGCGGCACGGCCTTCGCGGCCGGCATGTCAGTACGGGTGCTTGTCGGGCTTCTCGGCCCACGCCTTGTACGCGACGGCGCCCAGATCGCGGCGGAACTGTTCGATGCGCACCCGGCGCTCGGACAGCGGCCGCGTGAAGTCCTCGTATTGGAACGCGTCGTCGAATCCGATCTCGCTGGTGTCGGCCAGGTCGCTCGCGAAATGCACGGCGTCGAGGCGCGCCCAATAAATGGCGCTCATGCACATGGGGCAGGGTGCGCCGCTGATGTAGATCTCCATTCCCATCAACATTTTCGCGCGTTCGGGCAGCTTGTCGGCGGATCCCTCCGGGCGCGGGACCAATGTCAGGGTCGATTCGTTCTGGTGTTCCCGGGAAATGGACGGCGCTTCCCCGTTGAGGACCTGGGCCGCCTTGCGGATGGTCTCGATCTCGGCGTGCGCGGTGACGTCGCCGGTGAGCAGTACCCGGTTCTGACCTCGTGCGATGATCTCGCCGTCCTTCGCGATGACGGCGCCGAACGGTCCACCCCAATTGTTGTCGACCGACTCCTTGGCCAGCCTGCATGCCTCTTCCATGAGTTCATCGGGCGTCATCGAAATCATCCCTCGCGGTGTCGGTGCCACGGCTGAGTGTGGGCGTAATTTCCTGGACATCCGGAAAGATCGCCGGTGTCCTGTCGACGGCAGCTGTGTGCCGTAATGGCGGCGGTGACCGATCGAATCCGCCGCCTCTCGAATCTACCTCCGGGCCGGTTCGCGCGGAATAGCGGCGATTCCGGTGCCCAGGTCGGGGGCGGAAAATCGGTTGTCGACCACGAGCGGCATCGTTAGCCTGTCTACCGTTTGTGACCACCACACCGAAAGGACATTCCGATGGAACCCGTCACCGAACGCGACATCAGGTCGTCGTTCGTCAACTGCTCGAAGGGCGACGCCAAACGGCTGTCCGTGCCGCGCGACCTCGACGACCGTCCCTGGGACGATCTCGACTTCCTCGGCTGGACCGACCCGTCGTACCCGGGCCGCTGCTATCTCGCGGTCCCGCGCGACGGCGAACTGGTGAGCGTCGCCCTGCGGCACGAGACCGGCGGCTCGGGCAAGACGCAGATGTGCGCGTTCTGCCTGACCACCCACACCGGCGGCGGCGTCTCGCTGATGACCGCGAACAAGGCCGGTGAGTCGGGTCGGCGCGGCAACACGGTCGGCAGCTATCTCTGCACCGACCTGGCCTGCTCGCTGTACGCCCGCAACAAGAAGCGGCCCGCGCTGGGCAGCCGGTATCGCGAGGACCTGACGCCGGAGGAGAAGGCGCAGCGGGTCCGCGAGAACCTGTTCGCCTTCCTGGACCGCCTGTACACCTAGCCGACCCGCCCCACCGCACGTAAGGAGGTAGCTGCCATGGGCCGACACTCGAGACCCCGCACGCCAGACGACCCGAGTTCTCCTGCCGAACAAGAGAACTCGGGTCGCGATGCCTTGCCGGTCGAGGTGGCCCGGAGTTGTCCGGACCGCGCCGAGCGGACGGGGATCAGAGCATGGCGTTCATGATCGTGCCCGCGCTGGTGGCGACCGCGCCGCCGATCATCGCGCCCGCGATCATCTTCGGCGACTCGAGTCCGCCGCCGGTCCACTTCTCCCAGGCGAACTTGCCGCCGGCGTAGGTGATGGCGATGACGCCCGACAGCAGGATGAACCAGGTGAAGTAACGCACCAGCTGCAAGATCTTGTCCGACATCGGGGGTGCTTCGGGAGTCGGATTGCCGATCTGCGCCAGGGTATCGGTGACGGCGGCCAGAATCATGTTTGCTCTCACTCGGTACTCGGGGGAACGGCGATGCACTGCTGTCGCTGATGTTATCCGGTCGAATCGGGTGCCGCAGCCGCCCACCCGGAGCGGACCGATCGGTTTTGTTGGTGTGCCGGGGGTGCGCGCCCGTATCCTGGACTCGTTCGAATACGGCAGTGCTGGAACGCAGTTCGCATCACGCGAAAAGGGGAGCAGGCTATGAGCATCATTCTGACGTCGATGGCCGAGACTGTCACGACGTTCGCGCAGGTCGGCAACCCTACGCCCGAGGCGCCGCCGCTGTCGGACAAGATCATGCAGATGGTCCAGTACCTGACCTGGTTCATGATCTTGTCGGGCGTGCTGGCGATCACCGTCGCGGGCGGAAAGTTCGCCTGGGAGAAGTGGAACGGCAGCGCCATGGAGTCGCCCAAGATGATCGCCGGCGCCATGATCGGCGGCGTGGTGGCCACCAGCGGTGGCACCATCATGAACGCGATTCTCGGCTAGCCGCCGCGAGCGACTCCGCGGGCGGAGTCGCTCGCGCTGTCTCACACCAGCGCTCCGTTCCGGCCGGGGGAACTGTCGGCGTGCTGCGCCTCGTGCAGCCCGACGCGCTCGTGCAGCCTGCGCAGCGGCCCAGGCGCCCACCAGTTCGCCCGCCCTGCCAGGCGCATCAACGCTGGGACGAGTACGCCGCGGACCAGGGTGGCGTCTACGGCGACGGTGAGCGCCATGCCGATGCCCAGTTGCTGTAGGAAGACCACCTCGCCGGTGCTGTACACCGCGAACGAAGCGGCCAGGATGAGCGCGGCGGCGGTCACCAGCGGGGCCGAGCGCGCGACGCCACGGGGTATGGAACCGATCGGGTCACCGGTGCGGTCGTAGTCCTCCTTGATCCGGGCGAGCAGGAAGACCTCGTAGTCCATCGACAACCCGTAGGCGATGCAGAACATGAGGATCGGGATGCTCGGCTCGATGCTCCCGGTGGGGGCGAAGCCCAGAACGTCGGCCAGCGCGCCGTTCTGGAAACCCCACACCAGCACGCCGAACATCACCGACATCGACAGCATGTTGAGTACCGCTGCCTTCAGCGGAGCGAGCACGCTGCCGGTCATCAGGAACAGCACCGCGTAGGTGACTGCCATGATCAGCAGGGCGACGAGGGGGAGTCGCGCGCTGATGCCGTCGCGGTAGTCGGCCAGCTCGGCCGGGTAGCCACCGACAGCTACCGCGAAAGGCGCGGGCACAGCGCGGATCTCTGCGACCAGACCGCTCGGGTCGGCCAGCAGTCGCTCGCCGGTCGGCAGAACGCGCAGCCACGTCGTCTGCCCGGCGGACATGCCGGTGGACGGCGGCCCTGGGACCGCGGTGCCGTCGGCGAACGAACCCGCCGCCGAATCCACCCGGAGCACACCGGGAACCGACGACAGCGTCGCCGCGTATGCCTCCACTTCGGCTGGATCGGCTTGCCGGGCCAGCACCTGGAGCGCATCGGCCTCTTCAGTCGCGAAGTCGGCGCGGATCGTGTCGTACATCGAGCGCACCGGCGGAGCTCCGCCGAGCACGCGGTCGTCGGGGGCGCCGAAGTTCATGCCGAGTGCCGGGGCGCCGAGCACGAGCAGCACGAGCAGGGCGGCGCCGCCGGTCGCCACCGGTCTACGGATGACGGTGTCGGCCACGCGATACCAGAATCCGCGGTCGAGTGCACGGGCGGGACGGGCGGGCGCCGCCCGCTGCCCCAACAGGTACAGCGCCGCGGGCAGGATCACGACGGCGGCGAGCGCCGATACCGCGGCGACGGCGATACCGGCGTAGGCGAACGACGACAGGAACGGGAAACCGAAGACCAGCAGCACCGCCAGGCTCGCGCCGACGGTGACTGCGCTGAACACGATGGTTCGCCCCGCGCCCGCGACGGCACGCCGGACCGCGGTCGGGACCTGGGCTCCGGCCGCCAGCTCCTCGCGGAACCGGTAGATCATGAACAATCCGTAGTCGACGCCGAGTCCGATGCCCATGACCAGTGCGATATTCGCGGCGAAGGTGGAGATTTCGGTGAAGACGGTCGCGACCCGCAGCAGCGCCAGCGTGCCGACCACGCAGAACAACCCCATGCCGATCGTCACCAGCGCTAGGGTCCACCGTCGCAGCACCGCCCACAACAGCAGCAGCACCAGCGGGAGCACGATCAGTTCAGCTCGCAGGAAGTCTGTCGACGCCTGGGCCGCGACCTCGCGGAACACCTGGTCGGCGCCACCCAGGGTGATCGTCACCGCGGGATCGACCTCGGTGAGCAACGTGGTCTCGATCGCGGGCAGCACCACCCGCCGGACATGGTCGGCATCGCCCGGCACCACGGCCAGGATCAGCGCATGCCGGAAGTCTCTGCTCGCCAGCGTCTCGGGGGCGCCGGGTTGCCAGAACGAGCGGACCTCGACGACGTCGGGGAGCACGGCGAGTTCATCGGTGAGCGCCTGACCGATCGCGGTGACGCGGTCGCTGCGCACGTCGCCGTCCGTCGCGGTCACCAGCATCGTGATGTTGGGGCTGCCGGTCGCGAAGGTGTCGATGAGATCTCTTCGTACCAGGGAAGATTCGGAGTTCTGTCGTTCGAAACGGTTCAGTGCGAAGCTGTCCAGCGCGCCGCTCGCGCCGACGGTGAGCAAGCAGAACACGGCCAGTGCCAGTGCGAGCACGGCACGTGGGCGACGGGTGAGGATTGATCCGAGCACAGCGGCCCCTCTGTTAGGCTGCGAAAAATGCGAGTGAGCGCTCGCAAAAGAGAATACGAGCGAGTACTCGTATTTGCAACAGGAGGAACATGGCTGAGGTGCGCCGTCAGGAACGCGGTCGCCGCCGGATGGAGGACATCCTGCGCGCGGCCGCGGCTGTCTTCGCCGAGCGCGGATACGAGGGAACCACCACGAACGCGGTCGCCGCCGCCGCGGGCATCTCGCCCGGTTCGCTGTATCAGTACTTCCGGAACAAGGACGAGATCGCCGCCGCGCTGGCCGAGTTCTACCGGGGGCAACTCGAGTCACTCGGCACCGAAGTCCCCGACGAATCGGCCGGACTCGACATCGACGCCCTGCTGGGCGCGGTGCTCGATACCCTGGTCGAGTTCAACGTCGCCCACCCCGGCTTCAAGGCGCTCTTCGCGCGCACCGACATGCCCGCATCGCTCGGCGCGGCCATCGCGCCGGCACACGGCGCGCTGCACGCGCGCTTCGAGACGCTGCTCGGCGTCGCTTTCCCGGAACTCGCGCCCGACGATCGCCGACGCGCCACCACCGTGGCCATCCAGCTGGTCCGCGGCATGATGCCACTGATTGTCGAGGCGGAACCGGCGCAGCGCCCGGCGCTCGTCGACGAACTCCGGCTGGTCCTGCGCTCCTACCTGCTGTCGCGGGCGGGCCGGGTCGGCTAGATCCGAGCGCCCTTGGCGCGGTTGCAGGCTCGGCACAGGATCTGCAGGTTCGCCGCGCTCGTCGCACCACCGCGGCTCAGCGGGATGATGTGATCGAACTCCAGGTAGTGGCCGTCACCGCACTCGACGCAGCGACCACCGTCGCGTTGCCACACCTGGGCCTTCACGTCCTGCGGGATGCTGCGGCTGTCCCGCTGGCCCGGCGTCAGGACCAGGCGTTTCGCCACGCGCAGCGCACCTTCCAGCGCGGCAGCCACGTAGTCGGGATCGGTGACGCCGAAGGTGGCGCCGCCGCGCGCCGAGGTGGCGGCGAGCACCACGGTGCCGTGCTCGGGATGCACGGAGACGACACGGTTCCAGGGCAGCTCGATGCCGGTGCCGTCGCCGACGAAACGCAGCTTCTTGGAGCTGCCGATCAACCGGCCCTCGGTATTGCGCGGGCCGCGCGCGAGCATCCTGATGTGCACGGCGGGCAGATCCAGGTGCACGCGTTCCTCGGGATCCAGGTGCAGGCCCGGGGTATCGATGGTGGGTAGCTCGCCCGCGCGGAGCCGGGACAGGGTGCGACCGCGGTGCATCCGGCGCCGCAGGTCCTCGACCATCGGGCCCGACAGGGCCAGCTCGCTGACCACGTGCTCGAACGCGTCGAGCTCGTCGGCGAAGACCTCGCCGTCGGCGAAGGCGAACGCGACCATCCGCTCCACCTGGGTCAGCCCGGCCTCGCGCAGCACCGCGCGGCCGCGTTCTTCGTCGATGCGCTGGTAGCGCAGGGCCGCCCACACCTCGATCCAGTCCTCGGACAGGGTGCCGGGGCCGGTGAGCACCCGGCGGGCGCGGGTGCGCCAGTGGGTGAGGAACTCCTCGATCTCGCCCGCGCACGCCCGGCACGGGCCGTGCCCGCCGAAGAGTTTGCGGCGCAGCGGGTTGTCGCAGCGGGGACAGCGGGCGCGATTGTCCCGCACGTGCGTGCGGGTGCTGGTCGTCCACTGGTCGCCGTCCCACCAGCGCAACTGATCGGGGACCTGCGGGTCGGGATGCCAGTCGGCGAGTTCCGGATCCGGCGGCGGTGGTGGCGGGACGTCGATGACGCGGCGGGTGAGCGCGGGCGGACGCGGCAGGGCGCGTCCGGAGAGCGCGGGGTCGAACGGATCGTCGGTCGCGGTGTCCGCGTACCCGGCGGCGACGGAGGCATCGCCGTTCGAACCGAGGGCGACCTCCGCGCGATCGACGACGCGAGCGGACATCGCCGGAGCGGGCCGCGCGGGCACTCCGGATCGATCCGCGGCGGCCCGGCCGGGTTCGTCCACGGTGACGCCGAATTCGGTGGCCAGCCCGGCCAGCCCACCGGACCAGCCCTGCCCGATCGCCCGGAACCGCCACTGCCCGTCGCGCCGATAGAACTCGCCGAACATCATCGCCTGCACGTCCTCGATGGCGTCCAGCGGGAAGGTGGCCACCGGCCCGTCGGCGGCGTGCACGGTGAGCGTCAGCTCGGCGAGCTGATCGAAGGTGCCTTCGTCGAGCGAGGCGCTGACGACGATGCGCGCCACCTCCGCCTCGGTCCGCGGCAGCGACACACTCAACCGCGCCGTGCCGGGCGCGGGCTCCTGGTCCAGGGTCACCGCCTGCGAGGCGTGCCGAGGGGCGTTGAAGAACACGAAATCCCGATCGCCACGCACCAGCCCCGACTCGGTGACCAGCAGCGCGTGCGCGTCGACGGCATGCGCCGACCGCCATGAAAGAACCACGGCGAGAAGCGATGTCGGGACCGGCGCGTGCGCGCCCTTACGGAGTTCCATGGTCCTCGCATGATGCCACGCGCCACCGACAGTGTTCATGGAGCGCTGGCGCGCTCGAGTCGCGGCCCCTCCGGTCCCGCCGATCAGGTGCCGTTGTCCCAGGACACGGTGGGGTGGATCCCTGCGTCCTGGTGTTCGGTGCGGCACAGTGGTGGCATGACGAACCCGAAGAAGCGGGGACGCGCCGCGGAGCCCCCGCCGGAGCCGCAGGGGCGCAAGGTGCCGGGGGCTGATCTGCTGTCCGCGGCGCAGGCCGCGGTGGGGGCCGCGCAGACGGCGGCGGGGCAGGCCATCGACGCCGCGCAGCAGACGGCGGGCTATGCCTTCGACGCGGCGGTGCGGCTGCCACCGGCATCGGCGCAATTGGCCGCGCAGCTGCCGGATCTGGTGGAGAACCTGTCGATCGCGGTCGACCGGCTCAACAGCACCATCGACCGGCTCGATCGCACCCTGGCGCTGGCCGACCCGGTCTTCGCCACCTACGACCGGCTGCTGCCCCGGCTCGAGGCGATGATCTCGCTGGGCGAGGATCTCTTCGGCGCGCTGGCGAAGCTGCCGGGTGTCGGGTTGCTCGGCCGGATCACCGGCCGCGCGGGCGAGGAGCCACCGCCGGACACCGGCAAGAGCAAGGGCAAGCGCCGCTAGCGCAGGGCCCGGAAGGTCGCGGCGGCCTTGAGCACCATCTCCGCGTACTCGTCCTCGGCGTCGGAATCGAGGACGATCGCGCCGCCCGCGCCGATCCGCCATTCGTCGTCGTACCGGACCGCCGTGCGGATGACGATGTTCAGGTCGGCGGTACCGGCGAGCCCGAGGAAGCCGATCGTGCCCGAATAGATCCCGCGCGCCTGCGTTTCCAGCTCGTCGAGGATCTCCATGGTGCGCAGTTTCGGCGCGCCGGTCATCGAGCCGCCCGGGAAACAGGCCCGCAGGCAGTCGATCACCCCGGCCTCGGGCCGCAGCGTCCCGCGCACCGTCGACACCAGCTGGTGCAGGGTCGAATAGGTCTCGGTGGCCATCAGCTCCGGCACGTGCACCGAGCCGACCTCGCAGACCCGGCCCAGATCATTGCGCAGCAGGTCGACGATCATCAGGTTCTCGGCCCTGGTCTTCGGATCGTCGGCCAGCGACAGCCGCAGATGCTCGTCCTCGGCGACGGTCCGCCCGCGCGGCGCTGTGCCCTTGATCGGCTTGCTCTCCACCACCCGGTCGCGGTCGATCTTGAGGAATCGCTCCGGCGACGAACAGGCGACATCGAGCCCGTCGAACCGCAGATACGCCGCGTACGGCGCCGGATTGCAGCGGCGCAACCGCCGGTAGAAGGCGAGCCCGTCGTCCGGCGTCGCGGCGACCGCCACGGCGTCGGTCAGACAGATCTCGTAGGACTCGCCCGCGTGCAGCCGCTCCTGGCAGACCGCGATATCGGCCAGATAGCGGTCGCGACCGCGCACCAGATGCGCCTGCACGGCATCCGGATCGGCGGGCACGGGCAGGTCGGCCGGATTGACCCAGGTCGGCAGATCGGCCAGGGCCGCGGCGGTCTCGGCCAGCCAGCGATCCGCCGCGGCGAGATCGTGCTCGGTCAGCGCGAGCAGATGCGTGTGGCCCGCTTCGTGATCGACGACGATCAGCCGGTCGGCGAAGATCCACTGGGCGTCCGGGGTGGGGGAGCGGTGGACCGCGCTCGCGCCGCAGTCGGCCTTCACCTCGTAGCCGAGATAGCCGACATATCCGCCCGCGAAATCGAACGGCAGGTCGGGAGTATCGCAGTGCCGGTGCCGCAGTTCGCGGTCGAGATAGTCCAGGACGGTGCCGGGAACGGACCGGGCGCCCGCGGCGTCCGTCACCGTGACGGCACCCTCGCCGACCCGGTAGCCGACGATCTCCGCGTGCGGACCGGTCGCGTCGCCGAGGAAGGAGAACCGGTCCAGCCCCGGCTCGACGTGTTCGCTGTCGAGCCAGAACGCGGTCGGCGACGCGGCGTAGCGGCGCAGGAAGATCGCCTCGGTGTCGATGGCCCGCTCGATCACGCTGTGCCGCAGCCGGAATCGCCGCTCCGGTGCCGTCCGGTGCGGCTCCTCGCGCGGTCCGCGCACGATGATCGGCGCGCCGTCGCGCGTGCGCGCCTTGGTGAGGTCGGCGAAGTTGCGCAGCAGCGCCGCGCCGAACTCACTCGACACCGACTCGGGATGGAACTGCACACCCCACTGCGGCCGCTCGCGATGCCGCACCCCCATGATCACGCCGTCGCTCGTCGACGCGGTCACCTCGAGCACCGGCGGCAGCGGCTCCCGCGCGGCCAGTGAGTGGTACCGGACGACGGTGAAATCCTGCGGCAGCCCGGCGAACAGGTCCCGGTCGTCGTGCGCGACCCGATCGAGGTAGCCGTGCCGGGCCTCGGGCGCCCGGCCCACCGTGCCACCCGCGCCGATCACGATGCCCTGGTGCCCGAGGCAGACACCGAGCAGCGGCAGGGTCGACTCCGCGATCACCGCCGTCGACACCCCCATGTCGCGCGCGCGATCGGGACGGCCGGGGCCGGGCGAGATCACCACATTGTCGAAATCGGCCAGCGCGAGCCCGTCGGCCTCGTCATTGCGCACGACGATCGGCTCGTTCCCGTTGACCTCGCTGATCAGCTGATAGAGGTTGTAGGTGAACGAGTCGTAGTTGTCGATCAAGAGCGTCCGCATCGTGGCAGAAACCCTACGCCGGGCCCACGGACGACCCGCCTCGGGCACAATGATCGCCATGTCTGTTTCGCAACCGGTCGACGTGGACCCGGCGATCGCGGATTTCGCGGCGATCGGCCGATGGATGGACGAGCGTGGCCTGCCCGTCGGCGAGCTCGGCCCGGTCAGCGCGATCGGCGGTGGCACGCAGAACATCATGTTGCGGTTCCGCCGTGGTGATCGCGAGTACGTGCTGCGACGCGGACCCAAGCATCTGCGCGCCAAGAGCAACGACGTGATCCGCCGCGAATCGCGGCTCCTGGGCGCGCTCGACGGCACCGAGGTGCGCTCGCCCCGGGTGATCGCCGCCTGCGACGACGAGACCGTGATCGGCGCGGTCTTCTATCTGATGGAGCCGATCCACGGCTTCAACCCGCAGACCGAACTGCCCGAGCTGCACGCGAACGATCCCGAGATCCGCAGGCAGATGGGCCTGTCCGCGGTGGAGGCGATCGCGCGGCTCGGCGCGCTCGACTATCGGGCGCTCAGCCTGGACGACTACGGCAAGCCCGAGGGTTTCCTGGAACGTCAGGTCCCGCGCTGGTTGCGCGAACTCGACTCCTACACCGCCAACGAGGGCTACCCCGGCCCGCGGATTCCGGGGGTCGAGCAGGTCGGTGACTGGCTCGAGCGCAATCGGCCGAGCAGCTGGACGCCGGGCATCATGCACGGCGACTGCCACCTGGCCAACATGATGTTCGACTACGACGGCCCGCAGGTGGCCGCGATGGTCGACTGGGAGATGTCGACCATCGGCGATCCGCTGCTCGACCTGGGCTGGCAGCTGGCCACCCGGCCGGTGCCCGGCACCGTCGGCGCCGGCCTGATGGGCACTCTCGGCACGGTCGGCGGCCTGCCGACGCCCGCGGAGATGATCGAGCACTACGGCCGGTTCTCCGACCGCGATCTGAGCGCGGTGACCTGGTACGAGGTGCTCGCCTGCTTCAAGCTCGGCATCGTGCTCGAGGGCACGCACGCCCGCGCCTTCGCGGGCAAGGCGCCCAAGCCGGTCGGTGACTTCCTGCACGCGGTGACCCTGGAACTGTTCGAGAAGGCCCGTCAGCTGACCGCGTGATGCCCGGATCTCGCCGATGGTTGGCGGAATATCGATGGATCGCAAGATTCAGACATCCTAGGCTGGGGGCATGATCGTTCCCGACACCAAGAACTGGACCTGGGTCCTCGAACGCGCCTGTCCCGACTGCGGATTCGACGCCGAGGCGACCGCCTACGCGGCGGTGCCCGAGCGGACCCTCGACAGCGCCGCGCGGATCGGCGCCGCGCTCGAGCGCGACGACGCGCGGGTCCGTCCGGACGACGCGACCTGGTCGGTGCTCGAATACGGCGCCCACGTGCGCGACGTCTGCCGGATCTTCGACACCCGGCTGGCCCTGATGCTGGCCGACGACGGCGTCGAGCCGCCGCGCTTCGAGAACTGGGACCAGGACGCGACCGCCGTCGCCGACCGCTACGACCGGCAGGACCCGGCGGTGGTGGCGACCGAACTCGCGGCCGCCGCCGATCGGGTCGCCGCCGCCTTCGCCGCGGTGCCTGCGGATCGGCTCGGCGCGCGGGGCGCGCGTAGCGACGGATCGCTGTTCACGGTCACCTCGCTGTCCCGATACTTCCTCCACGACCTCGTCCATCATGTCCATGACGTGCGCGGATAGATTTTTCTCGGACAATTTCTAGAACGTGTTTCAGAATTGGCCGATTCTTCGTTAGGGTGAGTGCAGTCACAACGAGGCACAAGCTTGGCGAGAGGTCGACCGGACATGAAGACGAAGGGCGCGATCCTGTGGGGCATCGATCAGGAATGGTCGGTGGAGGAGATCGAGGTCGGCGATCCCGTCGCCGGTGAAGTGCAGATCCGGATGGAAACGGCGGGCATGTGCCACTCCGACCATCACATCGTCACCGGCGCGACGCCGATGCCGGGCTACCCCGTGATGGGTGGCCACGAGGGCGCTGGTGTGATCACCAAGCTCGGCCCGAACTGCCCCAGCGACCTGGCCGTGGGCGACCACGTCATCCTGTCGTTCATCCCGGCCTGCGGCCGCTGTCCCGCCTGCGTCGCGGGCAACATGGCGCTGTGCGACCTGGGCGCGGGCCTGCTGATGGGCCAGGCGATCTCGGACGGCACCTACCGCATCCAGGCGCGCGGCGAGAACGTCATCCCGATGTGCCTGCTCGGCACCTTCGCCCCGTACATGACGGTGCACCACACCTCGGTCGTGAAGATCGACCCGACCATCCCGTTCGAGGTCGCGTGCCTCGTCGGCTGTGGCGTGCCGACCGGTTTCGGCTCCTCGACCCATGTCGCCGAGGTGAAGCCGGGCGAGACCGTGGTGATCGCCGGCATCGGCGGCGTCGGCATGAGCGCGCTGCAGGGCGCGGTGCTCTCCGGCGCGTCGAAGGTCATCGCCATCGACCCGAACCCGTGGAAGCGCGAGCAGGCGCAGAAGTTCGGCGCCACCCACACCTACGAGAGCATGGCCGCCGCGATCATGCCGATGATCGACGCCACCGAGGGCCGGATGGCCGAGAAGGTCATCCTCACCATGGGTGAGATGCACGGCGACTACATCGAAGAGGGCCTGATCCTCACCGGCAAGGCGGGCACCCTGGTCGTCACCTCGATGGGCCGCATGGACGCCGGCGACGTGAAGATGAACAGCTTCCTGCTGTCCATGCTGCAGAAGACGGTGAAGGGCTGCATCTTCGGCGGCGGCAACGCCCGTCAGGACGCGCCGCGCCTGCTGTCGCTCTACAAGTCGGGCCAGCTCAACCTGGACGACATGGTCACCCGCAGCTACTCGCTCGAGGAGATCAACCAGGGCTACCAGGACATGCTCGACGGCAAGAACATCCGCGGCATCATCCGCTTCACCGAAGCCGACTGGTAAGTCAGCGAGCGCGTTCCCGCTCGGCGAGCCGGACCGCGACCTGCGCGATCAGGTCGTACGGAATCGGTTCCCCGAGCGGGAATTTCAGGGTGCCACGGCCCGCGACGTAGGGCGCGACGGCACGTTCGAAGGCCTCGTCCCCATCGGGGATCGGGTACACACTCACATGTTCCTTCCACCCGGCGAAGGACATGAACGCCCGGCCGTCGAGGGTGACGGCCGGGATGGCGTAACTGATCTTCTCGCCCGTCTCCGGCAGCACGCGATGAATCGTCTCGCGGATCCGCTGGAGCGCGGCGCGCTGGGCTTCCGGTTGATCGGCCAGATAGGCGTCCACGGAGATCGGTGTCGCGGCCATGATTCCTCCTGCTGCGCGGCGAGCGGGTGGAGCGGATGCCCCGCGATTCTACGACCGGGCACCCACCTCACCGGGCCGACCCGCGGCGATTCGCCCCTCGGCCAGCGTCACCAGATGATCGGCCCTCGCCGCCTCGGCCGGATCGTGGGTGGCCTGCACGACGGTGACCCCGGCCGCGCCGACCTCGGTCAGCACCTGGGCGATCGCGGCCTGCGAGTCCGCGTCCAGGCCGGTCGCCGGTTCGTCGAGTAGCAGCAGGTCGGACTCCTGGGCCAGGGCCTGGGCGAGCAGGGCACGCTGGCGTTGTCCACCCGAGAGGGTGTCGAGCCGCCGCGTCGCCAGTGCGGTGAGATCCATCCGCTCCAGGCAGGCGTGCGTGATCGCCCTGTCCGCGCGGGTGAGGCGGCGCCACGGTCCGCGCCGCGCCCACCGTCCCATGGCCACCGTGTCGCGCACGGTCAACGGCAAGGTCGGTGGAATCGCCGTGTGCTGCACCACGATCGCCGGTCGCCGGGTGGTGTTGCGGGTCATCCTGCCCGCCTGGATCGGCACCGTGCCTGCCAAGACGCCGAGCAAGGTCGATTTCCCCGAACCGTTGGGGCCGACGATCGCCGTCACCCGTCCGCGCGGAATCGTCGCCGACACCTCGGTGAGCACCGGCGTCGCGCCGTAGCCCGCCGTCAAGCGCTCGATCGTGATCGCGCTGTCCTCTGTGTGCTGCATCTCACCTCAATTGAAACGATAATCATTTTCAGTATATCGTCTCGCGCTATGGATTGGCTGTTCGCCCCGTTCGAGGTGGCCTTCGTGCAACGCGCGCTGTGGGGTGGGCTGCTCGTGTCGTGCGTGTGCGCCCTCGCCGGGACCTGGGTCGTGGTGCGCGGCATGGCCTTTCTCGGCGACGCGATGTCGCACGGGATGCTGCCCGGCGTCGCGGTCGCGGCGCTGCTCGGTGGGAACCTGCTGCTCGGCGCCGCGATCAGTTGCGCCGCCATGGCTTTCGGGGTGTCGGCGCTCGGCCGGAGCAAGCGATTCGCGCCCGATACCGCGATCGGGCTGCTGTTCGTCGGCATGCTCGCGGCCGGGGTGATCATCGTGTCGCGTTCGCAGTCGTTCGCCGTCGACCTGACCGGGTTCCTGTTCGGTGACGTGCTCGCGGTGCGGTCGCGTGATCTGGGGTATCTCGGTGTGGCGCTGGTGGTCGCGCTCGTGGTGACGGTGCTGGGGCATCGGGCGTTCGTCGCCTCGACCTTCGATCCGCGCAAGGCCCACACGCTCGGGCTGCGGCCGAAGCTCGCCCAGGTGGCGCTGATCGGACTGGTGACGCTGGCCATCGTCGCGTCGTTCCACGTCGTCGGGACGCTGCTGGTGTTCGGCCTGCTCATCGCGCCGCCGGCGGCGGCGATGTACTGGTCGGACCGGATTCCGGTCGTCATGCTGATCGCGGCGCTGCTCGGCGGTGCGTCGACCGCCGTCGGCCTGCTCGTCTCGTGGCACGCGGAAACCGCGGCGGGCGCGACGATCGCCGCCGTCGCGGTCGGTGCGTTCTTCCTGTCGGCGATCCTCGCCGCGCTGCGCGACCGCTTCGGCGCGCGCCGGCTCGGTGCCGCGTCGGTGGCCGCGCTCGCTGCCGTGCCGCTGGTCGGGTGTGGGTCGGGGGAGCCGCCGATGGTCGAGGAGCCACCACACGGGTTCGTCGCGGGGGGCGAGGAGATGGCCGAGCCGCAGACGCGGCTGATCGTGACGGATGCGGGGACGGGGGAGGTGCGGGTCGTCGACCTGCTCACCGAGCAGGTGACCACTCTCGATGCTGTGGAAACTGGTACCCCGCAGGCACATTCGGTGGGCACCGGCGTGAACGGGGTGCGGCTGGCCGGGGACGGCCGCTTCGGCTTCGTCGCCGCTGGTGGCCGGTTGTCGATCGTGGACAGTGGGGCGTGGACCGTCGATCACGGCGATCATCGGCACTACTACAGCGCACCGATTCGGAGGGTCGGGTCGACCGATTTCCCGGCGGCGGAGCCGGGCCCGATCGCGGCGCACAGTGATCCCGTTGTCACAGCGGTCGTTTCGGAGGGTGGCGAGACGATGCTGTTCGATCGGGCCGCGCTGGGCGAAGGGACGGTGGGGGAGCCGCGGCGGATCGATGGTGTGGCGGTGCCGTACGCGGAGCGGTTGATCGTCGTCGATCGTGCGGGGCGGGTGGAGGTGCGCGGGCGCGACGGCGCGGCGGGGGAAGCGCAGCCGGTGACGTGCGCTGAGGCGCGGGGGCAGGCGGTGACAAGGCGTGGGGTCGTCTTCGGTTGCGCCGACGGTGCTCTCGTCGTCACGCAGCGCGACGGCGCGTTCGTCAGCGAGAAGATTCCGTACCCGGCGTCGTCCGCCGAGCGCGCGACCGCCTTCACCCATCGGCCGGGAAGCAACACGCTGACCGCGCTCGCCGGGCGTACCGGGGTGTGGACGCTCGACATCAGGGCGAAGACCTGGACGTCGACCCCGATCGCCGACGCGGTGGCGGTGAACACCGCGGGCGAGGGGTCGTCGCTGCTGGTCCTCACCCGCGACGGCGTCCTGCACGGCCTCGACCCCGTCACCGGAACGGAGACAGCACGCCTCGGCCTCGTCGGCGGACCGGTCGAGACCGCGACGATCCATGTCGATCCGGATCGCGCCTACGTCAACGACATTCGCGCACGTGCCGTCCATGAGATCGCCTACAACGACAACCTTCGTGTGGCGCGCGACTTTCCGCTGGATATCGCGCCGACGCTGATCGTGGAGACCGGACTGTGAACGCGACACCCCGCCGACGCGCAGCAGCGCCCGGCCAGACTGTGGACCGCAGCCCGAACCGCTGTCTCGGCTTGGGCCGCGACAACGTCCTGGCCTTCGACGGCCTCTCCCACTCGGCGCCACCACCGTCGCGCGACGTCGTTCCTTCCTGGTGGCCGAGGATCCTGGTGCCGGCTCGGCGCTGCCCTCCACACCGGCGGAGGTCGTGGCCCGCCGCGATGATCTCCGCGCTGAGCGTGGCCGTGCTGATGTCGCTGATCAGCGCCTGTTCGGCCGACAGTGATCGCTCCGGGATCGTCGTGACGACCAATATTCTCGGCGATCTGACCAAGGCGGTCGTCGGTGACACCGTGCCGGTCACCGTGCTCATGCAGGCCGGGGCCGATCCGCATTCGTTCGCGATCTCGGCCAGGCAAGCGGCCGAGATCGAACGGTCGGCGCTGGTCGTGCACAACGGGCTCGGCCTCGAAGAGGGCGTTGCACGGCACGTGCGGGCGGCGGCCGCGGCGGGCGTGCCCACGCTGGCGGTGGCCGAACGGGTCGACCCGATCGCGTACACCTCCGACGAATCGGCGGGCAAGCCCGATCCGCACTTCTGGACCGACCCGCGGCGGGTCCGCACGGCCGTCGAGGCGATCAGCGCGGAAGTCCTCGCGCGGGTGGACGGCGTCGACGGCGCGGCGGTGCGCGCGAACACCGAGCGCTATCTCGCCGAGATCGATCAGCTCGACCGGTGGATGACCGATCGGTTCGCGGCGATCCCCGCCGACCGCAGGCAGCTGGTCACCGACCATCACGTCTTCGGTTATCTCGCACAGCGATTCGGCTTCCGGGTGATCGGTGCGGTGATCCCCAGCGGCACCACCCTGGCCTCGCCCAGCGCCGCCGATCTCGACGGGCTCGCCGCCGCCATCCGGGCCGCGGGCGTGAGCGCGATCTTCGCCGATTCCGCCCAGCCCGACCGGCTCTCGCGCGTCCTCGCCGAGCACACCGGTCTGACGGTGCGGGTGATCGGCCTGCACACCGAATCGCTCACCGCGCCCGGCGGCGGCGCGGCCACCTATCTCGAGATGGCCCGCGCCAACACCGAGGCCATCGCCCGCGGGCTGGCCGGGCCGACAACGTAGTTCACGCAGGAGAAATGGAGCAGCACATGCACAGTCGGTCACGGACCACCACGCTGGTGGCCCTGTCCGGGGTCTTCGCCTCGGTGGTCGCGCTCAGTGGCTGCGGCACGGACGACGCCGCGCACGACCACGAGCACACGCCGGGCGCGGAGCCGATCGCGCTCACCTACAACGGCGGCATCTACGTCCTCGACGGCGCCACGCTGGCCCAGCAGGGCGAGGTGCGGCTCGACGGCTACAACCGGCTCAACCCGGCGGGCGACGACGACCACCTCATGGTGTCGACCAAGGACGGCTTCCGCGTCTTCGACGCCTACGACCGGGAATTCACCGGCACCGAGTTCCCCGCGCGCAAGCCCGGCCACGTCGTGCGGCACGCGGGCAAGACCGTGCTGTTCGCCGACGGATCGGGTGAGGTCACCGTCTTCGACTCCGATCAGCTCGCGCACGGCACGCCGAAGACCGAGGTCTACCGGGCGGCCGCGCCGCACCACGGTGTCGCGATCGAGCTGAGCAACCGGCAGCTCGTGGTGACCCTGGGCACCGAGGACAAGCGGGTCGGCGCGGTCGCGCTCGATCAGGATCGCAAGGAGCTCGCCAGGAACGAGGACTGCCCCGGCGTGCACGGCGAGGCGACCGCGAAGGACGAGGCGGTGGTGATCGGCTGCCAGACCGGTGCCGTGGTCTATCGCGACGGGAAGTTCACCAAGGTCGCCAGCCCGGATCCGTACGGCCGGATCGGCAATATGTCCGGCAGCGCGGAATCACCGATCGTGCTCGGCGACTACAAGGTCGACAAGGACGCCGAACTGGAACGGCCGCAGCGGATCTCGCTGGTGAACACCGCCGACGGCTCCCTGCGCCTGGTCGACATCGGCACCAGCTACACCTTCCGCTCCCTGGGCCGCGGCCCGCGGGGCGAAGCGCTGGTGCTGGGCACCGACGGCAAGATCCACGTCGTCGACCCGGTCGCGGGCACCGTCACCCGGACCATTCCGGTGCTCGGCAGCTGGCAGGAACCGCTCGACTGGCAGGACGCGCGGCCCGCGCTGTTCGTGCGCGGCGGGATCGCCTACGTCTCCGACCCGGCGGCCAAGCAGGTGCACCGCGTCGACCTGGCGGACGGAAAGGTCACGGCCACCGCCACCTTGGCGGCGGCGCCGAACGAGATCAGCGGCGTCGCCGGACACTGATCGACCGACGGCGCGCATCGGTGGGATCTACCACCGATGCGCGCCGAGGTCAGCCGGCGCAGCGCAGGACGGCCTCGCGCAGATTGCGGCTGCGGACGTCGTCGAGGATCGCCATGCCGAGGCGGTTCATGCTGTAGCCGAAGCCGAGGCCCGTCGTCGGGTCGGCGAAACCGAACGAGCCGCCGAGGCCGGTGGTGCCGTAGGCGCGCTTGTCCGAGCCGAACCGGAAACTGCCGCGCGACTTGCGGAAGCCCAGGTGGTAGCGGCTCTTGGTGTGCAGCACCAGGTCGTCGGCGGGCACGTCGTCCGCAGTGTCGGCCGCGGCGAGCAGGTCGAGCACGGTGTCGCTGATCGGCAGCGCGCCGGTGCGCCCGGCCGCCGCGCCGTAGACCCGGGCCAGCGCGCGGGCGTTGCCGACGCCGTTCATGCCCGGCCACTCGATCTCCAGGAATTCCCGGCGGGCGGCGCGGGCGGGCGCGCCGGGGCGCGGATTGGTCAGCGCCGCGTAGGAGAGCCCCCGCTTGGCGTAGACCTCGGCGCCGATCCGCACCGGGATGTCAGCGAGTTCGTAGCGCAGGATGTCGAGGCCCTTCGTCGCCGACAGCTCGGCGACCCGCTCCATCGGCTCGGTCCCGGGCAGCCCGATGAACAGGTCGGCCTCGACCGGGGCGGCGATCTCCTCGGCGAAGAACCGGCCCAGGCTGCGGCCCGCTGGATCGACCCGGCGCAGCAGCTCGCTCTGATAGAGGCCGAGGGTCAGCGCGTGGTAACCGTGCCGGGTGCCCGGCCGCCACGCCGGCTTCTGCTCGGCCAGCAGCGTGCCGAGGGCGTCGCGATCGGCGAGCTCGCGCAGTTTCACGATCCGGTCCAGCCCGGACAGCCCGGCCTGATGGTCGATCAGCTGCCGGACGGTGATCGCGTCCTTGCCGTTGGCGGCGAACTCCGGCCAGTACTTCGCCACCGGCTGCTCGTAGTCGAGCAGGCCGCGCGAGACGGCGGTGGCGATCGTGAACGCCGACATCCCCTTCGAGGAGGAGAACACCGGCACGATGGTGTCGCGCTCCCACGGCACCGCGCGAACGCGGTCGCGATGGCCTGCCCACAGGTCGACCACAGGCTCGCCACCTGCGTAGACGGCCACGGCGGCGCCGATCTCCCCGTGCTCGGTGAAGTTGCGGCGGAAGGCGTCGGCGACGGGGCCGAAACCGGCCGCCACGTCGCCGTGGATCGATGGTGCGGGACTCATGGTGACTCGATCGTAGCGGCGTCTCGTACGCTGCCGATATGCGTTCGTTCGAGCAGATCCAGCACTGGCCGGTCGCCAACGCCGCCGCCGCGGTCGTCACCGCGGGCGGCGTGTCGACCACCGGCGACACCGCGCGGGTGTTCCGCCTGGCCTCGGTCACCAAGCCCCTCGTCGCCTACGCCACGCTCGTCGCGATCGAGGAGGGCGCGGTCGAGCTCGATCAGCCCGCCGGCCCGCCCGGATCGACCGTGCGCCATCTGCTCGCGCACACCTCCGGCGTCGCCTTCGCCACCCCCGAGGTCATCGCCGCGCCCGGTGCCCGGCGCATCTATTCCAGCGCGGGTTTCGAACTGCTCGCCGATTTCCTCACCGCGAATACCGGCATCGCCTTCCCGCACTATCTGCACGAGGCGGTATTCGAACCGCTCGGTATGCGCACCGCGGTCCTCGACGGTTCCGCCGGGCACGCGGCGAAGGCCTCCGTCGACGACCTGATTCGATTCGCCATCGAGTTGCTGACACCTCGATTGATATCTGAGCAAACCCTCGCGGACGCGACCTCGGTGCAATT
Source organism: Nocardia sp. NPDC050718 (assembly GCF_040654235.1). Classification (NCBI taxonomy): domain Bacteria; kingdom Bacillati; phylum Actinomycetota; class Actinomycetes; order Mycobacteriales; family Nocardiaceae; genus Nocardia; species Nocardia sp. NPDC050718. Next base: position 106,111 of record NZ_JBFAHQ010000005.1, on the reverse strand, counting down.
CCCCGGCCGCGACGGAGTCCTGCCCGGATTCGGCTCCCAGCGCCCCAACGACTGGGGATTGGGATTCGAAATCCGCGACGGGAAATCCCCGCACTGGACCGGATCCGCCAATTCCGGGCGGACCTACGGACACTTCGGGCAGTCCGGCACGTTCCTCTGGGTCGACCCGGAAATAGGAGTGGCGACGATCGCGCTGAGCGACGAGAATTTCGGCGACTGGGCTCGAGCGGCGTGGCCGAAATTCAGCGATTCCGTGATCGCAGAGACACACAACACGCTGTGAAGTAACACCCGTACCACCGAACACTTCAGTACACTCGGGCCACGCCAGTCCGACGGGTCGTTGGGGAAGACGCTCCTTGTCGAGGCTGGAGGTGTTGTGTAGTGCGCGCATCGAGTCAGTTCGCTGATGCGACGGCGGGTGTGGTCTACATCCACTCATCGCCCGCCGCGTTGTGCCCGCACGTCGAATGGGCACTGTCCACCGCGCTCTCCGCCCCCGCGAAATTGCGCTGGACCGCGCAACCGGCCGACGGACAACTGCGCGCCAGCAGCGATTGGATCGGCCCCGTCGGCACGGCATCGCGGATTGCCCAATCATTGCGCGCCTGGCCGGTGCTGCGCTTCGAGGTCACCGAGGACCCCAGCGAGGGCGTCGACGGCGAGCGCTACAGCTTCGTCCCCGCCCTGGGCCTGTGGCACGGCTCCACCGGCGCCAACGGCGATGTGATGCTCGGCGAGATGCGATTACGCGCCTTACTCCAGGCCGCCAGGGAACTCGGCGGCCACGGCACCTACGACCTGTCCGCCGAGATCGATCGTGCCCTGGGGACCGCGTGGGACGAGGACCTCGAGGCCTACCGCCAGGGCACCGACTGCGTCGGCGCCGAAGTCACCTGGCTGCGCCGCGACGTCGGCTGACCGCTCGATCCGCGCGCGAGCTCCGACGCTGCTACCTTCGTCGGTATGACACGTGGGGGCGGGACATTCGGGTGGCCGATCGTGCTCGTCGGCGCCGTACTGGCGCTGACAGGCTGTTCCGGTGACACGGCGGGGACGGCGACACCCGCGTCATCGACCGCGGCACCATCGACCGCGGCGTCGTCGACCAAACCGAGCACATCCGGCGCACCGGTCCCCGCGGGGGATCTGACAACCATGACCTGCGCCCAGTTCCTGGCCCTCGACGATCCGACCCAGAAGTCGACCCTGCCCGCGCTGGCCGACCAGCTCGGATACAAGACACTCGTGAACCCGAGCAATTACAAGATCGTGCAGGCGATGTGCAAGACCGACGGCACGAAACTGGTCAAGGAGTGGCTCGGCCGCGCTTGACCGGCCGTAGTCCCGTCAGTTCCGAACGGCGGGAATGGATTCGACGGACTCGGGTGCCACCGGGCGGTTGAGATAGGTCGCGTGGGCGGCGAACACGACCGCGCAGACCGCGAAGAGAGCGGCGGTGGCGGCCAGAATCCGGTTGTTGCTCACGCCGGTTCGGCGAGGGAGGAAAACCGGGGCGAGCGCGCCCAGAACGGCTGTCAGCAGGGTGTAGCCGAAGGACCAGTCGTCGACCGAGCGCAGGACCCGCATGATGATCCGCGAAGCGCTGTCGGCGGTGGCGCCGTCCACCAGCCGGGCAGTCCAGGTCGCCGCGACGACACCGGACAGTGCGGCGAAGGGCCACAGCACGGCGGCGCCCGCGATTCCGGCGGCGCCGCATCGGCCGAGGAACGCGCGTGGACTCCGGCCCGCGATGGCGGAGTCGGCCAATGCCGCTGCGGGAAGGCCGATTCCGACGGTGACACCGGCTCCGATCGCCACCGGAACGACCACCATCCAGAGATAGACGCCCCCGGTGGCGAGGACCGTCAACCGGTCGGGCGCGTGGACCGCGGCCGCGATCCCGGTGCTCACCGCGCCGCCGATCGCCGCGAATACGAGCACGGTCACCACCGCTGACGCCGCGGCGGTGGCCACGGCCCACCCCAGGCCGCTGTTCGGCCGCCCGGTCACCGCGCCGGAACGCGTCGCATCGCTCACCCGGCCACTGTAGGGCCGCGATGCGCGGACCGGTCCATGACCCAGAGCATGCCGCGGCCTGATTCGCCTGGGGTGGAGACGACTCGGGGGCCGGTGCTCGCGAGGCGGTAGCCGATGCGGCGTGCCACCGCGGCGCTGCGGAGGTTGGCCGCGTCGCAATGGATTTCGATGCGGTGGATGCCGGGGAGGGTCAGGGCGATGGTGGTCAGGGCGCCGGCGGCGCGGGTGATCACGCCGCGGCCGACGTGCTCGGTGTGGCACCAGTAGCCGATTTCGAGGGTGGCCGGGCCGACGCGATCGTGCAGGCCGACGACACCGAGCAGCGAGCCCGCGCGATCGAAGACGCCGTAGTTGAATCCGCCGTCCGGTGTCGGCCACGCCGACAGATTCGCGTGGTTCGCGGCCACGTCGTCGAAGTCCGGCGGCTCGGCCGCCCATTCCATCCAGTGATGCAGCTGCTCGAACGACGCGTTGATCGCGGCGAACTTGGCGTCCAGGTCCTCGGCCTGCCACCGCCGAATCACGAGGTCCCCGACCAGCACTCGGTCGGGCGGCACGATCCCCGGCGGCAGTGCTGGGGGATATTCGGTGTCCACACCCCGATGGTCGTCCACCGATCCGCACGCGCGCAATGCGAATTCGATCCGCCGATCGCGGACGCCCGTGGCGGGTGACCGCAGTGAAGGCCGGGCGGCTCGCCGGCGCGGAGATGTCAGGGGGCGAGGAAGCGGGACGCGTTGGTGGCGGCCCACTCGGCGAAAGTGGTGCCGGGGCGGCCGGTGATGTCCTGGACGCTGGTGATGGGGAGGGTGCCGGGGTCGGGGGCGTAGTCGGTGAGGACGTTCTCGACGTACCAGACAGCGTTGTCGCCCATGGTGGGCGTGAGGGCGGCGATGGTTTCCTCGCGGGAGGACTGCCGGAAGGCCAGATCGCGCCCGAGGGCGGTGGCGAGGTGGGCGACGAGGGCGGTGCGACTGAGGATTTCGGGGCCTGCCAGCGGGTAGGCGCGGCCCTGATGGGTGTCGGAGAGCAGGGCGGTGGCGGCGACGGCGGCGATGTCGTCCATGGCGATGGGCGCGGTCGCCGTGTCGGGGTACGGCTCGCGGATGGTGGCGGTGTCGCGGATCTGCTGCGACCAGGTGAGCGTGTTCTCCATGAAGTCGGCGGGCCACAGGTGGGTCCAGGCCAGCCCGCTGTCCTCGACGGCCGTGCTCACCGTGCCCCACCAGCTCTCCGGTTCACCCGACAGATCGACGACGTGCTTCACCCCCGCCGCGCGGGCCAGCGCGAGCACCTCGGCCACCGTGTCGGGGGTGGGTGCCAAGTACACCCGCTCCACGCCGTCGAACGCCGCGGGCAGCGTCTCCGGGCGGCGCAGATAGCCCTCGACCACCTCCACGCCTGCGGGCAACGCGGCCTTGCGTGGATCGGTGGTGAGCGCGCGGACCTCGGTGTGTCCCGCGGCGAGCAGGTGGTCGACGACCTTGCGGCCGATGTTCGCGGTGGCCCCGGTTACCAGGATGGTCATGTATTTCCCTCCGGTACTACTCGATGAGGTCCCCATTCTGCCAACGGAATTCGTCGGCGGCACGTAGCAATTTTCGACTCCGGGGCCGCAGGTCGAGGATGGCTACCGGGGTGATGGCTACCGGTCAGCTACTCTGGCGGGGGTAAGCGATCGGTTCCTCCCGACGGCCGAAGGACAGCATGATGCGACGACTCCTCCCGCTCGGCGCGGCGCTCGCCGTCGGCGTCCTCGGCTGTGCGAGTCCGGCCGATGAGCAGCCGACAGCGCACGACGAGACGGTCCGGATGCTCGTCGCACCCGAGCAGGTCGATTGCGTCGGGGTCGCGCCCATGCGCTGCCTGCAGATCAGGTACGCGCCCGACGAGCGCTGGCAGCTGTTCTACGAGGGCATCACCGGGTTCACCTACGAGCCCGGCTACGCCTACGAGCTGACCGTCCGGGTCAGCCCGGTCGACAACCCGCCCGCCGACCACTCCAGCCGTCGCTACGACCTCGTCAGCGTCGACTCGAAAACCCTGGCCTGAGCCGACTGCGTGAATCGACCCAGACCGTGAGGGCAGCGGATGGGTGATCCAGTCGATGCGGCGGTGACGGCTCGCTCCCTAGCGTCGGAATCCAGGACGCGAACCCAGGAGCCAGGAGGCCGTCATGGCCATCCAATACATCGACACACTGATCATCGGCGCAGGTCAAGCCGGTTTGTCGACCGGTAGTGCGCTGCGAAGGGCGGGACAACCGTTCCTGATCGTCGATCGCGGCGAGCGCATCGGCGACAACTGGCGACGGCACTACGACTCGCTGCGCCTCTACACCCCGGCCAAGTACGACGGCCTGCCCGGCCTGCCGTTCCCGGCGGCCGACCGCTGGAGCTATCCCGGCAAGGACGAGGTGGCCGCCTATCTCGAGCAATACGCCCTGCACTGGGATCTGCCGGTGCGGATGCGGACCGGGGTCGACCGGCTCACCGCGCGGCCGGGCGGCGGCTATCTGGCCCATCTCGGTGACGACGTCATCCGCTGTGACAATGTCGTCGTCGCGACGGGCACCTTCGGCCGCACGCCGCACGTGCCGGATTTCGCGGCCGACCTGGATCCGTCGATCACCCAACTGCATTCGAGCCGGTATCGCGGTCCCGCCCAGCTCGGCGACGGGCCGGTGCTGGTGGTCGGTGCCTCGCATTCGGGCACCGATATCGCCTACGAACTCGCCCGCACCCACCCGACGATCCTGTGCGGTCGCGACTGCGGGCAGATTCCGCTGCGCTGGGACTCGCGGGCGATCCGGGTCGCGCTGCCGATCCTGGTGTTCGCCTGGCGGCACATCGTCACCCGGCGCACGCCGATCGGCCGGAAACAGCTGCGCGAGGTGCGTTTCCACGGTGGACCCATGCTGCGGGTCAAGCGGGCCGATCTCGCCGAGCGCGGCGTCGAGCGGATCACCCAGCGGGTGCGCGGGGTGCGCGACGGTCGGCCCGAGCTCGACGACGGCACGCTGCTCGACGTCCGGAACATCGTGTGGGCCACGGGATTCCGGCAGGTGTTCGACTGGATCGACCTGCCGGTCTTCGACGAGAACGGCTGGCCGCGAGAGTATCGCGGGGTCGTCGACGACGCGCCTGGGCTGTTCTTCTGCGGATTGAGCTTCCAGTACGCGTTCTCCTCGATGGTCTTCTCCGGCGTCGGCCGCGACGCCGAGTACCTCGCCCGCCGGATCGTGGCCCGCTCGCGTGACATCGCACCGAACGTAGCCGCGGCCTGACCACCGACAATCGCTGTGACCTGCGCGTATCCTCCTAGACAGGGTGATGTGCGATGAGCGTGGTCGACAGCTTGCTGCGGGCTCGGGAGGCCTACGAGCGCCGGGAATGGGTGGCCGCCTTCGAGGCGCTGTCCGGGACCGACGCCGACCTGCTCCGGGCCGAGGACTTCGCCCGCCTCGCCACCGCGGCCCATCTCACCGGGCGGACCAACGACAGCATCCAGGCCATGCAGCGCGCGTACCAGCTGCACCTGGACGCGGGCGCGGTCACCGCGGCGGCGCGCTGCGCGTTCTGGCTGGCGATGACCCTGCTGAACAGCGGGGAAGCCGCGGTCGGCAGCGGCTGGGTGGCCCGGGCGCAGCGGCTGCTGGCGGAGGTCCCCGGCGAGGTCGTCGAGCACGGCTACGTGTGGGTGGCCGTGCTGCACCGGCATCTGGCCGCGGGCGAATTCGGTGAGCTGGGGGCCTGCGCGGACCGCGTCACCGACTACGGGCGCCGCTTCGAGGTGCCGGAGCTGATCGCGATGGGCCTGTCGGTGCAGGGCCGGGTGGCCCTCTACGCGGGCCGGGTGCGCGAAGGACTCGCCCTGCTCGACGAGGCGATGGCGGCGGTCGCGGCGGGTGAGGTGTCGACGCTGTTCGCCGGCGAGATCTACTGCTCGCTGGTCGAGGCGTGTCAGGAGATCTCCGATTTCGCGAGAATGGAGCAGTGGACGCTGGCCCTGACCACCTGGTGTGCCGATCAACCGGGACTGGTGCTGTTCACCGGGCAGTGCGCGGTGCATCGCGGACAGCTGATGCGGGTGCACGGCGCCTACGACGCCGCGCTGGAGGAATACGAGTCGGCGCTCGGGCGCTATCTCGCGGCCGGGACCGTCGCGCCCGCCGGTCTCGCGCTGGCGGAGCGCGGTGACGTGCTGCGCCTGCGGGGCGCGTTCCCCGAAGCCGGTGACGCCTACGCCGAGGCCGTCGGATACGGCCATGATCCCCAGCCAGGGCTGGCGCTGCTCTGGGCGGCCCGTGGTCACACCGCCGCCGCCGTGGCCACCGTGCGGCGGCTGGTGGCCGAGACACCCGATCCCGTGCATCGCTCCCGGGTGCTGCCCGCCGCGGTCGACATTCTGCTCACCTCAGGGGAGTTGGCCGAGGCGAGCGCGTTGAGTGTCGAATTGTCAGCGGTGGCGGAGGGATTCGGCTGCACCGCATTGCGAGCGGCGGCCGCGCACGCGGCCGGCTGTGTCGCGGCGGTGAACGGTGACCCGGTCGGCGCGGTCGGCGAGCTGCGCCGCGCGGTCCGGCTGTGGTCGGCGCTCGACGCGCCGTACGAGACCGCCCGCTGCCGCGCCGATCTCGGGCGCGCGCTGCGGGCGCTCGCCGACGAGGACTCGGCCCGGATGGAATTCGCCGCCGCGCAGCGGATCTTCGCGCGGCTCGGCGCCACTCCGGCCGCCGACGAGGTGGCGCGATTGCTCACGCCCGCCCTGCCCGGCGGGCTGACCGCTCGCGAGGTCGAGGTGCTGCGGCTGGTGGCGGCGGGGCGCAGCAATCCGCAGATCGCGGGGGAGCTGGTGGTCAGCGAGAAGACCGTCGCCAGGCATCTGTCGAATATCTTCACCAAGCTCGAGGTCGGCTCGCGGACGGCGGCGGCCGCCTTCGCCTACGAACACAACCTCACCTGAATTCGCGCGGATCCGGTGATGTTTTTCCGGTATCACCGCTGGTGGGGTTTCCTGTGATCGTTAACGATGCGAAAATGTGCGCGGATCGAGATCCGGTCCAGCAGAGGATGTTCCGCCGATCTCGGCGGGCAGACTGGAGGGGCAAGATGTTTTTCTCGTCTCGAACGAGTTCCAGCGCACGACGATTCGGCACCGTCGCCGTTCTCGCGGCAGGGGCTCTCGGCCTCGCGGCCACCACCGCGCACGCCGGACCAGCAGCAGTTCCGACCGTCCAGGGCGTCGAAGGGGGAGTGGCGTTCACGGCGAGTCCGCTCGCCGACGGCTCCGGACTCACCGCCGCCGTCGCCGACGGCACCTTCCGGCTCGCCGGGGGCGTCGTCACCCTCTCCGACCGGTCCGGGCGGGTGGTGGCGGCCGTGCCGACCCGCATCGTCACCGGCGCGGGCGATGTCGAGCTGGCCGCGGGGATCGCCGCCGACGGGCAGTCGGTCACCTTGCGGCCGGTCACCGCGCCCGCCTTCGTCACCGACAACCTGGCGACGTTCGTCGACGAAGCGAGCGACACCCTCGCCCGCAAGCAGCACAACGCGGGCATCGGCGCCCTGGTCGGGGCCGGTATCGGCGCGGTCCTCGGGTTCTTCCTCGGTGGTGTCGGCGCGCTGATCACCATTCCGATCGGTGCGGGCATCGGCGCCCTCATCGGCTACTCGACGCCTTAGTGAATAGATGCGGTGGTCGGGCGATCCGGCCACCGCATCGTCGACAGCGACGGAATCTCTTCCTCGACCTGTGGCGCGCCGAACACGAGCCTGTTCGCGCTGCCGATCCGACGCTCTACGCTGGAGCGGGGGGACTCGGTGGCGGTCGCGCCGGTGACGGCGGATCGGGCGCACGGCGTCCTGCGCGATGTCCGGTCGAGCGTTGAGGGGATCCGGTGACAGAACCAGAGGACAAGCCTGCCGAGGTGTTCGACTACGACGCCGAGCTGCGCCTGCACAATGCCCATTTCCGGGCCGCGGCGCGGGTCCGCGTCCACGACCGGGTGCTCGACATCGGGTGCGGCGCCGGGCAGACCACGCGGGAAGCGGCGCGCGCCGCCACGGAGGGCACCGTCGTCGGCGTCGACGTGTCGGAACGGATGCTCGCGCACGCCCGTCGCCTCAGCGCCGACGAGGGTCTGGCCAATGTGAGTTTCCAGCTGGCGGACGCTCAGACGCATCCGTTCCCGCCGGGATACTTCGACGTGGGCATCAGCAGGTTCGGCTCGATGTTCTTCGCCGACCCCGTGGCCGCGTTCACCAATATCGGTCGCGCGCTGCGCCCCTCGGGGCGGCTGGTGCTGCTGGTGTGGCAGGGGCGCGAGCGCAACGAGTGGACCTCGGTGATCCGCGAGACCCTCACGACCGAGGCGGCGATCGCCGGGGACGGTCCGGGGGCGTTCGCGCTCGCCGATCCGGCCGTCACCGAAGGCATCCTGGCGGCCGCCGGGTTCACCGATATCGCGTTTACCGAGGTCGACGAGCCCGTCTACTACGGCCGGGACAGTGCCGCCGCCTTCGACAATGTGCTGCGGCTGGTGGAGTTCCGCGACATCATCGCCGGTCTGGGGCCCGCGGGCGCCGAGGCGGCGCGGGAGCGGCTGCGGGCACTGCTCGACGCGCATCACACCGGTGACGGCGTGTACTTCGACTCGCGCGCGTGGATCGTCACCGCTCGCCGACCCCCGCGATCGGGTGTCTGAATCCTTTTTCGCGGCCGGTGCCTCTTATCCATGTCCCGACGACAATGTCGGGAACGGAAACGGAGGTTGCTGTGCTCATCGGAATCGGAATTGTCGTCGGGCTGGTGGCGCTGTGCACGTGCATGGTCGTCGTGCGGCGCAAACGAGCCGGGCGTGGCTGAGGCGAGCTGGCCCGATCATCAGCTGATCGTCGCCGCGCAGGGCGGTGATGTCGATTCGATCGCCGCGCTGGTGTCGGGCTCGCACCCCACCATCCAGCGCTTCGCCCGATCCCTGTGCGCCACACCGGAAGACGCGGAGGACGCGGCGCAGGAGGCGCTGATCATCCTGTATCGCAAGATCGGGATGCTGCGGGCCTCCGGGGCTCTCGCGTCGTGGATGTTCCGCATCGTGCGCAACGAGTGCCTGCGGCGCGCGCGGCTCGGCCTGCGGGATCGCCCGCCGGTGCCGCCGATCGCGGCGGCCGCGTCGGCCGAGGACGAGGTCTTGCAACGTCTCGAAGCGGGCAGGGTCGCGGCCGCGGTCGCCGCCCTGCCCGTCGATCAGCGCCGCGTGCTGATCATGCGCGACATCCAGGGCTACAGCGGCCGCATGGTCGCCGACACCCTCGGCCTCAGCACCGCCGCGATGAAGTCACGCCTGCACCGTGCCCGCGCGGCCGTGCGGGACACCCTGCACACCGACCCGGTCCCAGGAGAACACGATGACACCTGACGCCCCCGACTACGCGAGCTCATCCCTCCCCATCCACCTGCTGCGCGGCGCCCTCGGCTTCCTCGCCCTGACCGGCTCCGTCGCCCTCATCCCGCTCACCGGCCTGCTCAGCCTGCTGCTCCTACCTGTCGGCCTGTTCGCCCTGCGCGGCTGCCCGACCTGCTGGGCCATCGGCCTGATGCAAACCCTCTCCCGAGGAAAACTCCAGCGCTCCTGCGAAGGCGGCGTCTGCACCCTGACCGTCGCCGACCGCGACAAGGTTGCCTCGTAGTTCATGGCTGACACAGCGTGCCCCACGAAATCACCGTGGGGCACGCTGCGTCATGGCCCGCCGGGCCGCCGCCCAGATCTTCTCGAATTCGTCCGGGCCGATCACTTCGAGCGAGCTGTCGGCCAGGTCCCAGCTGTCGGCGTTACCCTCCGCGAGCACGCCATATCGCCGTTCGTAGTCCTGAACCGCACTGAAGCCGCCCTGATCGCGAGCACGCAGCACCTCGTCGAGTGCCGCGGCGGTCACCGGTACGCCATCCCGGCCACGGAGGTCGACCTGGCGGACCGGGTGGCCACCGTCATCGAGTTCGATCAGCAGCCAGACACCTTCGTCCGCGTAATAGTCACGAATCCACCGCACCGGGCGAGTATGACCCGCATGGACTACCGGTCGGCGAGGTGGCTGGTGTCGTTGAGGGTGTGGAGTTGGCGGTTGTGGAAGTAGTCGTCTTCGCGGAGTTCGGTGATGCCGCCGGAGGTGGCGTGGAAGTGGGCGTAGCCCGCAGCGTCGAGGGGCATGCGGATCCAGGCGGCGATGACGAAAGTCAGTGCGCCGCCGTGGGTGACGATGATCTGGTGGCGGCAGTCGCTGCGGAGGATGTCGTCGAGGGCGGGGTAGATGCGGTGGGCGAGTGCGGCTTTGGTTTCGGCGCCGGGGATGCCCTCGTCGTGGGTCATCCGGTCGCCGACGGGCGGGGGTGGGCGGAAGCGGTCGTCGAGCCAGCGCTGGGGGCGGCCACCGGCGTCGCCGTAGGACTTTTCGCGTAGCCGGTCGTCCAGTGTCGCAACGACTCCCAGTCGCGCGGCGAGGGCATCGGCGGTCTGGACGGTCCGCCGCAGATCCGAGGAATACAGCTCGACCTCGGCGTCCTCGGGGATTCGCGCGCGGACGGCGGCGGCGATGGCTTCCGCGTCCCGCAACCCGGCGGGGGTGAGCGCGGAGTCGTACCAGCCGCCCACCAGACGGTCGACGTGATGCGTCGCTTCCGGATGCGTGACGACGTAGACAGTGCGCACGGTGCACCCTTCTCGTGGGAGCCGATCGGCACGGATCAGATGACGCTGTGGGTGGGCGTAGAGGGGATCGAACCCCCGACCGCCGGTGCGTAAACCGCGCAGGCTCTCCGCCCGGGTTCCTTTCTACTCCAACGACTGAGGTCACGGCCACTATCCGGCCGAGTCGCATCGTTCGAACCGAGAACGGCCCCGGAATCTCATGGTTCCGGCGCCGTTCGTCGTCCTCATGCCGGTTCAGTTGAGCGGGACCGGGTGGTCGAGCAGGCGGAGGACGGGGTCGATGCAGGCGGGAGCGTCGGCGAGGGCGTGGCTGGTGAATTCGATGATGGCCAGTTCATGACGGACGACGTAGTCGAAAAACTGTGCCTCGGCGGTGTTTTCGTAGTGGCGGGCAAGACGATGAAAGGCAGGCAGGTAGCGGGTGGTCGTTTCGCGGACCGCGCGCAGTTGCAGCCCGTAGGGCATCAGGTGCAAACCGCTGCCACCGATGCGGCCGAGGGTGTCGGCCATGGCATTGGTCGATGGGATAGCCAGATCGGCGCGTTCGAGGAAGGCGCTGACGCCGGCCTGGGTCCGGATCTCCAACTCGTGCAGGGCTTGCCAGCCGGCGCGGCGGCGGGACGAGGCGTGGTCGGCAGCGGCGGCGAAGAAGGACGAGCCGAGATCTTCCGATTCGACGAGTCGGTGCAGATCGGCGGCGATGCGCGTGGGGATCGTGGTCATGAGTTCACCTGGATTCTGTGTCGGTGGAGAGGAATTCGGTGACGAGCAGATTGAATTCGTCGGGCTTTTCGAGCATCGGCAGGTGTCCGGCACCGGAAAGGACTTCCACCTGCTGCACTGCCGGGTTGTCGGCGGCGAAGCCGCGCAGGTCGGCCGCTGGGGCGATCCGGTCGAGCTCGCCGCCGATCAGCAGTGTCGGACGGGTGAGCGTCAGCGCGGCGGTGAAGTCGTAACCGAATCCCTGTCGCAACGTCGACAGGGTGCCAGGACCGCCCACACCGGCGAGGAAGTGGCCGAACGTCTCCGGGGAGATGTCGTCCGGACGCGGAACATACGGTGCCAGCGCCAATTTTCGCGCCCACGGGGTTCGAACGATCAGTTCCTGGATCGAGGACGGCAGCGGTAGCCCCGCGGTCGCCGCTTCGACCAGGAAATTCACCAGCCCGGGGTCGCGGCGCAGGGTGGTGATCGGCGCGTCGAACAGCGCCAGCACCGAGGTGATCGGGCCACCGGCCAACACGATTCGGTCCACCGTGTGGGGAAGTCTGGCCGCGACCTCGCACGCCACCAGAGTGCCCATCGAATGCCCGACCACATCGATCCGCTCGACCCCGCACCGTTCCCGCAGTGCGTCGATCACCGCCACGGCGTTGCCCATGCTCGACACCTGCGGCTTCTCCGAATCGCCGAATCCCGGCAGGTCGACCGCGAGGACGCGGTGCGTGCGCGCCAGTGCCGGGATCGTCGCGGCCCAGTGCCGCCAGCACCCGCCCAGTCCATGGACGAGGACACACACGCGTTCACCGGCACCGGCCTGCACGTAGGCGACTCGGCGCCCGTCGACAACGACGTCGTGCCGCGTCGGTTCCGGTCGGCTCACGGATTCGACGCTGACTGTGGAGTTTCTGCCCACCCTGGCTCCCGCCTCGCACTGTCGGTAGTCCGAAGTTCGTCCCACCGCGCTGAATGTCACTTGCTGCCTGAAAGTGACTTTCAAAGACTAGCGCCGCTCGAGGAAGTTGTGCAAGTCACTGTCAGTCGTCGGCAATGGGCTCGCGTATCGTTTCGGGGTGCCCGATCCCGTCCGTCAACCGCAACCGCCCGGCCTGCTCGAGCGCCGCAAGATGCAGGCGATGCTGGAAATCCAGGACGTCGCCCTGGGATTGTTCGAGTCCGACGGCTACCGCAAGGTGTCGGTGGAGCAGGTCGCCGCAGCGGCCGGGGTCTCGGCGAGCACGATCTACCGCTACTTCGGCACCAAGGAACAACTGGTTGTCTGGGACCACGTCGACACCCAAGCCCTCACCCTGCTGACCGCAGGCACCGACGTCGTCACGACGGCCGAGCTACTGGCCGCGGTCACCGCCGTCGCGCCGATGGTCATTGCGGCCCTTGCGCATTCGAGTGAAGAGCAACGTATCCGGCGCCGAGTCCGGCTGATGACGTCCGAGCCCGAAGTCCGCACCGGTGAGCTGCAACAGATCCACCGCCTGGAGCGCCAGATCCAGCACCTGCTGACCCAGCGGCTCGGGCGCGACGACATCGACCTGACCATCCGCTACGCCGCTGCCCAGGCTGCCTGGGGGTACCTCGCCGCCGTCGACCACTGGGCGGCAACCGAATTCACCGAACCCCTGACCGATGTCCTCCAGCGCACCACCGACCTGATGGTCGAAGCTGTCGGCGCCGTACTGAACACCCCCGGCTGACCAGTACACAGCCAGCCGGTCCGCAGCAGCTGGTCGGCCGGCGACCGATTCGGTGGAACCCGTCGGGGCGACGAGTTCGCCGTCGAGCAGCATGGTGCGGCTGTCGGCGACTTCGGCCAGAGCTGTGATGACTTCGGGGTAGAAGCCGGTGATCTCACGCTGGTTCCGGCTACGCAGGGTGACACTGTCGCCGGTGTAGCGGGCGATCACGCGATCTTCGTGGGTGGGCGCAGAGGGGATCGAACCCCCGACCGCTGGTGTGTAAAACCAGTGCTCTACCGCTGAGCTATACGCCCTGGCACCGCCGGCGGGAACCGGCGGTGACGGTTTATGAATCTAGCGCGGCGAGCGCTTTCTCCCAAGCCGCCTGGTCACGGGCCTCTCCGGGCCCGTTCATCTCGGCGAAAGTGATGTAGCCGGACTTGTCGACGACGAAGGTGCCGCGGTTGGGGTAACCGGACTTCTCGTTGAAGACGTCGTAGGCCTGGGTGACCGCGCCGTGTGGCCAGAAATCGGACAGCAGGGGGAACAGGTAGCCCTGTTCGGCGGCCCAGATCTTGTGGGTGGGCGGGGGACCGACGGAGATCGCGAGGATCTCGGCGTCGTCGTTCTGGAACTTGGGCAGTTCGTCACGCACCTTGCACAGTTCACCCTGGCAGATGCCGGTGAAGGCGAGCGGATAGAACACCAGCAGGACGTTCTTCTTGCCGCGGTAATCCGACAGCGAGACCGGCTGGTTGTTCTGGTCCTTGAGCGTGAAGTCCGGCGCGAGAGTGCCAACCTCTAGCGGCATACAGCGAATCCTCCGTCGTGTCGGGTCTCAGCCGAGCGTTCTCGTCCGGCTGAGACCTTAGCGAACGGCGGATTCAGCGCTGTTTGGACGGTGCCTTCGGCTGGACCAGGCGTGAGCCCGTCCAGCTGCCGAGGCTGATGGTCGAGGTCTGGGTCAGGCCGGCCGTGGGCGCGGCTTCGGCGATCTCGCTCGGATCGACATGGCCCGATTGACCGGTCTTGGGGGTGAGGACCCAGATGAAGCCTTCGTCGGCCAGCGGGCCGATGGCGTCCATCAGCTCGTCGGCCAGATCGCCATCACCTTCTCGCCACCACAACAGGACGGCGTCCACGACCTCGTCGGAGTCCTCGTCGACCATCTCGCCGCCGCTGACCTCCTCGATCTCGGCGCGCAAATCGTCGTCGGTGTCCTCGTCCCAGCCCAATTCCTGAACGACCAAGCCGTGAGAAATGCCAAGCTTCTGAGCGTAGTTCTGCGCGTCCGCCGCGGCGACCACGGTGGTGTCCTCCCTAAACTGCCGACAGTAGATACGTGCAAGCGAACATGGTTATCGGCCGCAGCGCAAGCCGATCGGATGAATTGGGACCGTATGCCGCGTGTCGGCGGGGCGAATTCAGCGGCTCGGGCAGGCGTCGTGGACCGCGGTGCGGGCCTGGTTGATCTTGCGGCTGGCGTCGTTGAGCCGGGTCACCTGGGAGCTGTAGGTCATCTTCCTGGTCTCGGCGGACAGCTCGCGCGCGGCCACGACATAGGCGGTGAACTTCTCGGCGAGATCGGCGGGCAGCGCCCCCGCCGCCGCGGTGACGCCGGTCTCGACCTTGGTCGCGGCGTTGTCGAGGGTGGTAGCCGCGGCCTCGCGCTTGTCGGCGTAGTCGGGGGCGTTGTGGTCGTGCGCGGTGACGAACTCGTTGAAGGCGGTGACGCCGGCGCCGGTGGTGGTGGGGAACTGGGTGCAATTGTCGCTGATCGCCTTGGTCTGCGCGGCGGCGGCCTTCGACGCGGCGGCGGCCGAGGCGGACGCGGCGGCGGAGGTCTGGTAGGCGGCGACCTCGGCGGGGTCGGTGGTCGCGGTGCCGGGCACCTGCTCGGCGCAGCCGGCCACGACCATGCCCGCGGTCACGGCGACAGCGGCACAGACCAGCCCGAGCCGGCGCACGTCCAGCAGCCTCATCGTTCCCCGATCCCTCTCGCTCGGTTGCTTCCCCTGCAGAACTTAGTCGAATCCGCCGACGCGTGGATCGGCGCTGCTCCGGGACTTCCGTTCGGTCCGGAATCCATAGGGAAGTGATATGAATGAGGCAGCAGGGGCCGCTGGGGGAGCGGTAGGCCGTGGTCCAGCGAAATACCGGGCAGTACCTGCTCGGGAGGGATGCCCCGGGCAGCCTTTTCGGTAAGGATGAAAGGTGCGCCCGAAACTTTCGTGACGGGTGGCCCGCACACCAAGCGGGCAGGCCCGGGGATAGCGACGCCAACAAGCAGTTCAGCCCCCAGTACGAGGAGCAGATTTGACCGACCTGATCCACTCTGTATCAGCGAATTCCGCGAACGACCCCGCCGCGGCGGCACCCGCCGCAGGCGCCGAGTCCGCCACCAGACCTACCGGTGAGCGGGTTCGGGTGATCCGCGAGGGAGTGGCGTCGTATCTTCCGGATATCGACCCCGAGGAGACCAGCGAATGGCTGGAATCCTTCGACGACATGCTCGACCGCGAAGGTCCGGGCCGCGCCCGGTACCTGATGCTGCGACTGCTCGAGCGCGCAGGTGAGCGCCGCGTCTCGATCCCCGCGCTCACCTCCACCGACTACGTCAACACCATCCCCACCGAGAACGAGCCCTGGTTCCCCGGTGACGAGGAGGTCGAGCGCCGCTACCGCGCCTGGATCCGGTGGAACGCCGCGATCATGGTGCACCGCGCGCAGCGCCCCGGCATCGGCGTCGGCGGCCACATCTCGACCTACGCGTCCTCGGCGGCGCTCTACGAGGTGGGCTTCAACCACTTCTTCCGCGGCAAGGACCATCCCGGCGGCGGCGACCACATCTACATCCAGGGCCACGCCTCGCCCGGCATCTACGCGCGCGCCTTCATGGAGGGCCGCCTGAGCACCGACCGGCTCGACGGCTTCCGGCAGGAATACAGCCACGGCGGACCGGGCCACGGCCTGCCGTCCTACCCGCACCCGCGGTTGATGCCGGACTTCTGGGAGTTCCCGACGGTGTCGATGGGCCTTGGCCCGATGAACGCCATCTACCAGGCGCGGTTCAACCACTACCTGCACGACCGCGGCATCAAGGACACCTCCGACCAGCACGTCTGGGCGTTCCTCGGCGACGGCGAGATGGACGAACCGGAGTCGCGCGGCTTGATCCAGGTGGCCGCCAACGAGGCGCTCGACAACCTGACCTTCGTGATCAACTGCAACCTGCAGCGGCTCGACGGTCCGGTGCGCGGCAACGGCAAGATCATCCAGGAGCTGGAGTCGTTCTTCCGCGGCGCGGGCTGGAACGTCATCAAGGTGGTCTGGGGCCGCGAGTGGGACGCGCTGCTCGGCGCCGACCGCGACGGCGCGCTGGTGAACCTGATGAACACCACCCCCGACGGTGACTTCCAGACCTACAAGGCCAACGACGGCGCGTACGTGCGCGACCACTTCTTCGGCCGCGACCCGCGCACCAAGGCGCTGGTCCAGAACATGTCCGACAGCGACATCTGGAACCTCAAGCGCGGCGGCCACGACTACCGCAAGGTCTACGCGGCCTACGCGGCGGCGATGGCGCACAAGGGCCAGCCGACGGTGATCCTGGCCAAGACGATCAAGGGCTACACCCTCGGCAAGCACTTCGAGGGCCGCAACGCCACCCACCAGATGAAGAAGCTGGCGCTGCAGGACCTCAAGGACTTCCGCGATCTGCAGCGCATCCCGATCACGGACGCCGAGCTGGAGAAGGATCCGTACCTGCCGCCGTACTACCACCCCGGCATGGACAACCCGGCCATCCAGTACATGCTGAGCAGGCGTCAGTCGCTCGGTGGGTTCGTGCCGGAGCGGCGCACGGCGCCCAAGCCGCTGACCCTGCCCGGCGACGAGGCCTACCGCTCGGTCCGCAAGGGCTCGGGCAAGCAGAAGGTCGCGACCACCATGGCGCTGGTGCGCCTGGTCAAGGAGCTGCTGCGGGACAAGGAGATCGGCAAGCGGATCGTGCCGATCATCCCGGACGAGGCCCGTACCTTCGGTATGGACTCGTGGTTCCCGACGCTGAAGATCTACAACCGCAACGGCCAGCTCTACACCTCGGTCGACGCGGAGCTGATGCTCGCCTACAAGGAGAGCACCGTCGGCCAGATCATGCACGAGGGCATCAACGAGGCCGGTTCCACCGCGACCTTCACCGCGGCGGGCACCTCCTACGCCACCCACGGCGAGCCGATGATCCCGCTCTACATCTTCTATTCGATGTTCGGTTTCCAGCGCACCGGCGACAGCTTCTGGGCCGCCGCCGATCAGCTGGCGCGCGGTTTCGTCCTCGGTGCCACCGCGGGCCGCACCACGCTGACCGGCGAGGGCCTGCAGCACAACGACGGACAGTCGCTGCTGCTGGCGTCGACCAACCCGGCCGTGGTGACCTACGACCCGGCGTTCTCCTTCGAGATCGCGCACATCATGCGCGACGGCCTGCGCCGGATGTACGGCGGCGCGACCCCGGAGACCAGCCCGCTACCCGGCACGAATCCGCCGGAGACCGGCGCCTTCGCCGGGGAGAACATCTTCTACTACATCACCCTGTACAACGAGCCCTACCAGCAGCCCGCCGAGCCGGACGACCTCGACGTGGCCGGTCTGCTCAAGGGTCTCTACCTGTACCAGCGCGGTGGTGAGGGCAGCATCCGCGCCCAGATCCTGGTCTCGGGCGTGACCGTCCCCGACGGTCTGCGCGCCCAGGAGATCCTGGCGCAGGAGTGGGGCGTGGCCGCCGACGTGTGGTCGGTGACCTCGTTCGGCGAACTGCGCAGGGAGGCGCTGGACAAGGAGATCCAGGCGCTCAAGCACCCCGACACCGATCCGGGCGTGCCCTACGTCACCCAGGCGCTCGCGCAGACGCAGGGCCCGGTCGTGGCCGCCACGGACTGGATGCGCGCGGTCTCCGATCAGATCCGGCAGTGGGTGCCGGGCGACTACATCACCCTGGGCACCGACGGGTTCGGTTTCTCCGACACCCGCCCGGCCGCCCGCCGGGTGTTCAACGTCGACGCGCAGTCGATCGTGGTCGCGGTGCTCGAGGGCCTGGTCAAGGACGGCACGCTCGACAAGGCGAAGGCGGTGGAAGCGGCGGCGAAATACCGTATCGACGACGTCTCCGCCGCGCCCAAGCCCAGTGCGGACGCGGGCGAGGAACTCGCGTAGCGGACTATTGGACTGTGGAGCGCAAACCGCCGCGGCCCCGTCGGATCACCGAGGGCACCAGCGAACACGAGGTCTATCTGCCGACCGGGGCACTGTCCCCGAATCGGCAGACCCGTGATCCGCTGCCCGACACGCTGCTCAAGCGGGTCAAGCAGTTCTCGGGCCGGCTGTCCACCGAGGCGGTGGGGTCGATGCAGGATCGGCTGCCGTTCTTCGCCGATCTGGACGCCGCGCAGCGTGCGGGCGTCCAGATGCTGGTGCAGACGGCGGTCGTGAACTTCCTGGAGTGGTTGCAGGATCCCGATTCCGACATCCGCTTCAGCCTGGACGCGTTCCAGGTGATTCCGCAGGATCTGGCGCGGCGGCTGACGCTGCGCCAGACCGTGGACATGGTGCGGGTGGCCATGGACTTCTTCGAGCAGTGGCTGCCCGCCCTGGCGCGCAACGACCGGCAGCTGGTCGCGCTCACCGAGGCGGTGCTGCGATACGGGCGTGAGCTCGGCTTCGCGGCCGCCTCGGTGTACGCCAGCGCCGCGGAGTCGCGTGGCGCGTGGGACACCCGCCTGGAGGCGCTGGTGGTCGACGCGGTGGTCCGCGGCGACACCGGTCCCGACATGCTCTCCCGCGCGGCCACGCTGAACTGGGACGCCACCGCGCCCGCCACCGTGCTCGTCGGCACCCCACCGGCGGATCAGGGTGTCTCGACGGTCGGCGCGGTGCACACCATCGCGACCAGGCACGGCAGGGCCGCGCTGGCGGTCGTGCAGGGCGCGCGGCTCGTGATGGTGGTCAGCGGGCATCTCGGCGACGCCGGGATCGCCTCGCCGTTCCTGGCCGATCTGCTGGCCGACGTCTTCTCCGACGGCCCGGTGGTGATCGGCCCGACCATGCGCACCCTGGGCGCCGCGCACGCCAGCGCGATCGAGGCGCTGGCCGGGATGGAGGCCGTGGTGGGCTGGCGTGGCGCGCCAAGGCCCGTTCACGCCTCGGAATTGCTGCCCGAACGCGCCCTGCTGGGCGATAGAGCTGCGATAGAGGCGCTGAACGAGTATCTTGTGCTCCCGTTGGCTGCTGCCGGATCTTCGTTGTCCGACACACTCGACGCCTATCTGGATTGTGGTGGAGCAGTAGAAACGTGCGCGCGTCAGCTGTACGTCCATCCAAATACCGTTCGGTACCGTCTCAAACGAATCGGCGAGATCACCGGGCGTGATCCCATGAATCCCCGAGACGCTTATGTGCTCCGAATCGCGGCGACAGTGGGCCGTTTGACACGAACGCATAACGAATCATCACCCCCCGTCACAGAAACCCCGCCTACCCCAGTGGGCTACGAGCCCCTGTAACGAGATCGGCGAATCGGTCGATCGGGACACCCCACCTCGGATTTTGTGGGACCCCTACAAAACCCGTTCGAAAGCTTCATTCGCGCCGACATCTCATGCGGCGGGGGTCACAGTGTTTTCTTAGGGAGTGATCGCGTTGTTCACCCCTGGACAGGGGTCCCAGACACCCGGCATGCTCGCGCCCTGGCTCGCCCTCCCCGGTGCGACCGACCGCCTCGAGCTGTGGTCGAAGGCCGCAGGCCTCGACCTGGTCCGTCTCGGTACCACCGCGACGGCCGAGGAGATCGTCGACACGGCGGTGACCCAGCCGCTCGTCGTCGCGTCCGCACTGCTCGCGTTCGCCGAAATCGCCCCCGAGGCGATCCCGGCGGATACCATCGTCGCCGGACACTCGGTCGGCGAATTCGCCGCGGCCGCTGTCGCCGGCGTCATCACCGCCGACGAGGCGGTCACCCTGGCCGCCATCCGCGGCCGGGAGATGGCCAAGGCGTGTGCGCTGGAGCCGACCGGTATGTCCGCTGTGCTCGGTGGTGACGAAGCCACCGTGCTCGCACGGCTCGCCGAGCTCGACCTCGTCCCGGCCAACCGCAACGCGGTCGGCCAGATCGTGGCGGCGGGTCGCTTGGAAGCTCTGGCGGAGCTCGCCGCGAACCCGCCGGAGAAGGCACGGGTCCGCGCATTGCCCGTCGCCGGTGCGTTCCACACCGTTTTCATGGCCCCGGCCCAGGCTGCTGTCGCCGATGCCATCGCGCAGATCTCGCCGAGCGACCCGATCCGGACGCTGCTGTCGAACTTCGACGGCAAGCCGGTCACCTCGGGCGCCGACGCGATCGATAAGCTCGCCGCCCAGGTCACTCGCCCCGTGCGCTGGGACCTGTGCACCGAGACCGTCCGCGAGGCGGGCGTCTCCGCTGTGGCCGAGCTGCCGCCGGCGGGCACCCTCGTCGGTATCGCCAAGCGGGAGCTCAAGGGCACGCCCAACCTGGCCCTGAAGACTCCGGAAGACCTCCCCGCGTTGGTCGAACTGACCATCTCCGGCTAGCTTTCCCCCCGGCGGTCGCGCACGACGAGGTGCCGGCCGTACAAGACCCCTACAAATGAGAACAAGAAGGGAGCCACCAAAGTGGCCGCTCTGACCCAGGAACAGATCGTCGAAGAACTCGGCAAGATCATCGAAGAGGTTACGGGTATCGAACCCTCCGAGGTGACCATCGAGAAGTCCTTCGTCGACGACCTGGACATCGACTCGCTGTCCATGGTCGAGATCGCTGTGCAGACCGAGGACAAGTACGGCGTCAAGATCCCCGACGAGGATCTGGCCAGCCTGAAGACCGTGGGTGACGCTGTCTCCTACATCCAGAAGCTCGAGGCGGAGAACTCCGACGCCGCCGCGGAGCTCAAGGCCAAGTTCGACGCCGAGTAGGGCTGAACCAGTGACCACTCCTTCCACCTTGAACGGGAATTTCCCCAACGTCGTCGTCACCAGCATGGCGGCGACCACGTCGATCGCGGGTGATGTCGATGCGACGTGGAAGGGACTCCTCAACGGTGAGAGCGGAATCGACGTTCTCGAGGATTCCTTCATCGAGGAATACGACCTGCCGGTGCGTATCGGCGGTCACCTGAAAGTCAGCCCCGACACCCTCCTGAGCCGGGTCGAGATCCGCCGTATGGCGTATGTCGAGCGCCTGGCGACCGTCCTCGGTCGCGAGGTGTGGAAGAACGCGGGCAGCCCGGAGGTCGACCCCGACCGCCTGGGCGTCGCGATCGGCACCGGTCTCGGTGGTGGCGACGCGCTGATCGACTCGGTCGACAAGCTGAAGAACGGCGGCTACCGCAAGATCTCGCCGCTGGCTGTTCAGATGGTCATGCCGAACGGTCCGTCGGCCGTCGTCGGTCTCGAGCTGAAGGCCAGGGCGGGAGTGGTCACTCCGGTCTCGGCGTGCTCGTCGGGTTCGGAGGCCATCGCCAACGCGTGGCGGATGATCGTGATGGGTGACGCCGACATCGTCGTCACCGGTGGCGTCGAGGGCTTCATCGACTCGGTGCCGATCGCGGCGTTCTCCATGATGCGGGCGATGAGTACTCGCAACGACGATCCGAAGGGCGCCTCGCGTCCGTTCGACAAGGATCGTGACGGCTTCGTCTTCGGCGAAGCGGGCGCGCTCATGGTCATCGAGACCGAGGAGCACGCCAAGGCTCGCGGTGCCACCATCCACGCTCGACTGCTGGGTGCCGGCATCACGTCCGACGGCTTCCACCTGGTCGCTCCTGATCCCGCGGGCACCGGTGCGGCCAGGGCGATGACCCGCGCGATCCAGACCGCCGGTCTGACCAAGCAGGACATCACCCACATCAACGCCCACGCGACCGCGACCCCCATCGGCGACACCGCCGAGGCCAACGCGATCAACCTGGCCGTGGGTAACCACGCTTCGGTCTACGCGCCGAAGTCGGCACTGGGCCACTCGATCGGCGCCGTCGGTGCCCTCGAGTCCGTGCTCACCGTGCTCGCCATCAGGGACGGCGTCGTTCCGCCGACGCTGAACCTGGACAACCAGGATCCGGAGATCGACCTCGACGTGGTGCACGGGCAGGCCCGGCACCAGGAAATCGAGTACGCGATCAACAACTCCTTCGGTTTCGGTGGGCACAACGTCGCGCTCGCCTTCGGTCGGGCTTAGCCGCACCGATCGACTGCATTCACGATCCCCGGTGGGGTCGCGCCAACTGAATGGTTCGACCCCACCGGCGGTTCGCCATACGCAGCCGCCGTAGCGGCAACTCTTCTTCGAAGGCAGGAGACGAACGCGATGACCATCATTGCTCCCGCGTTTCACGACACGACGACCGATCCGCGCGACCCGCTCGGCCGACTGCAGCGGTTCTTCGATCCCGGCACGGTGCTGCCCCTGCACCCGCGGGACAAGTCCGGTGTGCTGGCCGCGATCGGCGAGGTCGACGGTGTGCGCACCGTGGCCTACTGCTCGGACGCCACCGTCATGGGCGGGGCGATGGGCGTCGAGGGATGCAAGCACATCGTCGACGCGATCGACACCGCCATCGATTCCGGCCTCCCGGTCGTCGGCCTGTGGCACTCCGGTGGCGCCCGCCTGGCCGAGGGTGTCGAGGCTCTGCACGCGGTAGGCCTGGTCTTCGAGGCCATGGTCCGCGCGTCCGGCCTGGTTCCCCAGATTTCCGTGGTCCTCGGCTTCGCCGCCGGTGGCGCCGCGTACGGTCCCGCGCTCACCGACATCGTCATCATGGCGCCCGAGGGCCGCGTCTTCGTCACCGGTCCCGACGTGGTGCGTTCGGTGACCGGCGAGAACGTCGACATGGAGACCCTCGGTGGTCCCACCACACACTTCAAGAAGTCGGGCGTGTGCCACATCGCCGCCGACGACGAGGCCGATGCCATGCATCGCGCTCGCCGGCTGGTCTCGATGTTCGCCGAGCAGGGCGAATTCGACCAGGCCGTCGCCGAGCACGGTGACGTCGACCTGAAGGCGATGCTGCCCGCCTCGGCCAAGCGCGCCTACGACGTGAAGCCGATCATCCACGAGCTGCTCGACAACGTCGACGGCGAATCCTCGTTCGAGGAACTGCAGGGTGGCTACGCCCGCAGCATGGTCGTCGGCCTGGGTCGCCTCGGTGGCCGCACCGTCGGCGTGCTCGCCAACAACCCGCTGCGCCTGGGCGGCTGCCTGAACTCCGAGAGCGCCGAGAAGGCGTCGCGGTTCGTGCGCCTGTGCGACGCGTTCGGCATCCCGCTGATCGTGGTCACCGACGTGCCCGGCTACCTGCCCGGTGTCGGTCAGGAGCTCGAGGGTGTCGTCCGCCGCGGCGCGAAGCTGCTGCACGCCTTCGCCGAGGCCCGTGTCCCGCGCGTCACCCTGGTGACCCGCAAGATCTACGGCGGCGCCTACATCGCGATGAACGCCCGCTCCCTCGGCGCCACCGCCGTCTACGCCTGGCCCGGTTCCGAAGTCGCCGTCATGGGCGCCAAGGCCGCGGTCGGCATCCTGCACAAGAAGGCACTCGCGGCCGCCCCCGAGGACGAGCGCGAAGCCCTCCACGAGCGCCTGACCGCCGAGCACGAGCAGATCGCGGGCGGCGTCGAACGCGCCGTCGCCATCGGCGTCGTCGATGAGGTCATCGACCCCGCCAAGACCCGCAGCATCATCGCCGCGGCCCTGGCCTCGGCCCCGGCCCGCAAGAGCCACCACAAGAACATCCCGCTCTGACCCCAGCGCGAGACCCATACCCCGGCCGCCGCCGTTTCCCGAAAAGGGAAGCGGCGGCGGCCGTTTCGCGTGCGCCTCAGTTGTATTCGTCGACATCGAGCTCCGCTCGCGTCGCCACCAGGAACTCGAGGACGGCGGTCGTGAGGTGCCATCCCAGGGGACGCGGCCACTTGTGGACATCGGCAAACGCTGTGCCGCCGGGCGCGCCGTGAACGCCGTCGGGGTCGTCGTAGTGGCGCACGACCTGCATGCGCGCCTCGACGTCGGGACGGTCGAGTAGCGAGAGCAGTTGGGGGCGGTGCGGTGTCAGCCGGTCGATGAGATGCTCGATCTGCTCGTCGATGCTCTCGGTGCTGTGCCGGGTGATTTGCCAGCTGTGGGATCGGGGAATGCGATTTTCCGCGGACTTGCTTCTGAATACTCGTGTCTCGTCGGGCTCCACGCCCAGGTGGGCGGTCAGGTCGACCGCGGTCATCGTCTCGCTGTACAGCGCGAAATAGGAATATTGGCGGATCTTGATCACCGCGAGATCCCACCACGCGGTCGGGCCGTTGCCGAGCGATTATTCGTGGGTGCGGGTTTCGACAGGCTGGAAACTCGGGTGCGGTGTGGCGGACCGATCCGTAGCCTGACCTCGACACGGAGGGATGGGGGATCGGTGGTTCGGCGGAGTCCGCAGGAGAAGAAGGCGCTCAGTTACGCGAAGGATCGTCGGAACTGGTACGGCGAGAACGACAAGAGTTCGCGGAAGAACATTCCGCGCGCCAAGCGCAGACGGAATCGGGTCGACCGGCGCCGCGAAGGCGTTGTCGCCAGGGCGACCGGGCCGGTGGATCTGGTTGCGGCCGAACAGTGTGAGGCCGAACTGTGGTCGATCCGGCCGGGGAAAGGTTGCTGGCGGAAATGGCCGGACGCGCCTCTGCGCGTTGTGGTGGCGGCCAGGCTGCGACGGCGGGCGCGGGTGAACGCGGTGGCGAACGAGGCAGATGGGTGAGCACTGGTGTTCGCGGGTGGGGTCGGTTACGGTGTGGCCGTGAATAATTCTCGTGGAAAGGGCGCCGTGCGCCCCTGCCGGTGAAGCCCGGCGCGTGGCTGGTCCCCGATGACGACCAGACCACGTATCTCGCTCATGCGCTCGCACTCGCCGCCGTGCACGGTCCGGGACCGTGGCCGCGGGAGGGACATCCGTATCCGGATGAAGTGCCCGATGAGCGGCAGATTCTGAGTTCTACTGTTCTCGACGGTATCCAGACGCATCACTTCGCGAACGAGACCGCGCCCGCGGCCGAGATCGTGGCGGCGGTGCGGGTGCTCGTCGAGGAGCCCGATGACGCCGCGATGGTGGCGCTGCACGATGCGCTCGCCGAACAGCGCGCGCTCGCCGTGGCCGACGACCTGTGCCGGGAATTGCGTTCCGCCGCACTGCCCGCCGAGCGGGTGCGGTCGGTGGCCCGGCAATTGACCGATCTGGGGACGCGCCGCAACGCGGTGGCGCTTGGCATCGTGATGCTCGGGGTGGTCGGCGACAGCCGGGACCGGGAGGTCCTGCTGACCCTGGGCGCACTGGGTGATCTGACCCTGTATGCGGCAGTGGCGCTATCCAATTCGCAGCCGGATCGCGATCGCGCGGTGTTCGAGCTGGCCCGCCGGGTCGACGGCTGGGGACGGATCCACGCCGTGGAGCGCCTGGCCCGCACCGGTGACACGGAGATCAAGGGGTGGCTGCTGCGGGACGGCTTCCGCAACGAGGTGATGAACGAATACCTCGCGCATCTCGCCGCGACCACCGGTGATCTGCGGGCCGCGCTCGCCGAATCCGTCGTCGACGACGCACTTCTCGACGGCGCGGCCGAGATTATCGACGCGCTCTCGGGCATCGGTGGCCCGGCCTCGGACATGCGACAGTACCCGGACGCGCTGCCGGTCCTGGCACGGTTCGCCGAGCTGCTGGCCGCCGCGGAACCCACACTGAGCCGCATCTCGGCCGCCCAGGCGATCCGAAACCTGCTGCGGGAACCGCCCGCCGAAGTGGACTGGCCACCGGCTGAGACGACCCGGTTGGCCGAGGTCTGCGCGGCATTGCTGGATCGTCCCGACTGGGCCGAGTACGTGACCTCGCGGCTTGCCGACCCGCACGGTCCCTTCGGGTTCAACACGGCGCTGCGGTTGTCGAAAGCCGTTGGAATCGATGCGTACGCACAGGCCGTGGCGCACCTCGGCGACGATTCCCGCAACGGGTACGTGTGGGCGTGGGTCGCGCAGCGAACGCCGGACGACGACGTGGCCCGCATCGCCGAACTCGCCCGAGCGCTGCTCCCGCTCGACGAGATCGCGTGCGGTCCAGGGGCCGCGGTGATCCGATGGGGCGAAGAAGGCATCAGCGACAGCATTCTCGAATCCGTGCTGTCGATGCTGGGTCGCGCCACGCCGGGCACCGGGGAACCGTTGGTGCTGGCCGCGTTACGTGGCTATCCCGTGCGGCTGCGTCGTGCGGCGATCGACGTCCTGACCTCCTGGTACGGCCACGATCTGCCGACCGAGATCGCCGGTCTGGTGGCGGCGGCCGCCGACGTCGAACCCCACGACGATCTCCGTGCGCAACTCCTCGGGTACCTTCGCACGTCGAGGAATCGTCGCCCTGCTGCGCGCGGGACGGGTACCCCGCGCACCCGATGAGCGCACAGGGTGACGGCCGGTCAACCCTCGGCGCGGAAACCATCGGGGGCGTGCAGGATTCGAGCTGATCCGGCACGCTGTGCGCGATCGAGCGCAGGATGGTCGATCCTGACGCACACCTGAGCACCCAGCTCGCGAAAACCCAGTGCCCGGGCGACAGCTCGGGACTGGGGGACTCGCGCGCGCCATTGCGGGAACAGACCGGCCGCCAGGGCGTGCGCCACCGCGGCCGACGCGGTAGCCCGCGGCACAGCGGGAAGACGGCCTCGGAGTGATCATTTCGTCAGCCCGAGCAGTGCGGCGGTGAGCCCGTAGTCCGGGCCGAAGTCCTGCATGTTCCCGGAACGGCAGCCATCGGACTTCATCTGGACCCGCTCACAGAACACGCTGACGATCTCGCCGGAAAGCGCGGTGCCGACCAGAGCGTGTATTCGCACGAATCGCCGATCGTGGTCGATCGCGCCGTCGATGTTCTGCATCAGCAGCGGCACGATGTCGACGATCTCGACCATCGCACCCGAGTTGGCGCGCAGCTGGTTGGTGACGTTGGTCAGACCGGTCAGCGAGGTCTCCAGCTCGTCGGCGTGCTCACCGAACATCGTGGAGGTGTTGGCCAGGAACGCGTTCAGCTGATCCAGGGTGGCTTGCAGGCCGGGGGCCTGTTCGGCCAGCAGGCCCGACATGGCGGTGACCCGGTTGCTGAAGTCGCGCACCGACTGGTCGTTGTCGGCCAGCATCGTCGTCAGCTCGTTGAGCTCGAGGATGATGTTGGAGATGGCGTCCTTGTTGTCGACACCGATCTTCAGTGCGCTCGACAGGGCGTCGAGGGTTTCGCGGATCTTCTGGCCGTTGCCGTTGAGGACCGGGTAGAGCACCCGGCCCGAGAGCGGGCCGAGTCCTTCCTGGCCCTCTTCCGGCTCGAGCGAGGCGGAGAACTGGTCGATGGTCTTGATCATCGTGTCCAGCTCGACCGGGGTCCTGGTGCGTGCCTTGGGCAGGTGCTCACCGGACTTCATCGACTCACCACCGGTGAAGGGCGGGGTGATCTCGATGTGCCGGTCGGTCACGATCGACGGCGAGATGATCGCCGCGATCGCTTCCTTGGGGATCTTCACGCCGCCGTCGATGGTCATGTGGACCTCGACGTAGGTGCCCTTGGGGATGATCTTGTCGACCTTGCCGACCGCCAAGCCCAGGACCATGACGTCGTTGCCCTCGTACATGCCTGCGATGTTCTCGAAGTCGGCCGTGATCTCGGTCGGCGCGTCCGGCAGCGGTGAACAACTGCCCAGCGCCAGCACGGTGGCGCCCACCATGATCGAGCGCGCTGCTGTTCGGTGTCGTGGTCGCCGGGTCATCGGACGGTGTCGGTGAAGTCGGCGAGGACGAGCCGGGTCGGCTGCCCGTGGCCGGGGACGAGGGTGTGCGCGGGCTGCCGGGTGAGCGCGCGAGCGCTGTCGAGGGTGCGGGCCAGGTCGTGGTGGAACACCGGTGGCAACAGTTGCGGTCCGGTCCGGCGGGACAGCGGGTGACCGGTCACCAGCGCGTCACCGGAGAACAGCACCCCTTCGGCGGGAAGGAGATACGCGGTGTGCCCGTCGGTGTGACCGGGGGTCGGCAGGGCGACGAGTCCGCCGGGAAGCGTCGATGCCGCTGTCGCGGTCGGCACGCTGGTACCCATACCGCCACGGACCGCGCGCAGTGTCTGCGCGACCCAGCGCGCCCCGCCGGGCGCGACCAGCGTCCGCACCAGCTGGCCCGGCGTGATCTGTTGCAGATACTCACGTTTGGCGTGCCGGACCTCCTCGGCACCGGTGTGGACCGGGACGTTCAGCAGGTCGACGAGCCGGGGGACAGCGCCGATATGGTCCAGATGCGCGTGGGTCAGCAGGACGGCGGTGATGTCGGCGAGCTCGTGGCCGATCTGGCGAATCGAGTCGAGCACGAGCGGGGTGTCGGCGGGGTACCCGGCGTCGACAAGGGTCACGCCGGTGCCGTCGCTGATCAGCGCCCAGTTGACATTCGTTCCGGCGACGACATACACGGAGTCGGAAACCTGATCGATGGTCACGTCGCACTCACCCCTCGATCCGGTGCTCGATGACACCGATCTCGTCGATCTCCAGCCGCAGGACATCGCCGGGCGCGAGCCATCGGCCCAGCTCCATCCCGCTGCCACCGGGCAGCGTTCCGGTCGAGATCAGCTCACCGGGGAACAGCTGTTCGCTCCGGGACGCGTGGGCGATCGCCGCGCCCAGACTGTGGCGCATGCCGTGGGTGCCGGTCCGGGCGACGGTGTGTCCGTTGATCCGCACCGACGCGGTGAGCGCGTCGAGCCGGTCGGCGACCGCCGAGCCCGCCACGGCGGTCGCCGACATCGAGGTGGCGAAGTGCTTGGACTTCTGCGGCCCGAATCCCGAACGCATCTCGGCCAGCTGGACATCGCGCGCGGAGAAGTCGTTGATCACGACGACGGCGCCGATCGCGGCGATGGCCTCCGCCGGGGTCGCATCGCGCAGCGGCGCACCCAGCACGACGCCCAGTTCCAGCTCGAAGTCGAGCGCCGTGCTGTAATCGGGGCAGGTGACCGGAATTCCCGACGGGAGCATCGTCGACGCGTTGGACATGTAGTACAGGGGCTGCTGATTCCAGAGCCGATGTGGCCGGTAGGGCGGGAAGGTGCGCCGGGTCAGGGCCTCGAACAGGAGTCCGAGTCGATAGCCCGCGGGCACGAAGCGCCGTGCCATTCCGCGCGCGGCATCGACGGCGTGCTTCTCGTAGACCATGAAATCGCGAAACGACACCGGGCAGACGGGAAGCACCCGGGCACCGTCGGGGACGCCGAGCAGTTCGTACCGGGCGATCTCGTACTCCTCGGTGAAGGCCGCCGGGACAGCGAACGAGGGCGGGTCGTCGGTGGCCGTCCACCCGGCGCCGGTGTCGGCGTGCAGGGTGATGCGGCGGGCGTCGAGGTCGAGTGTTCGGTGGATCCGGGGCAGCGACATCGGATCAGCACCCCACGTTCTGCCGGACGACCAGGTGCTCGCGCAGGAATCGCACCGACAGCGCGCTCCATTCGTCGCTGTGTCCCATGGCGCAGTGGTCGTCGTCGGCGTAGAGCACCAGCTGGGCGCGCGGCGCTCCGATGGCGATGTCGACGGAGTCCTGGGTGCTCAGCAGGGTGTCGTCGGCGCCGTTGATGACCAGGAGCGGAATGTCGATGTGCCGGTACAGGTGTGCGATCGAGAGCGCGCGCAGCTTGCCCGCCATCTCGCGCAGAGTCGCCGATCCGGTCGCCTCGCGCAGCGTCGACACCATGATCTCCGGAAGGCCGAGTGCCGCCGCCGAAGTGAAGCTGCGGTGCGCGGGCGCGCCGTTGGCGACCGCGACCGAGAGCCGCGGTTCGACCGCCGCCATCCGGGTCGCCCAGTAGGCCCCGAAGCTGACGCCGAGCATCCCGATGCGATCGCCGTCCACCCGCGCATGCGCGGCGAGGTGCTCGATGACCGTCGAGTACACCCGCTCCACCTCGGGCGCCAACGGCTGCCGGTAGGAGTAGGTGCCGGGCATCTCCATGACGAACAGGGCCATCCCGGCACGGCGATGGGCCAGCATCGGCAGGAACAGCTCCGCGAGGGTGCCCTCGATGCCATTGCTGCACACCACGATCGGTACCTCGGCCGCATCCTGATCGAGCGGGAACATCAGGTATCCGCGGACCACGTCGTCGCCCGGGACCGGAACGCGCACCGGCTCGATAGACACGCCCATCGCCGGCGCCAGGCAGGTGAGGACGAGTTCGGCCAGGCGGTGCGATCGCTCGTAGGCCGCCAGCCGGTGCGGTGTCCAGCCCGGCCACGCGGCGACGAATTCGTAGACCATCGCCTTGATCAGGCCGTCCAGCACGATGGCCTGCTGCGCGGCATCGGGGTGTTCGGCGCCGAACGTCGCCACCGCGTCGGGGTCGGCGACCGGGCCGCGGTCGGCGAGCAGGGTGACCGCCGGCGCCAGTCGCGTGCCCAGCTCCGCGCGTGGCTCGGTAGTCGTGAGGAGCGTGTCGGTGTCCGGCATGCCGAGCTGGGCGAGGGCGTCGTTCGCGCGGGCCACGTGCTGCCCGGCGATGGTCTGCCAGTGCGTGGTCCACCGCGCGTCGTCGAAGGATCGGCAGGCGTCGAGCTGGGCGCGGAACTCCGCGTCGGCGATCCCGCCCAGATGGGTGAAGCGGTCGACGAACAACGCGGGCAGGAACGGGGCGGGGCCGACCCGGCGGGTCGCGTATTCGGTGGTGCCGGTCAGTGCGCAGATGCTGACCAGCATCTTCTTCGCCCATGCTGACAACGATGTCATCGGTGAACCTCTCCAGCTCAGAAAAAGCAGAATTTTCTGCTTCAGTGAGCGTAAGGCGCCTCGGCGATCAAAAGCAAGGAATTCTGCTTTAAGATCGGGGAGTGGCGACGACAGAGGAAGACACTCCGCAGCGGCGGCCCGGGGGCCGGTCGGCGCGCGTGCGCGAGGCTGTGCACCAGGCGGTGCTGGACGCGATCGTCGAGCACGGTGTCGATCGGGTCGGGATTCCCGACATCAGCCGGCGGGCCGGGGTGCGGGACAGTTCCATCTACCGGCGGTGGGGGAGCCGGGAGAATCTGCTCCTCGACGTGCTGCTCGACTACAGCGGGCAGGTGCTTCCGCTGCCCGACACCGGGACGCTCCGGGGTGATCTGGCCGGGTTCGCCACCGAACTCGCGGCCTATCTCGAGACGCCGCTGGGCGGCGGATTGTCCCGCGCGCTCGCCTATGTCACCGATACCGAGGAGATGGCCGAGGTTCGCGCCGCGTTCTGGGACAGCCGATTCCACGCGGTGCGGCCACTGTTCGAGCGCGCTGTCGAACGTGGGGAGATCTTGCCGGACACCGATCCGCGCTTCGCCCTCGAACTGCTCATCGGGCCACTGCATTTCCGCACCACGCTCAGTCGGCAGCCGGTCGACGCCGACGTCGTCGAGCGGTTGGTCGCGCATGTCGTGCGGGCGCTGCGGGCTGAAGGGCCGATCGCCGACGAGTGCGGTGGAACGGGATGAGTGCCCCCGGTCGGTGCTGACGCCTGCCGCCGTCGAGTGGTGGCGACGCGCATAATGGCAGGGTGCGCTACGAAGAACTCGCCGACGTCCCGTGCTCGATCACGCGGCCGCTGGTGATCTTCGGCGACCGCTGGACACTGCTGGTGCTCAAGTACTGCTTCACCGGTATCCGGCGTTTCAACGCCTTCCAGAGCGCGCTCGGGATCTCCCGCAGCCGGCTCCAGGACCGCCTCGACCGGCTGATCGAGCACGAGATCCTGGTCAAGCAACCCGCGAAAGACGGCGCCTACGAGGAATACCGCCTCACCGAAAAAGGCCACGCCATCTACCCGATCCTGATGGCCATCCGCGACTGGGGCGACACCTACATGGCCCCCGACGGACCCCCGGTCGAATACCGCCACAAGGACTGCACCGGCGAGGCCCACGTCCACCTCACCTGCGACGAATGCGCCGCCGAAGTCACCGCCCGCGACATCACCCCCGAACCGGGCCCCGGCATCACCACCACCGCCCGCCCCGCCTGATCTCGTCACCCGGACGAACGAGCACCACGCGCGGGGTGCGTCGTGCGGCACCTCCGCGCGTGGTAATCGAGATCAGCTGGTGTGCCAGGTGATCTGGTCGGGGAGGGGGGCTCGGGCGGTGCGGAAGGTGTTGATGGGGTGGGTGGGGTCGGGGTGGCCGAAGGAGACGCCGAAGACGACCTTGCGGTGGTCGGGGAGGTCGAAGTAGTCGCGGATGAAGGGGGAGTAGGAGGCGAGGGCGGCCTGGGGGGCGGCGCCGAGGCCGAGGGCCTGGGCGCCGAGCAGGAAGCTCTGCAGCCAGAGGCCGCAGTCGACGGCGCCGTAGGTGCCGAGGTCGGCTTCGGAGGTGACGATGGCGACGTGTGGCGCGTCGAAGAGTTCGAAGTTGCGCACCATCTGGCGCATGGTGTTCTCGTGGTCGCCCTTGGCGATGCCGACGCTGTCGTAGAGCTGGAACCCGCACTCGCGCCTGCGTTCACGGTAGACGCCCGCGTACTGCGCGGGGAACTCGAAATCCGGTGCGGCGCCGCTGGTCTGGATGTGGGTGAGCAGCGCCTTGCGGAAGCTCTCGGTGCCTTCGCCCGCGGTGACGACGACCTGCCACGGCTGGGTGTTGCACCACGACGGGGTCCGTGCGCCCAGGCTCAGCAGCTGGTCGATCGAGGCCCGGTCGACCTCGTCGGGAAGGAACTGCCTGCAGGTCCAGCGGGCGTCGGCCAGGCGCTGGAGGGCGGCGAAATCACTGCTGTCGTGGTCGGTCGGCGCCATCGCGCGGCTCCCTCGGTCGATCAGGAGAACTAGTCTCATTTTGAGACCACGGTAGCAGTCGGGCCGGAAACGCGGAACCCGCCCGCACCACGAATTCTGGTGCGGGCGGGCTTCGGTGGTGGATCAGGCGCGACGCCGGGCGACCACCCAGATCGCGACGCCGATGCCGATCAGCGCGACCACGCCGACCCCGATGCCGACGATCGCGAGCCACGGCGTCGACGACTCCGAACCACCCACGGCCACCGACTTCTCGGTGCCGGGCTGCGACTGCTCGCCGACCACGTCGGGGCTGGCGGTCACGTAGGTCGGACCCGCTTCGGCCTCGCCCGCGACGACGAGGTCGAGTTCGATCGGCGTCGGCGGCAGGGACGTGACGCCGGACGGCATGCCGACCTTGACCGCGAGGTAGTACCACCCGGCCACCGACTGACGCTGGGCCTCCGGGCCGCCGCCTTCCCGGTTGGCGTAGCGGATCGGCACGGTCGCGCCCTCGAGCGTCGTGGCCTGCCGCCCGGTGTAGGCGTTCGTGTCGTCGTCGATCTCGCCGCCCAGCGGCGAGTACAGGGTCGTGGTGACATTGGTGGCG
Organism: Nocardia sp. NPDC050718; assembly: GCF_040654235.1. Lineage (NCBI taxonomy): Bacteria > Bacillati > Actinomycetota > Actinomycetes > Mycobacteriales > Nocardiaceae > Nocardia > Nocardia sp. NPDC050718. Next base: position 72,511 of record NZ_JBFAHQ010000005.1, on the reverse strand, counting down.
GTGGTGTAGCCCGCGCCGCCGGTCTCGGTGAAGCGCACGCGATAGGCCAGGCCCTGGCCCCAGTTCAGGCGCACCTTGTAGAAGACGTACTCGCCGTTCTGGATCGTGTCGGTGTACTTACCGCTCCCGTCCAGACTGGTGGCGACGGTGAACGAGCCGCCGCCGCTGACCGGCTTGCGCGCCCCGGCGGGTTCGGCGAACGCCGTCTTCGCGGTGACCGCAGTCGGTCCTGGATCGGTGACGCCCGGTTCGATGCCGATGATCAGCTCCACCGGCAGCCGCGCGGGCAGGCCGCCGGGGGCCTCGTCCCAGTGGAGTTCGTAGTAGTAGCGGCCGCCGCCCTTGCAGGAATCGGAGCTGCCGCCGCTGGGTTCCTCGGTGGCCCGCTCCAGGGTGTTGCTGATCGTGAAGGCCACGCCGTCGCCGCTGCGGGATTCGAGCTCACGTTCCCGGATGTTGCAGTAGGTGCCGTCGCGGCCGTGGACGCGCAGTTCCAGCACGGCCAGTCCGTCGGTGGCCGCGCCCGCGGCCGCGCGCGGGAAGGCGACGATGCCGGTGAAGTACGCCGTCGCGCCGGCGGGCACGTCGACGGCGTACCACCGCTTCTCGTGCTGGCCGATGGTGTCGAGGTACTGGCCCGCCTTCGCGACCGGGGCGGTGCCGTGGGTGGCGGTGCCGGTGATCGGGGTGCCGGTGGCCTGGTAGTTGCGCAGCGCCGCCGAACTCACCCGGGGCAGAATGCGTTCCAGCGCCGCGCCGTCGGCGGCGTCGCTGTAGGTGCCGCCGGTGGCCTGGGCCATGCAGGTGAGCTGGGCGCGCGCGGTGTCGTCGACGGCGAAGCCGATCGAGTGCACGACCAGGTCGACACCCTGCTGCTTCAGTTCCCTGGCGACCTCGCACGGGTCCGGCGGCGCGCAGGTGTCGTCACCGTCGGAGACGAGCACGATCGAGCGCGCTCCCGACGACGGCAGCGCCTCGGCGGCCTGGCGCAGCGCGGTGCCCATGGGGGTCCAGCCGCGCGCCTCGATGCCGTCCACGGCGCTGGTCAGCGCGGGCTTGTCGATGGTCGTCGGCGGCTGCAGGATCCGGACGTCGCGGCAGCCCGCCGCCTTCTCGGCCTCGGTGTTGCCGGTCCCGGTGCCGTAGGTGGTGAGGCCGACCTTCGCTTCGGCCGGGGCCGACTCGACGAAGGTGCGCACGGCCTTCTTGGCGGAGTCCATCATGGTGGCGCCCTGGTCGGGACGCTGCATCGACCCGGACGCGTCCAGGATGAGCATGGTCGGCGCGTACTGCCCCGGGTCGGCGTCGGCCGTCGCGGGAAGGGCTGCGGGGAGCAGGGTGAGCGCTGTGGCGGTCAGTGCCGCGGCCAGCGTCCGGAATCTCGACATCGTCCTCGAACTTCATCACTCGGAATGAAACCGGACAGACGATACAGACTGGTCAGGGCCGGGAGTAACCCCAAAAACGGTGGCACAAACCACCGTTTGCCGGACGAAATGATGTTTCAGCAGGTAACGATCGGTTTTTCGCCCGGATACCGGTCCGCGGCCTCGTGCCTGCGGCACGACGACGGCCTCCCGGGGCAGAATCGAGCGCATGGCTTCGCAGGCCCGCGACGCGCAGGAGCGCAAACGGCACGGCAGGCACTACACCCCGCCGGCGCTGGCGCGGTTCCTGGCGCGGCGGGCACTACTCCACGCGCCGCGCGCCGGTGAGCTGCGGGTACTCGATCCGGCCTGCGGCGACGGCGAGCTCCTGCTGGCGGTGCACCGGGAACTGGCCGCGGCCGATGTCACGGTCCGGCTGACCGGTTACGACCTGGACCGCAGCGCGGTCGCCGACACGGCCGCGCGGGCCGCCGCCGAGGGGGTCGAGATCGAGTGCCGGGCAGGGGATTTCCTCGCCGCGTCGGCCCGGATCGCCGACGGTTCCTTCGACCTGGTGATCAGCAATCCGCCGTACGTGCGGACCCAGCAGCTCGGCGGGTCGACCGCGCAGCTGCTGAGCAAGCAGTTCGGGCTGCGCGGGCGGATCGACCTCACCCATCCGTTCGTGGCGATCACCCCCCGGCTGCTCAGCGCCGACGGCGTCCTCGGATTGCTGTGCGCCAACCGGTTCCTCACCACCAGGGCGGGGGCGAACCTGCGCCGGATCCTCACCGGCGAGCTGCATCCCGCCGAGCTCTACGACCTCGGCGACACCAAGCTCTTCGCCGCCGCGGTGCTGCCCGCCGTCACCGTCGCGACGCGGGCACCCAGGGATCGCGACTGCCGCTACGTCTCGGTGTACGAGGAGCTCGGCGCCGAACCCGACTGTGCCACCGACCTGTTCGACGCGCTGGCCGGGGACACGGACTGCCTGGTCGGGACGGGTGGCCGGGTGTTCGCCGTGGAGGTGGGGGTCCTGTCGACCGGGGCGGTCGGCGGGCGGTCGGCGGCGGGTACGCCGGACCCCGACAACACACCGAAAGGGTCCGGCGAACGTCCTGCGGGACGACGAAGCGGCGATCCGAAGCGGAGCCGGCCCTCGGCGCGGGCGGAAGGCCACGCGGGAGCGACCCGACCGGAGTCCGACCGGCTGCCGGTGACTGAAGCGCGGAGTCGCCCCGGCGAGCTCGACGGGCCGCCGGTGGTCGAAGCGCGGAGTCGCCCCAGCGAGCTCGACCGGCCGTCAGTGCTCGAAGCGCGGACCCGGCCCGGCGCGCCCGGTAGGCCGGGTGCCGTTCCCCCCGGCGACTCCGCCTGGCGCATGTCGCGCCCCGCCGTCGACCGCTGGCTCGGCCGGATCGCCGAGCGCACCTGGCGCACCTTCGGCGACACCGCCCGCATCCGCGTCGGCATCAAGACCACCGCGGACCGGGTGTTCATCTCCGATCGCTGGGACCAGATGGATCCCACCCCGGAGCCGGAACTGTTGCGGCAGTTGATCACCCATCACGACCTGCAACCGTGGCGGATCGGGCGGGATCGCGGCACCAGGGTGCTCTACCCCTACGACCTCGGGCAGCCGCGCCGCACGCCCATCGATCTCGCCGAATTCCCCGGCGCGGCCGAGTATCTGCGCTCGCACGAGCAGGTGCTCTCGGGGCGGCGGTATGTGCTCGACGGCGGCCGGAAGTGGTTCGAGATCTGGGTGCCGCAGCGTCCGCACCTGTGGGGTGCGCCGAAACTGGTGTTCCCGGATATCAGCGAGCGGCCGCGGTTCGCGCTGGATCGCTCCGGCGCGGTGGTCAACGGTGACTGCTACTGGATCTCGCTCACCGATCTCGGAAGCGGCGAGCAGGCGACCGAGCTCGCGTATCTGCTGATGGGCGTGGCGAATTCGGCGCTGGGACTGCGGTTCTACGACGCGGTGTGCGGCAACCGGCTGTATTCGGGACGACGGCGCTGGATCACCCAGTACGTGGCCCGGCTACCGCTGCCCGATCCGGCCTGCCCGGCCGCGGCCGCCGTCGTCGGGCGGGTGCGCGGTGTGCTCGAGGACGGCCTGCCCGTGGCGGCGGCGGGCATCGACGAGGCCGTCGCCGCCGCGTTCGGGGTGCCCGCTCAGTGACCGACGCGGAGGCCGACCATCGGCAGCAGGGTGCGGCGGGCGAAGTCGCGGCCCGCCGCGGGGTCGTCGAGGGGGATGAGACCGTCGGGGGTCAGCGCCAGCGACAGCGCGAGCCGCGCCATGACCTCGGCGACCAGATCGGGTTCGAAATCGGGCACCGTCGAGGTCGCCTGGAGTTCGCGTAGCTTGTCGGCGAGATACTCGCGGCCGACCGCGAGGATCGGGCCCGCTTCGGTGGTGAGCTTGGGCAGGATGATCTCCGGCTCGGTGCTGAGCAACCTGCGTAGCAGCTCGTTGCCCGCCAGGGTCGTCACGAACGCGACGAAGATCTCCACGAGCTGTTCGCCCGGCTCGGTGACCGCCCGCACCCGCTCATCGATCTCGCCCACATAGCGCTGCGCCTCCCGCACGCCGACCGCTTCGACCAGGTCGTTCTTCGATTCGAAGCGCCGGTACAGGGTGGCCGGACTGATCCCCGCCCGCCGGGCGATCTCGCCCATACTCGTGCGTTTGATCCCGAAATCGAGAAACGCCGACAGCGCGCTGTCGAGCAGCTTCTCCCCGTCGGTGACGGGCTTTTCCAGTATCCGCGCGAGGATGGACGAGACAGTGGGCATCTCCCCATTATCCCTACGGCGACAGATCCAGGGCGGCCATCTCTTGTTCGATCGCGTTGGCGGCGAAATGGACTCCGCGGGAACGTAGTTCGTGAACCCGGCACTGGAGTGCCTCGATTCCGCCGGGTTGGGCGGCGATGTCGGCCACGCTGAGCCGTCCCCCCGCTCGGTGCACACCGGACTGCATGTATGCCACCGTGATACCTCCTGCCTCGCGTATCCGGTGCCGGCCGCCACACTCATTGGCCGGACGCAATACGCAGGGCAAATGCTATCAGGGATCCCTACTGGTCACTTGCTCAGTGTGACTTCTCACACGATCTCGGCATCCCGATGTGTCGCCAGATTGTGCAGGTATACGGCGGCATTGAGCTTGATCCCGTCCAGCTGTGCCTCGGTGAGCTCGCGGCGCACCTTGCCGGGGACACCGGCGACCAGCGATCCGGGCGGAATCTGCGCGCCCTCGGGGATCAGGGCGTTGGCCGCGATCAGGCTGCCCGCGCCGATCACGGCGCCGTTGAGCACGGTCGCGCCCATGCCGACCAGCACGTCGTCGCCGACGGTGCAGCCGTGCAGGATCGCGTTGTGGCCCACCGAGACTCCGCTGCCCACGGTGAGCGGGAAGCCGGGGTCGGCGTGCAGCACGCAGCCGTCCTGGATGTTGGTGCGCGCGCCGATGGTGAGCTGTTCGAGATCGCCACGCAGCACGGCCGAGTACCAGATGCCGACCTCGGCGCCAAGGCGCACCCGGCCGATGACGGTCGCGTTCGGCGCGATCCAGGCAGTGTCGTCGATTTCCGGCGCGAACCCGGACACCTTGATGATCATGCGGTGATTATTGCGCCGCCCCGCGGAACTGGGCGCGGTGGGCCGCCGGACTGGTGCCGAGCATGCGGTGGAAGTGGTGGCGCAGGCTCACCGCGCTGCCGAAGCCGGTGTCGCGCGCGATCCGGTCGACGGTCTCGTCGGTGGATTCCAGCAGCAGCCGGGCGTGGTCGGTGCGCTGCTGCAACAGCCACTGCTGCGGGCTGGTGCCGGTGCGTTCGCGGAACCGGCGGGTGAAGGTGCGCCGCGACATGAGCGCCTCGCGCGACCAGTGGTCGAGGTCGATCCCCGCGTCGAGGTGGGTGCGCGCCCACACCATGGCGTGCTCGATCGGGTCGTCGCTGTCGTCGTCGGGGACCGCGACCGGGATGAACTGCGCCTGCGAGCCGTTGCGGTGCGGCGCGGTGACCAGCGCGCGAGCGAGGTCGGTGGCGGCGCGGGCGCCGAGATCGCCGCGCACGATGTGCAGGCAGCAGTCCAGCGCGGCGGCCACGCCCGCGGAGGTGATCACGTCGCCGAGGTCGGTCCACAGGGTGTCCGCGCGCACCCGCACCCGGGGATAGGCGCGGGCCATGGCCTCGGCGGCGGCCCAGTGCGTGGTGAGTTCCCGGCCGTCGGCCAGCCCGGTCGCCGCGATCGCCCACGAACCCAGGCACAGGCCGACCAGCCGGGCGCCGTCGGCGTGCGCGGTGTGCACGGCCTCGTCGAGCGCGGGGGAGAGGTCCAGGTCGCGGAGCCAGCCGGGGAAGACCACCATGTCGGCGGTGGCGACGGTGTCCAGGCCGTGGTGCACGGTGATGTCGAAACCGGCTGCGGTGGACAGGGTTCCGGGGTGTTCGGCGCAGACCCGGACGTCGTAGGGTGAGTCGTCGAAGACGCCGGTGCCGGAGCGGCCGAAGACCAGGGTCGGCACCGACAGGTGGAAGGGACTGATCCCGTCGAACGCCACGACCGCCACCGAACGCATGGCCCGATCTTAACGATGGTCGGCCTGGAGGCCACTGTCGTGGGGCGCCGCGCTCGGCGACAGTTGAGCGCATGACCGAGACGATCACCCGCCCCACCCTGCTCGACGTCCTGCACATCGGTGGTCCGACCCTGCGCTTCCGGTACGGGGGCCTGACCTGGCTCACCGACCCAACCTTCGACGAGCCGGGTGACTACCCCGGCCCGATCACCCTGCACAAGCTCAGCGGCCCGGCGGTGCCGGTCGAGGCGATCGGCGCGATCGACGTCGTCCTGCTCTCGCACGACCAGCACGCCGACAATCTCGACACCGCGGGCCGCGCCCTGCTGGCCGAGGTCGAGACCGTGCTCTCGACTCCCGATGCCGCCGAACGGATCGCGGGCGTGCGCGGGCTGGCGCCGTGGGAGGTCGTGACCGTCGGCGCGGTGGAGGTCACCGCGGTGCCCGCGCTGCACGGTCCCGAGGGCTGCGAGCCGCTCAGCGGCGTCGTGACCGGGTTCGTGCTGCGCGCGGCGGGTGAGCCGACGGTGTATGTCTCCGGCGACAACGCGTCGGTGGAACTGGTCGAGCGGATCGTCGAGCGGTTCGGGCGGATCGACGTCGCGGTGCTCAATATCGGCGCGGCCAATGTCGGCCGGTTCGGCGACAGCGACGTCACCCTCAATGCCAGGACCGCCGTCGAGGCGGCCACCGTCCTCGGTGACGCGGTCGTCGTCGCGGTGCACGCGGAGGGCTGGGGTCACTTCAGCGAGTCGCTGGACTACCTCGAGCGCACCTTCGCCTACGCCGAGCGCGCCGCGCAGCTCCGGATTCCGGTGCGGGGTGAGGTGTTCGCGGTCTGAGACCGCCTCGACCACAGATTTTTCCCAGCACCCGCGCCCGAATCATCGGGCGCGGGTTTCCCACGATGGCAGGAGAAGAGTTGCCGAACAAACGGATGGGCCGCCGGTCGCGCACGATGGTGCGGTTACTGCTGGCCCTGGTCGCGCTGGTGCTCGCGTTGTCGGCGTGTTCGTCGAACGGGTCCGGTTCGGATCAGCCGGGGTCGAGCACGGTGTCCAAGACCTCGGCCACCCCGACGACGCCGGCGACGAGTTCGGTGACACCGTCCGCGAATCCGGGTGGCGCACCCGGTGACGGTGCGTCCGTGCCGGGCAACGGCGGCCAGGCGGCGCCGGAGTCGTCGTGGTATCAGTCGCCCACGCCGGCGCCGGAGTCGTCGTGGTACCAGTCGCCGACGCCACCGCCGGGATACAACTGTGTGCCCGGGCCGGAGTGCGGCACGGACAGCTGTGGACACAACGAATGCGGACTACCGCCGGGCCACAACTGCATGCCGGGTCCGGAGTGCGGTACCGACAACTGTGGCCCCGGCCAGTGCGGCGAAACACCGCCGACGACCACCGTCGCACCGCCGGCCACGACACAGCCGGTGACGACCACGCCCGCGGCGGGCTCCGCCCCGCCGTCCGCCACGACCACCACCGCCGCCGCTCCCGCAGCGGCCTCGGTGACGCCGTCACCCTGAACCCGACACGCGACGTTCCAACGGGCTGACTCCCGTCGGTGGGCGTCCTAAGCTGGCGCAATGACGGGAACAGGCGGAACGGTCGGTGTGCCGGCGGAGGTCAAACCGCAGGAGTTCCGGGTGGCGCTCACCCCGGCGGGCGCCACCGAACTGACCGCGCACGGACACCGGGTGCTCGTGCAGGCCGGGGCCGGAACCGGATCGGGCTTCGGCGACGAGGACTATCTCGCCGCCGGCGCGGTGATCGTGCCCGACGCCGACACGGTCTGGGCCACGGCCGGACTGATCCTCAAGGTGAAAGAGCCCATCGCGCAGGAGTATTCGCGGATGCGGCGCGACCAGGTGCTGTTCACCTATCTGCACCTGGCCGCGTCGAAGGACTGCACCGACGCGATCCTGGACTCCGGGATCACCGCCATCGCGTACGAGACCGTGCGCGCCGCCGACGGATCGCTGCCGCTGCTCGCGCCGATGAGCGAGGTCGCGGGCAAGCTCGGCACACAGGTCGGCGCGTATCACCTGATGGCGCCGATGGGCGGCGAGGGGGTGCTGCTCGGCGGCGTCCCCGGTGTCCGCCCCGCCGATGTGGTGGTGCTCGGCGGCGGCGTGGCGGGCACCAACGCGGCGAGCGTCGCGGTGGGGATGGGTGCCAGGGTGAGCGTGCTCGACACCAATCTGCGGCGGCTGCGCGAGCTCGACGCCCGCTTCGGCGGCCGGGTCGGCACTCTCGCCTCGCACGCGCTGGAGATCGAGAAGGCCGTGCTCGCCGCGGATCTGGTGATCGGGTCGGTGCTGGTGCCCGGCGCGAAGGCGCCGAAACTGGTGTCCGACGAGCTCGTCGCCGGGATGCGCCCGGGCTCGGTGCTCGTCGACATCGCCGTCGACCAGGGCGGTTGCTTCGCCTCCACCCGTCCGACGACGCACGCCGATCCGACCTTCCCCGTGGCGGATTCGCTGTTCTACTGCGTCGCGAACATGCCCGGCGCGGTGCCGCACAGCTCCACGGTCGCGCTCACCAACGCCACCCTGCCCTTCGCGATCGCCATCGCAGACAAAGGCTGGCGCGGCGCCTGCGCCGCCGACCCCGGCCTCGCGGCCGGTCTCACCGCCGTCGACGGCAAGCTGCTCTCCGCCGAAGTGGCTGCGGCCCACGGGTATTCGCTGACCGTGTGAGCCGGTGACCGCGCTCCGGTGGACGACTGCCACCGGAGCGTGGTGACCCCCTGCTACTGCCCCGCGCCCAGGTACCAGTCGGGGGCGCCCTCGGTGGGGAGGTCGTGCAGCTTGTCGGGATTGCGGACGATATTGATCGCCACGATGCGGCCCGCGTCGACGACGAACGAGAAGACGCCGGTGTTGGCGCCGTCGAAGACGACCAGGCCCGGCGCGCCGTTGACCAGCACCGCGCGGCCCCAGGCCCCCGACGCCGACGGCGCGTGGTACCAGCCGAGCAGGGCCTTGGCGATGAGCTCGGCGCCGTGCAGCGGCTTGCGGATCGCGGGCACCTTGCCGCCGCCGTCGGCGGTGAGCACGACGTTCTCGTCGAGCACGCCGAGCAGCGAGCTCAGATCACCCGAGCGCCAGGCCAGCGCGAACGCCGAGACGACCTTCTCCTGTTCGGCGGGTGACGCGGGGAACCGCGGGGTCCCGGATTCGACGTGCTTGCGGGCGCGGGAGGCGAGCTGGCGGACCGCGGCCGGGGTGCGGCCGACGACCTCGGCGACCTCGGGACCGGTCATGCCGAACACGTCCTGCAGCACGAAGGCCGTGCGTTCGGCGGGCGACAGCGATTCCAGCACCACCAGCAGCGCGGTGGTGACCCGCTCGTCCTGGGAGATCCGGTCGGCCGGGTCGTCCCAGGTGGTGACCTCCGGCTCGGGCAGCCAGTCGCCGACGTACTGCTCGCGGCGGGCGCGCGCCGACCCGAGCTGATCGAGGGCCAGCCGGCCGGTGACCGTGGTCAGCCAGGCGCGCAGGTTGTCGATCTCGCCCGCCTTGCCCGCCGCGTGGTGACGTTGCAGGCGCAGCCACGCGTCCTGCACGACGTCCTCGGCGTCGGTGAGGCTGCCGAGCGTGCTGTAGGCGAGTCGGCGCAGGTAGGGGCGGTGTTCCTCGAAACGGCGAGCCAGTTCGGCCTGGTCGATCTGCTGCGGTAGGTCGGTCATCGTGGTTCGCCGTTCGGTCGTCTGGCCCGGGGACCGGGCGAGTGTATGGGGTCGTCGCACTGATGACGAACCAGCGGGGCGGGGTGTGACATTCCCGGTGTCGGCTACCCTCGGCCGGGTGCAGAAGGGGACATCGACCGCGGTCGGGCTGGTGCTGGGATTCGCGCTCGATCGAGTGCTCGCCGATCCGCGCCGATGGCATCCGGTGGCCGGATTCGGTTCGGCGGCAGCGGCATTGGAGCAGGCGACCTACGCCGACGATCGGCGGGCCGGGGTGGTTCACGAAGTGGTCGCGGTCGGTTCGGTGGTGGGTTTCGGAGTGCTCGCCGCGCGCGGCGGCGTGGTCGCGACCGCGCTGGCCACCTGGACCGCGCTCGGTGGACGCAGCCTGGCCAGGGCCGGTCACGCGATGGCCGAGCGGCTCGACGCCGGGGACATCGACGGAGCCAGGGAACTGCTGCCGTCGCTGTGCGGGCGCGATCCGTCGGTCCTGGACGCGGACGGGCTGGCCAGGGCCGCGCTGGAATCGGTCGCCGAGAACACCGCCGACGCGACCGTCGCGCCGCTGCTGTGGGGTGCGGTCGCGGGGGTGCCGGGGCTGCTCGGGTACCGGGCCGTCAACACCCTCGACGCGATGATCGGCTACCGCAACGAGCGCTACCTCCGATTCGGCTGGGCCGCCGCGCGCACCGACGACCTGGCGAACGTGGTGCCCGCCCGGGCGACCGGGCTGCTGACGGCCGCGCTGGCCCCGCTGGTCGGCGGCAGGCCCGCCGCCGCGTGGCGCGCGTGGCGGCGTGACGCGAGCAAGCACCCGAGCCCGAACGCGGGCGTGGTGGAGGCGTCCATGGCCGGGGCGCTCGGTGTCCGGCTCGGCGGGCGCACCCAATACCGGCACGGCGCGGAACTGCGGCCGACCCTCGGTGACGGGCCCGCGCCGACCACCGCCGATCTGCGGCGCGCGGTGCGCATGTCGGAGGCGGTGCAGGTGGGGTCGCTGGTGATCGCGGCGGCGGCCGCCGGAGTGTTGGGGCGGGCGCGCCGCCGTTAGCCTGCTATCTCTTCGCGGACCGATGAGTTTCGAGGGCGGAGGAGGTCTACACGGTATGAGGAAACTGATCTATGGGTTCGGCCTGTCCGTGGACGGGTACGTCAACGACCGCGACGGCAAGATCGACTGGACGGAGCCGGACGACGAGCTGCACCAGTTCCACAACGACCGGTTCCGCGATCTCGAGATCATCCTGAACGGCCGTCGGCTGTACGAGCTGATGGCCGAGTACTGGCCGCACGTGCCCGCGGACGCGCCGCCCATCCAGCAGGATTTCGGCCGGCTCTGGACCGACATGCCCAAGGTCGTCTTCTCCCGGACGCTCACCGAGGTCCAGTGGAACAGCACGCTGGTCGCGGAGAACGCGGTCGAGGAGGTGCGCAGGATCAAGGCCGAGGGCGACGGCGTCATGGAGGTCGGTGGCGCGAGCCTGGCGGCCACGCTGATGCCGCACGGGCTCATCGACGAGTACCAGATGTTCATCTCGCCGGTGGTCCTCGGCGGCGGCACCCCGATGTTCCCGGCGCTGGACCAGCGCATCGGGCTCCGGCTGGTCGAGACCCGGCATTTCGAGACGGCGGTGCTGCTGCGCTACGCCGCCGAGTGACGGGAACGGGTGATCAGCGGTTGCGACCGTAGCGGTCGGCCAGGCGGGCTTCGGTGGTCGGCGCCACCGGAGCGCTCGGCGCGGCGGTCGCGGTCTCGGCCGGCGTTTCCGCGCGGTCGCGACGGCGCGCGCGCATTTCGGCCACGACGAAGTAGCCGAGGCCGAGCGGGGCCATGATGCCGAAGGCCAGCCATTGCAGGCCGTAGGACAGGTACGGGCCCGCGTCGAGCTGGGGGAGCGGGCTCGGGGTGAAGGCGCCGGGCTGGCCCTCGGCCAGCTGGAGGTAGCCGCCCTTGTCGGTGCCGGTGGGGATGGGAGCCAGGGGCAGGCCGAGGACGGTGGCTTCCTGGCCGGTGTCCACGGTGTAGACCTGGCGATACCCGTCCTGGGTGCTCGGCGGCTTGTCCGCGACGACCCCTTCCGAGGCGCGCACGCGGGCTTCCAGCCGTTGCGGCCCGGCCGGGGGCGCGGCGATCACCGGCGGCCGGGTGCCGTCGACGGCGGCGACCAGGCCGCGGTCGACCAGCAGGGTGCGGCCGTCGTCGAGGCGGAACGCGTCGAGCACGGCGTAGCCGGGGGCGCCGTCGAGGTGACGCAGCCGGACCAGGACGGTCGAATCCGGGACGTACGTACCACTCGCGGTGACCTTGCGCCATTCGGTGTGCGCGCTCGGGTCGCCGTCGAGGACGCTGTTCACGGTCACCGGATCGGCCTGCACGGAGTCGGCGATCAGCTGGTTGCGGTGCTCGGTGCTGGTGTTCTTGCCCAGCTGCCAGGGCGCGAGCACGGTGAAGCACAGGTAGGCGAACGCGACGACGATCACCGCGAGGATGAGCCAGCTCGGGCGCAGCAGGAACGTGAGTTTGCGCATCAGCGGTGCGCGTCGGCGGTGGTACGGGCGTCGAGTTCGGCGCGCACCCAGTCGAGCAGGCCGGGGACGGCGGCCTCGATCTGGTCGCGGACCAGGTCGAAATCGGACTGGTCGCCGTAGTACGGATCGGGCACGTCGCGGCCGTCGGCGGCGGGGTCGAAGCTGCGCAGCAGGCGGCGCTGGTCGGTGCCGATGCCGCGCTGGGCCAGTTCCCGGTCGTGCACGGTGTCCAGGGCGATGATCAGGTCGGCGTCGCGATGCTCGGGACCGAAGGTGGCCGCGGTGTGCTCGGTGGGGTAGCCCGCCCGGCGCAGGGTCGCCTCGGTACGCGGATCGGCCGGATCGCCGACATGCCACGATCCGGTGCCCGCGCTGGTCACCCGTACCCGGTTCGCGAGACCGGCACGGTACAGATGCGCTTCGAACATCTTCGCCGCCATCGGCGACCGGCAGATGTTCCCTGTGCAGATGAATGACACGTGCAGCTGACCCACGCCTGCCATTGTCGCCCGAGCCGCCGAATCGCCGCCACGTAGGGTGTTCAGTTGTGTTCCAGGACTCTGTCGACCCCGCGATGTTGCGCCACCACGGCGACGTGGACGCGCGCCCTGGAATGCTCGATTTCGCCGTGAACGTGCGCGGCACCGCGCCGCCCGCCTGGCTGCGCGATCGCCTCGCCGCCCGCCTGGACGACCTGGGCCGCTACCCGAGCGCCGAGGACGAGGCCGCCGCCCGCGCCGCCGTCGCCGCCCGGCACGGCCGCCGTCCCGACGAGGTCCTGCTGCTCGCCGGCGCGGCCGAGGGCTTCGCGATGCTGCCCCGCCTGGCTCCGCGCCTGGCCGCGGTGATCCACCCGTCCTTCACCGAGCCCGAACTGGCGCTGCGGGAGGCAGGCGTGCCGGTGACGCGGGTGGTCCTGGAACCGCCATACACGCTCGACCCGGCACTCGTTCCCGAGGAGGCCGATCTGGTCGTCCTCGGCAACCCCACCAATCCGACCTCGGTCCTGCACCCGGCGGCCGTCATCGAGGCGTTGCGCCGGCCGGGGCGTCTCGTCGTGGTCGACGAGGCGTTCGCCGACGCGGTCGCGGAGAGCACCGCCGGTGGTGCGGCAGTAGACGGCGGATCTGGCGACAACGTGCCCGGCGCTGCCCGGAACGTCGCGTCCGGTGCCGCGATGCGCGGCGCGGCGGCCGGTCCCGGCGGTGCGCGGCCCGCGTCGTCGTCCGCTGGCAGGACGCCGGGCCTGTCGTCGACCCCGAGCGCGCCGGATGCGTCGTCCCTCCGGACGGCGTCGGCCGTCGACGTGGTTCCGGGAGCGCCGGTGCGGTCGACCTCCCGTCCGGGGTCGGGTTCGGCGACGCCGCACACCGTCGGGGAACCGGAGTCGCTGGCCGGGCTGTCCGCCCCGGACGTGCTCGTCCTGCGCAGCCTGACCAAGACCTGGGCGCTGGCCGGGCTGCGGTGCGGCTATGTCCTCGGCGCGCCGGAGGTGCTGGCCCGGCTGACCCAGGGCCGTCCGCACTGGCCGCTGGGCACCCTGCAGCTGGAGGCGATCAGCGCCACCGCCGAACCGGCGGCCGTCGCCGCGTCCCGGCGGCATGCCGACGAGATCGCCGCCGAGCGCGCGGCCATGATTGACCGCCTCGCGGATCTGGGCGTCGAGGTGCACACCCCGGCCGCCGGTCCCTTCCTGCTGCTGCGCGTTCCCGACGGCGAACTGCTGCGCAAGCGCCTGGCCGATCGCGGCATCGCGGTGCGCCGGGCCGATACCTTCCCCGGACTCGGTCCCGATCACCTGCGGGTCGCCGTACGTGGGTCGGCCGAGGTCGACCGGTTGATCGAGGGTCTGCGAGCAGCGTTGTGGTGACTGGAGCGGGCGGTGCCGTGGTGACCGGGCAGCGGCGCCGTGGCGACCGGGCAGCGGCGCCGTGGCGACCGGGCAACGGTGCCGAGGCGACCGGGCAGCGGTGCCGAGGCGACCGGGGCGGACGGTGCTGTGACAGGGGACCGGCCTGCGGCAACGGCCGTTGCGCGGCGCGAGACGGTCGTGGAAAGCATTGTGGTGCAAGGTGATCCCGTCGCTTCGATGGTGACGGGTTAGGCAGCGGAACGAAGGAGGCGGCGGTGACCGACCTGGCCGAACTGATCGGGGTGCTCGACGCGGCGTATCCGCCGCGGCTGGCCGAATCGTGGGATTCGGTCGGGCTCGTGTGCGGCGACCCGGGTCAGGAGGTGACCAAGGTGGTGTTCGCCGTCGACGCCACCGCCGCCGTGGTCGACGAGGCGATCGAGTGGGGCGCGCAGGCGCTGGTCGTGCACCACCCGCTGCTGCTGCGCGGTGTCGACACCGTGGCCGCCGACACCCCCAAGGGCGCGCTGCTGCACCGGCTGATCCGCTCCGGCTGCGCCCTGTTCTCCGCGCACACCAACGCCGACTCCGCCGACCCCGGCGTCTCGGACGCGCTCGCCGCCGCCGTCGGCCTGACCGTCACCGGCCCGCTGGACCCGAAACCGACGGCCTCCGTGGACAAATGGGTGATCCAGGTCCCGCAGACGCACACCGCCTCGCTCATGTCGGCGCTGTTCACCGCGGGCGCCGGCGCGATCGGCGACTACCGCGAGGCCGCCTGGTACACCTCCGGCACCGGCCAGTTCCGGCCGCTGCCCGGCGCGAACCCGGCGATCGGGGCGATCGGCACGGTCGAGACCGTCACCGAGGACGCCGTCGAGGTGGTCGCGGCGCCGACCTCCCGGCTGGCCGTCCTGGCGGCGCTGCGCGCGGCCCACCCGTACGAGGAACCCGCCTACCACGTCACCGAGCGCGCGCCGCTGCCGTCCTCGCTGGGCATCGGCCGCATCGGCGAACTCCCCGAGCCCGAGACCCTGCGCGATTTCACCGCCCGGGTCGGCGTCGGCCTGCCGCGCACCGTCTGGGGCGTGCGCGCCGCGGGCGACCCGGACCGCGTCATCCGGCGGGTCGCCGTCTGCGGCGGCGCGGGTGACTCCTACCTGACCGCGGCCATCCGCGCGGGCGTCGACGCCTACCTCACCTCCGACCTGCGCCACCACCCCGTCGACGAGCATCTCCGCCGCGGCGGCCCCGCCCTCATCGACGCCGCCCACTGGGCCACCGAATTCCCCTGGTGCGGTCAAGCGGAACAGTTCGTCCGCACGGCCCTCCCCGGGATCGAGACCCGCGTCTCCACCCTGCGCACCGACCCGTGGACGGTCACCGGCTGAACGCGGCGACCAGCCTCCCCACGTCGACGGGGGCGGGCGCGTACCGGGACACGCCCGCCCGACAGCGGTCGCCCGGTCCTCGGGTCATGGCGTGCGCGTGCCCCGTGGCGCGGTACGGTTGACGAACCCATCCGTCCACCGTGTTCAGGAGTTCGTGCGCGTTGAATGTCGAACCGTCGGTCCAGTCCAAGCTGCTCCAGCTCGCCGCTGTCGATGCCGAGTTGACGCGGATCGCGCACCGCAGGAACGCGCTGCCCGAACAGCAGGAGGTGGCGCGCCTGTCGACCGAGCGCAACGGCTACAAGGACGCCGCCGTCGCGGTCGAGATCGGCATCGACGATCTGGACCGCGACATCCGCAAGCTCGAGGGTGAGGTCGACGCAGTGCGCAAGCGGGAGGACCGCGACCGCGGCATGCTCACCGCGGGCACCGTCGCGGCCAAGCAGCTCTCCGAGATCCAGCACGAACTGGGCAGCCTGGAGCGGCGCCGCTCGGTGCTCGAGGACGAACTGCTGACCGTGATGGAACAGCGCGAGGCGATGGCCGCCGATCACGACCACGCCGGCGCCCGGCTGAGCAAGGCCGACCAGGATCTCGCCGACGCCGAACGGCTGCGCGACGAGGCGATGGCCGATCTCGCGGTGGCCCAGCAGCGGTGCGAGACCGACCGGGACGGACTGGTCGGGCTGTTCCCCGCCGACCTGCTCGCCGTCTACGACAAGCAGCGCGCGGCCCACGGGGTCGGCGCCGCCCTGCTGCAGGCTCGGCGCTGCGGCGCCTGCCGGATCGAGATCGATCGCGGCGAGATGCAGCGCATCGCCAAGGCCGCCCCCGACGCCGTCCTGCGCTGCCCCGAGTGCAGCGCGATCATGGTGCGCACCAAGGAATCCGGGCTGTAACCGGATGAACGAGGTGATCGTCGAGGCCGACGGCGGGTCGCGCGGCAACCCCGGCCCGGCCGGCTACGGCGCGGTGGTGTTCGCCGCCGACCATGTGCGGGTGCTGGCCGAGCGCAAGGAATACGTCGGCGTCACCACCAACAACGTGGCCGAGTATCGCGGTCTGATCGCCGGTTTGGCCGCCGCGGCCGAGCTGGGCGCGCGGGTGGTCGCGGTGCGGATGGACTCCAAGCTCGTCGTCGAGCAGATGTCGGGACGCTGGAAGGTCAAGCACCCGTCGATGATTCCGCTCGCCGAGCAGGCTCGCGGGCTGGTCGCCGGGTTCGACCGGGTCAGCTTCACCTGGATTCCGCGCGCGGAGAACTCCCACGCCGACCGGCTGGCGAACGAGGCGATGGACGACGGCGCGGTCGTCGGCACCGTCCGCGACGCCGTGGCGGCCGGGCACGCGGCGGGCGACCAGGTCGCGGTGCCCGCCACCGAGACCCGCGATTCCGCTGCCGCCCAGCGCATTCCGGTCACGCCCGGCTGGACCGGCGCGATCGGCAGGCCGACCCGGCTGTTGCTGCTGCGGCACGGGCAGACCGAACTGTCGATCGAGCGCCGCTACTCCGGTCGCGGCAATCCGCCACTGACCGACCTGGGTCGCGAACAGGCCGAACGGGCCGCGAAGATGCTGGCCGCCAAGGGCGATATCGCCGCGGTGGTGACCTCGCCGCTGCAGCGGGCCCGCTCCACCGCCGAGGCGGCCGCCGCCGCGCTCGACGTGCCGCTGCGGGTGCTCGACGACCTCATCGAGACCGACTTCGGCGACTGGGAGGGCCTCACCTTCGCCGAGGCCGCGCAGCGCGATCCGCAGCTGCACGCGGACTGGCTGGGCGACCCGTCGGTGCCCGCGCCCGGTGGCGAGAGCTTCGATCAGGTGCGCGAGCGGATCGAATCGGTCCGGCGCGATCTGGTGGCGTTGTATCCGGGCGAGAACGTCGTCGTGGTCAGCCATGTCACGCCGATCAAGACGCTGCTGCAACTGGCGCTCGGGGTCGGCCCGTCGCTGCTGTATCGCCTGCACCTGGACCTGGCGTCGCTGTGCATCGCGGAGTTCTATCCCGACGGCGGCGCTTCGGTCCGTCTGGTCAACGACATCTCGTATCTTTAGCGCTGGCCGCCTGTCACCCGGGCACGGTACGGTCGGCCCCGGTTCGCGGTCGGCGTAACGACTATGCCCCGGCGCCCGAGAAGCATCTCGGGCGTGCGGAGATACCGCGGCCGTCGAGAAAGGTACTTGATGAGGTTTCTACGGATGGCGGCGTTCGCGGCGGCCATCGCGGGGGCGCTCACCGCGTCCGCTGGTGCGGGCAGCGTGTCGGCCGATCCGAG
The DNA here is from genome assembly GCF_040654235.1 of Nocardia sp. NPDC050718. Lineage (NCBI taxonomy): Bacteria > Bacillati > Actinomycetota > Actinomycetes > Mycobacteriales > Nocardiaceae > Nocardia > Nocardia sp. NPDC050718. Next base: position 54,809 of record NZ_JBFAHQ010000005.1, on the reverse strand, counting down.
CGTGGTGCTCGGCGCGGCCTCGGGCATCGTCTTCGACAACAACTCCGGTTGCTCGCTGACCGCCATCGGCCACGACAACGCCGGTCGCCTGGTGGGTCTGACCGCCGGGCACTGCGCGCCGACGGGGGCACGGGTCGGCGCCGAGCAGGCGCTGAACGCGGGCGTCATCGGCACCGTCGCGTTCTCCGACGACGGCGACTACCTGGACTTCGCGGTCCTGCAGCTGGACGCGTCGAAGGTGCTGCCGGTGCGCACCATCGGCCAGACCACCGTCGCGGGCATCGGCTCCGCGCCCGGCCCCGGCACCACCGTGTGCTCCGACGGTCGCACCAGCGGTCGCAGCTGCGGCGTGGTGTGGGGTGAGCTCGAAGGCACCTCGATCAACCAGTACTGCTCCCAGCCCGGTGATTCCGGCGGACCGGTCGTCGTCGGCGACCGGCTGGTCGGCATGAACCAGGGCAGGCTCACCGGCCTCGGCCCCGTCGACTTCGACGTCCCGTGCACCGGTGGCGCCAACCCGATCCACTCGCCCGCCTACTTCCAGCCGATCCAGGTCATCCTGGACGTGCTGAACCGGGCGGGCGGCGTCGGCGCGGGCTTCCAGCCCATCTGATCCTCGGCTCGACCCGACAGGGGCGCATCACCGATCCGGCGATGCGCCCCTGTCGCCGTCTCCACCCGAAACCCGTTGCCCCACCGCCGCGGGCATGCTGCAATCACCGGCACCGCGCTGTCCTGGGCGGCCGGGCACGGCTGCACCGCGGTGTGCCTGGAGGTGACCGAGGGCAACGCCGCCGCCGAGAACCTGTACCTGCGCCACGGTTTCGTGCCGACCGGCCGGCGCGGGCCGGTGGAACCGGGCGACCCACGCACCGAGTTCGAGATGCGCCGCCCGCTCTGAGCCGCTCAGCGCGCCGCTGCGGCTATGGCGCGCAGGGCGGCGGCGGTGGTGTCGTCGAGGGGGTAGAAGAACTCGATGGCGAGTTCGGAGAGGGTGACGTCCGCCGGTGCGCCGAAGGTCGCCATGGTCGAGAACATCGTGAGGGGGCCGAGCGGTGAGCTGATCCGGATCGGGACCTGGAACGGGCCGACCGGCTCGGGTTCGCCGGGCGAATCCGCCGGGACCGGATAGCTTCGCACCTCGTCGTAGAGGGCGCGCAGCCGCGCGTCACCGGTCGCGCCGAGCTGGCGCAGTAGCCGGTCCAGGAACAGTTCGCGCACCTGGTGCAGGTTCTCCAGCCGGCGCGCGAGTCCGTCGGGATGCAGGACCAGCCGGAAGACATTGGGGCGCGGCGTGCGCAGGTGCTCGGGCACCCCGGTCATCAGCACGGGCATCGCGGCATTGCCCGCCACCACATCCCACCAGCGATCGACCACCACCGCCGGATACGGCTCGTGCGCGGCGAGCATCGTCTCGATCGCGGCCCGCGCGGGCGACAGCGCGACGTCGTCGAGCGCCGACTCCCGGAACGCGGGCGCGAAATCGGCGGCCAGCAGCAGCGTATTGCGTTCCCGCAGCGGCACATCGAGGGTGTCGCACAGCCGCAGCACCATCGCCCGGCTCGGTTTGGACCGCCCGGTCTCGAGGTAGGACAGGTGCCGCGAGGAGGTGTCGGCGGCCAGGGCGAGCTCGAGCTGGCTGAGCTTGCGCCGCTGCCGCCATTCCCGCAGCAGCGGCCCGATCCGGGCGTCCGTCATCGGCCCAGCGTATCCACCGGCGCGGACGTCCCGCTATGACCTCGGAGGTCATTGCGACGATGACCCGCGCCGCCGCACAGTGGGCTCACCACCCGAGAACAGGAGCCGACGATGACCGACACCCGCCCCAGCCCACTCGCCACCGTCCTGCGCGTAGACGGTTGGAGCACAGCGCTGTTCGGAGTCGCCCTGACCGTGTCCGCGCCACTGTTGCGCGCGCCGCTCGGCCTGCCGACCCCGCTGTCGCTGCTCTTCGGTGTCGTCATGGTCGCCGGTGGTGCCGCACTGCTGACCATCGCGCGGCGCGGTCCGCACCGCTACGCCCGCCCCGTCGTCGCCGTCAACGCCGCCTCGGCGCTCGGCATGACCGTGCTGGCCTGCTCCGGTCTGCTGCCGCTCACCGGCCTCGGCATCGCCTTCCTGCTGGCCGGTGCCGCCCTGGTCGCGACCTACGCCGCACTCGAGCTGCGCGCTGCCGCGCTCGCGGAGCCGGTCACGGTGTGCTGAGGCCGCGTTCGTGCATGAGCAGCAGGCCGTAGGCGGCGACCGCGTGGGAGTCGGTGATCTCGCCGCGCAGGATCATCGCCTCGAAGCGGGCGCGGGAGAACCAGGCGGTGCGCATGTCCTGTTCCTCGGGCTCGCGCTGGGGCTCACCGGGGGTGAGGCCGGTGGCCAGGAAGCAGTGGCCGCGCTGGTTGCTCGACGCGGGCGCGGTGGCCAGCGTGCCGAGCAGCGTCATCCGGTCGGCGCGCAGGCCGGTTTCCTCCCGCAACTCGTTGTGCGCCAGCTCGACCGGCGACGGCGCCGTGCCGGCCGGCGGGGTGCCGGCGGGGAACTCCCAGCACCGCGCGCCCAGCGGGTACCGGTACTGCTCGACGAGGTGGAATCCCTCGCCGTCGAACGGGATCACCATCGCCCAGTCGACCTTGTCGACCACGGCGTAGATCCCGACGGACCCGTCGGAGCGGCGAATGGTGTCCTCCCGCAGCCGCATCCACGGATTGGTGTAGATCGTGCGCGAGCTGAGCTGTTCCATCTCCCCATCGTGCCCCACCGGCACCGCCCAGCCGGGCGGATCAGGCGGCGGCGGTCACGGACGCAGCACCGAGACCAGGAAATCGGTCTGATCGCGCACGACCTGCTCGAAGACGTCGTCGAAGTACACGTCGAAGTGGCCGACCGGGTACTGCTTGACCACCGCGTGCTTGGTGCGCTCGGCCGCCTTGCGGGTCGGGCCGGGCGGGGCGACCGAATCGTTCTCGGCGATCGCGTAGAACACCGGCACCTTCAGCGCCTTCGCGCGGCGGCCCGGCGCGTCGAACAGGGTCGACAGGGCCACCCGCGCACCGACTTTCGGCCGGTAGGTATCGCTCTCCTCGGCGAGCCTGCCGAAGCCCTCCGGCACGTCCGGCGCGCTCATCAGCGCCGCGGCCCGCTTGCGGCCGGCCAGCCGGATCCGCACCGGCTTGCGCCGGATCGGGCCGATCAGCAGGTCGGTGGCGGCGATGGTGGCGACCTTGGTGACGCTGATCGGTCCCTTCGCCATCGCCGAGGCCCACCCGCTGGTGAACGGCACCTGCGCGACGACCGCGGCGAGATAGTCGTCGTCGGGCGCCACGGATAACACGTGCCCGCCGCCGAACGAGGTGCCCCACAACGCGATCCGGGTCGCGTCGAACCCCCGGATGCTGCGCGCGTAGGCGATTGCGGCCTTCCAGTCCTGCCGCTGCCTGGCGATGTTGAGCACCTGGCGGGGATCACCCTCGCTGGCGCCGAAATGCCGGTAGTCGAACGCCAGCACCCCCATCCCCGCCGCGACGAACCGCCGCGCATATCGATCCAACCCCATTTCGCGGGTTGCCCCCAGCCCGTGTCCCATGATCACCAGCGGGCGCGGCCGGGGCGCACCGTCGGGCAGGTAGAGCCAGGCAGCGCACTGCTGGTCACCCGAGGGGAAACTGACGTCGACACGTTCCATGGCTCGTAACCGTACCGAGTACTCTGTACGAGCGGACGAGTCGGCCGGGCGACCGCGGTGACGAGAACGGGCGCGCGAGCGCCGCCGCTCGGTACCGAGGAAAGTCCGGACTCCACAGAGCAGGGCGGTTGCTAACGGCAACCCGGGGCGACCCGCGGGACAGTGCCACAGAAAACAAACCGCCGCACACCAGTGCGGTAAGGGTGAAACGGTGCGGTAAGAGCGCACCAGCGCCCCGGGTGACCGGGGCGGCTCGGTAAACCCCGCCCGGAGCAAGGTCGAAGGTCGCACCTCGCGGTGCGGCTGCGCAGGTGTTCGAGGGCTGCTCGCCCGAGCCTGCGGGTGGACCGCTCGAGGCACCCGGCGACGGTGTGTCCAGATGGATGGTCGTCCCCCGGTGCGAACCGGGGACAGGATCCGGCTTACAGGCCGGCTCGTCCGCCTTCGAACGACGAGGCGGCGGCTCCCCGAGGGAGCCGCCGCCCGGTCGGGCCGGTAGCCGGCTCAGCACATCAGGGTGGACATCTGGTAGATCGCCCTGGCCTCGTCTTCGGTCGCGGCGTCGGCACCGTTCTTGGTGGCCTTGATGATCCCGGCGATGGTGTCGGCCTCGGACTTCCCGGCCTTGATGTCGCCACAGGACTGGTTCAGCACGGTCGCGACGGCGGCGTCGTCACGCCCCGCGGACAGCTTCGGGAAGGCGTTGCGGTAGCTCACCACGAACATGCCCGCCTTGCTCGGATCGACCTTGTATTCGGGCGTGGTGGCGGCCGAGGAGCCGCCGGCGGCGGCGGAAGAGGAGTCGTCGCCGCAGCCGGCCAGAAGCAGGGCGAAGACGGTGGCGCTGGCCGCGAGAGCGGCGGTAGTTCTACTCACGCGCGGGATGCTAGCGCCCCAGAAAACAAGCCGCCTCCCGTGAGGTTAACGGGAGGCGACAGTTGCTCGATCCGATCGGTGAGCTAGGCGGGGTTGATCACCAGCAGCTGGGCCCAGTAGGACGCCTGGTCCGGGCCGAGGATCGGCAACAGGTAATCGAAAATCAGCGACGACATACGCTCGGAACTCCCATTTATCGACGTGGGTGGCGCACTGCCCGGCGTTTGCCGGGTGTGCCGACGCCACAGTAACAACTGGCGCGACGGTGGCGGGAAAAGTGTGTCGCCTGCGTGAAAATGCGCAGGAAGTCGCCGGAAACGTGAGCGAGGTCATAGAGTGTTCGCCGTCGGCAGGGCTCGCTGCCCGGGTGGTGAGCCCAACACAATTCGATCGCGGAAGCAGGTCACATTTACATGCGGGTAGTTCGTTCCATTGTCGCCGGTGCACTGATCGCCGGAGCCGCTGCGGTTTTCACCTCGCTGGGTGCCGGATCGGCGAGCGCGGTCGCGGTGACCCCGCTGGCGGGCGGGGTCCAGGTCGACCTCAGCCCGGCCGATACCGCCTGGGTGCACCAGACCCGGTTCGGTCTGACCGTCGCCGGTCTGCCGCACCCCTCGGCGGCCTCGTTCGGCCAGGCGCTCGACGCCGCGGCGACCGTCTCCTCGGCGGTCCCCAACGGTCGGGTCACCTTCACCGTGTACGGCCCGTTCGACCAGCTCAACGGCACCATGCTGGCACTGCAGTAGGTAGTCGCTAACCTGCCAGGATGGAACTCCATCAGCGGATCGTCTCGGCGCCGGTCGACTTCGGCGCCATCCGTTCCGAATTCGGGCTGGCCTCGGACTATCCTGCCGAGGCCGTCTCGGAGGCCCGCGACGCGGTCGACGCGTTCGCGGGTACCCGGGTCGACCGGACCGACATCGAGTTCGTCACCATCGACCCGCCCAGCGCCATGGATCTGGACCAGGCGCTGCACATCGAACGCACCCCCACCGGCTTCACCCTGCATTACGCGATCGCCGATCTCGGCGCCGTGATCGTGCCGGGCGGTGCGCTCGCCCGGGAATCGGAATCCCGCGGCCAGACCTTCTACCTGCCCGACGGCAATGTCCCGCTGCACCCGACGGTGCTGTCGGAGGGCACCGCCAGCCTGCTGCCCGGTGTCGACCGGCCCGCGGCGCTGTGGACCATCGACCTCGACGAGCACGCTGTCCCGCGTGCCTTCTCGGTGACGCGCGCCCTGGTGCGCTCCCGGGAGCGCTTCGACTACGCGCAGGTCCAGGCCGCCGCCGACGCGGGCACGCTGCACCCCTCGCTGGCCGCGCTGCCCGAGTTCGGCAGGCTGCGGATCGAGGCCGGGCTCGACCAGGGCGCGATCTCGCTGCGGCTGCCCGCCCAGGACGTGGTGCGCGACGGCGACAACTGGCGCCTCGAGCTGGAACCCCGCACCGCCGCCGACGACTGGAACGAGCAGGTCTCGCTGCTCACCGGCATGTGCGCGGCGCGGATCATGCTGGCGCACAAGGGAACTCCGATCGGCCTGCTGCGCACCATGCCGCCGCCGCCCGACAGTGCCATCGCCTCGATGCGGCGCACCGCGGCCGCCCTCGGCGTCACCTGGCCCGCCGACATGCCCGTCGGCCGGCTGCTGGCCGGGCTCGACGCGAACACCCCCGCCGCGCTGGTCCTGATGTCGGAGGCGACGAGCCTGCTGCGCGGCGCCGGCTACACGATGCTCGGCGACCTCGACCAGCCCACCGCCGACCAGCTCACGCACAGCGCGATCGGCGCACCCTACGCCCACGTCACCGCCCCGCTGCGCCGCCTGGCCGACCGGTTCACCACCGAGATCTGCCTGGCCCACTGCGCGGGCACCGAGGTCCCCGCCTGGGTGGTCGACGGTCTCGGCCCCGCCGCGGACACCCTGCGCCGCACCGACTCGGTGGCGAGCAAGGTCGACCGCGCCTGCGTCGACCTGACCGAGGCGACCGTCCTGGCACCCCGGATCGGCACCGAGTTCTCGGCCCTGGTCCTGCGCGAGGCCAACGGCACCCGCGACGCCGAAATCTTCGTCACCGAGCCCCCGATCCTGGGCCGCTGCGAGGGCAAGCCCCCGGAAGGCAAACACGTCTCCGTCCGCCTGGTGACCGCCGACGTCGCGACCCGCACCATCGGATTCGACTACGCCGCAACCTGATCCGACGCGGGCGGGTTTACCCGGGTCGCGCGCGGCAGTTGACCTACCTCGACCTGCACCGGCCGGGCGTGGTCCGGACTCTGATCGACCTCGCGCTGACCGGCGGCGCGGATGTCGACCGCACCACGGAGCTCGACGGCTGGCAGCTGTTCGATCAGACGCTCCGGGACCGCGGTGAGCGGACAGGTGTCCGTGACGAACCCGGCGGACGCGGGTAACGGCCGAGAACTAATCGGCGGCGGAGACGAACGCGGCGGCGGCAGGGTAGCGGGCGATGGCTTGCCCCGCGGCGACCTCCTCGGTGTCGGCGAGGAGTTCGTAGAGGGTGGCGGTGGAGCTGGGGGCGGTGGCGGCGGCCGCGAGGATGGCCTCGCGGGATTCGACGGCGTCTCGGTGGTCGCCGAGGACGGTTTGCAGGCGTTTGGCGCGGGTGCCGAGGTCGGTGGCGTCGGTGCCGAGGACCTCGCCCGCCGCCTCACAGGAATAGCGTAAGCGCTTGGCGCCCTTGCGGATATCGTGCAGGAGCTCGACGCGATCGGCGGGGGCGGCGGTGGGTTCGGCGAAGACGAGTTTGCGCAGGCGCTTGCGGTCGCGGCGCAGGACGTCGTCGAAGGCGTCGGTCGCAGGCGTGCGGGCCAGGTCGCGATCCAGTGGGGGATCGGTGCGCCAGGCGGTCAGGGTCTTGGTCAGGCGCCGGTAGCGCTTGCCGTCGAGCGCGGTCAGCACCTCGGCGTGGGCGCTGGTATAGGCGTCGCGGGAGGCGCCGACCAGCGCCTGGGTCACCTCGTCAGGGACCTGCTCGTGCGCGGCGAGCAGATCGGTGAAGCGCTCGGCGCGGACCTCGGCGTCGCGGGCCACGCCGAGCAGATCGGCCAGCCACTTGAGCTCGGCCTCGGTGGTCGCTGCCGCGTCCGCGTCGAAGAGCTTGCGGTAGGACCGCAGCACGCTGCGCAGGCGGCGGGTGGCCACCCGCATCTGGTGCACCGAGTCGTAGGCGTCGGCGCGCACGTCGGGTTCGGCGGCCAGCAGCCGGTCGATGTCGTCCCGCAGTGCCGCGACGACGGCTTTTCCGGCCTTGGGCGCCATGATTCAGCCTCGCTTCCCGAACAGATCGGTCGCCTCGACCAGGTGGTGGGTGATGCCGGGCTCGTGGGCGGTGTGCCCGGCGTCCTCGACGATGTGCAGGGTCGAGCCCGGCCAGGCGGTGTGCAGATCCCAGGCGCTCACCGCGGGGCACACGATGTCGTGGCGGCCCTGCACGATCACTCCGGGGATGTCGGCGATCCGGTCCATGTCACGCAGCAACTGTCCCTCGTCGAGGAATCCGCCGTGCCGGAAATAGTGGTTTTCGATCCGCGCGAAGGCCAGCGCGAAGCGCGCCTCGCCGGTCTCGGCGATCCGATCCGGTTGCGGCAGCAGCGAACTCGTCGCGCCTTCCCACGTCGACCAGGCCACGGCGGCGTCGAGCGCCACCTGTGGGTCGGGGGAGTGCAGCAGCCGGTGGTACACCTCGACCAGGTCATCGCCGCGCTCCGCGACGGGCACCGGGGCCAGGAACTTCGCCCACTCGGCCGGGTAGACGTTGCCCGCCGCGCCGTTGTAGTACCAGTCGATCTCCTTGCGCCGCAGCAGGAAGATCCCGCGCAGCACCAGCTCGGTGACCCGCTCGGGATGGGCCTGGGCGTAGGCCAGACCCAGCGTGGAGCCCCACGAACCGCCGAACACCTGCCACCGGTCGACGCCGAGGTGCGCGCGCAGCAGCTCCATGTCGGCGATCAGGTGCGTGGTGGTGTTGACGTCGAGGTTCGCGCCGTCGGCGATGTGCGGCACCGACCGTCCGCATCCACGCTGATCGAACAGCACGATGCGGTACACGGCGGGATCGAAGAAGCGCCGTTGCAGCGGTCCGGTGCCACCGCCGGGCCCGCCGTGCACGAACACCACCGGCTTGCCGTCGGGATTGCCGCTGACCTCCCAGTACACCGACTGGCCGTCGCCGACGTCGAGCAGCCCGTGCTCGAACGGCTCGATCTCCGGGTACAGGGCGCGCATCAGAACGCCAGTCCCGCCGCGAGATTCGGCAGATCCAGGGCGGTCATCGCCTCGGTGCGCACGTCCGCGCAGGCCCCGGTGGTGACGCGGTCGACGATCGCCTTGTCGGCCAGCACCTGGGCGTTGATCCCGCCGTTGCGCAGTGCCCACTCGTGCACCATCGCGTTGAGCGCGAAGCGCCCGAGGGTCGGCCCCTGCACCCGGAAGTTGGACAGCTCGGGGCGGATCATGTCGCACAGCTGCGCGGCCGCGGCGTCGGTGATCGTCGGGCTGCCCGCCGGGGCGGTGGTGGTCGGCTTGGCCGCGCTGGTCGTCGAGGTCGTGGTGCCGGAGCTACCGGTCGGTGTGGTTTCCACACTGCCGCAAGCGCTCAGGCTCGCGACGGCGAGCGCGCCCGCGAGCAGCAGCACGGGACGGGTCTTCCAACGGCGGTGCGGCATCGATACCTCTACTCGTGTCGACTATGTCGGTATCGAGTCTGCCACCCGGCGCGACCCCGCACATCCGGCCGAACCCTGAGAACGGCCCGCCGCTCGTGGCGACGGGCCGGGTCGGTGGTGGCTCAGAAGCTGTGCTCGGGGCCGGGGAAGGTGCCCCGGCGGACCTCGTCGGCGTAGGCGGCTGCGGCGGAGCGCAGTTCGTCGCCGACATTGCCGAAGCGCTTGACGAACTTCGCGGTCTTGCCGCTGGTGTAGCCGGCCATGTCCTGCCAGACCAGCACCTGGGCGTCGCAGTCGGCGCCCGCGCCGATGCCGACGGTCGGGATGGTCAGCTTGTGGGTGACCTGGCCGGCCAGCTCGGCCGGGACCATCTCCATGACGACGGAGAACGCGCCCGCCTCCTGCACGGCGATGGCGTCGGCGATGAGCTGCTCGGCGCCGTCGCCGCGACCCTGCACCCGGAATCCGCCGAGGGTGTTCACGCTCTGCGGGGTGAAGCCGATGTGGGCCATCACCGGGATGCCCGCGGCGGTGATCAGCGCGATCTGCTCGGCGACGCGTTCGCCGCCCTCGAGCTTGACCGCGTGCGCGCCGCCCTCCTTCATGAACCGGGTGGCGGTGGCCAGCGCCTGCTGCGGCGAGGACTCGTAGGTGCCGAACGGCAGGTCGGCGACGACCAGCGCGTGCGGGGCGCCCCGGACGACGCCGCGCACCAGCGGGATCAGCTCGTCGACGGTGATCGGCACGGTGGTGTCGTAGCCGTACACCACGTTGGCGGCGGAATCGCCGACCAGCAGGACCGGAATGCCCGCTTCCTCGAAGAGACGCGCGGAGGAGTAGTCGTAGGCCGTCAGCATCGACCAGCGCTCGCCCTCGGCCTTCATCTGCTGCAGATGCTGGACGCGGGTCTTGCGGCGGGGCTTGGCAACGGCTTCGGGAGCGGCACCGTAGGCAGGGGTCTGCTCATCGGATACGGACATCATCGTCCCTTTCGTCTGGTTCCTCGAGGCCCGTACCGGGTCCCCGGGTTTTTCTGACGGATCCAGTGTGCCACCTCGGGCCGAGCCGATTTAAGGGCCGGTGCCGGTGTGATCGGTCACAGCGGTGGTTCGGCTACCGTGAGGGCGAGCCCCTTCGCGCGGATCGGGCGCATCGTGTTGTGCGCCGTGCGGCGCGGAAAGGTGGGCCCACTGTGCAGCGTGGCAGGCTCGTCGTGCTCTGGGGCGCTCTCGCGGCGCTGATCGTGTCCGGCTGCACCAGCGCCGAGACCAGCACCCCGCGCGCGCAGCTGCCGCCACCGCCGCCCGGGCTGGAGAAGTTCTACGACCAGCAGGTCGACTGGGGTTCGTGCGAGGGCTTCGGCAGCCCCGAGGACCGGCTGCCGCCCAAGACCGAATGCGCCCGCGTCAGCGTGCCCGTCGACTACGCGCGCCCGGACGGTCCGACCGCCCAGATCGCGCTGTCGCGGATCCCGGCCTCCGGCGACAAGATCGGCTCGCTGCTGATGAACCCCGGCGGCCCCGGCGTCTCCGGGCTGTCGATGGTCACCGTCGGCAACCGCACCGAGCTGGCCGAGAAGTTCGACCGGGTCGGTTTCGATCCGCGCGGTGTCGGCTCCTCGCTGCCCGCGATCGTGTGCCTGACCCCGCAGCAGGCCGACGCCGAGCGCGCCGAGCCGCCCACCGACAACACCCCGGCAGGCATCGCCGACGCCGAGGCCGACAACCGCGAGTACGCCGACCGCTGTGCCCAGCGCACCGGCACCGACCTGCTCGCCCACGTCGGCACCCGCGAGGTGATCCAGGACATGGACGTCCTGCGCGCGGTGCTCGGCGACGCGCAGCTGAGCTACCTCGGCTACTCCTACGGCACCCGGCTCGGCTCGGCCTACGCCGAGAAGTACCCGCAGAACGTGCGCGCCCTCGTCCTCGACGGCGCGGTGGACTCCTCTCAGGACCCCGTCCAGGAGTCGCTGCGCCAGGCCGCGGGCTTCCAGGGCGTGTTCAACGCCTACGCCGCCGACTGCGCGAAGAACGCCGACTGCCCGCTCGGCACCGATCCGGCTCAGTCCGTGGCCCGGTTCCGCGCGCTGGTCGCCCCGCTGGAGAGCAAGCCCGCCGCCACCGCCGACCCGCGCGGGCTCAGCTACGGCGACGCCATCACCGGCGTCCAGCAGGCCCTCTACACCGACGACCTGTGGAACGTGCTCACCCAGGGCCTGACCGAACTGCGCGACGGCCGGGGCGACACCCTGCTGCAACTGGCCGACATGTACGACGGCCGCCGTGAGGACGGCACCTACGCCAACACCCAGGACGCGTTCAACGCCATCCGCTGCGTCGACGATCCGCGCGTCACCGATCCGGCGATCACCGGCCGCCAGGACAGCGAGTACCGCAAGGCCGCGCCCTTCCTCGACGACGGCAAGGGCACCGGTGCCGCCCCGCTGGAACTGTGCGCCTCCTGGCCGGTGCCCAACACCAGCACCCCGCACCGGGTGTCCGCGCCCGGCGTGCCGAAGACCGTCGTGGTCTCGACCACCGACGACCCGGCCACGCCGTACCAGGCCGGGGTCGACCTGGCCGCGCAGCTGGGCGCCGATCTGATCACCTTCCGTGGCAACCGGCACACCGCCGCCCTGGTGGCGGGCGACCGCTGCCTCGACGAGGCCGTCATCGACTACCTGGTCGACCTCGCCGCGCCCGGCGCCGGTCTCACCTGCTGAACCGGATCGGCGCGCACCGCGCCCCGTCACGGCGGGTGAGATGTGCGGACGAGGTGACGAGATAGCAAACGCGAGCGCGTATGTAACACGGATTTAACGCCGGGTGCTTACGCTCGCCGGTATGGATCGCCAGAAGGAATTCGTGCTGCGGACGCTCGAAGAGCGGGACATCCGCTTCGTGCGTCTCTGGTTCACCGACGTGCTGGGTTACCTGAAGTCCGTCGCCATCGCGCCCGCCGAGCTCGAGGGCGCCTTCGAGGAGGGCATCGGGTTCGACGGCTCGGCCATCGAGGGCTTCGCGCGCGTGTCCGAGGCGGACATGGTCGCGCGGCCCGATCCGTCGACCTTCCAGGTGCTGCCCTGGGCCACCTCCAAGGGCCACCAGCACTCCGCCCGCATGTTCTGCGACATCACCATGCCCGACGGCTCGCCGTCCTGGGCCGACCCGCGCCACGTGCTGCGGCGTCAGCTCAACAAGGCCGCCGACGTGGGCTTCAGCTGCTACGTGCACCCCGAGATCGAGTTCTTCCTGCTGGAGAACGGCCTGAAGAACGGCGCGCCGGTGCCCGCCGACAACGGCGGCTTCTTCGACCAGGCCGTGCACGACTCGGCCCCGAACTTCCGCCGTCACGCCATCGACGCGCTCGAGTCGATGGGCATCTCGGTCGAGTTCAGCCACCACGAGGGCGCCCCCGGCCAGCAGGAGATCGACCTGCGCTACGCCGACGCGCTCTCGATGGCCGACAACGTGATGACCTTCCGCTACCTCATCAAGGAGGTCGCGATCGACGAGGGCGTGCGCGCGACGTTCATGCCCAAGCCGTTCGCCCAGTACCCGGGCTCGGCCATGCACACCCACATGAGCCTGTTCGAGGGCGAGTCCAACGCCTTCGCCGACCCCGACGATCCGGAGAACCTGTCCGCGACGGCGCGCTCGTTCATCGCGGGCATCCTCGAGCACGCCCCCGAGATCAGCGCGATCACCAACCAGTGGGTGAACTCCTACAAGCGCCTGATCCACGGCGGCGAGGCGCCGACGGCGGCCTCCTGGGGCCGGTCCAACCGCTCCGCGCTGGTCCGCGTGCCGATGTACACGCCGAACAAGTCGTCCTCGCGGCGCGTCGAGATCCGCAGCCCAGACTCGGCCTGCAACCCGTACCTGACCTTCGCGGTGCTGCTCGCGGCCGGTCTGCGCGGCATCGAGAAGGGCTACACGCTGCCGCCGGAAGCCGAGGACGACGTGTGGTCGCTGACCGACGCCGAGCGTCGGGCCATGGGCTTCCGCTCGCTGCCCGGCACCCTCGACGAGGCCCTGCAGGTGATGGAGCGCTCCGAGCTCGTCGCCGAGACCCTCGGCGAGCACGTCTTCGACTTCTTCCTGCGCAACAAGCGCCGGGAGTGGGCCGCCTACCGCAGCCAGGTGACCCCGTGGGAGCTCGAGGAATACCTCAGCCTGTGACACCGCGCCCGGCATACCGGGCGTGACACGGTCGATGCGCGGACCATGTACTTTGAGGGCATGGTCCGGCCACCGACTGCCCGCTCCGCTGTCCCCGGCGTCGGCCGGCTCGGCTTGCTCGAGCCCACCGCAGCGGATTCCCTGCACCAGCTCGGCTGGGACAATGTCGACGGGGTGCCCGTGCTCTGGGCGCTGTCGCGCGCGCCCGACGCCGACCTGGCGTTGTCCACGCTGATCCGGTTGCGCGAGTCGCTCGGAACCGACTGGGCCGAACTGGATTCGGCGCTGCGCACCGATGGCACGTTGCGCGGCAGGTTGTTCGGGCTGCTCGGTTCGTCCACCGCCTTCGGCGATCATCTGGTGGCCGCGCCCGCCGCGTGGAAGCTGCTGCGCGCGAATCGGCTTCCCGAACGCGAGGAACTGCTCGCCGACCTGCTCGACGCGGTCGAGGCGAAACCCGAGGACGGACCCAACGCGGGGCCGATGCTGTTCCGGGCCGAGATCGCCGGTCCGGAGGCGATCGCGTTGCTGCGCAGCCGGTATCGCGATCAGCTGATGCTGCTGGCCGCGTTCGACCTGGCCTCCACCGTCGAGAACGAGCCGGTGCCGCCGTATCTCGTGGTGGGCAGGCACCTGTCGGATCTGGCCGACGCCGCGCTCACCGCCGCGCTGTCGGTGGCCGTGGCGCGGGTGTGCAAGAACGGCCCGGTGCCGGTGCGGCTGGCGGTCATCGCGATGGGCAAATGCGGTGCGCGCGAACTCAACTACGTCAGCGATGTCGACGTGGTGTTCGTCGCCGAACCGGCCGACGCCACCGCGACCAGGCTGGCCGCGGAGATGATGAGCGTCGCCAGTTCGGCGTTCTTCGAGGTCGACGCGGCGCTGCGGCCCGAGGGCAAGGCGGGCGCGCTGGTGCGCACGCTCGACTCCCACCTCGCCTACTACAAGCGCTGGGCCCGCACCTGGGAGTTCCAGGCGCTGCTGAAGAACCGGCCGATGACCGGTGATCTCGACCTCGGACAGCAGTACCGCGACGCGCTCATGCCGATGGTGTGGGCCGCCTCCGAACGCCCCGACTTCGTCGCCGACGTGCAGGCCATGCGCCGCCGGGTGGAGGACCTGGTCCCCGCCGACCTGCGCGAGCGTGAGCTCAAGCTCGGCGCGGGCAGCCTGCGCGATGTCGAATTCGCCGTGCAGCTGCTGCAATTGGTGCACGGCCGGGTCGACGACGCGCTGCACGTCACCAACACCGTCGAGGCGCTCACCGCGCTGGCAGCGGGCGGGTACGTCGGCCGCGACGACGCGGCCAACCTCACCGCCTCCTACGAGTTCCTGCGCCTGCTCGAGCACCGGCTGCAACTGCAGCGGCTCAAGCGCACCCACACCCTGCCCGCCGCCGACGACGAGGAGGGCATGCGCTGGCTCGCCCGCGCGGCCCACATCCGGCCCGACGGCCGTCAGGACGCGGTCGGGGTGCTCGAGACCGACATCCGGCGCAACTCCATGCGGGTGCGCAGGCTGCACGCCAAGCTGTTCTACCGGCCGCTGCTCGAGTCGGTCGCCCGGCTCGACTCCGACGCGCTGCGGCTGAGCCCCGACGCCGCCGTGCGTCAGCTCGCCGCGCTCGGCTACGGCGCGCCCGCCAACGCGCTCGGCCACCTCAAGGCGCTCACCGGCGGCGTCTCGCGCAAGGGCCGCATCCAGGCGCTGCTGCTGCCGACGCTGCTCGAATGGCTCGGTGACACACCGAATCCCGACGCGGGCCTGCTCGCGTATCGCCGGGTCTCGGAAGGTCTCGACGATCAGATCTGGTTCCTGCGCGAACTGCGCGACGAGGGCGCCATCGCCCAGCGGCTGATGATCGTGCTCGGCTCCTCGGAGTACCTGCCCGATCTGCTGATCAACGCCCCCGAGACCATCCGCATGTACGCCGACGGACCGGCGGGCCCGCAGCTGCTCGGCCCGCAGCCCGAGGACGTCGCGCGCGGCATCCAGACCGCCGCGGCCCGCTACGACGACCCCGCGCGTGCCGTCGCCGCGGCCCGGTCGCTGCGCAGGCACGAGCTCGCCCGGGTGGCCTCGGCCGATCTGCTGGGCATGCTCGACGTCCCGCAGGTGTGCGCGGCGCTGTCCTCGGTCTGGGTCGCGGTGCTCGAGGCCGCGCTCGCCGCGGTCATCCGGGCCTCCGAGGCCGAGCGGGGCGCGCCTGCGCCCGCCGACTTCGCGGTGATCGGCATGGGCAGGCTCGGCGGGATGGAACTGGGCTACGGCTCCGACGCCGACGTGCTGTTCGTCTGCGATCCGCGCCCCGGCGAGGACGAGACCACCGCGGTGAAGTGGGCGATCGGCGTCGCGGAGAAGGTTCAGCGCCTGCTCGGCGCCCCGAGCACCGATCCGCCGCTGCAGGTCGACGCGGGCCTGCGCCCGGAGGGCCGCAACGGCGCGCTGGTGCGCACCCTGGCCGCCTACCAGGCCTACTACGACCAGTGGGCCCAGCCGTGGGAGGTGCAGGCGCTGCTGCGCGCGCACCAGGTGGCGGGCGATCAGCAGCTGGGCGTGCGGTTCCTGCACGTCATCGACCCGATCCGCTACCCGGCGGGCGGCGTGTCCGCCGAGTCGGTGCGCGAGATCCGCCGGATCAAGGCCCGCGTCGATGCCGAGCGCCTGCCGCGCGGGGCCAACCCCGCCACTCACACCAAGCTGGGGCGCGGCGGGCTGGCCGATATCGAGTGGACCGTGCAGCTGCTGCAATTGCGGCACGCCCACGAGGTGCCCGCGCTGCACAACACCTCGACGCTGGAATCGCTCGACGTCATCGAGGCCGAGGGCATCCTGGAACCCGACGACGTCGCGCTGCTGCGGGAATCGTGGATCACCGCGACGGCGGCCCGCAACGCGCTCGTGCTGGTCAAGGGCAAGCCGACCGATCAGCTGCCCGGCCCGGGCCGCCTACTATCGGCGGTCGCGCGGGTGGCGGGCTGGCCCACCGACGACGGCAGCGAGTTCCTCGACAACTACATGCGCATCACCCGCCGCGCCAAGGCGGTCGTGGAGCGGGTGTTCGGGGGGTAGCGGAGACGAGAAAGGCCCCGCACCATGGGTGCGGGGCCTTTCTCGTTCACGCCGGAATCAGATGGCGCGGACGTCCTGAGCCTGGGGGCCCTTCTGGCCCTGGCCGACCTCGAACTCGACCCGCTGGCCCTCTTCGAGGGACTTGAAGCCGGAGCCGCTGATGGCCGAGTAATGCACGAAGACGTCGGGGCCGCCTCCGTCTTGGGCGATGAAGCCGAAGCCCTTCTCGCCGTTGAACCACTTAACAGTGCCTTGAGTCATGTGTTTTACAAGTCTTTTCAGTCGGTGAGCCATGGCGATCTCTGTGATCAGCCCAGTCTCAGCAGCCAAGTATGCCATACTCGCCGACAAACTGCGCGTACGGGCCTGCCGCACCGCGATCTGGGCGGAGTCTGCGTGCCACGCCCGGCGTGTCGGGGCCGAAGATCATCCCCGGGTGCGCCGAGGTCACACCGGCGCGCGCGATATGCCAATCTGGGCGACATGGGTGAGACCAACGATGCGCACTCCGGACACGTCGACCTGGCACTGCGGGTGCTCGACGCGCACGTGGCCTTCACCAAGGAGCAGCTGCGCACGCCCACCGGGTTCCTCGAGCTGGTCACCGAGGAGGTCGACGGCCTGCTTGCCGAATGTGCCGTGCTGACCCTGGCCGAGGCCGTCACCCGCGAGCAGATCAAGGGCGTCGCGCACAAGTACGCGGTGCAGATCCCGGTCGAGGGCGCCATCCCCGAACTCGTCGGCGAGATCGCCGCCCGGCTCTACAACCACCGCGCCCAGGACGAGATCCCGGTCGGCGCGGTGGTCGACAACCGCCGCTTCGACGAACTGGTCTCGGCCGTGGCCGATATGGAGGTCGCGCACCGGCTGGTGCGGCTGGTGCTCAACAGCCCGGTCACCGTCGACGCCTGTGTCGAAGCGGTGCAGCGCGCGGTCGTCACCGCCGTCGACGAGGGCAAGCACGCCGACGGCGGCGGCCTGGCGCGGTCGCTGCGCGGCGCGCTGGCCCGGCTGGCCGAGCCGGCGCTGCCGGTGATCGAGAACGGCGTCGGCCGGATCACCCGCACCGGCGCGCGATTCGTCCTGCGCGGCAACCGCGACGACGCCGACGACGTGCTGCTCGACGCCGCCCGCGAGACCTGGCGCAAGCACACCGGCGATTCGATCGGCTCGTTCCGGGAACTGGTCTCGGCCAACGACGTGGAAGACGCGGTCGTGCTCACCTTCGAGTTCTGGCGCACCTTCCGCGACACCGACTACTTCCACGCGCTGCTCGACGAGGGCATCGATCACGTCTTCGACAAATACGGCGACACCCCGCTGGCCGAATTGCTCACCGAGCTGGGCATCGGGCGCGCGGACATGATCGAGGAGGCGCTGCGGTTCGGCCCCTCGGTGCTCGCCGAACTGGACGAGCGCGGCTATCTCGACACCGTGGTCCGGCGCAGGCTGGCGCCGTTCTACGCCTCCGAGGCGTTCCGCGCGGCGGTGGCCGGAACGTAGCACCCGCGAGCCCGCGGACCGCGAGTTCTGTTCGGCCGCTGGCGCGTCGGTGTTTGTCGGTACGATCCGTGCAACGATGGAGCGCTTGCGCTACCGGATCGCGATGAAAGGCTGCCGTGACACGTCTGTCCTCCCTGCTCGACCAGATCGACTCCGGAGCGGTGCTGCTGCCCGAATTCCAGCGCGGTTACGTCTGGAACCGGGATCAGGTGCGCGGACTGATGCGGTCGCTGTACCTCGGTTATCCGGTCGGCGGGCTCCTGGTGTGGGAGACCGGATCCGAGGACATCGCCGTGCGCGGCCAGGGTGGCGGCTCGGGGCTGCGCCAGCTGCTGCTCGACGGCCAGCAGCGCATCACCACCCTCTACGGCATCCTGCGCGGCACCGCGCCGTCGTTCTTCGAGGGCGACGCCGTCGCGTTCACCGGGCTCCACTTCGATGTCGACCGTGAGGTTTTCGAGTTCCAGGTGCCCGGTCGTGACACCGCCCCGACCTGGATCGATGTCACCGAGTTGTTCGCCCTGGGGCCGGTGCACTACCTGCCCCGGTTCACCGAGGTGCCGCCGGAGACGCTGGCGGTCTACCTCGACCGGCTCAACAAGCTGCGCGAGATCACCCATCGCGAGTTCAACGTCGAGACCATCACCGGCTCGGACCGCACCGTCGACGAGGTCGTCGACATCTTCAACCGCGTCAACTCCGGTGGCACCAAACTGTCCAAGGGCGACCTGGCGCTGGCGACGCTGTGCGCGCAGTGGCCGCAGGCCCGCGGCAACCTGCGCGACCATCTGATCCGCTGGGACAAGGACGGCTACACCTTCACCCTGGACTGGTTGCTGCGCAATGTGATCGCCGTCGGCAACGGGCGCGCGCACTTCGACGCGCTGGGTGATCTCTCGCCCGCGGAGTTCGAGCAGGCGCTCAGCGACACCTCGACCCAGGTCGACACCTTCCTCGACACCGTGGCCGGCCGCCTCGGCCTCGATCACGACCGAGTCCTGATGGGGCGCTATGCGATTCCGGTGGTCACCCGGCTGCTGTTCCTCAACGGCGGCCGCTTCGACGACGACCTGCACCGCGACCGGGTGCTGTACTGGTACATCCACTCGGCGCTGTGGGGCCGGTTCAGCGGGTCCACCGAGACCTTCCTGCAGCAGGACTACGAGACGCTCGAACGCGGCGGCATCAACGGCCTCATCGGCTCGCTGGAGCGGCTGCGCGGCGGCTCGCTCGACCTGTGCGCCGACGACTTCGGCGGCGCGACCCGCGGCTCGCGGTTCTATCCACTGCTCTACCTGCTGACCCGCGTCGACGGTTCCCGCGACCTGGGCACCGGCGACGAACTCGGCATCGAGCAGTTCGGCGAGCGCACCCCGGTGCAGGTGCACTACCTGTTCCCGAAGACCACGCTGCGCGACGCGGGATACGAGCGCAACGAGATCAACGCCATCGCCAACTTCTGCTTCCTCAGCCCCGGCTCGGAAGCCGAACTGGGCGAACGCGAACCGGCCGACTACCTCGCCGAGGTGGAGCGGCGGCACCCGGGTGTGCTCGCCTCGCAGTGGATTCCGACCGACCCGGCACTGTGGCGGGTCGAGAACTACCGCGAATTCCTGCGCGCGCGGCGCAAACTGCTGTCCACGGCGGCCGACGCGTTCCTCGAGCAGCTGCGCACCGGCACGCTGCACCGGCCGACGCTGCTGTCCGTCGGTGTGGCCGGGGTGAGTCTCGGTGACCCGGCCGTCGACCTGGTCAACGCGCTGGTGGACGACCTCGTCGCCGACGGCTTCGGCTTCCCGCTGCTCGACAGCGAGGTCTCCGACCCGGTGACCGGCCGCGAACTCGCTGTCGCCGAGGCGTTCTGGCCCGAGGGCCTGCAACCCGGCGTCGGCATGCCGGTGGTGCTGGTGCTCGCGCCGGCCAGCGCCGACCTCACCCGGCTGGCTCAGCTCGGCTACGCCGTGTTCACCTCCGTCGACGCGCTGCGCGGCTATGTCGACAACCTGCGCGTCGAGGTGTCCGGCGACACCGGCCTCTACGGCCCCGCCGCCGACGTGGCGACGCTGGCCGATCGCCTGCCCGCGACCTGGGTCGGCAACTCCGAGCAGGTCTGGTTCCGCTTCGCCTGGAACCAGCTCGAGCGCGACCGCGCCGACGGCCCCGACGCGGCACTCGAACCCGAACAGGTCGCGCTGCGCTACATCGCCCTGTGGGCGCTGACCCGCACCTTCTACATCCACGCCTTCGATCAGGGCAATCCGGGGGAGTGGCGGTACTACCTGGGCGACGCGATCGGCCCGAACCCGCTGGTCCCGCGCGACTGGCTGGCCCGCCGCGCCGTCGCCTCCGGTGCCCTTGCCCCCGGCGCCACCCCCGGCGACGAGGACATCGCCATCGCCATGGTGCACGGTGTCCTCGAGGTGGTCGAGGACGTCGCCACCGCCCTGTCCCACCTGCTCGGCGGCCCCGGCCTGTTCGCCTCGCTGTGGGCGTCGGCGGGCGCCGCCGAACACTACGGCTACCCCCTGTCCACCGACCAGATCAACGACCTCATCAACCAGGTCGTCAACGACCCGGCGTCCCGGAAGATCCAGGCCTACAACTGGATCGAGGCGGGTCTGCCGCTCTGACCGACGCGGCGCGGCTCAGCTGTGCCGCGCGCCGTGCGCGGCGGCGACGAAGCTGTCGCACGCCTGCTGCGACTTGTCGCCCGAGGCGTCCTCGACACCGCTGTTGACGTCGACCCCGAACGGCTTCACCGCGCTGATCGCCGCGCCGACATTGGCCGCGGTGAGCCCACCGGCGAGCACGACCGGGCAGCCGAGCGCGGCCAGCTCCGTGACGATGCGCGCGCTGACCGTCCAGTCGTGGGTGCGGCCGGTGCCGCCCAGCCGATCGGCGGTGCGGGAATCCAGCAGCACCGCGTCACAGTCGGCGGCAGCGGCTTTCGCGTCCAGGATCGCGTCCGCGCCGGCGACATGGACGGCGCGCAGGATCATCCGGCCCCGGGCGGCGGCATTGACCTGCCGCAGTGTCTCCGCCGAGACCAGACCGTGCACCTGGATGGTGTCCACGCCGAGCTGATCGGCCAGCTCGATGATCTCGTCCGCCGCCTCGAGATGGGTCACCAGTACCCGGTTGACGAACGGCGGGACCAGCGCGGCCAGCCGGCGTGCCGTCGCGGCGTCGAGCGCGTCCTCGCTGACATGGGTGATGCCGCTGATGAAGCCGACCGCGTCCGCGCCGGCCGCGAGCGCGATCCGCAGGTCGGCTTCCGAGCGGATTCCGCAGATCTTGGCGCGCACGGTCACGGGCGAAGACCAGCCGGACGGGCGCGCCTCAGCGGGACGCTCCGGTAACGCGCTGGAAGGTCGCGACGAAGTCGCGCAGGGCGGTGCGGTCCTCGGTGTCGGCGGGGCGGTAGCCACGGGCCGCTTCGACGGTGATCGGGGTGCCCGCGCGGATGGGGAGTTCGGTCCAGCAGACCGGCAGGACCGGCAGCTGGACGGTGCGATCGGCCACGGTGAGGGTCAGCGCCGAGGTGTAGCGGCCAGCGACGGTCATCAGCGCGTCGACGGCGTCCTCGGTGAGCGGGCCCGCGGCGGGGAATTCCTCGATGTACACCGGCTACCTCCTTCTGCGGCGCCAGTGTAGGCCGCCACCGGCACCTCAGAGAACCTTTAGCGCCGCCATAAGGGCGCGACAAGGACGCCAGCCTAGGCTCGGCCTCATGATGCGGAAATGGTTGGACCGGGCGTTGCTGGTCCTGGGGTGGGGCGCGCTGATCGCGGCGGTGGCCGGGATCGTGTTGCATCTGGGCAGCTGGCGTCAGCAGTCGCTGGTGCTGCTGGCGTCGGGGGCGATGTGGCTGATGCTGGGCGCGGTGCTCGGGCTGGTCCTCGTTCTCCTCGCGCGCGGCTGGCGCAGCGCGATCGCCGGGGGCGTGGTGCTGGCGGGCGCGGCCTGGCTGATCGTGCCGGGCTACATTCCGGCGGCCGGTGCGGCCGACGGACCGCAGCTGCGGGTGCTGCAGTCGAATCTGCTCTTCGGACAGGCGGATCCGGCCGCCGTGGTCGCGGCGGTGCGCGACAACGACGTCGATGTGCTCACCGCCGACGAACTGACCACCGACTCGATCACCCGGCTGCGCGCGGCCGGACTGGAAGAGCGGCTGCCCTACTTCTACCTGGAACCCGCGCAATCCGGCGGTGGCGGCACCGGCATCTACAGCCGATACCCGTTGCGCGAGAACACCAAGTACGACGGCTTCATCATGAGCAATATCTCCGCGACGATGGATCATCCACAGCGCGGCCCGATCTCGGTGTTCGCCTTCCACCCGATCCCGCCCAATATCGACTTCGCCGCGTGGACGGCCGAGCTGCGCCGCGTGGACGAGATCCTGGCCACGGCCCCTACGCCCGCGATCGTCGGCGCGGATTTCAATGCGACGCAGAATCATTCGGCCTACCGCGCGCTGCTGGACGGTCCGTTCGCGGCCGCCGCGGACCAGACCGGCGACGGTGTCCTGCTGACCTATCCCGCGGATCGTCGCTGGGGCCCGGTGATCGGCATCGATCACATCCTCGTCGCAGGTGGCGTGGCCGAAGAGGTCCGCACGCTGACCATTCCGGGGTCGGATCATCGCGCGCTGCTCGCCACGGTCCGGATGCGGGATTGACCGCGTCGATTACCATGTGAGCGCTCGACATCGGACCGCTCGGCGTCCGTGTCATTCCCCGGGGAGGAAACAGCGGATGATCAAACATCGGTTCGCCATGGCTGTGGCGGCACTGGTGAGCGTCGGCCTGCTCGCCACCGGTTGCTCGGCGACGACCGTCGCCAGTGACCAGGCGGTGCCGGCGATGGACAACCCGTGGGAGGTGGCGGGCGCGACGTCGAACACCGGGCCCAGCGGCACCCGTCCGGGGGTGCCCGACACCGACAAGAAGGCGGAGAACGGCGACAACGGCAAGATCGACAAGCTCGCGCTCAACGCCATCGCCGATATCGAAGAGTATTGGCAGACCGAGTATTCCAAGACGTTCCGGGGCAACTTCAAGCCCGCCTCGAAGTACATCTCGTGGTCGGCGAAGGCGCCGGAGTCGGAATCGGTGCAGTTCTGCAAGAGCAGCACCTACAAGCTGGTCAACGCCGCGTACTGCCCGCTCGACCACACCATCGGCTGGGACCGCTCGGTCCTGCTGCCGCTGCTGGTCGACAAGTACAGGGAGATGTCGGTGGTGATGGTGCTGGCCCACGAGTACGGCCACGCCATCCAGTCCCAGGCCGACCTGCTGCGCGGCTTCCTCACCGACGCGCTGGTGAAGGAGCAGCAGGCCGACTGCCTGGCCGGAGTCTTCCTGCGCCACGTCGCCGAGGGCAGGTCCAAGCACTTCACCCTCAACACCACCGACGGCCTCAACGGTGTGCTCGGCGCGACCGTCGCCGTGCGCGACCGCGACCCCAATGATCCCGACGCCGTGCACGGTTCGGCCTTCGAGCGGGTCACCGCGGTGCAGATGGGCTACACCGAGGGTGCCGGGTCCTGCAAGGGGATCAACAAGGACGAGATCGAGAAGCGCCGCGCAGGCCTGCCGGTCACCTTCGAGGACGGCGAGCGCGATCAGCAGCTGCCGGTGAACAAGGAGAACCTGAGCTCGCTGGCCACCCAGCTGGGCAAGTCGATGCCGGTGAAGAACGCGCCGAAGTTCGACTACGCGGGCGTCACCCGCAACTGCGCCTCGACCACCACCACCGAGCCGGTGTCGTACTGCCCGGGCAGCAACACCATCGGCACCGACCTGCCCGCCATGGCCAAGCGCGCGGGGGAGGGAACCACCGGCAAGGAGGAACCGCTCTCGGCGATGGTCACCGGCGATTACAACGCCGCGGTGGTCTTCGTTTCCCGCTACGCCCTTGCGGTGCAGCAGGATCGCAAGCTGTCACTGACCGGCGCCGAGTCGGCGGGCCTGCGCACCGCGTGCCTGTCCGGGGCACTGACCACGAAACTCAGTGAGCCGGGCAGTGATCCGCGCCTGTCGGCCGGCGACCTCGACGAGGCGGTGTCGGGCCTGCTCGCCGACGGCCTCGCGGCCGCCGACGTCAACGGCAAGGTGGTGCCGAGCGGTTATCAGCGCCTCGAGGCGTTCCGCACCGGCGTCCTCGACGGCGAACAGGCCTGCCTGACCCAGTTCAAGTAGTCAGCGGGCCGCAGGCAGTGATCGCAGGGAGCTGAGGGTGTTCGCCACCGCGCGGGCGGCCTCGGCTCCCTTCGTCACGAAATGGTTGGTGTAGTAGTCGACGTGCTCGCTGTGCTCGTGGAAGTGGTGCGGCGTGAGCACCACCGAGAACACCGGGACGTCGTTGTCGAGCTGCACGCGCATCAGGCCGTCGATCACCGCGGTGGCGACGAAGTCGTGGCGGTAGATGCCGCCGTCGACGACCAGCGCGGCGGCGACGATCGCCTCGTAGCGGCCGGTGCGGGCCAGGCGCTGCGCGTGCAGCGGGATCTCGAAGGCGCCGGGGACGTCGAACACCTCGACGGCGGCCGGGTCGAAACCCAGGCCGGCGTATTCGGCGACGAAGCCCTCGTGGGCCTTGGTGACGATGGAGCTGTGCCAGCTGGCGCGGATGAAGGCGACGGCGCCGGTAGACGTGGTTCCCATGCGCGGAGTCTACTAGGTTCTAAGTTACTCGTCGGTAATATGCCGCGAGAGCCAGTCGACGACGTCCGCGATCACCTGGTCGCGCTCGGGCTCGTTGAACACCTCGTGGAACAGCCCCGGGTAGCGCAGCACCGTCACGTCGGACGATCCGGCGTCGCGTTCGAGCAGGTCGGCGCTCGACGGCGCGGCGATGGTGTCGGCGGTGCCGTGCACCACCAAGAGTGGCGGGGTGAGCGCGTCGAGGCGCTGCTTGACCAGCGCGGTGTGCTGCAGGATCTCCACCGCGGTGCGGGCGGGCAGCTTGCCGCGGAACACCAGCGGGTCGTCGTCGTAGGCGCGCACCACCGCGGGATCGCGGCTGATCGTCGACGAATCCAGGGTCAGCACACCGAGATTCGGCGCGATCCGGGTGAGCAGGGGGGCGGCCAGGCGCTGCACCGGATTGCCCAGCGGGATGTCCAGCGGCGGCGCCGACACCACGACCCCTGCCACGTCGACCGGGCCGCGGGTCGCCAGGTGCAGCACCACCAGGCTGCCCATCGAATGACCGAGCAGGAAGCGGGGGACGCCGGGATGGGCCTTGCCCGCGAGGTCGAGCAGCGCGGCCACATTGTCGGCGGCGGCGTGCATCGAGCCGATATTGGCCGCCGCGCCCTCCGACAGACCGTGCCCGATGTGATCGAGCGCGTACACCGCGAACCCCTGCGCGGCCAGCGCGTCGCCCACGTACTCGTAGCGTCCCGAATGCTCGGCGACACCGTGCACCAGCACCACCACCGCACGCGGGGTGGAGGTGGGTTGCCAAGCGCGCCAGGCGATCCGGCCGCCGTTGCCGGCGAATTCGCCCGTGTCCGTCGTCATCGCTGCGCTGCTCCTTCGTCGCCGGGCGCCACCGCGAGCCGCTCGATCAGGCGCCGATTGAACTCGATCAGTCGAGCGTAGTTGAGCCGGGAGATCCGCTCGTCGGTTCCGTGGATCCGTTCCAGGTCCGCCGCGGTCAGCACGATCGGCGCGAAGTTGCAGCGGGTGGCGGCGAGCCCGTCGTAGTGCCGGGAATCGGTGGCGCCGGGCACCAATCCGGTGGTGGTCACGACGCCGGGGACGATCTCGGCGGCGAGCTCGGCGATCAGCGCGTAGGACGGGCCGGGCCCGGTGACGCGCGAGGGCTCCGACGCGGGCCCGACCAGCTCGATCGCCACCCCGATGTCGCGGATCACCCGGCGGCAGTGCGCGAGCACGGTCGACACCGAATCACCGGGCAGGATACGGAAATTCACCAGCGCCTCGGCGCTCTGCGGCAGCACATTGGCCTTCACCCCGCCACGGATCACCGTCGGCGCCGTCGTCGTGCGGACCAGCGCCTCGGTGGTGGGGCCCGCCGCCAGGATCCGGGTGACCAGCGGCCCCGCCAGCGTGGCCAGCCCGCGGGTATCGGCGAGTTCGAGCAGCTTGCGGCGCGGTTCCGGCAGCGCCACCCGCATCCGGGCGAGCATGTCGGTGATCACCGGCGTCAACCGCAGCGGCATCGGATGGTCCTGCACCCGGGCGACGGCGCGGGCCAGGCGGCCGACCGCGGTCTGCTTGCCCGGCATGGACGAGTGCCCGCCGGTCTCGCTGACCGACAGCCGCACCGTCGCGTACCCCTTCTCGCCCAGCATGATGCTCGCGACCGGCCGCTCGACCCCCTCGGCCACGCCCTCGGTGATCACCCCGCCCTCGTCGAGCAGCAGCTCGGCCCTGACCTGCTCGTCCCGCAGGTGCTCGGCCATCCGGACCGCGCCGCCGTCGCCGAAGACCTCTTCGTCGTGGCCGAAGGCGAGGTAGACGGTGTGCCGGGGACGCACACCGGCCGTCAGCGACTGCTCGACGGCCTCGAGCACGGCCAGCACCCGGCTCTTGTCGTCGATCGCGCCCCGGCCCCAGATGAACTCCGCGTCGACGACGCCGGCGAACGGGGGATGGGTCCAGCGCTGCGCGTCGTCGACCGGGACCACGTCCTGGTGGGCCAGCAGGATCGCCGCGACCGGTCCCGGCTCGGCGCCGTCCCAGCGGTAGAGCCTGCTGCGGCCGAAGGTGGTCACGGTCAGCTCGACGTGCACGCGCGGGAACGATGTCTCGAGGTGCTCGGCGAGCCGGGCGAACTCCGCGTCGGCGGTCTGGGTGGGGTCCTCGGTCGACACCGTCGCGCAGCGCAGCGCCGCGGCCAGCCGCTCGGCGACCGCGTCGTCGACCCCGGCGGTGACGGGGGATCCGGTCGGTTTCTCGATCATCGGGCGCACCCTCGCCATTGTTGCCCGTGCCCGGCGGATTCGCCGTGAAAGGCGCCCGAATCGCCGTGTTCGAGGTCGGTGCGTATGCGGTCCGACGGCCCGGCGGAGGGCCATCTAAGCTGACACTATGGCAGGAGGCAAGGGCGGCAAGCCGTCGAAGGAAGCCAAGGCCGCGGCTAAAGCGGCCCGTAAGCAGGCATCACGCGAACGGCGTCAGCAGTTGTGGCAGGCGTTCAACATGCAGCGCAAGGAAGACAAGGCGCTGCTGCCGCTGATGATCGGCGCACTCGTCGGCACCGCGGTGGTCTTCTTCGTCGTCGGTCTGATCTTCGACATGCAGTGGTTCCTGCTGCCGCTGGGTCTGCTGCTCGGTGTGCTGTTCGCGTTCATCATCTTCGGACGTCGGGTGCAGAAGAACGTCTACCGCAAGGCCGAGGGCCAGGCGGGCGCGGCGGCGTGGGTGCTGGAGAACCTGCAGGGCAAGTGGCGGGTCGCCAACGGCGTCGCGGCCACCACCCAGCTCGACGCGGTGCACCGCGTCATCGGTCTGCCGGGCGTGGTCTTCGTCGCCGAGGGCTCCCCGCAGCGGGTGAAGTCGCTCATCGCGCAGGAGAAGAAGCGCACCGCCCGCCTCATCGGTGACACCCCCATCTACGAAGTGATCGTCGGCAACGACGAGGGCCAGACCCCGCTCAAGGATCTGCAGAAGTTCCTCACCAAGCTGCCGCGCAATATCGACGTCAAGCGGATCGACCAGATCGAGGGCAGGCTGACCGCGCTGAGCTCGCGCAGCGGCCCGGCGATGCCGAAGGGCCCGATGCCCCCCGGCGCCAAGATGAAGGGCATGCAGCGCGCGATCCGTCGCCGCTGAGCCCGCCTACCACCACGAGCCCGGCACCTGATCGCAGGTGCCGGGCTCGTGTCATGTCAGGAGTTCGGCGCCCGTCCGGTGAGCAGCCACAGGATCCGGTCGTAGGCCAGCAGGTGGTAGCCGACCAGCACCGCCGTCGAGATCAGCGCGAGCCGGGGCAGTCCAGCGCCCCACAGCGCGGCGGCGCCACCGAAGAGCACGGCGACCTCGATCAGCAGCCGGACCGGGCCCGAGACGGGCACCGGCGCGCCGCCACCGCGGCTCGGATCGTTCGCGAGCGCGAACGTGCCCCACAGCAGCGCGGCCGCGATCGGCAGCACGACGACGAGCAGATATCGCCAGGGCGAGTCGAACGCCCGCCAGCCGAACACCCCGAACGAGGTGATGGCGACGAGCTCGAGCAGGAAACGCACGGCCAGCAGGGCCGGATTCAGTGACACGGCCACAGCGTAAAGGCCGCCCCCGGCCCGCCGCGACGGGTCAGCTCGCGTTGACCAGGGCCGTGCCGGTGGCGCGATCGTGCATGCCGCGCCCGTCGGCGTCGGTGAACAGCGCCGGGATGACGAACACCAGCAGCACCTGCCGCGCCAGCGCCCGCACGAACCCGACCGCGACCGGGGCGTCGATCCGCAGCACCCGCAGTTTCAGGAAGTACTGGCCGGGGGTGAACCCGAACAGCGTCACCGCGGCCACGCCGATCACGAACCACACCAGCAGCGGCACCGACGACGAGGCGAAGCTGCGGGTGATCACGGCGGCGATGCCGACCGCGATGAACCAGTCGACGAACAGCGCGACGACCCGGCGCCAGGTCGGCGCGAGCGAGCCCGCGCCCTCGCGCGGCAGCCCGTACAGCTCGCCGGGGTAGCCGGATGTTTCCGGGTCGCCCGGTTCCGCCGGATTGCCGGAAAGCCATGTGCCGGTGATACGCGCCATGGGTCCCAGGATAGTGGCCGGCTATCGCCCGCTCATGACCGCATTAGCGGAGGTCACGTCACCGCGCGGGGGAACGGATGGCAGGATTACGATGCAGGTCGCGCCCGGATGGCAGACATCACCAGATATCCGGCACGCGTAACACTGGCGAAACACAGCCTTGACTGTAGGGAAACACCGCGTCCATAGCGTCAGCTGGCGACGAACCCATGCATCGCGACTGGCTGGGAACCGATCCGTAAGGAGAACAAGTGACGTTCAGCACGGCCGAAGAGGTCATCCAGTACATCAAGGAAGAGGACATCGAATACGTCGATATCCGCTTCTCCGACCTTCCCGGCGTCCAGCAGCACTTCTCGATCCCGGCCAAGGCGTTCACCGCCGACCTGGCCGAAGAGGGTCTGGCGTTCGACGGCTCCTCGGTGCGTGGCTTCCAGTCGATCGACGAGTCGGACATGCTCCTGCTCCCCGACTTCAGCACCGCGCGGATCGACCCCTTCCGTGCCGCGAAGACCCTGAACCTGAACTTCTTCGTGCACGACCCGTTCACCCGTGAGGCCTACTCCCGCGACCCGCGCAACATCGCGCGCAAGGCGGAGGAGTACCTGCGTTCGACCGGCATCGCCGACACCGCCTACTTCGGTGCCGAGGCCGAGTTCTACATCTTCGACGGCATCCGCTACGGCTCGGGCATGAACGGCTCGTTCTACGAGATCGAGTCGGTCTCGGGCTCGTGGAACACCGGCAACGAGTTCAACCCGGACGGCAGCCGCAACCTGGGCTACAAGGTCCGCAACAAGGGTGGCTACTTCCCCGTCGCCCCGTACGACCACTACGTCGACCTGCGCGACAAGATCTCGACCAACCTGCAGAACGCGGGCTTCGAGCTCGAGCGCGGCCACCACGAGGTCGGCACCGCCGGTCAGGCCGAGATCAACTACAAGTTCGGCACGCTGCTCTCCGCCGCGGACGACCTGCAGCTGTTCAAGTACATCGTGAAGAACACCGCGTGGCAGGAAGGCAAGTCTGTCACCTTCATGCCGAAGCCCCTCTTCGGTGACAACGGCTCGGGCATGCACGTGCACCAGTCGCTGTGGAAGGACGGCAAGCCGCTGTTCCACGACGAGGCCGGCTACGGTGGCCTCTCGGATCTGGCGCGTCACTACATCGGCGGCATCCTGCACCACGCCCCGTCGCTGCTGGCGTTCACCAACCCGACCGTCAACTCCTACCACCGTCTGGTGCCGGGCTACGAGGCCCCCATCAACCTGGTGTACTCGCAGCGCAACCGCTCGGCTGCCGTGCGTATCCCGGTGACGGGCAACAACCCGAAGGCCAAGCGCATCGAGTTCCGCGCGCCGGACTCCTCGGGCAACCCGTACCTGGCCTTCGCCGCCATGATGATGGCCGGCCTGGACGGCATCAAGAACAAGATCGAGCCGCTGGCTCCGGTCGACAAGGACCTCTACGAGCTGCCGCCCGAGGAGGCCAAGAACATCCCGCAGGCCCCCACCAGCCTGGCCACGGTCATCGACCGCCTCGAGCAGGATCACGACTACCTCACCGAGGGCAACGTCTTCACCGAGGACCTGATCGAGACCTGGATCCAGATCAAGCGCGACAGCGAAATCGCGCCGGTCAACCTGCGCCCGCACCCGTACGAGTTCGAGCTGTACTACGACGTGTAAGTCGTACCAGCCGATTCGTCGGTAGCAGTGCCTGAATCGCCCGTCCACGGACTCCGTGGGCGGGCGATTCGCGTTCGCTAGGTGCCGAGTGGCGGCAGCGTCTCGGACAGGGCCGCGCTGGCGGCGGCCACATGATCGGCGAGGTTGCCGCCCTGGCTGAGCCACACCCGATAGGCGGAGAAGAAACAGGCCATGCCGATCTTCGCCCAGAGCGACGGGCGGACATCGGTGCCGACCGCGACGCCGAGTTGCCGGGCCAGGTGGTGTTCGACGAGGTGCTCGACGGCGGCCTGTTTGGCGAGATCGCGGGCCAGCAGGGCCGGGGAGCTCGCGATCAGCTCGTCGCGGGTACGGGCCTTGACAAGATTTTCGCTGCCGAATCGGCCGACCAGGGGAGCGATGACCACGGCGAGCGTGGTCTCGGGGCGTTCGCCCGCGGGGCGTTCGGCGAGCAGCCGGGTCAGGTCGGCGCGCAGTTCCTCGTCCTCGGGGAAGACCAGCTCTTCCTTGCTGGTGAAGTAGCGATGCAGGGTCCTGGTACCGACTTCGGCGGCGGCCGCGATCTCGGCGACGGTGACGTCGTCGAATCCCCGTTCGGCGAAGAGCGTGAACGCCGTGTCGACGATGGATTGCCTGGTCCGTTCCCGTTTGAGATCCCGCAGCGACATCGGAACAGTGTCGCACGACAGTGTCATGTGGCAGACTGTGTCATATGACACCAGGTGACAGAACGATCGTGGTGACGGGTGGCACCAGCGGCCTCGGCTACGAATGTGCCCGCACGCTCGCGCTGGACCCGCGCAATCACGTCGTGATCACCGGCCGGGACGGCGCCCGCACGCGTGCGTCGGCAGCGGCCATCAACGCGCACGGTCGCCCGCTCGACTTGTCCTCGCGCGCATCGGTTCTCGCGTTCGCGACCGAACTCGTAGCGGCCGACCTGCCGCCCCTGCGCGGCCTCGTCTGCAACGCCGGCCTGCAATTCACCAGCCGCGTGCTCACCACCGACGGCATGGAAGCGACCTTCGCGATCAACCACCTCGGCCATGTCGGCCTCATTCGCGAACTGGTCGACCACTTGGTCGCCCCGGCGCGGATCGTCCTGGTGTCGTCGGGAACGCACGATCCCGATCAGTTCACCGGCATGCCACACCCGCTCCACGCGACCGCCCGCGAACTCGCCTACCCACCCGAGTCCGCCGAATCGCCCCAGCGTGATGCCCGGCGTCGATATTCGACATCGAAGCTGGCCAACCTGCAGACGGCCTACCACCTCGCCCGCGAACTCGGGCCGCGTGGCATCACCGTCAACGCCTACGACCCCGGCCTCATGCCCGGCACCGGATTGGCCAGAGACGCAAGCGCTGTCCAGCGCGCGGCCTGGCGAACCATCGCTCGAACGCTGCTCGTGCTCCCCGGTGTGCGAACCCCGCGCAGGTCCGGCGCCGATCTCGCATGGTTGGTCGCGGCACCCGAGCGCGCGGGCGACACCGGCGAATATGTGGTGGGGCGCAAGCCTGTTCGGTCGTCGAAGGTGTCCTACGACGAGGAGCTACAGGCGGCCCTGTATCGCGACAGCATCGAGCTGCTCGACGAATTGGACGCCAGGACGGCCTGACTCGCGCACGCTCAGCGCGCTGCGCCGTTCGGCGCCGGGCCGTGGAACCCCTGTCGGGAACTACGGTGCGGCGAGCTTCGAGTGGATGGCGGCGACGAAGGCGGTGGCGTCGGGGTGGGGGCCGGGGCCCAGGTTGAAGTGGCTGTGGTCGGCCCAGGACCCGAGCATGGTGGCGTCGGAGCGGTCCGGGGGTTGGAGGGCGGCGCGTTCGAGGGTGAAGATCCGCACGTTCTCGGACTCGTCGGGCAGGACGACGGCGACGAAATGCGCTTCCGCGGGGGCGGCCGGTGTCGGGAGCTGGACCAGCAGGAGCCGGAATCCGTCGCCGTCGAGGCGGCGGCCGCTGATGTCGTCGCAGGGCAGCCGGTCGTCGGGGGCGAGCTGCTCACCGACGGTGTCCCACAGGTACTTCAGCTGTTCGGTGTAGCCGAACGGCGGTTCGTCGGTGACCATGCGCGCGCCGAGCCGCTGCGCTAGATCGGGCAGGACCCGATGGGCGAATTGATAGTGATGGGTTCTCGGCTCAGCCACAGTGGGTCCCTCCCGTGACGAGCGAGAATCCCCCGCCCGTGCCCGAGAAACTACCCCTTCGCTCCGACACCTGACCCGCGGGTCCGTGCAGTGCCCGATCTGCGAGGTTTCAGGCCCGGACGAACAGGCGCAGCGACTCCTCGACCACGGCATCGCGGGTCCGCCCGTCCGGGTCGGCCTCGGGGCGGAGCCAGATCGAGGCGTGGTTGAGGATGCCGTGCAGGCAGTGCAGCGCGACCGACGGGTCGGGGCAATCGAATTCGCCGGACGCGATGCCCGCGTCGACGACCTCGCGGAAGATCCGGTCGTGCCGCCTGCGCATGGTCTTGATCGACTCGGTGTGCTCGGCGGGCCACGGCGCCGGGAACGAGAAGAGTTTCCCCACTTCGGGATACAGCGCCGTGAGGACCCGCAGCTGCTCGGCGACGAGCGCGCGCAGTCGATCGGCGGCGGATCGATCCGCCGCCGCGTCGAGCGCGGCGCCCAGGTGGGTCAGGACATCGGAGGTCAGCTTCTCCAGTGCGGCGGAGACCAGTGCGTCCTTGCTCGGAAAGTAGTGGTAGAGGGTCGCTTTCGCGATATCGGAGCGCTCGGCGACATCCTCGAACCGCATCCCCTGATAGCCGCTGCTCGACAGGATCTGCAACGCGGCATCGATCATCTCCGCCTTGCGGCGATCGCGGCGTCTGGCCGCGCGCCCGGCGGGCGCGACGCTCTCGTCCGCCATCGAAGTCATCGGCCGATCATATCGGGCGCCGTCGGCGGTCCCGTGGCGCTGTGAAGTCGACCACAGGGATGGTTAATCGACTGGAAAGATGAAAATTCGACCCGTAGGTTGAATTTTGTGACGGAGACGATCGCCCCCAGCTACTTCCAGCGCGTCGGCACGCACCGCTTCGTGCCCACCGCCAACGCGGGCGGCGCCTGGGCCCGCGACGAACAGCACTTCAGCCCCCTCGGCGGGCTGATCGTGCACGAGATCCTGCGCACGCGAGCGCGCGAACAACGCCCCACGCTGGCGCTGAGCCGGATCAGCTTCGACATCCTCGGCCGCATCGGCTTCGAGGAGTTCGACATCGAGGTCCGCACGGTCCGGCCCGGCCGCACCATCGAACTGGTCGAGGCCACGGTCGTCATCGCCGGTCGCGATGTCGTGAGCGCCCGCGCCTGGCTGCTGAGCGATCAGGACACCGACAGCGTCGCCGGTGGCGAACCCGATCGGCTGCCCGCCCCGGACACCCTGTCCTCGTGGGCGCTGAGCTCGGTCTGGCCCGGCGGCTACATCGCCACCATCGACACCCGCCCCGTCGGGCTCCCGCAGCCGGGACGCACCGCCGCATGGATCCATTCGCCTGTGGAACTGGTGTCCGGCGAATCGAGCGAGCCTCTGGCGTCGTTCATTGCGCTGGTCGACACCGCCAACGGCATCGCGGTCCGCCAGGAGCCGACCAAGTGGATGTTCCCCAACGTCGACCTGACGATCCACCTGTACCGGCAGCCCGAGGGCGAGTGGACCGGCCTCGACACCAGCGTCACCTTCGGCCACACCGGTCAGGGCCTGACCAGCACCGTGCTGCACGACGTCCGCGGACCGGTCGGCGTGGCCCAGCAGATCCTCACCGTCCGCCCGCAACCCCAGCCCTAGTCCGCGGCCCCCCGGATCTCGGGGCTGGACTCCCACGACGCGACCGGCGATAGTCCATCCGTGCGATGGGGTGCGATGGCGGCAAGGGTCGCCGCCGGTGTGGCGTTGGTGCTGGGGACTGCGGCGCCGGTGTCGGCCGATCCGGTGAATGTGGCGTTCCAGTGGACGCAGGAGTACCTGACCGCCCCCGACGGCACTCGCCTGCACGCCGACATCCTGCGGCCGCAGGGCCTGGCCGACGACGTGCGCACCCCGGTGCTGCTGACGGTCAGCCCGTACCGCGCGCACCTCGCCTACCTCACCCAGCCGCGCCTCGAGGGCGGCCCGTCGACCGACAATCTGCCGGTCGAGTGGGCGCTGAAGGCCGGATACACCTATGTGATCGTGGATCTGCGCGGCTACGGCGGCTCCAACGGCTGCCCGGATTTCGGTGGCCCGGGGGAGCAGTCCGACGTGGCCACCGCCGTCGAATGGGCGGCGAGCAGGCCGTGGTCTACGGGTCGTGTCGGCGTGGTCGGCACCTCCTACGAGGGCTGGACCGGCATGCTCGCGCTGGCCGCGAAGCCCAAGGGCCTGGCCGCCGTCGCCGCGTTCGAACCCGTCGTCGACCCGTACACCTACCTGTACATGCAGGGCATCTCGTGGAAGTTCGGCGGAAAACCGCTGACCGAGGACGGACTCCGCCCCGCCGACCTCGCCGGCCCCGAACACCTCGCCATCGCCCACACCCCCGGCCGCTGGGACGACTCACCCGAATACCAGGCCAACGCCGTCGCTCTGACCAAGGAATGCACGGACAACTACCTCGCCCTCACCACCGACCACAACGCCGCCAACACGGGCTGGCGCGACCGCGACCTCGTCGACGACCTGCGCGGCAACACCACCCCGCTGTTCCTCGGCCAGAGCTTCCTCGACTCCAACACCCGCGCCGACCGCGTCCTGGACGCCTGGCAGGCGATGGGCCCCGGCGAGCACCGGGCCTGGTTCGGCCAGTGGGGACACTCCGACTGCCGCAGCCGCTGCGGTACACCGCATTTCACCGATGAACTGGCGGCGTTCCTGGATCGGCACGTCGCCGGTGCCGCTGTCGACGTGCCGGGCCCGCCGGTCACCGTCGGCCAGTTCGACGGTGGCTGGCGCGGCGAGACCGTCTGGCCGCCGGTCGATTCCGAGCGCGTGACCGTCGACCTGCGCACCGGTACCTTCACCGATCGCGGCCTGCTGCCCGGCCCCGACCGTGAGATCTGGTCGATCTCGGCGCCGGTCACCGATGCACTGCACCTGGCGGGCCGGGCGACAGCGACCGTGCACCTGTCCGGACCACCGGAAGCCACCGTCGCACTGGAGCTCTACGACATCGCGCCCGACGGCCGCGCCACCGTGCTGACCCGCGGCATCGCCCCGGTCCGCCCGGAAGCCGCGATCCGCCTGCTCTGGCAGGACGCCCGCCTGGCCGCCGGCCATCGCCTCGGCATCCGGATCACCGATGTGGTCGACGACGTCTGGTCACACGCCCCGGCCAATGCGGCGGTCACGGTGACCTCGGCCCGCCTGGAACTCCCGCTGCTCACCACTGCCCGCGAGACGAATCTGCCCGGCGGCGTACCGATCTGGCATGCCCGCTGGCGCACCGAGGAAACGATCCAGCTCGACCAGGGCATGCTGACCGATCCCGTCCGCGCCGTCGACCTGCGCAATCCTGTCCGCTGAGCCGCTGAGCCGCTGAGCCGCTGAGCCGCTGAGCCGCTGAGCCGCTGAGGCACTGGGCCGCTGAGGGCCTAAGCCGCTTGGCCGTTGGGCTGTGGGCTCTAGAATCGCCTCGTGTCGGACCGGTGAGTCGCCGGACCGGTGAGCCGTAAGACCCGGCCCCTCAGCGCCGCAACAATATGGCCGCGTCCCGGCACAGCCGGTCGACGATCGCGGCAGCGGGCTCGATGTGGGTGATCAGCCCGACGCCCTGTCCCGCGTCGACGGGCGCGATGGTCGCGTCGTCGGCGGCGATCGCTGTGCGCAGCAGATCCGCGTCGGGCCGCGCTTCGTCGGGTTCCGGGCGCGACCACGGATCGGTGAAGTCGTTGCGCAGGACGCGCGCGGGATAGATCGGCGGCCATGGCAGGTCGAGGGTCTCGTCGAAAGCGGTGGTCACCACCGTGTGTGTCGAATCGGCCGCGAGCATCGCCCGGCGCGCGTTCTCGGGCAGCAGGGATTCCTCGGCCGCGGCCAGCGACGTCCCCAGCCAGGCTCCGGCCGCGCCCGCCGCCAGCACCGCGGCCAGCGTGCGC
Organism: Nocardia sp. NPDC050718; assembly: GCF_040654235.1. Taxonomy (NCBI): domain Bacteria; kingdom Bacillati; phylum Actinomycetota; class Actinomycetes; order Mycobacteriales; family Nocardiaceae; genus Nocardia; species Nocardia sp. NPDC050718. The sequence goes on along the minus strand of NZ_JBFAHQ010000005.1, from coordinate 18,297 downwards.
CCGGAACCGATCCCGCCCGCCGCCAGCACCGGCACGGTCGCGGTATCCAGGACCGCGTCCAGCAGTGGCAGCAGGGCGAGCCGGTCGGCCCCGTGACCGCCGCCTTCGCACCCGCGCGCGACCAGCACGTCGATCCCGGCCTCCTGCGCGCGATGCGCCCCCGGCACGTCGTAGACCTGCATGATCGCGAGAATTCCCGCGTCCTGCACGATCGGCACCCACGAGAAATCGGAACCGAAGCTGATCGACAGCGCCCGCGGCCCGGCGGCGATCGCGGCGTCGAGGAGTCCGGTCTCGCGCTGTCGCACCCAGTCGACCAGTCCGATCCCGAACACCGCGTCCCCGGCGAGCGCGAGCTCGCGCTCCAGCGCGGCCACGGATCCGGCACTGCCCATCCCGATCATGCCGAGCCCGCCCGCCGCGGTCACCGCCGCCGCGAGCCGCCCGCCCGCCGCCCCGCCCATCGGCGCGTTCACCACCGGCACGCGCAGGCCGAGCGAACGCGACCACGGTGTCGCCAGGATGTCGAGCTCCGGTGCGGTGGTCATGGGCGCAACACCTCTCGTCGTGGCTGGGCCCACCCATCATGCCAAGCCCACCCACGGTCTCGGGCGATCTGCTCGCGAACGGCGGGGCAGCGCACCGCCCGGCGCGTATGTTCGACAGCAGTGCCGCGACGACCGACGGGGATTCGGATGACGATCAGGGAACGGCTCGAGCAGGCGGTCACCACGCCGCCGACCATCTTCGGCGACCCGGTGCCCGCCGCCGACGGCGCGACCGTGATCACCGTCGCGCGCGGTGGCGGATTCGGCAGGCCCGCGCGGCCGGTCGGCGTGTTCGTCATCCACGACGGCCGCGCGCACTGGACACCCGCCGTCGACACCAACCGGATCGCTCAGCTCGGCGAATGGGTCGGCCTGCTCACGGGCGTGATCGCGGCGCTGGCGCTGCTGCGCCGGCCACCGTGGCCCGACCTGCGTCGCCGCTGAGCCCGTACAGCGCGAGCGTTTCGAAGCGCTGCCACGCGGTCGCGGGCGGCACCGGGTCGCCCGGGTCGATCACGGCGCCGAGGAAGCCGAGCAGTCCCCAGGACAGGAACGCGATGGTGTCGCCGGGCAGCTCCGCGGTGAGTTCGCCGATCAGATCGGCCACGCACTGCCGATAGGCGTGCAGCACGGTCGTGGTCGCCTTCGGCCCGATCAGCGGCTTGTAGACCTCCGGATATTGCGCGGCGAGCGCGAACATCACCCGCAGCGGCGCGAGCGGGGAGCCGGCCACGGTGGTGCGGGTGATCTCGCGGCGCAGGTACTCGGTGCAGCTCACCAGCAGCAGATCGTCCTTGTCGCGATAGTGCGCGTAGAAGGTGGAGCGGCCGACATCGGCGCGCTCGATGACATCGCTGACCGTCACCCGGTCGTAGCCGCGCTCGATCATCAGCTCGATCAGCGCGCGGTGCAGGTTGTCCCTGGTCCGGCGGACCCGTCGATCGGTGTGCTCGGCCATCGTTCCTCCACGGGACGGTTTCGCCGGATGTGTCCGGAAACGGACAGATCCGGCGGTTCTGGTCCTGGTCGCCGCCGTGGCCGCGCCCGACCATGGACCTATGTCAAGGAATCAGCTTCTCACCCCCATGTTCGTCGAGGACAGCGACACCGGCATCGTCATCGCGGGCCTGCGCCGCTACAACCTGTTCACCACGGTGTTCTTCCTCGGCAGGCAGCGTCGGCTGCTCGCCGAGTTCGTCGCGGCCGCCGGGATCGCACCGGAACAGCGCACGCTCGATATCGGCTGCGGGCCGGGCAAACTCGTGCGCGCCTCGGGCGACGCGACCGGACCTTCCGGCGCGGCGGTCGGGGTCGACCCGTCCGCGATCGCCGTCGACGACAATCGCCGCCGTGATCGCGCGGCGCACCACCGCTACGAGCAGGCACCCGCCCAGGAACTGCCCTTCGGCGACGGCGAATTCGACGTCGTCACCTGCACTTTCGTCATGCACCACATCCCCGCCAAGCACCGCACGGCCGCCATCGCCGAGATGTGGCGGGTCCTGCGCCCCGGCGGCCGGTTGCTGCTGGCCGACGCGTCGCTCACGCCGCGAGCGCGCCGGGTGTTGTCCCCGTTCTTCGGCGGCGGCAACCCCTTCGCCGACGCCGATATCCGCCACTACACCGATCAGCTGCGCGCGACCGGTTTCACCGAGCTCGACTTCACCCAGAGCAAGTACCAGACCGGCATCCTCACCGCCCGGAAGCCGCGCTGATTGTCGGTGGCCTCGGCTAGGGTCGATCTCGTCACGATCCGAGTCGAGCACGGGGGTGCGGTATGGAGTTCGATCAGCGGGAATCCGAGGCGCGGGCGTTCGCCCTCGAGTCCCATGGCGACCAACGCTACGGCGACCATCCTTATGTGAAGCACCTGGCGGCGGTCCGGGCCGTGCTCGACGACTTCGGCTACGACGGCGCGGTCGGCACCGCCGCCTGGCTGCACGACGTCATCGAGGACACTCCGGTCACCGCCGAGGACGTCGAATCCCGTTTCGGCCGTGAGGTTCTCGACCTGGTCTGGGCCGTCACCGGCGTCGGCCCGAATCGCAAGGCCCGCAATCTCGACGCCTACACCAAGATCGCCGCCCACCCACCCGCCGTCATCCTCAAGCTCGCCGACCGCACCGCCAACGCCGAGGCCAGCCCGCCCGACAGCAGCTGGATGGGCATGTACCGCACCGAACACCCCACCTTCAAAGCCCACCTGGGTGCCCTACTCGCGGGTGACCTGACAGTGGCCCGCATGTGGGAACGCCTCGAACGCCGACTCGACCTGTCGGTCGCCGCACCCACCGATCAGTGGGCGGAGATCGATCGACTGGTCGCGGCGGGGGAGCACGCCCAAGCCCTGGCGGCGGTCCAGGCGGCATTCGACTGCAATCCCGGCGAAGCGGAACTCATTCTCGCCGAACGCTCTTGAACGTCGGTACAGGCCGTCGACCACGATGCGGTGGTGGGCGGCGGCACTGGTCGCATTGACTCGGGCCACGAACGTAGCCCGACTATCGAGCGCGTTCGAACGAAGTGACCGGTGTCCGCGGATCGTCGAGAAGCCGGTCAACCGGTAGTTTCCCTCGCGCCCGGAGGCGAGGGCTCTGAGTACATCGTCCAGCGCTCGTCGAACCCGCCAGTCCCGGGCGATGCAGGTCCGCGCGCGGGCCGGACAACCAGGACGCACCGCTGCAGGGTTCGGCCTCGCGTCCCGTCTCCAGACCGCGAGACCGTCGCAATCGCGGGTGGGAGGCGGCTGATCCCCGCCGTCAACAACACGGCCGTGCGATTTCGGTGAGTTCGCCGGTGCCAGCCAATTCCGTCACCGAAGCGTGAGCGACGGAGGCCGCTGGTGACTGGACCGGCAGGCAACCGCGGCGCGCTCGGCCAGGGCGAGGCCCAGCTGCGGGGGTGGCCAACGAGATCATCGACGCCGGAACGGACTACGGGTTCCCGCTCGCCCGGCCGGCCGCACGCCACGCCTGCTCACCAGATCGGGCATGGCGTGTCGCGAATCCGGTACCGGATTCCCCTCCCCGTCGTCACTTCACCTACCTGCTGTCGGTCGGCGGTGCGGCCGTTACCGCAGCCGAGCGCCGCTCGGTTCTTTGTTGGCGCGTCCGCCATTGTGGTGGCGGTGTGGGCTAGGTCGCGGTGGTGCTTTGTAGGGGCGGCTTCGGGTGGTTCAGCTGCCAACCTCCGCAGCGCAGCTCGCGTTTACCGGATCGGCGAGCTACATCCAGTGCTGCGGCCGGTCATCGTCTCATGGGGGCCGATCCAGGCCGCTGATCAGCCAGCCGCCGTGGTGCGCAGCCGTGCCGCGACCGCTGCGGCGAGTTCGTCGTCCAGTCGCTCGTGTCCGGCCGTGCCGCCACCCGGCCCACCGTCATCGGCGACGACGCGGCGGGCGGAGAGGTGGATCGCGTCGACTCCGATGTGGGCTAGCGCTGGGATATCGGCCGCGGTGACACCGCCACCGGCCATGATCTGGAGCCGGCCCGCTGCCTGGTGGACCATGGCGGCCAGCTCGTCGAGGCCGTCCGAGCAGCGAGCCGCGCCGCCGGAAGTGAGGACTCTGGTCATGCCCTGGTCGATCAACGTCTCGATCGCCGCCGCTCGGTCAGCGATCTGATCGATGGCCCGGTGAAAGGTGAGTTCGATGTCGTCTACCGGAACCCCGTCGAGTACCCGCTCCAGCACGCCGACATCGACCCGATGGTCCGGGGTGAGTGCGCCGACGACGAGTCCGGCAGCCCCGGCCGATGCCGCCGCTTTCGCATCGGCGTTCATCACCGCGATCTCGTCGTCCTCGGCGTACACGAAACCGCCCGCGCGACAACGGATCAGCGCGTGCACCGGCATCCCGGTCGACACCACCGCCTCGATCATCCCGATACTCGGAGTCAGCCCACCCGTACTGCCCAGCGCCGCGCACAGTTCCACCCGATCCGCGCCGACCCGGCGGGCGCCGATCGCGCCCGCCACATCCTGCACCGCGAACTCGAGCGCGGTCATCTCAGAACGACTGCCAGGCGGGCTTGTTCGCCAGCGCGTACTTGTAGTAGTCGGCCAGTTTCAGCTTGCTCGCGGCGGCTTCGTCGATCACCACGGTGACGTGCCGGTGCCACTGCATGACCGAGGCCGGGCAGAACGCCGAGAGCGGGCCTTCCGCCGCGGCGGCGATGGCGTCGGCCTTGCCAGCGCCGAGCGCGATCATCACCAGATGACCGGCCTCGCCGATGGTGCCGAGCCCCTGGGTGAGCACGTGGTGCGGCACGTCCTGCGGCCCGTCGAAGAAGCGGGCGTTGTCTTGGCGGGTCTGCTCGGTCAGCGTCTTGACCCTGGTACGCGAGGTGAGCGCCGAGCCGGGCTCGTTGAAGCCGATGTGCCCGTCGGTGCCGATGCCGAGCAACTGCACGTCGACCCCGCCGGCCGCGGCGATGGCGGCGTCGTAGCGCCTGCCCTCGCCCGCGATGTCACCCGCTTCACCGTTCGGGCTCAGCACCCGCGCCGGATCGAGATTCACGTGGTCGACGAACTCGGAGCGGATCACCGAGAAGTACGACTGCGGATGCTCTTTCGGCAGCCCGACGTACTCGTCGAGCAGGAACGCGCTCGCCGTCGAGAAGTCGATCGCGCCGTCGCGATACCGCCGCGCCAGCTCCTGGTAGCTGCCCAGCGGCGACGACCCGGTGGCCAGACCGAGGATCGCGTTGCCGCGCTCCACATAGCCGCCGACGATATCGGCGACCGTGGTGGCCACCTCGTGCTCGTCCGCCCGGATCACGATTTCCATCAGATTCCTTCCGTTCCGGCGAGGAACACCCGCCGCGGCTGCAATGACTGGTCGGTGACGAGAAGGTCGGCCCGCATTCCGACGGCGAGAACGCCGCGGTCGTCGAGACCGAGAACCCGTGCGGGCGTGCGGGTGGCGGCGGTGACAGCGTTGACCAACGGGACTCCCGCATTCCGCACGGTCCAGCGCAGCACCTCGAGCAATCGCGCGGTCCCACCCGCGATCGCCCCCTGCGTTCCGTCCTCGGTGGCGAGCCGGGCGACCCCATCGCGCACGCGCACATCGAGCGCGCCCAGTTGATAGTCACCGTCACCGAGACCGGCCGCCGCCATCGCATCGGACACCAGCGCGATCTGCTCGGGCCCCACCGTGTCGAACACCATCGCCACGGTCTCGGGCGCCAAATGCACACCGTCGGCGATCAATTCGAGCACCATGTCCCCTCGACCGGCGGCGGCCAGGCAGGCGCCGACCGGCCCGGGGGAGCGGTGGTGCAAGGCGGGCATGCCGTTGAACAGGTGCGTTGCGGTGATCGGCCCACCGGCCGCGTCCGCGATCCGCGCCGCCGTGGTGGCGGCATCGGCATCGGTGTGCCCGAGACTCGGCAGCACGTCGTTGCGGCGCATAGCGACGAGGAGTTCCTCGAAGTGCGCGGTCTCCGGCGCCAGCGTCATGGATCGGACGGTGCCGCGCGATGCCGCGTAGATCCGCTCGAACAGCTCGGGATCACCGGGAATGATCGCCGCGGGATCCTGCGCGCCGCAACGGCATGCGTTGATGAACGGCCCTTCCAAATGGACCCCGAGCAGCACGCCGTCATCCACCAGATCGGCGAGCAGCTCCGCCTGCTGAATCAACACCTCCGGCTGTGCGGACACGAGACTCCCGAGCAACCCGGTCGTGCCCTGACCACGATGATTCGCCGCCGCGACCCGCGCACCCGCCCCATCGGCATTGGGAAATCCGAACCCACCACCACCGTGGCAGTGCACGTCGATCAGCCCCGGCAACACCAGCTCGTCACTCGCCGACGGAAGCTGCGCGGCCGCAGGATAACCCGCTGCCGCACCCACCCAGGAGATGCGCCCATCCGTGAATTCGACCACCCCATCGGCGATCTCACCGGTGGGCGTTCCCACGAGCCGCCCACGCACGACACCCCGGGCCGTCACCACGCCGCCCCTGGCCTGAGGTGGGTTGCTCGCGTTGGCTGATGCCCGACATCGGCCGTCCACGCCGACTTCTGCGCGGCGCTCGATTCCTGCGACTCCTGCCGGACGACTTCCCGCAATGCCACCTTCTGCCGGTTCGGCCGCGTCGCCGAAGTACCGCGCGCCGTGTCCCGCGCGACTTCGCTGCGATCGACAGGTCGCCCATCGGTGACGCAGGCGAAATCAGTTGGTCGGCAGGAGGCGGGGGAGTGGTTGTGCCCGGTATCGCGCACCGGGCGAACCCTCGTGCTACGCACGAACAACGCCCGGCCACACCCACTGTGCGACGGCCCGACCACCCGCCGGACCGCCAACACACTCCTCCGATTCATGCCCGCCCGACGATCGCCGCGACCGCCTCACGCGCCACCTGCGGATTCCTGGCCGCACAAGCCGCATCGGCAGCGTCCCGGCACGTCTCGATATCCACCGCCGACAACGCCGCCCGCACCCCGGGCAACGCGGGCACCGACATCGACAGACTCGTCACCCCGAGCCCGACCAGCACCGGCGCCAACGTCGGATCCGACGCCGCCTCACCACACACCCCGACCGGTTTCCCAGCCGCCGTCCCCGCCGCACCGACCATCGCGATCAGATCGAGCACCGCGGGCTGCCACGGATCGAGCAGATGCGCGAGCCCACCCGCCATCCGATCGACCGCGCACGTGTACTGACTGAGGTCATTGGTCCCGATGCTGACGAAATCGAGATGCGCCAGCAGATCGGCCGCCCGCAACGCCGCCGCCGGGATCTCGATCATCGCGCCGACCTTGCGCAGCCCCGATTCCCGTGCGAGCGCGGCGAATCCGGCGGCCTCGTCAGCGGTGGCGACCATCGGCGCCATCACCCACAGATCCGCCCCGGTGGCCTCGCCCGCCCTGGCCAGCGCCGTGAGCTGGGTGGCCAGAGTGTCCGGGAACACCGTCCCGATCCGCAGCCCGCGCACACCCAACGCCGGGTTCTCCTCGGTCCCGAGATCGAGGAACGGCAGCGGCTTGTCCGAACCGGCGTCGAGCGTGCGGACCACGACCTTGCGCCCGGCGAACTGTTCGAGAACCGTGGTGTACGAAGCGATCTGCTCGTCCAGGCTGGGCGCGGTCGCCTTGCCGAGATACATGAACTCGGTGCGGAACAGTCCGACGCCTTCGCTGTCGACCGGTCCCGCCTTCTCGGCATCGTCGACGGTGCCGATGTTCACCAGGATCTGCACCGGCGTCCCGTCGGCGGTGTGCCCCGGTCCGCTCGCCGCCGCCAGCCGTGCGGCGTCGGCGGCGGCCTGCTCGATCGCGGCCTGCTGACGCAGCGGACTCGGATCGATCACGACATCACCGGTGCTGCCGTCCAATAGGACCGGTGCGTCCTCGACCAGCCGATCGGTGTCGGGACAGTTCACCACCGCGGGCAGCCCCAGCGATTTCGCGAGAATCGCGGTGTGACTGGTCGGCCCGCCCTCGGTGGTCAGCAGCCCGACCACATCGCTGTCACCGAGCATCGCGGTATCGGCGGGCGCGAGATCGCGGGCGACCAGGACGAAGGGATACCCGGGCTCGGGAATGCCCGGCATCGGTTCGCCGAGCAGCACCGCGACGGTGCGCCCGCCGATATCGCGCAGGTCGGTCGCGCGCTCGGCCATGTACCCGCCGAGCGCCTCGAGCTTGGCGCAGAATCCCTCGAACGCCAGGTGCACCGCGTGCGCGGTCGGCATCCCGTCGGCGAGCTGCTTCTCGGTGGCGGCGACGATGCCCGGGTCGCGGGCCATCGTCGCCGACATCGACAGGATCTCCGCCGCGACGCCGCTCACCCGACCGGCCCTGGCCTGCATTTCGTCGGCCACCCCGCCGAGCGCCGCCTTGACCCGGACCATCTCGTCCTCGACGGAGCCGCCGACCGGGTCCTGCGCGGAGGTCGCCAGCTGCGAACCGAACCGCAACCACGGCGCGACGACCACACCGGGACTCACGCCGAGGCCGCGGATCACCTGTTCGCCCATCAGGCGGCGTCCAGATCCGAGGCCACCAGCGCGGCCAGGCTGTCCAGCACGGCGTCGTCGTCGGCGTACAGGGTCACCTCGGTGCCGTGTTCCGCGCCCAGGGTCATCACCGCGAGGACGCTGGCCGCGTCGACCGGTTCGCCGTCTCCGATGGAGATCCGGACCGGCACGCCGGTGGCCTGCACGGCCTGGGTGAATTTCGCCGCGGGCCGGGCATGCAGCCCCACCTGGGATCCGACGACGACTGTGCGGGTGGTCATGTCCTCACTCACCTTCCAATTTCTTGTCCAGCTTCGATTCGACTTCGGCGACCAGCGGCGCGTCGGTCCGAGTATCGCCGGTCGCCTCGAGCGCCGCCTCGGCTTCGACCGCGGCGACATCGGGCACGCCGGCCTCGACATCGGTCTCCTCCTCGCGACCGGGCGTGCGCAGGTTCCACTTCTTGATCACGAAACTGAAGAGCACGTAGTAGATCACCGCGTAGCCGAGGCCGATCGGGATCAGCAGCCACGCGTCGGTGGCCTTGCCGAAGTTCAGCAGATAGTCGATCGCGCCCGCCGAGAACGTGAATCCGTCGTGGATGCCCAGCGCGTTCACCAGCGCCATCGAGGTGCCGGTCAGGATCGCGTGCACCACGTACAGCGGCCACGCCACGAACATGAACGAGAACTCCAGCGGCTCGGTGATGCCGGTGACGAACGCGGTCAGACCGGTGGAGAGCATGATGCCGCCGACCAGCTTCTTCTGCGAGGGCCGCGCGTTGTGCCAGATCGCCAGCGCCGCGGCGGGCAGCGCGAACATCATGATCGGGAAGAAGCCGGTCATGAAGGTGCCCGCGGTCGGGTCGCCGGCGAAGAACCGGTTGAGGTCGCCGCGCACGAGCTGGCCGGAGGCGTCGGTGTAGTCGCCGACGAGGAACCACACGGTCGAGTTCAGGATGTGGTGCAGGCCGGTCGGGATGAGCAGGCGGTTGGCCGCGCCGTAGATACCGCCGCCGACGACGGTGTTGTCGGCGACCGTCTCACCCACCCAGGTGAGCGCGGAGTTGAAGGCCGGATAGATGAACGCCATGCCGACGCCGACCACCAGGCCGGTGATCGCGGTCAGGATCGGCACCAGCCGCCGACCGTTGAAGAAGCCGAGGAAGTCCGGCAGTTTCGTGCGGTAGAACCGCTGCCACAGGATCGCCGACAGCAGGCCCATCACGATGCCGCCGAGCACGCCGTAGTTGATCAGCGCCTGCGCGCCCTTCGGATCGGTCTTTCCTTCCAGCACGATCGGTGACATCGCCTTGAACACGCCGTCGATCACCATGTAGCCGACCACCGCGGCCAGCGCCGTCGACCCGTCGGCCTTCTTCGCCCAGCCGATCGCGATACCGACGGCGAAGATCAGCGGCAACCACGTGAATACCGCTTGACCGGCCGCCGAGATGACCGCCGCCGTGCTCTCCAGCGCGGAGAACCGGCCGAGCAGATCGTCCTGTCCGAGACGCAACAGGATGCCCGCCGCGGGGAGCACCGCGATCGGCAGCATGAGGCTGCGACCCAGGCGCTGCAACCCCGCGAACACCTTCGATTCTTGCTTGGGACTGTCGGTAACGGCAGACATGTCGACCTTCTTCGTGCCGGGTTTCCGGCGGTCTCGGCGAGCCGAACGGACTTGCGAGTCTGTCCGGGTTAACTGTTGTGAACCGGTGACCCTGACGGGTACTGTCCGGTCATAACCAGTTGTAAGTTTGACCAGGTGGCTGCCGGATGTCAACCGCGAAATATGACGTGGCGCACATTCGAGGCTCCCATACTGGAACCGGCAACCACCGCGGAAAGGGAGAACACATGTCCAAAGCGGAAGCGATCGTCAAGGGTCTGGGTGGCGCGGACAACATCGTCGAGATCGAGGCCTGCATCACCCGGTTGCGCACCGAGGTGAAGGACGGCAGCAAGGTCGACGAGGCCGCCCTCAAGGCCGCCGGCGCGCACGGCGTCCTCAAGGCGGGCTCGGTCGTCCAGGTCGTCGTCGGCCCCGAAGCCGACACCCTCGCCGAGGACATCGAGGACATCCTGTGAGCGTGCCCGTCCTCGCTCCGCTGGCAGGCAAGGTCATCCCCCTCGCCGACGTCCCCGACCCGGTCTTCGCCGGTCAGATCGTCGGCTCGGGCGTTGCCATCGACCCCGACCGCACCCGCGGCACCCTCACGGTCACCGCCCCCCTCGCGGGCAAGATCCTCAAACTCCATCCGCACGCCTTCGTCATCCTGGGCAGCGGCGTCGGCGTCCTGGTCCACCTGGGCATCGACACGGTGAAACTCAAAGGCGAAGGTTTCGGCCTCCTGGCCGCCGAAGGCGACGACGTCGAGGCGGGCGCCCCGATCGTCACCTTCGACCCCACCGAGATCGCCGCCACCGGCAACTCCCCGATCTGCCCGATCGTCGTCATGGACTCCCCGAAGGACTCGATCGTCAGTGCCGCCATCGGCACCGAGATCGCCCCCGGCGCCCTGCTGTTCGATTCGCCGTAGACCGAGCCCGCTGATGCGCGGCGCCTGCGGGGCAGCAGCTATCGGCCAGCGGCACGACGTCCGCGCCGCGCGTCAGCTGGTCTCACAGCCGATCCCGTTGTTGTCACTGTCGAGCCCGTACTCGTCCGGCCCGATCACCCGGACTCGTCCCGTGTACGCCGGACCGTTCCCGTTGCCGCCTTCGCAGTCGACATCGCTGGCGATCGGCACACACGGGTCATACGACGGATGGCAGTCGCTACCAGGTGGTGACGGCGCGGGCGGACAGAACTGGCTCGACCCGCTGTTGCACAGGAAATCGGTGACCGGGTCGGCACCGGCTTCCACCGGCAGCGCGAGGACGATCGTGATCGCGGCGCAAGCGGTCGATCCGAGGATGGCTGTTCTCATGACTACTCCGATCATTCGACACACGCACCGGCCAGTGTCCCGCAAACACACCGCAACCGGCTGGTCGGAGACCGAATCGTTGACTCCGGAATGAACCGCGTGGCGCGCGACCACGTACTTCGCTACAGCGGGCCGACCGGTCCGCGATCGAGCCAGGAGGATCGACGTGACCGCAGCGGAGCAGACCAGTGAGCAGTTCGCCGACCGGCTGTTCGGCGCGGCACTCGGCGCCGTCGACATCCTCGCCGTACACCTCGGCGACCGGCTCGGCTGGTACCGCGCGCTGGCCGAGCACGGCCCCGCCGACGCCGTCGAACTGACCGCGCGCGCCGGCGGCGACCTGCGCTACGCCAGGGAATGGCTGGAGCAGCAGGCCGCGACCGGTGTGCTGACCGTCGACGACGGCCGCTTCACCCTCCCCGCCGGTCCCGCGGAAGTCCTCACCGACCCCACCAGCCTGAACTACCTCGCGCCCCTGGCCAGGATGCTGGCCGGCGCCGCGGTCCAGCTGCCCGGCCTGGTCCGCGCCTATCGCGACGGCGGCGGCGTCGGCTGGTCCGAATACGGCGTGGACATGCGCGAATCACAGTCCGACATGAACCGCCCCTGGTTCGAGCACCGTCTCGCCGTCGACCTGGCCGGCGTGCCCGACATACACGCGAAACTCGCGGGCCAGGACGCCCGCGCCGCCGATGTCGGTTCCGGCGGCGGCTGGTCGTCCATCGCGCTGGCCCGCGCCTACCCGGAACTGCGGGTCGACGGCTACGACATCGACGAACCCTCGGTCGCGATGGCCCGCGACAATGCCGCCGACCTCGGCGACCGCGTCCGCTTCCACCACGGCGACGCCGCCACCGACCTGCCCGAAGCCACCTTCGACGCGGTGTTCGCCTTCGAATGCCTGCACGACATGCCCCACCCCGTCGAGATCCTCACCGCCATGCGCAAGGCACTGCGCCCCGGCGGCGTCGTGATCGTCATGGACGAAGCCGTCGACGCCGAATTCACCGCACCCGCAAGCGATGTCGACCGCCTGATGTACGGCTTCAGCCTGCTGATCTGCCTGCCCGACGGCATGGCCCACCCCGGCTCGGCGGGCACCGGCACCGTCATGCGCACCGCCAAACTGGCGGAGTACGCCGTGGACGCGGGCTTCACCGCCGTCGATGTCCTCCCCATCGAGGACTTCGGTTTCTGGCGCTTCTACCGGCTGACCGTCTGACGCACCGGTTCGTCCTGCACCGTCCACTGCGCGGCCAGCTCCTCGAAATACCGCTGGCTGCTCCACAACCGGTAGTTGCCGATCACATACACCCGCCGCCGCGCCCGCGACACCGCGGCATTGAGCACATTCGGATTCGTCGCCGCCCACCGCCGCGAGCCACCCGCAGCGGGCGAGGTCCCGAGGATCAGCACCACGACCTCGGCCGAATTCCCGTGCATCGCATGAACAGTCCCCACCTGATGCGCCGCGAACTCCGCCCCGAGCACCTCCCGCGCGATCTCCCGCGCCCCGCGCGCGACATCCCGGAACGGACTGACCACCCGAATGTCCCCGGGCGACACACCGTCCTCGGTCAGCTGCGCCAGCAATTCGGCCAGCGCCTCACCCTCGCCGGGAATCCAATTCCCTTCCGCCCGCGCCGATCGCACATCGATCCACCGATCCTGACCGGGGAACTCCGCCCGCTCCGGCGTACCGAAGATCAGCAGATCGTCGTCGTAGGCGATCCGATGCGTCAGCTCGAAAATCGGCAGGTCACTGCGCCGATGCACCCGCAACGGCGCACCGACCCACACCGGTTCGGCGGCATCGGCCGGTGTCAGCCACGTCCCGTGCCGCACTCCGCGATCGGCCGCCCGCCGCGCCGACGCCAGATCCGGCATCCACTCCGCGTCGAGCCCGAACTGCCGCACCAGCGCCTCCTGCGCCGAGGTCGGCAATGTCTCCATCGGCCCCAGTTGACGATGATCACCCACGATCACCGCCCGCCGCGCCCGCCACAGCCCACCGGCCACCGACTGCGGCGCGGCCTGCCCGGCGTCGTCGACGAACAACCAGCCCAGCGCCTCCCGCCCGAGCCCCTCGAACAACCGCGGCGCGGCCGTGAACGTCGTGACCACCAGCGGCACCGCCAGGAACAGCGTCTGCCACGCCGCGGCCACGGTTTCCGGCTTCGGCTCCTCGGCCAGCTCACCCCGGATCAGCGCGATCGCCACGATCAGGTTGTCGCGCACCCGCGGCGCCGCGTCGAGCAGGAACGCCCGGTGCAGCCGCAATGCCGACAGGAACAGCTCCCGCCGCGCGGTCGAATACTGCTCGTCGGCCCACGGATTGCACAGCTGGAACCGCTCGTCGTCCCCGGAGGCGTCACCGAACGGGATGGTGTCGGCCCAGTTCTCCCGCGCCCGCTCGATGATCTCCAGCGCCGCCTCGCGCCGCGCGGTCAGGTCCTGATGCGCCCGGATGAGCGCCCGCCCGTGCTCGGCCGCCTCCGCCCACTGCCCCCGGGTGTACTCGACTTCGGTCTGGCGCCGTCGCATCTCCGACTCGGCGATATGCCGCTCGCGCAGCAATTCGTTGCTCCGGGTACTCCAGCGTCGGCCCGCGCTGAAACCGGTCGACGCCGACGCCGTGAACCCCGGCTTCTGCCCGCCGTGCTCCCCGAGCAGCTTGCCGACCCGGTGCTGGGTGGCCTGTGCCGCCCGCAGGTGCTCGGTCGCCAGCTGATGCCGTTCCCGCCAGTGCGCGTGCGCGGTATCGGCATTGGCGATGTCCGCCGCGATCGACCGCAGCTGCTCGTGCGTGTCGGGCAGTTCGGCCACCGCGTCGGCGACGTCCTGCCGCTCCTGCGCGAGCCTGCGCACCTCGGCGCGCCGACTCGCGAAATCCTGCACCGCCGTCGACCAGTCCGGGATCGAATCCGGGTCGGCCTCGGCCTGTTTGAGAATGTCGAGCATGCCGCCCGCGGTCGACCCGGAGAAGTGCTCGGTGGCGAACCGGTCGCCGAACCAGAAACGCTCACCGAAGGTCCGTCGCTCGTCACCGAGCGCCGCGGCGACCAAACCCCACGCCGGCTCGGCACCGACGAGATCGGCCAGTTCGGTGAAGTGGTCGAACTCGCGGTCGATGGCGTCGCGTCGCTGGATCTCGGAGACCACGTCGGCGGCGGCTTCCTCGCTGCCCGTCGTCAGCACCACCTCGAACCCGGTGACATTCGACGCCAGCCGATGCGCGCCCACCGTGTAGTTCTTCGCGACCTGCACCTGCTCGGTCACCCCGGTGAACACGTCCAGGGGATTGTCGAACGAGGCCAGCTGCGCGGCCCGCTCCACCACGATCCCCGCCAGCAGATCGCGCAGCATCGTCGTCGTGCCGGTCCCCGGCGCGCCGTGCACCGCGAAGATCCCCGCGCCGTCCCGCAATCCGGCCAGCGCGCTGTCGACCGCGAACTGCTGACCCGACACCAGCGGGTCACCCGGCCAGCGTCCGTCCGGAACCAGATGGGGGAGCAGCCCTTCGACCACCACGTCCTGGCGCTCCCGCACATCGATGCGCTCGTGCACCGGCAGCGTCTCGGTGGCGGCGAGGTAGTCCTGCAACGCCGCGCCGACATCGCCGCGCTCGATCGCCGCCACCAGCGTGGCGAGGTCCGCACGCAGACCACTGTTCAGCCGATCCTCGCCGGCGACCGTGTCGCGCGCCGCGACCTGCACACACGCGACGCGCACTCCACCCGCGCGCAATTCCGACCGAATCCCCAGCGCCCCACACAGTTCGCCGGTGAACGTCTGGAGATCGCGGCCGCTGAGGTGCGGCGCTTCGGCGGGCTCCTCCGGGTCCTGGGGTAGGAGCCGCTCGGCGAAGGCCAGCGCGGACATCCCGGCGAGCCCGGGGGAGATGACCCCGTCCGCGCCCGCCGCGATCAGCGAAGCGCCGACACCCCGACCCGCCACGTCCAGCGCCCGCCACCGGGGCGAGTGCTGAATCTCTTCGGGATCGGCGGCCGCGGCTTCGCGCGTCAACGTATCGAAGGCCGCCGTGAACGCGGCCGAATCATGATCGAACCCCTCGGCCCACCCACTGTCCGCCGGCCCGGGCGACCGCAACCGATTCACCGCCCACGCCAACCCCGACAGGCTCGCCGAACCACCGACGACCACCCCGTCCTCGGTCAGCGTCACCGCGAAAGCGGCCGTGGTCCCGGCACGCCGGGCATCGGCTTCGAGCCGGTCCTCCCCGAACGCCCGAACCAGTGCCTCCCGCGCACGCCCGATCCCGAACAGCCCGCCGTACACGACGAACTGCCACACCCGTCCCGCCCGCAGCGGCGGAAGCGCGGTCAGGTCTTCCCACGGCGCGAGATCGTCGGCCGCCGGCTCGACCACGAGTCCGTCCTCGGGCAGCGCCCCGACCTCCGGAACGCGCTGCGGACCGAACAACTCCACGGTCTGCCAGAAACGTACGAGCCGCGCGGCGTGCTCGGATCCGCCCACGATGCACCCCATTCCGTCGGCCATCATGACAACCCCGATCACGGTACGCGATCGCGATTCCCCGAGCACGGCACCCCGATGGTCCCGCCGCGCGTGGCGAGACCATCGGCGCAGGTCCTACAGCCGCGGCAGGCACCCCGCGGCCCGCAGCCGCGCCGCCAGCGACGAGTTCACCAGCGCACTCGACCCACTCCCGCCACCCAGCGCGACGAGCACATCCCCACCCAGCCCGGCACCCACCGAACACCCCAGCACCGACACATCGATATAGATGTTCTCCTTCTGCTCCGGCTCCGCGGCAGCCGAACCCACCCCCACGACTGTGGCGGCCACAACAGCCAGACCGACCGCTACCGCCTTGACGATTCGCACAATATCCTCCTGAAAAGCGCTGATCAGCGCGATGATCGGAATCGGTCCGCACACCTCCCGGACCGACCGACAGGGTTGACCGATCTTTCGCCGAGGAAACGTCGCCCCCCGAAATTCCATTGCCACCCCTTCCTCACCTACCGCACGCTGACCAGATGAACGACCTCGACAGCACCGCCGACCGCTTCGCAGTGGGCGAGCTCTACCCCGAGGATCTGCCGATGGCCGCTGCCGAAGCCCTGGCCCAGGGCCACGACACTCCCGCGCTGGTGGAACTCGCCTGCCTGCACCGGACCGAGACCGGCGACGCGCCTGCCGTGTTCCGGGCCGCGCTGGCAGAGCTGGGGCTCGTCGCGGACACCGAGGCGGCATGGTCCGCACGCGATGTTGATGTACGGATGCGTCGGGCCGAGAAGGCCGCGAAAGCCCTCCTCGCGGGCGAGGGAATCTTCGTCGAGCACCTGACCCGGATAGCGTCCGACCTCGACTACCTCTCGGTCACGCCCGAAGTCGGGAGTCCTGAGCTGGCCGATCTGGCTACCGATTTCGATGGATTCCGCTGGCATCTCGACGACGACACCATCGACCAGGACCTGCTTCTCGACGACATTCACGCGAGGTGCCGGACTCTGTCGGCAGGCCAGCCTTGGGTCCGGCCGGTCGCTGCCACACCCACGCCGACCAAGCCGAGGTGGTGGCGGGTGTGGCTCCGGGGGCGTCGTTGAAGCCTCCGCCACGATGCCCGCTTGGGTAGGTAGGAGTCTGCCGCCCTTCCGAACACCTCGGCTGCTACTCCAGGGACCTATCGGGTCCGACCGAGAACCCTCAGCGCAGCACCATCTCCGCGACAGCCTTGGGCGCGGCCAACCACTCCCTGACGTTGTTGCGCACCTCGGTACTCCGCCGGCAATCGCAGTACGCGACCACCCCATCGGCCTCGATCCCCGCCGCCCGACACAACGCCACCGCCCGCGGCAGATGCTGATACTGACTGACGATGATCGCCCGCTCGACCCCGAACATCGACCGCGCCCGCTCACACGTCTCCCGCGTCGACAGTCCCTCCCCATCGGCCTTCACGATCGCCGGATCGATCCCGCGCTCGAGCAGATACCGCGTCATCGAGGCGATCTCGTCCCCCGACGCTCCACCGGCGTCACCCGACAACAGGATCTCCCCAGCTTTCCCCGCTGCCACCAACTCGATAGCCACATCGAGCCGACCCTGGAGATAGGCCATCGGCGTCCCGTCCGCCGCGACCTTCGCCCCGGGCACGATCACCACGGGAACGATCGGCGCTCCCGCCACATCGCTGCGATGCCCCGACGACAGCGCCCAGGTAGCCATATTCGCCGCAGCCGTCACCACCACCACACCACTGGCGACGACGACACCGACGCCCACCACCCGCCGAACCCACCGTCGCCTCGCGTCCCGCCCCGCCATCGCAGACCCTCCCGTGCCCTCGGCTTGTCCGCGCCACGGTACCGGCCGTCGACGTACCGGCGCGGCAATCGGATTCGACAGCGACACAGCGGCCGCACACCGGCGTGTTTCGCCCGATCCGCCTATGTCGCGCCGGTGAGAACACGTGAAACAACCCCTGACTAGGGAATTTGACATTGCAATTGTCGACACGTAACTTTATTCAAGTCAGAGCGACACGGACACCGACCCGGTACCGAGTACCAGGGAAACGAGGTTGGACGATGAGCGCCGACAACAACAAGTAAGACAGCTCACTTAGCCCGGATTTGCGTCCGGGCACTTGCGTGGGCTAAGTTTGAACCCTGCCTCGCTGAAGCCCCTACGAAATGTTGCGGGTGGATTCTTGTGCGTGTGTTCTTTGAGAACTCAATAGTGTGTCGATGAATGTCAGTGCCAATATTATTATTGGTTCCGGCCTCTCATACCCCCCGGTTGACGAGGTCGGACATTTTGAATGTCAGCAAACTTTTGCTGGTGTTCGGCATTGCTAG